>NZ_JBFTPM010000004.1:0-442500 GCF_056398505.1 Rhizobium sp. 01T437
GCCAATCCGCTTGAGGCCAATCCGCTTGAGTTTCTTTAGAACGAAAGACTTCGTCGCCAGCAGCGCCGCCGCCCTCGTTCAGTGAGTGGGCTTATAATCCCCTCACATCGAAACAGTCAACACCACCCAACCAACTTTTTTGACATTTTTGTAACATGTTGATTCGACAAGGGATTTTCTGATGGAAAGTTATCCACAGCCCGCCCTTTGGGACAAAATCCCCGAACAATCTTTTACCAGACGATAAAAAATCATCCGGAACCCCTCCAAAAAACGCGGAAAGGCCACGAAAAAACAGTGCCTTGGCCAATTTTATGGTTAACGCGGAATAAACCCCGGTCTCATCACCACTGTCAAACAACCGTCATATTGGATTGTGGCGAAAGGTTCGGAACTTAACGCGGTTTTTCGTGTTTCCCTCCCCATTGAAGGAAAGGAGACAGACATGGCCGCCAATACCGATGATCTCAGAACTTCCGTCAGCAAGGATATCGCCGCTCTGCAGCAGGAGGTCTCCCGCCTGCAGAAGATGATTTCAGCGCAGGGCGCCGAAGCCTATTATGAAGTGCGCGACCGCGCCGGCAAGGCATACGAAGACGCGCTTCCCCGCGCAAAGAGCGCTGTCGCCCAGATCCGGGCCGAAGGTGCGGCAGTCGCCGGCACGGCCCGCGAACACCCGGCAGCGACCACAACGGCGCTTCTGGTTGCCGGCGCGATCGGCTTCCTGGCTGGTTATATGTTGTCAGGCGCCTCGCAGCCCGAGCCGCGTCACTGGTGGCGTTGAACTGCCAAGCTCCAGATCCCGCATTTTTTACGCATCCTGCAGATCCATTTTTTGCAGGATGCGTAAACACTTATGTCTTAGAAAAACCAATTTTTAATGCGACTGATAGGAACATAAAAATGAAGGGAGGACATTATGGACAATAAGAGAGAGAAGCTGATCGTTGAAGTCAGCGTCGACGCCAGCGATGGACGTCGCGCAGTCGGCATTATGAACATGCGCCAGGCGCTCGATCTGCCCGAAATGCCGAGCCTCTCCTATACACATCCGGACCCGGCCAAGGCCGCAGCCGGCATTATGATGAACCGGCAGGAACTCGCCGGTTTCATGGCCTGCCCTTGAGGCAGTAGAAAAACTCTTCTTGCCCACTGCGCTTTGCCTAAAGCGTCGATGATTTCTTTCGGCATCCGAAATCCCCTACTCCCCAGAATTTCGAGTACACTTGCTGGCATCCGTGCGTCGTTCATGCAAAGAACGGCTTTCGCAATCGCATCAGGGATGGCGAAGTGAAAGGCCGGCGATCACCGCAGAAAACACACGAACGCAACAGACCCCAGGCCGAACCGGCCGGCAAGCGGGTCACGCTTCCACGTGCGCTCTCCAAGCTTGGCTATTGTTCCCGCACGCAGGCCGAACGGTTGATCGCTGAGGGCCGGGTCGCGGTCGGTGATCGCATTGTCACAGATCCCTCGGCATGGGTCGATCTTTCGACCGCCGTTATTAAGGTCGATGACGAAGAGATCGTCGCGGAGGCCAGGATTTACCTGATGCTCAACAAGCCACGCGGCCTTGTGACTACGCGTCATGATCCGGAAGGTCGCCCGACCGTCTATGACTGTCTGGCCGATTTTGATGTCCCGCACCTCTCTCCTGTCGGTCGGCTCGACAAGGCGAGCGAGGGGCTGCTGCTCTTTACCAACGATACGGAATTCGCCCAGACGCTGCTCGATCCAATCACCCACGTCTCGAAATCCTACCATGTGCAGATCGATCGGATCGCCGATGACGACATGCTGGCGGCGATGATGTCAGGTCTTCGGCATGACGGCGAACTGCTGCGCGCCACCGCTGCCCGCAAGCTGCGCGCGGGCGACCGCAATTCCTGGATCGAAGTGGAATTGCAGGAGGGCCGCAACCGGCAGATCCGCCGGATGCTGGAGGCGCTCGATATCGCCTGCCTGCGGCTCGTGCGTGTCGCGATCGGTGGGCTGGAGCTTGGCGACCTGCCGAAGGGATCGGTCAGGGCGCTGACTGAAACTGAACTGAAAGACCTTCGCCGGAAGGTCGGTACCGGCAAGGCAATACGGGATTGAGAATGAACGAGATGAAGCCGCATGATTTCTGGCAGGAGATCCATCCGCCGGGCAGTTTCGAAACGGGCGACGATTTCACCTCCTTCTTTATAGCGGAACTGGAAGATGGCAGGCAGTTGCGGCTGCCGATCCGGGTACTTTCGGATGGTGAGCATGCGCTGGCCTCGCTGATCGTCAATCAGGCAAGCTTTGCGGTGCTGGATGTGCTCGCCGAAAACCTTGCGGCAAAGATGGAACCATCAGGCATCGATGTCGTCGCCGGCCTGCCGACACTCGGCCTGACGCTTGCGGCGGCCGTTGCCCAGAAGCTCGGCCACAGCCGTTATGTGCCGCTCGGCACCTCCCGCAAATTCTGGTATCGCGACGAACTGTCGGTCGCCCTCTCATCGATCACCACGCCGGAACAACAGAAGCGGCTCTATGTCGATCCGCGCATGCTACCCCTCCTGGAAGGACGCCGTGTCGCGCTGATCGATGACGTCATATCGAGCGGGACGTCGATCATCGCAGGTCTCGATCTGCTCGCAAGCTGCGGCACAGAACCCGTCATCATTGGCGCGGCCATGCTGCAATCGGACCGCTGGCGCGCCAAACTCGACGCCGCAGGTCCTCAATGGCAGGCACGCACGAAAGGCGTTTTTGCCACGCCCATCCTAGAGCGGACAGCCGAAGGAAAATGGCGCAGACCTGCCTGAGCGACATCAAGATCACATGTGAGGACCGATCATTTTTTCGTCTGAACAGGCTATACAGTGCTGGACGAAGAGCTACATTCGGCGTGTGATCGAAGACAGGAACCACCGATGACGCTTGAGCAAGCAGCCCTCCTGATCCTGCTGGTGGCGATGCTCTTCCTGTTCTCCCTCGACCGCCTGCGCATGGAAGTTGTCTCGATCGGCGGATTGCTTGCGGGCTATCTGCTCGGCCTCTATCCCGCCGATAGCATCTTTGCCGGCTTCGCGAGCCCTGTCGTCGTCACCGTGGTCGAAATCCTGCTGACTGTCCAAGTACTGGCGCGCACCAAACTCTTTGACAGCCTCGCCGAGCGCTTCGTGGCATCGGGTCTCTCGCATTTCCGGGTCGTAACAGGCGTCTCCGCCCTGACCGGTTTCATCTCGATCTTCATGAACAATATCGGTGCCTTTGCGATCAGCTTGCCGCTGGCGTTGCGGCTGAGCACGCTCATGAGCATTCCGCGACGGCAGC
This sequence comes from Rhizobium sp. 01T437, assembly GCF_056398505.1. Classification (NCBI taxonomy): domain Bacteria; kingdom Pseudomonadati; phylum Pseudomonadota; class Alphaproteobacteria; order Hyphomicrobiales; family Rhizobiaceae; genus Rhizobium; species Rhizobium sp. 01T437. Next base: position 3,304 of record NZ_JBFTPM010000004.1, read on the forward strand.
TCGTGATGCCGATCTCCTTCGCCGCTCTTCTCGGCGGTCTCGCCTCACTGATCGGTACGCCCGCCAATCTTCTCGTCAGCGATGCGCTTGAAAAAACCACCGGCAAAGGTTTCCGCTTCTTCGACTTCGCTTATGTTGGGCTTCCGGTCGCCATAACAGGCATCCTGCTGATCGCGCTGATCGTGCAGCGATTGTTTTCGGAGCCGGATGAGGCCGCGGAAGTGCCAACTCCGCCGGCCCGCCGCATCGTCGTGGAGCGCAGCATTCCCGAGCATTCGCCGCTCGTCGGCGTAACACTTGCCCAATGTCCCGAGCGTTTCGGCATCCAGCCGCATGCCCTGATCCGCGACAGGGGTTTCGTCTTTGGCCCGCTCGAACAATCGGTCATTCAGCCGGGCGATATTCTGCTGGCGCAGGGCGCGGATTCGGTCTTCGCGGATCTGGCCACCTCGCAAGCGCTGGTGCCAGACGCCCATCCGCACGGACTGCAGCCGGATTTCGTCAGCATCGAAGCCGTCGTCATGCCGGAAAGCACGGTCGTCGGCTCCCGCATCGCCTCACTCGAGGTCTTCCGCAATCGCGGGGTCACGATCTCGGCACTGTCGATGCGTTCTCCCCGCATAGAAGGACGCTTTGCGGATCTGCAGCTTTCGATCGGCGACATATTGGTGCTGGAAGGCCCGAAAGCGGCGATAGCTGAGGCGTTGGAAGAGTGTGAATGCCTGCCGCTTGCCTCCGCAGCCCCCTCCTCCGGATCGTCGGCTTCATGGCAGCCTTTTGCAATCTTTGCCTGCGGCGTTGTCGCTTCCGCCTTCGGCCTACGCCCCGATATTGCTCTTGCCTTCGTGGTGCTGGCGCTTGCACTGCCCGGCTATCTCAACATTCGCCATGCAATGGCGGATCTCAACTGGCCAATCATCATCATGCTCGCCGCAATGATCCCGATCGGCCAGGCGGTCGCAACAACGGGCACGGCCGAGACCATCGCAGCATGGCTGAGCCTGGCCTTCCCGATCAGCCATCCTCTGTGGGGCATTGCACTCGTTCTGTTTCTCGCCATGGCGCTGACGCCCTTCGTCAACAACGCGACGGTCGCAATCGTGCTTGCGCCGATTGCACTGGAATTTGCAAGAGCCGGCCAGCAGCCGCCGCAGGCCTATCTAATCGCGGTAGCCGCAGGCGCCTCGCAGGATTTCCTGACCCCCTTCGGCCATCACAACAATACCCTGTCGATGAGCATCGGCAGCTACCGCTTCGGCGATTTCCTGCGCGCCGGCTGGCCGCTGACGCTCACCGGCTATATAGTCACGCTCATTCTCATCGCCCTCTTCTGGCTTTGAATGAGCCCTTGCTTGACTTCCCCGGCAATGAAACTAGAGCAGGGACAGTCTAAGCCGATAGAAGGACAGCCAGCCACCGTGCGTATTCTCTCCGAAGCCCATTTCCCGGAATTGCCGAACTACTACCGTGGCAAGGTGCGCGAGAATTACGATCTTCCGGATGGGCGGCGCATCATCATCAGCACCGACAGGCTAAGCGCCTTCGACCGCATCCTGACCTGCATTCCCTACAAGGGACAGGTGCTGACTGAGACGGCCCGCTACTGGTTCGAGGCAACGAAGGACATTTGCCCCAATCACGTTCTCGACTATCCCGATCCGAACGTCGTCATCGGCAAGCGGCTCGACATTCTTCCGGTCGAGATCGTCGTGCGTGGTTATCTAGCCGGCACGACAGGCACCTCGATCCTGACGCTCTACAAGAAGGGTGAGCGCGAGATGTACGGCATGCGCCTGCCCGACGGCATGCGCGACAACCAGATTCTTCCCGAGCCGGTCATCACGCCGACCAGCAAGGAATTCGACGGCGGCCACGACGAGCCGCTGACGCCGGCCGAAATCATCAGCCGCGGACTGCTGACGAAAGAGCAGTGGGAAACGCTTTCCAAATATGCCCTGGCGCTTTTCGCCCGCGGCCAGGAAATGGCGGCAAAACGCGGCCTGATCCTTGTCGACACCAAATATGAATTCGGCACGGACGAGAATGGCAACATCATTCTCGCCGACGAAATCCATACGCCCGACAGCAGCCGATACTGGGTGGCGGAAACCTATCCCGCTGCCTTCGAAGCCGGAAAGCGGCCGGACAGCTTCGACAAGGACTTCGTGCGCGCCTGGGTGGTCGAGCGCTGCGACCCCTACAAGGATGAAATTCCGGAAATTCCGGTCGAGCTGATCGAGCAGACCTCGGCCGTCTATATCAAAGCCTATGAATGGATCACCGGTGAACGCTTTGTACCCGACGACCGCGGCGAAACGCCAGCGGCGCGTGTCCGGGCAAATCTCACGCCCTATTTTTCCTGAACCGTTGAAGACAAAGCTGCGAGCCTGCTTGCAGCCTTTCAACCAATCGCGCTAGCATCGGAAAAAAGGGGTGCCGGGCCGAGCCCGGCGGGGGACAGATGGCACGCAGGCCCAGACGCAAGGCCGAAGAGACCAGGGAGGATATCCTCTCGATGGCGGAGACACTGTTTCGCCAGCGCGGCTTCGTCGCAGTTTCCATCGCCGATATCGCCTCGTCGCTGCACATGTCGCCGGCCAATGTTTTCAAGCATTTTCAATCAAAGGCGGTGCTTGTCGATGCGATTGCCGAGCGCCATCTAGGCAATGCCACGGAGCGCTTCGCGGCCGTCGACACCAGCCTGCCGCCTAAGGAGCAGCTGCTGAGCTTCGTCCTGCGCCTGCTCGACAGTCATCTGCAGGACATCCAGCAGAACCCCTACATTTTCGAAATGGTGATCTCAACGATCGACGCCAAGCTTGACGCCGGTCATCGCTATCGCGAACGGATAGAGCAGAAGCTCGGCGAGATCATTCGCGAAGGCGTGGCCGAAGGCAATTACCATTGCGACAATACGGACGTGGCAGCCCGCACCGTTGCAGACGTTCTGGCCTGTGTTCTGCATCCCATTCTCATTGCCAAGGACGACAAAAACACACTTGTTCACCGTGCGGAAAAAATCGTGTGTTTCGTGGATGCCGCACTGCAAAATAACCCTTGCTAAGTGACGATTGCTGAATTACGTCACTTCGTAAAGCTTTTCTTAATATCGGATAACGGCATCTGTTTCCGGATCAATCATCACTCTTATATAGAGCGGCGCCTCATAGGGCCGGCGATTGAACCGCTACTGCCAACCGCACAGGAATTCAGCATGACCAGGCGTGCCCTCATCGTCTCCTCGGCCCTCTTGCTGGTTATGGGCCTCGCCGCCTGCAACGAGAGCGGCAGCAAGCCCGCCGGCAATGCAGGCGCAGGCGGCGCTGCCCAGCAGGCTGCCCCGGTCGGTGTGGTCACGCTGAAGAAGGGTACCTATCCGATCACCACGATCCTGCCCGGCCGCGCCGAAGCCTTCCAGGTGGCCGATATCCGCCCGCAGGTAAACGGCATCATCCGTGAAATCGCGTTCAAGGAAGGCGGCGAAGTCAAGAAGGGCGACCTGCTCTATCAAATCGACGATGCCGCCTACCGCGCAGCAGTCGAGCAGGCCCAGGCTACGATTTCCAAAGCTCAGGCAAGTGTGCCGAGCGCCCAGAGCAATTTCGATCGCTACCAGCGTCTGGTCGGCAGCGGCGCAACGCAGATCGAATTCGAAACCGCCCGCACGGCCCTTGCCCAGGCAAATGCAGAGGTCGAATCCGCAAAGGCGGCATTGACCGCGGCGCAGATCGACCTCGATCACACGAAGATCACGGCCCCTTTCGACGGCATCATCGACCAGACGGCTTACAACATCGGCAACGTCGTTGCGGCCAACCAGTCGACCGCACTGACCACCGTCCGCCAGCTCGATCCGATCTACATTTCGCTGACGGAATCGAGCACCAACCTGCTGAAATTGCGCGATGCGATCGCTGCCGGCGAGGTCAAGGGCGAGGACAACAACATCGCGTTCCGGCTGATCCTTGAAGACGGCCGTGAATATAATCAGAAGGGCAAGCTCGACATGTCGAAGCAGGTCGTCAGCGAAACGACCGGCACCTTCATCATTCGCGTGGTTTTCCCAAATCCGGACCGCGTCGTCCTGCCGGGCATGTATGTCCGCGCCACAGTCGAGCTCGGTGCTGAAGCCGGATATTCCCTGCCGCAGCTTGCAACAACTCGCGATGCCAACGGCCGCCTGACCGCACAGTTCATTTCCGCCGAGGGCAAGGTCGAGACCCGTGTCTTCGAAAATGCCACACCCTCCAACAATTCCTGGCTGGTGACGCAAGGCGTGAAGGACGGCGATCAGCTGATCGTCAGCGGCCTGCAGTCGATTGTATCAGGCATGCCGGTAAAGCCGGCTCCAATGAAGATCAACGACAACGGAGTGGTTGTCCCTGCCGATCAGCCCGTGGCCGGAGGCGAACAGAAGCCCGCAGCAAAGTGATGCGCAGGCACTTTCGTATCGTCACCGTCCCAGCCGTACAGGAATAACCGATGGCCAAGTTTTTCATCCGACGACCGATCTTCGCCTGGGTCATTGCGATCACTATCATGCTCGCAGGTCTGCTCGCCATCTTCACGCTGTCGATCTCGCAATATCCGGACATTGCGCCGACCACGGTCCGCATCAACACCAGCTATCGCGGCGCAAGCGCCGAGACGGTCGAAAAATCGGTGACCACCATCATCGAAGACGGCATGACCGGTCTCGATGACCTGACCTACATGACCTCGACCTCATCGACAGGCTCAGCCAGCATCTCTCTGACCTTCGGGACCAGCATCAATCCTGACATCGCGCAGGTGCAGGTGCAGAACAAGCTGCAGCTCGTCCAGTCGCAGCTCCCAGGCGATGTCATCGATGCCGGCATCAGCGTCACGCGCTCCACCTCGAGCATTCTTCTCGTCGGCTCGCTGGTCTCGACGGACGGCAAGCGCACCTCCGTCGACCTCGGCAACATCATGTCGACCTCGATCGAGGACCAGATCCAGCGCTTGGAAGGCGTGGGCAGCATCAATGTGTTTGGCTCCGGCTACGCCATGCGCGTCTGGCTGGATCCGTTCAAGCTGCAGAAATACCAGCTTACCCCCGGCGACGTGACCTCGGCCATCCAGGCACAGAACACCCAGGTCTCCGTCGGCTCGCTCGGCGCCCAGCCGGCTGTCCCGGGCCAGCAGATCAACGTGACCATCACCGCACAGAGCCAGCTCACCACCGTCGCGGATTTCGAGCACATCATCCTGAAGGTGGAAAAGGACGGTTCGACCGTCCGCCTCAGCGATGTCGCCCGTGTCGAGATCGGTCAGGAAAGCTATGGTGGCAGTTCGCGCTATAATGGCCTGCCATCATCAGGTTTCGCCATCAACCTTGCGATTGGCGCAAACGCCATCGATACCGCCGCCCGTGTCCGCACCGCCCTTGAAACAATCGGCCGTGGCCTGCCGGAAGGCGTCGAGATCACCTATCCCTACGACACGACCCCCTTCGTCGAACTGTCGATCGAGAAGGTCGTGCATACGCTGATCGAGGCGATCGTGCTCGTCTTCGTGGTCCTGCTCATCTTCCTGCAGAATCTGCGCGCGACATTGATCCCGACCATCGCCGTTCCCGTCGTGCTTCTCGGCACCTTCGGCGTCCTTGCGGCAACAGGCTATTCGATCAATACGCTGACGATGTTTGCCATGGTGCTGGCGATCGGCCTTCTTGTCGACGACGCCATCGTCGTCGTGGAAAATGTCGAACGCATCATGTCGGAGGAAAAGCTCTCGCCGCTTGAAGCGACCGAGAAGTCGATGGGTGAAATCACCGGTGCCATCGTCGGCATCGCTCTCGTGCTGACCGCCGTTTTCATTCCCATGGCCTTCTTCGGCGGCTCGACCGGCATCATCTATCGCCAGTTCTCCATCACCATCGTTTCGGCCATGCTACTGTCCGCACTCGTCGCCATCGTGCTGACGCCTGCGCTCTGCGCCACGATGCTGAAGCCGGTCAACGAGCATAAGAAGCATCGCATCGGCGACTGGTTCAACCGCAACTTCACCCGCTCGACCAACGGCTATGTCGGCACCATCGGCTACCTCTTGAAGCGGCCGGTCCGCGTCATGCTGGTGTTCCTGCTGGTCGGCGTCGGTTGCGCCTATCTCTTCTCGCGCCTGCCGAGTTCGTTCCTGCCGCAGGAAGACCAGGGCGTGCTCTTGACCATCGTCACCACGCCGCCGGGCTCCACCACGCAGCAGACGCAGGCCGTCGTTGAAAAGGTCGAAAAATACTTCCGTGAAAACGAGAAGGATGCGGTGGATTCCGTCTTCGGCGCGCTCGGCTTCGGCTTCAACGGTTCGGGCCAGAACAGCGCCATCGTCTTCACCAAGCTCAAGGACTTCTCGCTGCGCACCGATCCCAATCTCAGTGCGCAGTCGGTGGTCAACCGGGCTCTCAAGAACTTCTTCACGATCCGCGAGGCGCAGGTCTTTGCGCTGCTGCCGCCCGCGATCCAGGGTCTCGGCGTGTCGAGCGGCTTCTCCATGTATCTGGTGGATACCGGTGGTCATGGCAATCAAGCCCTGACGGCCGCTTCCAAGCGGCTGATCCAGATGGCTGGCGCCACCGGCAAGGTCGTGGCACTTCGTTCGAATAACAAGGAAGTCGAGCCGCAGATGAAGATCCTGATCGATCAGGAGAAGATCGGCGCCATGGGTGTCGACCTCGCCTCGGTCAACTCCATGCTGTCGATCATCTTCACCGGCCGCGACGTCAACGATTTCACGCTGAACGGTGAGATCAAGCCAGTTTACGTGCAGGGCGACGCACCCTTCCGCATGCAGCCGACCGATCTGAACCACTGGTATGCCCGCAACAACGCGGGCGAGATGGTGCCCTTCTCCGCCTTCACGACAACCCAATGGGTTGATGGTGCGCCGTCGCTCGCTCGCTTCAACGCCGTCAGTGCTATCCCGCTCGACGGAGCGGCAGCTCCTGGCGTCTCCTCGGGTGAAGCCATGAACGAGATGGAAGCCCTGACCGAACAGCTCGGCGGCGGCTACACGGTCGCCTGGCAGGGCATCTCCTATCAGGAGCGGCTCTCCGGCTCGCAGGCACCGATGCTTTACGCGATTTCGGTTCTCGTCGTCTTCCTCTGCCTGGCTGCGCTTTACGAGAGCTGGTCGATCCCGTTCTCGGTCATCATGGCCGTGCCGGTCGGCGTGCTCGGCGCGCTTGCCGCAGCAACGCTCTTCGGGCAGGCGAACGACGTCTATTTCAAGGTGGGCCTGCTCACGACCATCGGCCTTGCCGCGAAGAACGCGATCCTGATCGTGGAATTCGCAAAAGATCGAATGGAGACGGGCATGGGGCTTTTCGAGGCAACGCTGGAAGCAGCAAGGCTGCGCCTGCGCCCGATCATCATGACCTCTCTGGCTTTCATTCTCGGCGTCGTGCCTTTGGCCATCGCAACGGGCGCGGGTTCCGCTGCCCAGAATGCGATCGGCATCGGCGTGCTCGGGGGCATGCTTTCGGCGACGGCGCTCGGCATTTTCTTCGTGCCGTCCTTCTTCGTCGTGATCCGCCGCATCTTTGCCACACGGCAAAAAAATGAGGCGGGAGTGTGATATAAATGCACTGTGAGAAAGCTTTCCGGATTGCTACATTGCGCACGGACTGCTTCGGCATGTGTTTAGCGTAAGGAACGAGGCGCGTCAGGCCGATAGTGAAGCATGACGCTTCGGACAAGAATTGACTTGCTCGAGTTACAGGATGAAATGCATGGTATCTCTTCGTTATGCCACACCGGCGCTATTGTTATTGCTGTCGGGCTGTGTAGTAGGCCCTGATCACGTACCTCCTGAAATGGCGCTTCCTGGAAAATTCAGTGAAGGTGGCAAAAAGAACATCGGCGATGTCGCTACCACGGCCTGGTGGACTGCCTATAATGACCGCAAGCTAGACAGCCTTGTCCAGACCGGACTTAGCCAGAACCTGACGATTCAACAAGCGATCGAGCGTATCAATTCCGCATCCGCCAACGTGACCATCGCCGGCGCCGGTGCCTTGCCCGCCCTCGATGTTGGCGCTTCCCACACGGTCAGCGGCCAGACCGGCGAGCTGCGCGACCAGTTTAACACCCGCAACACCAGCGCTGGACAGCTTTCCCTGTCCTGGCTGCTCGATCTGTTCGGGCTCTACAGGCGCAGCAAGGAAAGCGCCCTCGCCTCGCTTGATTCCGCTTACGCGGGTGCCGACATCGCCAAGCTGTCCTACATCCAGGACCTTGTCTCAACCTACATTGATCTGCGCTTCTTCCAGCAGCGTCTGACGCTTTCGAAGGCTAACCTGAAGTCCCGTCAGGAAACCTACGACCTCACCAAGTTCCAGCTTGATGCAGGCGCGGCATCCCGCCTCGACGTCGTGCAGGCTGAGGGTCTTGTCCAGTCGACGCTCGCAGAAATCCCCGGCCTCGAAACCAACATCCGCGTTTCGGCCCATCATATCGCCACCCTCCTCGGCCAGCCGGCCGGTTCGATGGTTGATGAACTGTTGCGTGGCTCCGGCCAGCCGACTTTCCGCGGCGGCATCAATTCCGGCATTCCGGCCGACCTGATCCGCAACCGTCCAGATATTCGCCAGGCCGAGCGCAACCTCGCCGCCGCTACTGCCCAGATCGGTGTCGCAGAGGCTCAGCTCTACCCGTCGATCTCGCTGTCCGGTTCGATCTCGCCGAGCTACATCAACCAGCGCGGCATACACGGTGGCCTGTCGGCATGGTCCTTCGGCCCGACGCTGAACCTGCCGATCCTCGATGGTGGGCGTCTGCGCGCGAATGTCGACGTTTCCAAGTCCGACGCAGTCGCATCCTATCTCGCCTGGAAACAGACCGTCTTGACGGCAATCCAGCAGGTCGAGGATGCCCTTTCGGCCGTTCGCCGTGATGCCCAGACGGTTGATGCGTTGCGCGCCCAGGTCCGGACGACGCAGGAAACCCTCGAGCTTTCGACGGCATCCTACAAGGACGGCGCTTCCTCGCTGCTCGACGTTCTCGACGCCCAGCGTCAGGTCTCTCTCGCTCAGGCAAGCCTTGCCGCCGCTGTTCAGCAGATGGCGAAGGATTACGCTGCGCTCAACATCGCAACCGGTGGCGGCTTCGCTCCGGGCGGCAAGACCACCGGTCCGGGACCGGTCAAGGTTACCAAGGGCAGCTAAGCTCCTCGCATAGTGTTATTCCGAAGCCCCGCGGTTTTCCGCGGGGCTTTTTCTTTGCGTGAATATCTGCCGGGATAGATAATATGCGCATGGAAGGAATTTGGATTCGACAAGCCGCAATCGCTACGCTATGCAGTTGATTAAACGATTAAGCGCAGCACTTCGAAACAATGGCTTCACAACGCCCGGGACCCAACCTCAGCAGGATAGCGACGTCGCTCGGCGTCTCTGTTGCCACGGTCTCGAATGCGCTCTCCGGCAAGGGCCGGGTTTCCGACGCCCTGATTGAAAGAATTCGCACGCATGCTGCTGAACTCGGTTATGTGCCGAGCCAGGCCGGCCGGGCGCTGCGCACCGGCCGCAGCGGCGTGCTCGGCCTTGTCCTGCCCGACATTGCCAATCCTCTCTTTCCGAAGATCGCCCAGGCCATCGAATATGCTGCATCCGCTGCAGGCTACGGCGTGCTGATCGCCGACTCCCGCGGCGATATCACGGCGCAGACCGAGGCGATCAACCGGCTGGTGGAGCGTGGCGTTGACGGCATGGTGGTCGTACCGCGCCGCGCCACCCGCATTTCCGCCGCAAGCTGCCCGGTCGCGGTCATCGATACCGCCTCCACACCCGGCAATACGGTCGCCGCCGACCACTGGCAGGGCGGCAAGGAAATCGCCGCCCATCTCGCCGGTCTCGGCCACAAGCAGATCCTGATCATCGGCAACAATCACGAATCCAATGTCCAGAACGACAGAGCCGGCGGCATCAGGGCCGGCCTGCAGCCCGGCATGCGCTCCGAAACGCTCTGGATCGAGCGGTTGGAGAACGAGACGGGCGCCGGTTGCCGGCTGGGCCTTGCGGAAAGGGCGCGTCAGGGCTTCACCGCCTTTGCCGCCCTCTCCGACCTGCAGGCGCTGCGCGCGCTGACCGAACTGCAGCAGGAGGGGATCAGCGTGCCCGCTGATGTCAGCGTCACCGGCTTCGATGATCTCATCTGGTCGCCTGTCGTCACCCCTTCGCTGACGACAGTGAGAATGGACATGGATACCATCGCCGAAATCGCCGTCTCGGCACTGGTCGACAGAATAAACGAAAGCGGCACACGAGACGGCGTGCTGGTTACGGCGGAGACCGAACGCGTGCCCATGCAGCTCATCATCCGCCAGTCATCCGGGCTCGCGAACCCGGCACCAAAAACCTCAGAGATGGAGAACTTATAGAATGAAGAAAGCTCTTATTGCATCGGTGGCGCTCGCCGCACTGTCCCCCCTCGGCGCCGCGGCACAGGAACGCACGCTCACGATTTCCGTCTACGCCTTCGCCCAGGATGACTACAAGACGATCGTCTACGATCCCTTCGAAGCCAAGTGCGGCTGCAAGCTCGTTGTCGAAACCGGCAACAGCGTCGAGCGCATCGCCAAGATGGAAGCCAACAAAGCCAATCCGGTGGTCGATCTCGCCGCTGTCTCCATGGCTGACGGCCTTGCCGCTTCCCGCGCCGGCCTGATCGACAAGGTCGATACGTCCAAGCTCGAAAACTTCTCCAAGCTCTATGATGTCGCCAAGGATCCGAACGGCGACGGCATGAGCGTCGGCTACACCTTTTACGCCACCTCGATCGCCTATCGCGCGGACAAGATGAAGATCGAGTCCTGGGCTGACCTCTTGAAGCCCGAATATGTCGGTCACGTCGCCTTCCCGAACGTCACGACCAACCAGGGGCCGCCGGCGCTCTATATGCTTAGCCTCGCGCTCGGCAAGGACACGCCGGACCTGAAGGCACCGATCGAAGCGCTCGGCGAAAAAAAGGACGAGATCGTCACCTTCTATGAAAAGTCCTCCCAGCTCGTGCAGCTCATGCAGCAGGAAGAAATCTGGGCAGCACCGATCGGCCGCTTCTCCTGGGCAGGCTTTACCAAACTCAACGTTCCCGTTGCCTGGGCAACGCCGAAGGAAGGCCAGACCGGCGGCATGAATGTGCTGGTGCTGACCAAGGGTTCGAAGAACCRGGATCTTGCCCTGCAGTTCATGGATTTCTGGCTCTCGACCGAAGTCCAGACCAAGCTCGCGGAAAAGCTGATCGACAGCCCGGCGAACAAGGAGGTCAAGGTCTCCGACAAGGTCGCCAACAACATCACCTACGGCGAAGACACCGCCAAGAGCCTGAAGCTGATCCCCTCCGCAGCCGCCCTCGACAACCGCAATGGCTGGCTGAAGGAATGGAACGAAAAGGTCGGCCAGTAAGCCGCTGCTGAAATCGGTCCCGGCATCGGTCGGGACCGACCCCTCCTCCGCTCGAAAGGCGTCTCATGTTTCAGAACCGCGCAGAAGCCCTGGCGCTTGCCCTGCCGGCCGCGATCTTCGCCGCCGTGGTCTTTCTGCTGCCTGTAGCGATCCTGCTCTCAGAAGGTTTTCGCATCGGCGGCGCCTGGACGCTTGCCGCCTATACGGATTTCTTCTCGCAAACGCTGAACCGCACCGTCTTCTTCCGCACCTTCCGTCTGGGGCTTGAGGTGACGGCGGTGTCGGCCATCATCGGCTATGCCGCCGCTTTTGCGATCGTCAATCTTCCTCCGAAGGGCAAGGGGCGCATGATCGGCCTCATCACCCTGCCGCTGATGATTTCGCCGGTTGCGCGCACCTATGCCTGGATCGTCATTCTCGGCCGCACCGGCATCGTCAATGAAGCCATCACCGGCCTCGGTCTCAGTCCGGAGCCGCTGCGCCTGCTCTTCACCGAAACCGCCGTCTTCATCGGCCTGCTGCAGCTTTTCCTGCCGCTGATGATCCTGTCGCTGATCAGCGCGCTCGAGAACATGCCGAAGGATGCCATTCCAGCTGCCCGCGTGCTCGGTGCGAACTGGTTCCAGGTCTTCTGGAAAGTCATCCTGCCGCTCACCAAGGAAGGCCTCGTCGTCGGCGGCACGCTGGTCTTCACCGGCTCGCTGACGGCCTATATCACGCCGGCCATCCTCGGCGGCTCCAAGGTACTGATGCTGGAAACGCTGCTGTACCAGCAGGTCTCCGTCGCCAATAATTTCGTCTCGGCGAGCGTCATCGCCTTCATCTTGATCGTCATGAGCTTTGCCGCCAATATCCTGTTGAAACGCCTTGCCACCGCGAGGAACCGCCGATGAGTATCCGCCTCTTCTCACCGGTCGTGCTGTTCCTGCTGCTGGTCTTCCTGATCGGCCCTTTCCTGATCATCATCGCCGCTTCGCTTTCGGCCGGCGATACGTTGGCTTTCCCGCCGCAGGGTCTGTCGCTGCGCTGGGTCGCCAAGGTCTTCACCATCGATAGCTTCCGCGACAGCTTCGCCATGTCGATGTTCCTTGCGGTCTTCGGCACGCTGGCAGCCCTTATCCTCGGCATTCCCGCCGCCTATGCGCTGTCGCGCTACCGGCTACCGGGCGCCGAGACGGTGAGAACCATCGTCTCGCTGCCGATCATCGTGCCCGGCATCATCGTCGGCCTGGCACTGCTGCGCTATCTCGTCGTGCCCTTCGGCTTCAATATCACGCTTGCTCTCTTCTTCGCCCATACGGCGCTGGTGCTGCCCTATGCGGTGCGCGTGGTGTCCGCAAGCCTCGGCAACCTGCGCTCGGACATCGAGGAAGCCGCGGTCTTGCTCGGCTCCTCACGGCTCGCCGCCTTCTTCCGCGTGGTCATGCCGAATATCCGTGGCGGCATTCTCGCCGCCTTCATCCTCGGTTTCGTCACCAGCTTCAACCAGGTGCCGGTCTCGCTCTTCCTCTCCGGCCCCGGCGTACGCACGCTTCCGATCGACATGCTGGGCTATATGGAGACAACCTACGACCCGTCCGTTGCCGCGCTTTCGGCGCTGCTCGCCTTCCTTTCGATCGGTATCGTCTTCCTTGCCGAACGCTTCCTGGGATTCTCCCGTTATGTCTGATGCCTACCTTCGACTCGACAAGCTGACGCTCGCCTATGGCGATACGGTCGCGGTGAAGGACCTCGACCTGTCGATTGCCAAAGGCGAGCTGGTGGCGCTTCTCGGCCCCTCCGGCTGCGGCAAGACGACGACCATGCGCGCCATTGCCGGCCTGCTGAACCCTGCTTCCGGCCGCATCAATCTCGATGGCACCGAGATCACCCGCGTCTCCGCAAACAAGCGCGCGGTCGGCCTCGTCTTCCAGTCCTACGCGCTTTTCCCGCATCTGACTGTTTATGAAAACGTCGCCTTTGGCCTGCGCCTGAAGGGCCTTCGCGGCGAGCATCTGGATGGCAAGGTCAATGCCGGCCTCAAGTCCGTCGGCCTTGCGAAGTTTTCCGGCCGTAAGCCAGGGGAACTTTCGGGCGGCCAGCAGCAGCGCGTGGCGCTCGCCCGCTCCATGGTCATGGAGCCGAAAGTGCTGTTGCTCGACGAGCCGCTTTCCAACCTCGACGCCCGCCTTCGCCTTGAAATGCGTGCCGAGCTGCAGCGCGTCCAGAAGGAAACTGGCGTGACGATGATCTTCGTCACCCACGACCAGGCAGAAGCGCTTGCTCTTGCCGACCGCATCATCGTCATGCTGAACGGCGGTATCGAGCAGATCGGCACGCCCGAGGACATCTACAACAAGCCTGTTTCTTCCTTCGTCGCCGATTTCGTCGGTTTCGAAAACATCTTTGCGCTGAAGGACGGAAAGCTTGCGACGCCGAACGGCCATGTCGCGCTTTCCGCCGAAGCGCCTGACGGTGCGGCGGGCCTGGCCTGGCGGCCGCGTGCGGTGATCCTTGGTTCTGGCCCTTTCCAGGGCACCGTGCGTGGCACATCCTTTGCCGGCAACAGCCGCGAATATCTGCTGGACAGCGCGCTTGGCCCTATCAAAGCGGAAGTCGACGCCGCCCTGCCGCAACACGAACTCGGCAGTGCGATCTCCTTCGACCTGCCGGTCGCAGTTTCCGCAAGCCTCAAGCGTTTCGGGTGAAATCATGGGCGTCTGGATCGACACAGACATGGGCTTCGACGACATCGCCGCCATAATGGTGGTGACGAACGCAGAACTCGACATCGACGGCGTCTCGCTGGTTTTCGGCAATGCGCCGCTGCCGCAGGTGCGCACCAATGCGGCGGGCGCTGCCAAGGCCTTCGGCTGGAAATTTCCGATCCATACCGGCCGCGACCTGCCCGTCCTCGGCAAGCTAGAGACTGCCCAGGCGATCCTCGGCGAAAGCGGCATTCCGACGACCGGTAAACATCTGCCGCCGGCCCCGATCCTGCCGGATAGCGATGCCTTCGTCGCGCTTTGCCGCTGGCTGGAACTGGAAGGCCCTCACCGCATTCTGGCACTTGGACCGCTGACGAACATCGCCGCACTCGCGCTCGCCCGGCCCGATCTTGCCGCCCGCATCACCGAACTCGTCTGGATGGGCGGCGGTGTCACCTCTGGCAATCATACGGCCTCCGCAGAATTCAATGCGCTCGCCGATCCAGAGGCGCTCGCAATCATCATCGCCCACGAGCTGCCACTGCGCATGGTCGATCTCGATCTCTGCCGCAAGGTTCTTGCGAAACCCGAGGATGCCGATCCGGTCCGCGCTGCCGGCGGCACCAATGCCGAGCTGATCGCCGATATGTTTGCCGGTTATATTCGCATTGGCACGAACCGCGGTCGTCCCGCCATGGCGATCTATGATCCTTCGGCTGCCGTCGCCTTCGTTGCTCCGCAAGTGGTGACCTTCCGCCCTGCCCGCATCGACGTGGAATTGCAGGGGCAGCATACGCGCGGGCGCACGGTCGTTGAAACCCGCGCCACTCACGCAACGTTCAATGCACAGTTCGCCGCCGACATCGATGCCGACATGGCGCGTGTCATCATTCTCGCCGCCCTGGTCAACGAGGCCCGCAAATGACTGCAACTCCGCGCCAGGAACCCGCCGATCTCAACGAGCCCGCCTTACGCACCCGCGCTGTTGCCGCCGCCCGCGGCGATGCTCCCTTCGATGTGCTTGTGACCGGCGGCCGTATCCTTGATGCGGTCACCGGCCTGATCCGCGAGGCCGATATCGGCCTAGTCGGCGCTTTGATCGCAAGTGTTCACGCTCGGGCGAGCCGCACGGACGCTGCCAAGGTAATCGACGCAGCCGGTAGCATCATCTCTCCCGGCCTGATCGATACACACATGCATATTGAAAGCTCGATGGTGACGCCGGCTGAATATGCTGAAGCCGTGTTGCCTCGCGGCGTGACGACGATCGTCTGGGATCCGCACGAATTCGGCAATGTCCATGGTCTCGATGGCGTACGCTGGGCAATCGAAGCCTCGCGCAATCTGCCGCTGCGCATGATCCTGCTTGCCCCTTCCTGCGTCCCTTCCGCCCCCGGCCTGGAACTCGCCGGTGCGGATTTCGACGCCAGTGTTATCGCCGAGCTGCTGCGCTCGCCGGCGATCGGTGGCGTGGCGGAAGTCATGAACATGCGCGGCGTCATCGATGGCGATCCGCGCATGACCGATATCGTCAATGCCGGCCTCACCTCCGGCAAGCTCGTCTGCGGTCATGCCCGCGGACTGGAGGGTGCTGACCTCAACGCCTTCATGGCCGCTGGCATCACCTCCGACCATGAGCTCACCTCGGGCGCCGATCTGCTGCAGAAGCTGGCGGCCGGAATGACGATCGAGCTGCGCGGCTCGCACGATCATCTGCTGAAGGAATTTGTCGATGCATTGAACGGCATCGGCCACCTTCCGCCGATCGTCACGCTCTGCACGGATGATGTCTTCCCCGATGAACTTTATCAGAATGGCGGCCTCGACGACGTCGTGCGTCGCCTCGTGCGCTACGGCATGCGCCCGGAATGGGCATTGCGCGCCGCGACCTTCAATGCCGCGCAACGCCTGAAGCGTTCCGACCTCGGGCTCATCGCGCCCGGTCGCCGCGCCGATCTCGTGCTGTTCGAGGACATGAGTGAATTCAAGACCCGCGCCGTCATCGCCAACGGCCGCCTAATCGCCGAAAATGGCATGGTCAGGGATCGCCTTCCGTCATTCGACGCCGGGCCGCTCATGCAATCGGTCAAGCTTGCACCGCTTGTCGAAGACGATTTCCGCATTCCCGCCAACGGCACGAAGGTGCGCCTCGCAACAATCGACCGTCCGCGCTTCACCCAGTGGGGAGAAACCGAAGCGGATGTCCGCGACGGCTTCGTCGTACCGCCGGCTGGCAGCGCCATGATAGCGGTTGCACATCGCCATGGACTGGCGGATGGCAAGCCGCGCATCGGCTTTCTGACCGGCTGGGGTGAGTGGCGCGGCGCCTTCTGTACCACCGTTTCACATGACAGCCACAACCTCACTGTGTTCGGAGGAAATATCGGTGACATGGCGCTTGCCGCTAATGCCGTCATCGACGCCGGCGGCGGCATGGCCGTGGCAAAGGACGGGCGCATCGAAGCCCTGTTGCCCCTGCCACTCTCCGGCCTCGTGACGGATGCATCCCTGCACGAAACCGCCGATGGCTTTGCTGCCATCCGCAAGGCAATGGAAAAGCTCGTCGACTGGAAACCGCCCTATCTGGTCTTCAAAGCCTGCTTCGGCGCGACACTTGCCTGCAATATCGGCCCACATCAGACCGACCGCGGCATTGCCGACGTCATTACCGGCAAGGTGCTGGAAAGCCCCGTACTGGAAACGTTTTGAGGCGCTTTACGCCTCAGCCTTGAGCTCCCGCTCCACCAGCGCCACCCAATAGGCCGCTCCATATCCGAGCGCCTCATCATTGAAGTCGTAGGCTGTATTATGATGCAGCGCTCCATCGACCGCCGGGCCGTTGCCGAGCCAGACATAACAGCCGGGCGCATTTTGCCCGAAGAAGGCGAAATCGTCGCCGGCGGTCGACGGTGGAAAGCTCGTACGCGCCTTTTCACCGAACACCGCCTGTGCGGCGCCCAGCGCCCGCGCAGCCGCATCCGCGTCATTGACGACGGGCGGAATGCGGCGTTCAAATTCATAATCTACCGAAATGCCGAACATGGCGGCGGTTCCCTGTGCCAGACGGCCGATTTCGGCCTCAAGCTGATCGCGCACCTCAGGCGAATAGGCCCGCGCCGTTCCGCCGATCTCGACAATATCGGGGATGACGTTCAATGCCTTCGGATTGCCGGCCTGGAGTGAACAGGCGCTGACGACTGCCGGCTGAAGGGGATCGACGACGCGCCCGACGATCGTCTGCAGAGACGAAAGGAAAGTGGCAGCAGCTGTGATGGGATCGCGGCCGAGATGTGGCTTTGCGCCATGCGTACCAACACCCCGGAAGATGATCCGCCAGCTATCCGAAGAAGCAAGCTGCGGCCCCTTGACGACCGCGATCTCATCCACAGCAAGCCCGGGCATATTGTGCAACCCATAGACGGCATCACAGGGAAACTGCTTGAACAGTCCCTCCTCCACCATGCGCTTCGCACCGCCACGACCCTCTTCGGCCGGCTGGAAGATGAAATGCACAGTGCCGGAAAAACCGCGCGTTTCAGCCAGATACCGTGCCGCGCCGAGCAACATCGTCGTATGCCCGTCATGGCCGCAAGCATGCATCTTGCCCGGCACGGTCGACTTGTAAGGGCGATCCGCCGTTTCCGGCATGGCGAGCGCGTCCATATCTGCCCTCAGCCCGATCTTGCGCGTACCATTGCCGATCTGCAGCGTCCCGACAACACCGGTGCCGCCAAGGCCACGGTGCACCTGGATACCCGCCTCTTCCAGAAATTTCACGACGATATCGCTGGTACGCTCCTCCTCGAAGCCGAGTTCGGGATGGGCATGCAGATCGCGGCGGAGATTGGTGAGAAAAGGCAGATCGTTGCTGATCCGGGCGGGAATGCTCATGAGCCTGGATATCCTGTAAAGCGAAACGGGCGCCCGACGGCGCCCGCATCAGATCGTTCTTTTTTCAACAAACAGGCCGGGAGTGCAAGCCCTTAGGCCTCTTCGACGAAGACCTCTTCGCGTTTGCGCTTAACGCTCGGCAGGAAGACGATGATCAGCACCGCCACGGCGATCGTCAGCAGGATGGCGCTGATCGGCCGCGTGACGAAGGTGGTCGCATCGCCGCGCGACAGGATCATGGCCCGTCGCAGGTTTTCCTCCAGCAACGGTCCGAGCACGAACCCGAGCAGCAGCGGCGCCGGCTCGCAGCGCAGTTTCGCCAGCACGTAGCCGATGAAGCCAAAGAAGGCGACGGCATAGAGGTCATAGACGTTGGAATTGACGCTGTAGACCCCGATCGAACAGAAGGCCATGATCACGGGGAAGAGCACGTAATAAGGCACCGTCAGCAGTTTCACCCACAGGCCGATCAGCGGCAGGTTGAGGATGACGAGCATCAGGTTGCCGATCCACATTGAAGCGATAATGCCCCAGAACAGCGCGGGCTGCTCTGTCGCCACGTTCGGCCCCGGCACGATACCCTGGATGATCATCGCGCCGACCATCAGCGCCATGACAGGGTTTGCCGGAATACCGAGCGTCAAGAGCGGAATGAACGAAGTTTGCGCACCGGCATTATTGGCCGATTCCGGCCCGGCAACGCCGGCAACTGCGCCATGGCCGAACTCTTCCGGCTTCTTCGAGACGCGCTTTTCCACCGTGTAGGAGGCGAAGGAAGCAAGGATCGCCCCACCGCCCGGCAGAATACCGAGCGCCGAACCAATGACCGTCCCGCGAATGACCGGCGCGATCATCTCCTTGAATTCCTCCTTCGACGGCAACAGCCCTGAGACTTTTGCCATCAGCACGGTGCGGGTCTTCTCGCCTTCCAGATTGCGCAGGATTTCCGCAATGCCGAAGACGCCAACAGCAAGCGCCACGAAGTTCAGCCCATCGGCATATTCGCGGATGCCGAGCGTGAAGCGCGGCGTACCGGTATAGATGTCCGTGCCCACAAGACCGAGCAGCAGCCCAAGCGCCACCATCGCCAATGCCTTGACGACCGAGCCATGGGCCAGTGCGATCGAGGACACGAGGCCGACGATCATCAGTGAGAAATATTCGGCCGAACCGAATTGCAGTGCAATCGCCGTCAGTGGCGGAGCAAAGACAGCCACGAGGAAGGTCGATACTGTGCCGGCGAAGAAGGAGCCGAGCGCGGCAATCGCGAGCGCCGCGCCGGCCCTGCCCTTCCGCGCCATCTGATAGCCGTCGATGGCTGTAACGGCCGAGGAAGATTCACCCGGCATATTGATGAGGATCGCCGTCGTCGAGCCGCCATATTGCGCGCCGTAATAGATGCCGGCGAGCATGATCAGCGAGGAGACTGGCTCGAGCTGGAAGGTGATCGGCAGCAACATGGCGATCGTTGCCGTGGCGCCGATGCCGGGCAGCACGCCGATCAGCGTGCCAAGCAGCACGCCGATAAGGCAGAAGAACAGGTTTTCCGGGCTTGCCGCCGTATAGAAACCGAGTGCGAGATTGCTGAAGAGTTCCATACCCGCCTCCTAGAACCGGACCCAGGGACCGAAACGTTCGAACGGCAGCCCGAGCGCGTAGCTGAAGACCCCAACCGAAAAGACCGTCAGCAGCAGCGAAAGAACCAGCGCGAACAGCACATTCATGCGACTGGATGCAAAGCAGGCGATGAAGGCCGTCAGGAAGATCGCCGGCGCAAAACCGAGCCCGCGCACAGTCAATCCGAAAAAGACCGGTGCGGGCAGGATGAAGAGCATGCCGCGCCAGGCGAAGGGATCGATCGGCTCGCCTTGCACCCGTACCGCCTGCACGAGAATGATCAGGCCGAGCAGGACGAGGATGCCGGACAGGACCAGTGGAAAATACCCGGGTCCCATGCGTAGCGCCGTACCGATATCGAGGTTCAGCGACTGATAGGCAAAGAAGGCACCGGTCGCGGCAAGCAAGGCGCCGCAGATGACATTGGTGGTGTCGAAACTGAGAGATTTCATGATGTCTCCTGGGGTTGGAGATGAAGCGTCGCGACGGATACGAGGCTGCGCAAACACCCTCCTCCCGATCGGGAGGAGGGTGGCGAGACGGCAGTCAGGCTCAGTCCGCGTATTCGCCGGCTGCTTCGATGACCGACTTCCAGCGGGTGATTTCGCTCGCGAGCTTCGCCTTCAGCGCCGCCGGCGTCGCATCAGCGTCCGACGAAGGAGCGGTGCCGAGTTCGGCAAAGCGGGCGCCAACATTCGGGTCCTTTAGTGCGACCTGCAGCGACTTCGACAAGCGCTCATTGATTTCGGCCGGTGTGCCCTTCGGCGTGTAAATACCGTGCCAGATACCGACTTCGAAGCCCGGCAGGCCGGCTTCGACCGCCGTCGGAATGTCCTTGAGCACATCGAGGCGGGCCGGCGACGTCACGGCATAGGCCTTGATCGTACCGCCCTTGATCTGCTTCGTCGTATTAGTCGTCTGGTCGCACATGATATCGACCTGTCCGCCGAGAAGGTCGGTCATGGCCGGGCCGGTTCCCTTGTAGGGAACAGTCGTCAGCGGCGTCTGGATGGCGCTCATGAACATCATGCCGCAAAGGTGGGATGCGGCACCGATACCGGCATTGGCGACGGTGACCTTGTCCTTGTTGGCCTTCACATAGTCGATCAGGCCCTTCAGATCGGCCGGTTCGAAATCCTTGCGGGCAACGATCGTCATCGGAACATCGGTAACGAGACCGACATATTCGAAGGCGTTCAGCGTGTCATAGGCGAGCTTGCGGTAAAGCGTGGCGCTGGTCGCCATGCCGATATGGTGCAGCAGGATCGTGTAGCCATCCGGATCGGCATCGGCAACACGGCCGGCGCCGAGTGTTCCGCCGGCACCGCCGACATTTTCGACGACGATCTGCTGGCCGAGATCCTTCGACATGGATTCCGCGACGAGACGCGCGACGGTATCGGTCGGTCCACCGGCGGCGAAAGGCACGACCATGGTGATGGTGCGTTCGGGATAGGTCTGAGCCGAAGCGGCATGGGCGAGCAGCGAAACGGCAGCGGCGGCGGTCACGCCGAGCATGGCCTTCAGGATTTTCATCGTTTTCCTCCCTGATGAAAATGGGTCGTCCCGCCGGCGCATCCTCCGCACCGGCTTGGATGGCCCATTTGCAGGCCAGGGACTGACAGCCGCAATCGCGACGCGAGGAGAGGAATGACGATTTTGCGAGAGTGCGCCGCAGCATGGGTCGATTTGGAAACAAATGGTTAAAGCGATGGGTGGAAATCCACCCATCGCTTGTCCCTCACCGGTTGGGCGGCAGAACGACCTCACCCGTTTCCAGCAGCGATTTGAGGTTGGAGAGAATTTGCGGCCACCCGCCGGAGACAGCGCCAATGAACTTGGAACCTTCTATCGGCATCGAATGCGCCAGCGTCAGCTTGACCGCCTCGCCGACCGGCTCAAGCTCTATCACGCACTGGGAAAACCCTTCGGCCTTGAGCTCCGGCCTGAACTCATTATGCCACTTCAGGACAAGCCGCCTGGGCGGATCGAATTCGAGGATTTCGCCTGTATCGGTGACGGTTCCGTCGGAATAACGCATCTGCCAGGCAGAGCCGACTTTCCAATCGGTTTCGAATTGCACCCCGAGCCAGAATTTCTTCATGAATTCCGTCGTCGTAAGCGCCGACCAGAGCTGTTCCGGTGTGGTCCGGATATAGGTGACGTAATTGAATGCGCTGCCAGCCATGATGATACTCCCTTTTGGCCAAGGCTTGGTCACACCCTCGCCGGCAGGCGGGACGATTCATTCGTCTTTGGTGCCCTCGAGGCTCTTCTTGAGATCGGAGAGCGCCTCTAATGCACGGCGCTCGAATTTGCTGATCCACCGGTCCGCGATCTCGTTGATCGGAACCGGATTGATGTAATGCAGCTTTTCGCGCCCTCGCCGGCGCGTGGAAACGAGGTTCGCTTCTTCGAGAATGCCGAGATGCTTCGTCACCGCCTGACGCGTCATCTCCAGTCCTTCACACAATTCGCCGAGCGTCTGGCCGCTACGCGCATGCAGGCGATCCAGCAGGCGTCGCCGGCTGCCATCCGCCAGTGCTCGAAAAATCRCATCTTCATCCATGCCAAATATGGAACCATTTGGTTGCCTGTCGTGATCTTATAGGTAACTAAATGGTTGCCTGTCAAGATATGCATCGAGGACGCCCCACAAACAGGCGCGATCGAGATCAAATTCGAAAGAGGATCAAAGCTCGCGGCGCATCTCACCGGCCATGTCATTGGCCAGCAGCTTCTTGTCGAGACCGTATTTCTGCATTTTCTCGTAAAGCGTCTTGCGCGAGATGCCGAGCGATTCATAGACCGGCTTCAGGCTGCCACTATGGGCGACAAGTGCACTCGCAATCACGCCACGTTCGAATTCCGCGACACGCTCGGCCAGACCCGCAGCCTCGGCCTGCCGTCCACCGCCGTCGAGACCGAGCACGAAACGGTCGGCAGCATTGCGCAATTCTCGGACATTGCCCGGCCAGTCGCGCTGCGCGATGTCGGAAATCGCATCCGGCGACACGGCCATGTCGTCTTTGCCGTAACGAGCGGCAGCCTCCCTGACGAGTTGCATAAAGAGCAGCGGAACATCGGCCCGGCGCTGTGAGAGCGACGGCACATGAATGGTCGCGACGTTCAGGCGGTAGAGGAGGTCGGCGCGGAATCGGCCGCCAGCGACTTCCGCTTCCAGATCGACCTTGCTCGTGGCGATGAACCGCACGTCGAGCGGCACGGTCTCATTCGATCCGAGGCGGGAAATCGTTCTCTCCTGCAGCACCCGCAGGAACTTCGCCTGCAGATCAAACGGCATGGAGCCGATCTCGTCGAGCAGGATGGTGCCGCCACGTCCATGCTCGAACTTGCCGTAACGCGGCCGCACGGCCCCCGGAAAAGCGCCGGCCTCATGCCCGAAAAGCTCGCTCTCGATCAGGTTTGCCGGAAGTGCTGCGCAATTGATGGCAATGAAGGGCCGACTTGCCCGCGCGCTGATATCGTGCATCGCCCGCGCCACCACTTCCTTGCCGGCACCGGTATCACCGACCACAAGTGTATCAGCATCGCTCGCCCCGATCGCACGGATGCGATAGCGCAGGTCGACCATGATCTGCGTGCGTCCCGGCAAGCGCGCCTCGATATCGTCGCGCTTGCCCGCCACCGCCTTCAGCAGCCGGTTTTCCAAGACGAGGCTGCGCCGCTCCATGGCGCGGCGGATGACGCCGGCGAGCATCTGTGGCGTAAACGGCTTCTCGATGAAGTCATAGGCGCCCTCGCGCATCGCCTTGACGGCAAGCTGTACATCGCCGTGGCCGGTGACGAGAATAACCGGCACTTCAGTATCGAGTTCGCGGATCTTCTGCATCAGCGTCATGCCGTCCATGCCAGGCATGCGGATATCGGTGACAACGACGCCGGGAAAGCTATAGCCGATCAGTTCCAGCACGTGGTCGGCATTGGAAAAGGTCTCGACGCTGAAGCCGGAGAGTTCCAGTGCCTGCGCCGTCGAGCGGCGCAGTTCCTCTTCGTCATCGACGAGCAATATCTTCTGTTCGTTCATTCCGCCGCCTCCGGCATCATGCCAGCCGCCGCAGAAAGCTCTATGCGGAACACGGCTCCACCCTCCGGATGGTTGGAGACGGTCAGGCTGCCGCCAAAATCCTTGATGATGTTGTAGGAGATGGAAAGCCCCAGCCCGAGCCCCTTGCCCACCCCTTTGGTGGTGAAGAAGGGATCGAAGATGCGCTCGGCAATCGCCGCCGGCACACCAGGCCCATGATCACGCACTGTCAGGATTACCCTGCCGGCCTCTTCGGACGCCGAAACCTCGATGCGCCGGTCCTCTAGCCCCTCGACGGCATCAGCCGCATTCGAGATCACATTGACCAGCACCTGCTGCAGTCGCACCGAGCCCGCCTTGACCACCGGCGGCCGCGCGCCAAGATGCAGCCGGAGATCAGCATCCGCAGCCTTGAGACGCCAGGCGATGATCTCCAGCGTATCGCGGATCGCCTCGTCGAGCGGCACGGGGCCTAGCTTCTCATTGGGCTTGCGCGCGAAATTGCGCAGGTGCCGACTGATGGAAGCCATGCGATCTATCAACCCGCCGATGCGCTGGATGTTGTCCTGCGCTTCGGCCGTACGGCCGCGTTCGAGCAGGACAGAGGCGCTGTCCGTATAGGTCTTGGCGGCGGCAAGGGGCTGGTTAAACTCGTGCGAGAGCGCTGCCGACATCTGACCGAGACCGGCAAGCTTGCCTGCCTGGATGAGATCGGCCTGTGTCTGGCGTAGCTGCTGCTCGGTCAGGCGCCGCTCGGCAATCTCCTCCTCGATCCGGCTGTTGACGCGGGCAAGATCGGCCGTGCGCTCATCAACCCGCCGCTCCAGCTCGTTCCACGCCTCGGCCTGCAACTGCAGGCGCTCAGAAAGCCGCATGCGTCGTTGTCGAAGAATGGCAAATGTCAGAGCGGCAATGCAGAGAATGAGGAAGACGACGACCAGCGCGGTACGGGCTTGCACCCGGATGGAGCTCGTGTCCATCAGCACGTTCACCGTCCAGTCCTCGGCCGGCATGTAGTGCGAGAGCACGAGATATTCACCTTGCCCGCGATCGCCGGCGAGCGTCATCAGGTCATGATCTTCGAAGCGATGGCGGATGACCGGCAGTTCGACCAGTTTCGCATTGGCATAACGTCGCGATGCCTCGGTGCGCGCCACCCGATCCAAACTCAGCGGCAGGATCGCCCCATAGAGCCAGTCCGGACTGTCGGACATGAAGATGATGCCTTCAGGGTCGGAGACGAAGATACGGTACTCGCCACCGCTCCAGGAAGATTCAATCACATCGATATCGACCTTGAAGACGATGACGCCACGGATTTCGCCATCCACCCAGATCGGCGAGGAGAAATAATAGCCACGCTTCAGCGAGGTCGTACCGAGGGCGTAGAAGCGGGCCTGATGCCCGCCGATCGCCTCCTGGAAATAGGGGCGATAGCTGAAGTTCTCACCGATGAAGCTGCTAGGGCCGTCATAATTGCTGGCGGCGATCGTCTCGCCATCCGGACGCACGACATAAATATCGGACGATTTCAGCAGCCCGTTGATTTCCTTGAGGTAGAGATTGGCATTGTCGCGCAGCGATCGATCGTCAGGCTGGGTCACGAGATCCTTGATATCGTCGTGATCGGCGATCAGCGCCGGCAAGGCCTCGTAGCGGCTGAGATGGCCGCTGAGTGCGGAAACGGCAAGCCTGAGCGCCGTGCCCGCCTGTGCCGAAGCCTCGCCCATATAGGCGCGCGTGGCAACCGCACTCCCGTAATAGAAGAAAGCGAAAATCAACAAGGGTGCGGCGCAAAGCGCCGCAATGACACGATAGCGCGAAGACAGAGTCTCGCTCCTCCCTTTCCGCCTCCGCTCCCCGTGGAGGCATAACCCGACGGCTTCAAGTGTAATGAGCGCGATGGAGATTTCCAAGAGGCGCCGAAACTTGACACCTGTCAGGCGCGGATGTCTGATTGCTGCACCGCAAGGAGACCGCGATGAGCAACGACGAGATCCCCGAAGACAGCAAACTCACGACGTCCAAACGCCGCTGGGCCACCGAAGGAAAGTTCCTGACCGGCCGCATCAGCCGCCCGGAAACTGAGCGCCTGCCGCCGGGCCAGCATCTTGTGAAGAACTGGCCGGTGCTCGACCTCGGCCAGCAGCCGGTCATTTCTATCGAGAGCTGGAAGCTGGAAGTTCGAGGCCTCGTCGAAACACCATTGGATCTCAATTGGGCAGCTTTTCAGGCGCTGGAACAGAGCGCCATGGTCAGCGACATTCATTGCGTGACGACATGGTCACGCTACGACAACAAGTGGAAGGGTGTTTCGACCCGCGACCTGCTTGATCTCGCCATGCCGAAAGGGGAAGCCGGTTACGCCATGCTGACAAGCTATGACGGCTACACGACCAATCTGCCGCTTTCCGATTTCGCCGCCGAAGACGCGATCCTCGCCACCTCGTGGGAGGGCCTGCCGCTCACCCGCGATCATGGCGGACCGATGCGTCTCGTCGTACCGCATCTCTATTTCTGGAAAAGCGCCAAATGGCTGCGCCGCATCGATCTGCTGCCTGCCGACAAGGCCGGCTTTTGGGAAAAGAACGGCTACCATATGTATGGTGATCCGTGGCGCGAGCAGCGCTATTCCGAGGACTGAATCTGAAGAAGCCGCCTGAGAACAAAGAACCCTGCGGCGAGGATCGCCGCAAAGCCGGTAAGCGAGGCCATGCTCGCCGGATGCAGCGGAATTTCGCTCCAGCGCGGGCGCACGATATCGGCCGTGTTGAAACCCTCGCCACTGAAGCGGCAGGTCACCAGCGAGAGCCCGCGCCTGACCATATCGACATCGACAGCCGATGCGATTTCACCGGCCACCACCGCCTCCTGCGGCATGTCGCGCATGGCGAGCAGCACCGCCTTGGTCGCGGCGAGATAGGCATGGGCGCATTCGTTGAACGGGCTTTCCTCATCCGTCACGCTGCCGGGCATCCGGCCCCAAAGACAGTAGGAATACTGGATTTCGGCATAGTTCAGGACACGCCGGAAAGGCTCGTTCGTATCAACCGCGCCTGCCGCAAGATCCATGATGCGACCGCGATAATCGGCAATCACAGCCATTTCCCCGTGAGATATTTCGGGCACCGGCAGGCCAGCACGGCTGCCCTGGCCCCCACCGCCTCCATGCGCGGATGCGCTACCCGCGATCAGCAGGGCAAGGCCGAAACAAAGCAGATCGAATCCGTTTTTCACAATAAGTCCAACGTCTCGACGCAGCCGCCCAAGAGCCTACAGGCTTCGCGAGGAAAGAGGGAGCGGCAAGCCCCCTCTCCCGCTCCTTATCGATAGGCCGGGCGCAACCCACTCTTCGCCCCGAGGCGCTTCTCCGCCAGCGCGCCGAAAGCGAGACCAAGCACCAACCAGAGGATCATATGCATGCCGAGCGTGGTCGTGCGGAAGCGCCATAGCACCATCGCCGAGAAATTCTCCGGCACTTCATTGATCGGAGGCAGCAGATATTCCACCAGACCGATGAAGACGGCGAAGAGAACACCCGCAACGATCGCCGCGTTCCATAAGCCGTAGCGCGCTGTCAGGTTGCGGGCAATTCCGACGGCCGCGATCAGCGAAGCAATCGAGACGACAATCATCAGGAAGAACAGCTCGGTGCGCACGCCGATCGTATCCGAGTTGCCGACAGCCGGCGGATTGGCCGGATATTTGATAGCCGGAACGATGACGATGGCGACGAAAGCGGCGACCGCGATAACGGCCGAGGTGCCGCGTGCCGAAAGGCTGCTGAAGCGGCCATGCACGAAGGCGAAGACAAGCGCAAACAGCCCGCCAATGGCAACGCTATAGGCCATGACGCCGATAAAGAGCCCAGGCCCCGCCTGGGTGGCGCGGCTGACGATTTCAGGCTCGGCGACCTCGCCGGCAGCCTGCGCCGCCGCCTCTTCGAAGGCGATGGCCGCATCGACGAGCGGTTCGCCGAAGAAGCGCGCAAAGGCAAAAACCAGGATGCCTGCAATCACGCCCGCGATCATGCCGCGAAGCAGAAGATTTCCAACCATGTGAGACACTCCCCTAAAGCACGTCGCACAAAAGCGTTCAGCGGTTTTGCGATGACGACATGCAAAAACAAAAACTAAAACGTATCGAGCGGATCTGGAAGATCGCGCCGCGCTTTAGTGGCAGGGGAAGCCGAGGAGGTGGCGGGCGTCATGCACGAATTCGTGCACATACATGCCGTTGAAGAGCGCCATCGCGCCTTCTTCGGTGCCGACGAAATAGATGGCGAAAAGCATCAGCAGGCCGCCGAAGATCGCCCAGGGCAGGATCTGGCCGAGCGGAATCGGTGCGGGTGCTGCGACGGGCGCAAAAGTGGTGTCAGACATGTATTCCTCCTGGAATGACGCGTTCAGTCGAGAATCTTGCGTGCAGTTAGGTCTGACTTCCAACGCGAAGAATTTCTACACGCTGGTCACAGTGGCGCGACCGCGCCGGACTTTCACCGGCTTCCAAACCCGCAACGTCACGGTTATATCTGCACGCCAAAGACACTGTCAACGAAACTTCATATGCGGGCGGCGGCCGTCCCGCCCTATCTCCGGAGGGTGCCGAGAAACGTGACCACCCACCTCACTTGGATAAATCACGGCGCCACGGCGGCAAATCGCACCGCCACCTTTCCGGCGGACGAACCGCTGGAGGAAAAGGTGCTGAGCGATGTCGCGCTACCCGCGCCGGGACGGGCGGACAGGGTTTTCACAAGCCCGGCCCTACGCGCCCGACAGACCGCCGAAATGCTGGGCTTCGACGCGACCGTTGCCCCGTCGCTCAGGGACTGCGACTATGGCCGCTGGGTTGGCAAACCACTGGTCAACCTCCACGCCGAAGAGCCTGAAAATCTTGCGCTCTGGATGTCCGATCCCGAAGCAACCCCGCATGAGGGCGAGAGCCTGCAACAGCTTGGCAAACGCATTGCCGGCTGGATGAACGAGGAGATGCCGCTCGGCGGCCATATCGTCGCTGTCACTCACGCAACCGTCATCCGCGCCGCGATCCTGAATGTGCTGAAAGCACCGCCCGCCGCCTTCTGGACCATCGATGTCCAGCCACTCGGTATGGTGCGCATGACCCATGACGGCCGCCGCTGGTCGCTGCGCTTCTGAATAGTCCTCGTAAATTAGTCCAGCCTTACACAAGCAAACGCAGTCATACGTATTGGACCCGGAATCCCGGGCTCTACGTCCTTCCCCGAGGAGACGAAAAATGACCTATGACTGGAGTGGGGAGCGCACGCGGCGTATTCGCATCGTGCGTGTCACAACTGTTGTCGCCGTTCTCGTCGGCGTCATGATCAGCCTGCCATTGCTGATCAACGTCGCCTGAACTGTCAGAGTACGTCAAAGGCGAGCGTGCTACGGCTGCTCGCCTTTCTCTTTGCCGATCTATTGCGGAATGTGGATGACCGCAAAGAACAGGTCGAGGGTCAGCAGGAGCACAGGTGACCCAAAATGCACTGCGATCAAGCCGGTGATCGCGGTGCGCTTTCGGGCATAGTGCCCATGAAAGGGTAGATCAGTGTTTGCTACCCTTGGGTATTGCGGTGTTGGTGATCGAGACCGGGTCGCTGGCTGGGAAAGTGCCTTCCAGTCCCTCGTCCAGTTGTTCTTCCATCGCCTCTTCGTCACCCCGCGAACGAGCATTCCTTGACGCAGCTGGTTGCTTGTTATCGCCCTCGCGGATTGGCGCCGTGGCAAAGCGCCTCATCACTTCCTTCGCCTTTTCCACCGCATTCAGCCGGCTCAATTGCTGGCCGCGATCATTCTTGATCTGCACGGAGACGACTTCACCGCCGTCGCCCACAAACTCGACCGTAAAACCGCTTTTGTCGCCATAGGCGGGGATGACCTGGGTGCCGACAAGTTGCATGAGATTGTCCTCTCTCGTGAATGGTCCCGGAAAACGGCTTGAGCGCAACATTGGTTCCGCTTCAGGACGACCGGGTGTAGTCAACTTTCAGCTCCAGCCACAGCCGTACACGCGGAGAGACATCTGCCTGCATCCGTTGCGAAAGCATAAAGCGGCAAGCGGCCAAAGGTTTCAAATCGCGAGTAAAATTCGGTATTGCGCACACTCGCTTCCGATGAAAGTGCTACCGAATGCGTGGCATAGTCTCCAACAATTCGCCTTCAGGTTTCAATAAACATTTCAGACTTTCATGATATTTCCGCCCCGGGTGGAGATGGAGAAGCTCATGCCGGAATTCTTCAGGAGCAGGGCGGGAAGGCAATGCCTGTCGATCATGGCGCTCGGTGCAGCGCTGTGGATTTCAGCCACCCTGCTGGATGTCGATAGCTGGCTCGTTTCCTTCATGAGCAACTTCGAGAACTACGGTGCCGATAAATTCGTGCTGGCCCTCGGCATCGCCGGCGCGATGAGTTTCATCTATTCCGTGTTGCGCATTGCCGACCTTCGCAAGGAAATGCAGCTGCGCGACGCCGCCCAGGCGCGCGCCGACTGGACCGCCACCCACGATCATCTGACCAAGCTTCCGAACCGCTACGCCTTCGAACGCAAAATCCTGCCCAAGCCCGCCGATAAGGGGGGCAATATCCCCGAAGAGGCAAAGAGCAACGTCACGATCTTCTCCGTCGATCTCGACGGCTTCAAGAAAGTCAACGACCTCGTCGGCCACAAGGGCGGCGACGTTCTGCTGGTGGAAGTGGCCAAGCGCATCTGCGCGCTGGGCAATGCCGATTGCGTCTACCGTTTCGGCGGGGATGAATTCATCATCATCGCCCTCGGCATGACCGCGGCCCGGGAGGAATGGTTTGCCAAAGTGCTCATTCAGGCGGTTACTCGCCCCATCCTGATCGACGGCTTTGCCGTCGAGGTCGGCGCCAGCGTGGGCTACGACCGCTGGAGCGAAGGCGCAGAGCCGCTGGAGGATGCTGCTCACCGCGCCGACCTTGCCATGTACGAGGCGAAATCGCGCGGGCCCAATCATCAACTGATTTTCGAACCGTCCATGCAGGACAAGGTGACGGAACGCGCATCGCTCGAGACCAAGCTGCGCGGTGCTATTCAGAACAAGGCGATCAAGACCTACTATCAGCCGCTGATCGATCTCAGGAGCGGCAGGCTCTGCGGCTTCGAGGCGCTGGCCAGATGGACCGACGAAGACGGGATGAACATTCCGCCTCCGGTCTTCATCGGCATCGCCGAAGAAACCGGCATGATCACCGAACTGTTCGAAAACCTCCTCACCCAGGCCTGCAGCGATGCCCTCGCCTGGCCTGACGATGTAAGGCTTTCCTTCAACGTGTCACCCGTGCAGATGGAGGATAAACTCCTTCCCTCGCGCATCTTCAAAGTGCTCGCCGCAAGCCGCCTGCCTGCCAGGCGGCTGGAAGTTGAAATCACCGAAAACGCGCTGGTCCAGGACCCGGCGATCGCAGCCCATATTCTCGATGAGTTGCATAAGGCGGGCGTACAGATCGCGCTCGATGATTTCGGCACGGGCTATTCGAGCCTTGCTCAGCTCGCCCGTTATCGCTTCGACAAAATCAAGATCGACAAGAGTTTCATCGCCACCTGTCGGGAAGACGAGAAGCAGGAAAAGATCGTCCGCGCCATGCTCGCTCTCGGAAGAAGCCTCAACATCAAGACGACGGCTGAAGGCGTCGAGGAACACGCCCAGCTCGCCTATCTGCTGCAGCTTGGCTGCGACATCGGTCAGGGCTATCTCTTCGGCAAGGCGATGCCCGCCGCGGAGGCGGGCATCTTCATCGAAAGTCAGAATACCAGTCTGGCCTCTACGGCCTGAATAAAGCAATTCCAGCAAAAGTGTGAAGCGGTTTTGCGTCCGGAATTGCGTGAAAACAAAGAGATAAAGCATTTCCGTGTTTCGAAGAAAAACGGAAATGCTTTAAACTAGAAGACCTGCCGCAGGATCACGAACAGCAGGAAGGCGATCGCGATCGAGGCCGGCAGCGTCAGCACCCAGGCCATGAGCATATTGCGCACGGTGGACCATTGCAGGCCCGAGCCGTTCGCAGCCATCGTGCCCGCCACACCTGATGACAGAACGTGCGTGGTCGAAACCGGCAGGCCGAGATGGTCGGCCGAGGCGATCGTCACCATGGCGACGACTTCCGCGGCGGCACCCTGGCCGTAGGTCAGGTGCGTTTTGCCGATCTTCTCACCAACCGTCACGACGATGCGCTTCCAGCCGACCATCGTACCGAGGCCGAGCGCCAGCGCAACGGCGACCTTCACCCATAACGGAATGAACTTCGTCGCATTGTCCACCGCCGCATGATAGCCGGTGACGGCCTTGAGATCACTGGCGTCCATCGGCAGCAGCTTCTGCTTGTCGATGAGCTTCAGCGCCTCGCCGATCAGGTAGATATCGTTGCGAACGTTGCTGACGAGATTTGTCGGAACGGCTTCCAGTGTCGGGAAAGCGGCGACTTCGGCGCTCGTCTGATGGATATACTGCTGCAACGCCGGGGTGGTCGCGTCCGTCCAGACCTTGTTCTTGACGGCATTGCTGACTTCCGCCTTGTAGTCGGTTACGGTCACGCCCGGCTTTACATATTTGCCGAGTGCGGTTTCCACCTGCGCCGAAGCCGACTTGTAGGCTTCGAGATAGTTGACGTCAGGCGTGCGGTTCAGCGCAAAGGCTGTCGGCACCAGACCGATCAGGATGAGCATGATGAGACCCATGCCCTTCTGGCCGTCATTCGAGCCGTGGGCGAAGCTGACGCCCGTGCAGGTGAAGATCAGGATGGCGCGGATCCATAACGGCGGCGGTTGGTTGCCCTTCGGCTCCTGATAGAGCTCGGGTTTGCGCACCAGGAACTTCATAACGACGAGCAGGATGGCCGAAAGGCCGAAACCGATAATTGGCGAAATCAAGAGCGACAGGCCAATGTTGGTTGCCTGCGACCAGTCCACACCGCTGGTGGCCGAGCCTGCCGGCGCAAGGAATTGGTTGGCGAGGCCGACACCGATGATCGAGCCGACCAGCGTATGCGAGCTCGATGACGGCAGACCGAGATACCAGGTACCAAGGTTCCAGACGATCGCTGCGATCAATAGAGCGAAGACCATGGCCAGGCCCGAGCCAGAGCCGACCTGCAGGATGAGCTCGACCGGCAACAAGGCCAGGATGCCGAAGGCGACGGCGCCCGTCGACGTCAAGACGCCGAGAAAATTGAAGAAGCCCGACCAGATGACGGCAAATTCCGCCGGCATGGAGCGCGTATAGATAACGGTCGCCACGGCATTGGCCGTATCGTGGAAACCGTTGACGAACTCGAAGCCGAGCGCGATCAGCAGCGCAAGGCCGAGAAGCAGCCAGGGAACGGCAACTGCGGCGGTCAAATCACGGGCGAGGGCATAGCCGACATATCCAAGACCGCAGACCACAACGAGCCCGAACACCGGCAGGAACCACTTGCCGGCGGAGTTCGAATGATGCAGCGGATGGGAAGCGTCGCTATGGCTGGGGGCAATGTCGGCCATGGCATAGTTCCTTGTTCCAATTGCAAATTGCCATTTGTTAATAAATCCCTAGCGTGAAGCTCTCATGACGCGGCCATTCGCGCGCCATCCCGGAACCGGGACCGAAATCAGCAACCAAAAATTGCCTGCCGGGACGCAAAAGACTTCCCACCCGGCACGATGACGCTAAGTTCGTCATCGTCACGCTTGCCGGGGAGCATCAAGCAAAATGCCGTCGACCGACCTTCTCCTGACCTTCAATGCCGGCTCGTCGACGGTGAAGATCGGCATCTTCGCAATCGAGAATGCAAAGGTGCGCCGCATCGGCAAGGGCGTGATCGACTTCCGCTCCAAACCGCTTACCTTCAAGCTGACGGAAGGTCCGCAGACATTTGATGCACCGCTGAAGGCGGAGCTTACCGACGATCTGCACGCCGTCATCGACGAAACGTTCAAACTACTCTCGGAGCATTTCGACATCGGTGACGTCCGCGCTGCCGGCCACCGCGTCGTCCATGGCGGCGACCGTTTTACCGCGGCAGCCGTGCTCGATGATGCCGCAATCGCGGCGATCGACGCGCTCACGCCGCTCGCCCCCCTTCACCAGCCGCAGGCGCTTCGCTTCATCCGCGCCCTGAAACACCTGAAGCCGCAGCTTGCCCAGACGGCTTCCTTCGACACAGCCTTTCATGCCACGCAGGCCGATCTCGTCCGCCGCTTCGCCATCCCCCGCGCGCTTCATGACGAGGGCATCAAGCGCTACGGCTTTCATGGCCTTTCCTACAAATTCATCGCCGGTGAGGTGAGCCGCAGGCTGTCGA
Source organism: Rhizobium sp. 01T437 (assembly GCF_056398505.1). Taxonomy (NCBI): domain Bacteria; kingdom Pseudomonadati; phylum Pseudomonadota; class Alphaproteobacteria; order Hyphomicrobiales; family Rhizobiaceae; genus Rhizobium; species Rhizobium sp. 01T437. Next base: position 37,288 of record NZ_JBFTPM010000004.1, read on the forward strand.
ATAAAGCGAACATCGTCGCCGCCCATCTCGGTAGCGGCGCAAGCCTCTGCGCTCTGGAAAACGGCATCAGTCGCGATTGCAGCATGGGCTTTTCCACGCTTGACGGCATTCCCATGGCCACAAGGCCCGGCTGGCTCGATCCCGGCGTGATCCTGCATCTGCTGCAGCAAAAGAAGCAGTCCGCCGATCAGGTGGAAGATCTACTCTACCATCGCTCCGGCCTGCTCGGCGTCTCCGGCATCAACGCCGATACCCGCGATCTTCTCGAGGATGGCCGCGCAGAAGCCCAGGAGGCGCTCGACCTCTTCACATTGCGCATCGCAGGCGAGATCGGCCGCATGTCGGTGACGCTCGGCGGGCTCGACGCCATTGTCTTCACGGCCGGCATCGGCGAGCATCAGCCGCAGATTCGCGCAGCAGTCCTCCAGCGCTTGAGCTGGCTCGGCCTTGCCGTCGATGAAAAGGCGAATGCTGCCAACGGCTTCACAATCACGACACCCGCAAGCCGCATAACGGCGCATGTCACTGCGACCGACGAAGAACAGATTATCGCGCAGGAAGCGCTCTCTATTCTTCGCTCCGGCTGATCCAGATCAAATGCATGCCGGGGCCATCAGCTAGAATTGACGTTGAACAAGTTTAAACGGGAGAAATCCATGGAAAAGCATGTCTCGACTCCAGCAGTTCTGTCAGACGCCGAACTCACACTCATCGACCGCTACTGGCGTGCCGCCAATTATCTCTCGGTCGGGCAGATCTATCTCCTGTCCAATCCTCTCCTGCGCCAGCCCCTGAAACCCGAACATATCAAGCCTCGCCTGCTCGGTCATTGGGGCACAACGCCCGGCCTCAACTTCATCTATGCGCATCTGAATCGCGTCATCCGTGCCCGCGATCTCGACGTCATCTATATGTGCGGCCCCGGCCATGGCGGACCGGGCATGGTCGCGAATACCTATCTCGAAGGCATCTACAGCGAGATCTATCCCGACATCGCCGAGACCGAGGACGGCATGCGCAAGCTCTTCCGCCAGTTCTCCTTCCCCGGCGGCATCCCGAGCCATGCAGCGCCGGAAACGCCCGGCTCCATCCATGAGGGCGGCGAACTCGGCTACGCGCTCGTCCACGCCTATGGCGCAGCCTTCGACAATCCCGATCTGATCGTCGCCTGCGTCATCGGCGATGGCGAAGCCGAGACCGGGCCGCTGGCGGCAAGCTGGCATTCCAACAAGTTCCTGAACCCCGCCCGCGACGGCGCCGTCCTGCCGATCCTGCATCTCAACGGTTACAAGATCGCCAATCCAACCATCCTCGGCCGGGCGAGCGACGAAGATCTGACGCATTTGTTCGAAGGCTATGGTTATGAGCCCTTCTTCGTCGAAGGCCACGAGCCGGCAAAGATGCATCAGCAGATGGCGGCCACCTTCGACAAGATCTTTGACCGCATTCGGGCAATTCAGAAAGAGGCACGCGACGGCAAGGCGCCGCAGGCATGCCCGCGCTGGCCGATGATCGTGCTGCGCAGCCCCAAGGGCTGGACCGGCCCAAAAGAAGTGGACGGCAAAAAGGTCGAAGGTTTCTGGCGCGCCCATCAGGTGCCGGTTTCCAATTGCCGGGAGAACGACGGACACCGGAAAATCCTCGAAGACTGGATGCGCGGTTACGATCCCGAAGACCTCTTCGATGCCTCGGGCACGCTGAAGCCGGAACTACGGGCGCTGGCCCCCTCAGGCAAACGCCGCATGGGTGCCAATCCGCACGCCAATGGCGGTCTGCTGCGCAAGGAGCTGATTGCGCCCGATATCCGCACCTATGAGGTAAAGGTGGAAAAACGCGGGGCTGAGATGGTGCAATCCACCGAAATCCTCGGCCACTACCTGCGCGATACGCTGAAGCTCAACGACGCCAACGCGAACTTTCGCATTTTCGGCCCCGACGAAACGGAATCAAACCGTCTCGGCAGCGTCTTTGAAGTCACCGATCGCGTCTGGATGGAGAAGATCGAACCCTATGACGTGAGCCTCGCCAGCGACGGTCGCGTCATGGAAGTGCTGAGCGAACATCTTTGCCAAGGATGGCTGGAAGGCTACCTGTTGACCGGCCGACATGGCCTGTTTTCCTGCTACGAGGCCTTCATCCACATCATCGATTCCATGTTCAACCAGCACGCCAAGTGGCTGAAGGTCACCCGCGAACTGGAGTGGAGGAAGCCGATCTCCTCGCTCAACTATCTCTTGACCTCACATGTCTGGCGGCAGGACCATAATGGCTTCTCGCATCAGGACCCCGGCTTCGTCGATCTCGTCGCCAACAAGAAGGCCGATATCGTCCGCATTTACCTGCCGCCTGACGCCAACACCCTCCTCTGGGTCGGCGATCATTGCCTGAAGACCTACGACCGCATCAACGTCATCGTCGCCGGCAAGCAGCCGGAGCCGCAATGGCTGACCATGGACGAGGCGGTGAAACATTGCGAGACCGGCATCGGCATTTGGAACTGGGCGAGCCACGAGGACGATACGGTCGCGCCCGATGTCGTCATGGCCTGCGCCGGCGACGTGCCGACCATGGAGACGCTCGCTGCCGTCGATCTGCTGCATCGGCATATTCCGGAGCTGAAGATCCGCACTGTCAACGTGGTCGACCTTCTCGCCCTGCAATCGCAGGATCAGCATCCGCACGGCCTGACGGACGAGGCCTTCGACGCGATCTTCACGAAGGACAGGCCGGTGATCTTCGCCTATCACGGCTATCCCTACCTCATCCACCGGCTGACCTATAAGCGCACCAACCACCGCAACATCCATGTGCGCGGCTTCATCGAAGAGGGCACGACAACCACGCCCTTCGACATGACAGTGCTCAACGAGCTCGACCGCTTTCACCTCGCCATCGAGGCGATCGAGCGCATTCCGGGCCTGAAGGAGAAAGTGCCTGAAGTGCTGGAAAGCCTGAGGGCCAAGCTCGTCGAGCATCATGCCTATGTCCGCGAATATGGCGAGGACATGCCGGATGTGCGCAACTGGAAATGGCCCGCAGCCTGAAAAGGCTGCCACTAAATATGAAAAGGGCCGCACGGAAACCGCGCGGCCCTTCCCCAGCCGTAATGCGAAGTTACTGGCCGTTCTGCGTGCCGCTTGGTGCGGTCGCACCCGTCGGCGCGTTGCCGACAGGCGCCGGGTTGCGATCTGTCGGTTCCAGCGGCTTGATGGAGCCAGTTGCCGGATTGTTGTCTAAAGTACCGGCACCCGAAGGCTGCCCGGTGATCGCATTGGGCGTTGTGGATGCGGTCGAAGCCGGTTCTGTGGTCGTGCCCGGCCAGATGGCAAAGCTCGCCGCAGCGATCAGAATGACCAGAATGCCGGCTGCGAGCACACCCCAGAGCGAGACGCTACGCCGCTCATCGGCCAGCACTTTCTCCTCTTTATAGGATGCCTGCCCGAGTGGCATGCCGGTATTCTCATCCACGATTCGGTTCTTGTCGTCACCATATTGGGTCATCGCTTGATCCTCCAATCTGTGCGGTAGAAACCAAATTAGCGGGAAGATGTTCCATCGAGCCGGTTTTTGGATCCAAACGGACAGTGATAAGGTGCCGACGTTGTTGACTAGGCCGCACTTCCTTAACATCATCAATGACATCAAATCAGGAGTGATCCATGGCATTCGACGGCCGCCTGCTTTCCGGTGTCAGCACGCTTGCCGCGGTGGTCGAAAGCGGCAGCTTCGTCAGAGCGGCTGATGCGCTTGGCCTTTCAGCCTCCGGCGTCAGCCGCGCCATATCGAGACTGGAGGCCCGTGTCGGCGTGCGCCTGCTCGACCGCACCACCCGCTCGGTACGGCTGACGGACGAAGACGCCCGTTTCTACGAACAGGTCGCTCCGCATCTCGATGGCATAGAGGAGGCCGCGACGCTTGCATCAGGTGCGTCTCTGACCGTGCGCGGCCGCCTGCGCGTCGATGTCGATCCGATCTTTTCCCGCATGGTGCTGGCGCCGCATCTGAAGCACTTCATGACCCGCTATCCGGCGCTGGAACTCGAACTGATAACCCGCGACCTGATGAGTGATCTCGTCGCCGACGGCATCGATATCGCCATCCGCTTCGGCCAGCAACCGAGCTCGTCGCGCATCGCCCGCAAGCTGATGGAAACCCGCGTCCTCACGGTCGCCACACCTGCCTATCTCGCCGAGCACGGCACGCCGAGGACACCTGCCGAAATCGCCAGCCACTCCTGCATCCAGTTCCGCGATCCGCTGACAGGCCAGACTTTCGAATGGGAACTGCACAGGGGCAACAAGATCGTGCCGCTCGACGCCCGTGGACCGCTTCTGATGAGCGACCCCGGCACCATGCTCGATGCCTGCCTTACCGGAGCCGGCATCGCCCAGGTGCTTGCCCTTAGCGTCAAGGACCTGCTTGCCGACGGACGCCTTGTAGAGCTCTATCCGGACTGGCCGGGCGAAACTTTCCCCCTCTACGCTGTCCACCCTTCCCGGCATCATGTACCGGCCAAGGTCAACGCCTTTATCGAGTTCTGCGTGGAGCTTATCCGCGACTAAATGCCGATCTTCGAAAGTTGGTGACAACCTCGCGGTCCTTGTTCCGGACCGGCCTGAACGTAGGCTATGAAATTTCACAACTGGAAACACCGCCGAGGAAAGCCATGAAGGGTTTCGCCACCAGCCTCACCGCTTCCCGCCTGGAGGAAATGCTGGCCTTCTATATGACACCGGCGGCGGGTAGCCCTGACGAAGCCGACGACGGCCGCGAGGAAAGCGGAGCGGTGCCCACCAAGACGGCAGATCACACCGCCGAGCGCACGGCGTTCCTCGCCGCCCTGACGGAAAACTAAGCCGCCTACTTTACCACCAGGACCGGGATAGCCGCCTCGGAAAGGACCTCGGACGTCTGGCTGCCGAGCATGAGTCGCGAGATCCCGCGGCGGCCATGCGAGGAAATAACGATCAGGCCGCAGCCCCGCTCTGCTGCCGTTTCCAGAATGGCGACTGCCGGCGAAAGATGCACCTTGCTGACGAAGTCGGCGACGACACCGGCGCTCTTCGCTTTTTCCCCGATGATCTTTTCCAGATCCTCGATCTCCTTCCGGCGGCCCTCATTATAGCTGTCCATCGCCTCAGCCTGCACGATCCCTTGCAGCGCAAAACCGGTCAGGGGCACGATGACGCTGATAACGGTCACGGGAAGGTTGAGCGCCTTGGCAAGCGCAAGACCATGATCGACACCCCGAGCGGCAAGTTCCGAACCGTCGGTGGGCAGCAATATGCGATTGTACATGGGAGATCCGTTCTGCTGGCTGAATTCAAATAAGAAGGGAATTCACCAGTGATCGTAATCCCGCGCCTTGACGCAGGTCAACATCAGGCGAAGTCGACGCCACTCTTCAGTCCCAGAGGAAATCTTTGCTTTCAATGCGGGAGGCAAGCTTGAGCGTGCCGTCAGGCTGAACGACATACCGTTCGAACTGCCGATAGCCAAATTCGCCAAGGAACGTGTGCTTTATCACAGTGCCGGGCCTATAGGGCGAACGGATAACCTTGCCGCCATAGGTCAGGCTGCCCGGTATGGGCTGGTCTTCCGTCGCTGTCGTGCTGCAGCCGGCGGCGAGAAGAAGAATTGCAACACAAGCGTATTTCATTGCTAATCCCCGGGCAACGATATGCCGTCGGGCAGAATTATACCGGTTGCGCTGCTAGCGTGCATCGACTGTTTTAGTTTTGGGAAAGAATGGTAGCGGGGGGCGGAATTGAACCGCCGACCTCAGGGTTATGAATCCTGCGCTCTCACCAACTGAGCTACCCAGCCACTGTTCAAACGAGCCTTTAGCGAAGCGCTCAGCCCGTCGGATGAGCGGCTTATTAAGAGCGTAGCGGCTTTGTGTCAAGCATATGATGGAGAAAAAGGCCGTGCCGCCGCATCGCCTTTCCCAGGAATTTTACGCGGCCACCGGCTGGCTCAAAAGCGCCTTCAGGGAGGCTTCTGCCGCCGGCTCGCGCTCGGAACGCTCGATGAAGCCACCGCCGAAGACGCGGGCGTTGTCGCCGGGTGCCGAATAAAGCGCACAGGCCTGGCCGGGTGCAATGCCGGCTTCGCCGACCGTCAGGTCGACATAGGTGCCGCTTGCATCGACATGCAGCACGGCAGGCGCCGGTGCGCGAGTGGAGCGCACCTTGGCATAGCAGGCAAAGCCCTCGCCTGATGCTGCGACCTGAAGCGTCTCGTCGCCCAGCCAGTTGACGTCGCGCAGATAGACGCGGTGTGTTTCCAGCGCTTCCTTGGGGCCGACGATGACGCGGCGCGAGCGGGCGTCGAGGAAGACGACATAGAGCGGCTCGCCGGTGGCGATGCCGATGCCGCGGCGCTGGCCGATCGTGTAATGCAGGATGCCTTCATGCTGGCCGAGGATGCGGCCGTCGAGATGCACGATATCGCCGGCGAGAGCCGAATTCGGCTTCAGCTTGGTGATGATATCGGAATACTTGCCCTGCGGCACGAAACAGATGTCCTGGCTGTCTGCCTTCTTGGCAACGACGAGACCCATCTCTTCGGCCAGCCGACGGGTCTCCGCCTTTGGCAGGCCACCAAGCGGGAAGCGCAGATAGTCGATCTGCTCCTGCGTCGTGGCGAAGAGGAAATAGCTCTGGTCACGATCGGCATCGGCAGGGCGATAGAGCGCGCGGCGGCCGGGATTACAGGACGATGGATTTGGACGCGAGCGGATATAATGGCCGGTCGCCAGCGCATCGGCGCCGAGTTCCTTGGCTGTCGCCAGAAGATCGGCGAACTTGACCGTCTGGTTGCAGGCAACGCAGGGGATCGGCGTCTCGCCGGCGACGTAGCTCTCGGCAAAGGGATTGATGACGGTTTCGCGGAACCGCTTCTCGTAGTCGAGCACGTAATGCGGAATACCGAGCGTCTCGCAGACACGGCGCGCATCGTCGATATCCTGGCCCGCGCAGCAGGAGCCGGCACGGTGGACCGCAGCGCCATGATCGTAAAGCTGCAGCGTGATGCCTAGCACATCGTAGCCCTGGCGTTTGAGAAGCCCGGCCACGACGGAGCTGTCAACGCCGCCAGACATGGCGACGACGACACGGGTGTCTTCCGGCTTCTTGTCAAAATCCAGTGTGTTCACGGGTACTGCCAAATTCTGTGCTGTTTCGATCCGCCTTTTCTCACGTCGGAATGTGGCGGATTTCCTGTGTTCCGGCGGGATCGTCCGCCAGCTTGCATGGGCGACGGATATAGAAACTATTGCGCGCCTGCGCAAGGCCCGGCGATTCGGGCCTCTCCGGCAGCGTCATGCGCGGGTCACGCATTGCAGCTATTCGCAATCGACCTTTGATAGGCCGCATTTCATCACGTACATGAAATGACCCACCTTTTAGAAGATTCGGATAAATGACAGCCGCCTCCACCACGCTTCGTGGCGTCCTTGTCGCATTTGCGGCCTATGCCGTCTTTGCCTTCAGCGATGCGTCCATCAAGGCCCTGCACGGCACGGTTCCTTCCTTCCAGGTCGCCTTTACGGGTGCGATCCTCAGCCTGGCAGCCCTGCCCTTCATCAAGGGGCCAGGCGATTCATGGCTGGACATTTTCAGGACGACGAACCGACCGCTCTGGCTAGCGCGCTTTGCCGCCGGCGCAACCGGCGCAATCGCCTCCATCATCACTTTCACCAAGTTGCCGATGGCAGAGGCCTTCTGCCTGCTCTTCCTGCTGCCCTCCTTCGTCACGATCCTCTCGGTAATCTTCCTGAAGGAAGATGTGCGCTGGCAGCGCTGGGCCGCCGTCATCGTCGGCTTCCTCGGGGTGCTCGTGGTTCTGAGGCCGGGTTTCCGCGAACTGTCCGTCGGCCATCTGGCTGCGACCATCGGTGCGATCTCGGCGGCCATCGCCATCGTCATCTTGCGCAAGCTCGGCCCGGCCGAAAAGCGCCTCTCGCTTTATGGTGCCTCGCTGCTTGGCACGCTCATCGTCAGCGGCCTGCTCATGCTGTCGCAAGTGGTTATGCCAACGCCGCAGCAATGGTTGTTTCTCGCAAGCTACGGCCTGCTGGGCGCTGCCGGCAACGTCATGCTGATGACGGCAGCCCGCCTCGCCCCGGCAACGCTGGTCGCGACACCGCAATATAGCCAGATGATCTGGGCAATCGCCTTCGGCTATCTGTTCTTCAACGACAGCGTCGATCTGCCGATGGCCCTCGGGATCGTGCTCATCATCTGCTCGGGCCTGCTGACGCTGATCCGTGAACGCAAACGTCAGGTGCCCCTGCCGGCAGCCGTTGCCTCCGGCGACGCACAATCGCAGATCGCCACGACACCGGCGGAAGGCGACGTGGACGCCCCGACGCGATAGGCCTATTCCGCCGCCTCGCGCCGGATGCTGCGCGGGCGGCTCGCGCGTCATTAGCCGCATGCGCTGCTTTGCGATGCAGCACGGGAAAGGGAAAGCCATCAAAAAGACGCAGCCGAAGCTGCGCCTTCAGACAAGAGGTGGGCAGTATCGGCTCAGGTGCCGATCAGTTTGTTGCAGGCAAGTGCGATGCCCGGATTGGCGATGATGGCAGTCACGAGCGCCAGACCGACCATCGACAGCGTGTAGCGTTTCATGTGCATCCTCCTTTTTCAGCCCCGCCGAGATTATGCAGTGCTGACTGGCATTCTCAAAATAACGAATGATTGAGGCAGCTGCGTAGGCGCCAGGCGATCAGCTCTCCAGGCTGGGATCGACGAAGAGCGAACCATTATAGGCGCCGCAGCTCGTGCGGATGGCGACGATGACCCAAATCGCGGCAAGGGCTGCGACCAGAACCTCTCCGAACCCTGTCAGTGCCGGCAACGGAAAGATACTGGAAAGCCGCAGCGTCGCAACGGCATAGACGCCGATCGGGAAGGTGTACCCCCACCAGCCGAGATTGAAAGGCAAGCCCTGCCGCAGGTGGCTGATGGTGATGGCAACCGCCAGACCAAGCCACCAGAGGCCATAGCCCCACAGCAGGACAGCACCAAGCAAAGCCGCACCCGAAATCGCCGGAGCCAACGCACCAAGGCCGCCGGCTGCAAGAGCTTGCCCACCATTGACGGAAAACAGAGCAAGGCCGAGTGCGCCGGTACCAACGGGACCGAGGGCAAGGAAGCTCGTCGCTGCCATGCTGGCGTGCGGCAGCTTGTGCAGAGCCAGGCGCAGGAAGAGGATGACGAGAATGCCGAGCGCCAGCGGCACCGAGCAGGACCAGAGCACGAAGCTCGCAAAAAGCACCGGAAGCTGCGCGCCTTCGGCAAGATGCGGCACCAATAATCCGCCGCTTGCAGCTGCGACCTCAGAGGCCACGATCGGCAACAGCCAAACGGCGCTCATATGCTCGATTGCATGCTGCTGCCGCGTGAACATGACCAGTGGAATGGCAAGACCCGCCAGAACCGCCAGCGCTGCATCCAACCACCACAACTCCGCCGCGATAGAGACGCTCGCCTCACCTAAAAGGCCCGGTCCGAAGATCAAGAAACCATTGACGATGGTCGCAAGGCCCATAGGAATGCAGCCGAAGAACATCGAAACGACGGGATGGTCGAATGCCCTCAGTGCAGCGCCGGGATACAGCAGCCACTTTCCAGCATAGATGCAGGTCAGCACTGCAAACAGGCCGATATTCGCGAGCCACAGTATCTCGCCTGCCGCGTGGACTGTCGGCAAATCCGGAAACTGGCCGAAGCAGACGGCAAGGATGCCGGTCCCCATTGTCGTCGCAAACCAGTTCGGCGTGAAGTGGCGCAGGACATGCGTCCGCAAGCGAACAATCGGGACAGAAGGAGATAGATGCAGCGCGGTCATGGCGAATTCCTTTCGTTGACCGCTTTCATACCGGCACCAAATAATCGCTTCCAACGATTTATCTTTGTCATTCCGTTCGATAAAATCGAATGATCAATGGAGGCGGCATGACACTGGAGCAGCTTAGAATATTCGTAGAGGTGGCAGCGCGTCAGCACATCACGAAGGCGGCGGCGCACCTGAACATGACCCAGTCGGCCGTCAGCGCCGCAATCACCGCACTGGAGACACGACACGGCGTCACCCTCTTCGACCGCGTTGGCCGTTCGATCGTGCTGAACCGGACCGGCCAACTGTTCCTGAAGGAAGCACAGGCCGTACTGACCAGCGCGAAGGCGGCGGAGGCCGCCCTGATGGACCTCTCCGGCCTCATGCATGGAGAACTCACGATCATGGCGAGCCAGACGATCGGCGGCTATTGGCTGTCGCCGCGGCTTGCTGCGTTCCGCCGAAATTATCCGGGCATCGAATTGGCAATCCGCATCGGCAACACCGCCGAAGTGTCTGACGCCGTTGCCAATGGCGAGGTGGAAGTGGGCCTTATCGAGTGGCCGAGCGACAGGCGCGGCGTTTCGGCAAGGCAGGTCGCCCTGGACGAGATGATCGTCGTCGTTGCTTCCAATCACCCGTGGGCGGACGGCAAATCACGCGGCCCGACCGATTTTCCTCAGACGCAATGGGTCCTGCGCGAACAAGGGTCCGGCACCCGCCTCGCCTTCGAAAGCCTTCTGCGAAGAGCCGGCCTCGATATCGATGCGCTTGATGTTGCGATGGTGCTGCCGGAGAACGAGCCGCTCGTCGGCGTCGTCGAAGCTGGCATTGGCGCGACGCTGATGTCGCGGAGCGTGGTTTCCATGAAGCTGCGCAACGGTCTTCTCACCGAGGTGAATGTGCCGCCCCTGCCCCGTCCCTTCTTCCTGCTGCGCCATGAGGAGCGCTATCGCAGCAAGGCGGCCGATGCTTTCGATGCGATGATCTCAGGCTGATGCCTGCTTGAGATGGCGTCCGTAGATCAGTGCTTCGGCCTCATGCTGCGGCATGGGTCTGCCGAGAAGATAGCCCTGCACCTCGCCAAACCCTTCGGCCCGCAGCTTCTGCAACTGCTCCTCGGTCTCGATGCCTTCGGCGAGCGTGACGGCATTGAAGCCGGAACCGATGCCGGCCACGGCCCGCACGATGGCCAGATTGCCGGGATCGGTCTCGATGCCGGACACGAAGCTGCGGTCGAGCTTGATCTTGTCGAAAGTGAAGGCGCGCAGATAGCTGAGCGACGAATAGCCCGTGCCGAAGTCGTCGATCGCAATGCGCACGCCAAGTTCCTTCAGCGCCCGAAGCAGCGGCAGGCTCTGCGCCACATCGGCCAGGAAGACGGATTCGGTGATTTCGATTTCCAGCCGTTCGGGGCGCAGACCCGCCTCATCGAGCGCGCCAACAACGCTGGAAAGCAGGCTTGCATGGCGAAACTGGCTGACGGAAAGATTGACCGCGATCTTCAGGTGGCCCGGCCAGGAAGCGGCAGCGCGGCAGGCCTCCCGCAAAACCCAATCACCGATCGGAATGATGAGCCCTGTCTCCTCCGCCAGCGGAATGAATTCCATCGGCGCCACGAGGCCGCGCACCGGATGCCGCCAGCGGATCAGCGCCTCGAAACCACCGATGCCGTCGTTTTCGAGCTGCACGATGGGCTGGTAGTAAAGCTCGAATTGCCCGTGTTCCAGCGCATCGCGCAATTCGCCGGTCAGATGATGCCGGCGCTCGGCCTCAAGCCGCATCGCCGGCTCATAGAAACGATAGGTCGAGCGTCCGCTTTCCTTGGCGGCGTAGAGCGCGAGGTCGGCATGGCGCATCAGCACATCAGCCTCTCCGGCATCGACAGGCGCCAGCGCAATGCCGATGCTGCAGGTGACATGCTCCCGCGTGCCATCGAGATCAAAAGCTCTGGCAAGCGATTTGAGCAGCAGATCGGCAAAACGCTCTGCCCGGTCGGGCTCGGCTAGCTGCAGCACGACTGCGAATTCATCACCGCCGAGACGTGCCACGAGGTCGCCCTCATCGGCAAGCGCCAGCAAGCGCTCCGCCACCTGGCAGAGAAGCGCATCGCCGGCGGCGTGGCCCTTGCTGTCATTGATCGTCTTGAAGTGGTCGACGTCGATATAGAGCAGCGCCATCGGCTTTTCGATCGAAGCGGTAATGGCCTGCTTGCGGATATGCTTGGAGAAGGCGGCGCGGTTCGGCAGGCGCGTCAGCGAGTCATGCATGGCAAGATGCGCAAGCCTCGCCTCCACTGCGCGCTCTTCCGTCACGTCGTGAGAGATGCCCAGCAGATAGCGCGGCTCCTTCCCTTCGGGCGCCGGCAAGGCACGCTTGACGGTGCGAAGGATCCGCTGGCCGCCGTCGGCCCGCTCCATTGTCTCCTCGAAGCTGATCGTCGCACCGGCGACGAACGCCTCGTGATCCTGTTCGCGAAAGATGTCGGTCTGCTCAGAGGGGAAGAAGTCCCGGTCCGTCCTTCCAACTACGTCGCCGGTATGAAAGCCCATGATCTCGCCGCACGCCTCGTTCAGCAGGATGTAGCGGCCATCCTCTTCCATATCCTTCACGAAGACGCCGACGGGCAGGTTGTCGACGATGCTGTCCAGCAGCGAACGTGTATCGGTGATCTGGCGCTGCGCGGCATTCACTTCGGTACGGTCCTGCACGATCGCCAGGATCGCAGCCCTTCCTTCGAAGCGCACTTCGCGGCCGTATGTCAGAACCTCGATGGCCTCGCCATCGGCCTTCAGATGCGTCCAGCGCTCGGCCTTCTCCATATCGGTGCGGTCATGAACGGCGCTGAGCATCCGCTCCCGCTCGGCGGCTGGGCGGATATCGAGGACGGTCATGCCCTGATAGTCCTCTGCGCTGTATCCATAGAGCATGAGCGCCGCATCATTGACGATCAGGAAGCGTAGCGTATCCGGATCGTAGACCCACATTGGAGAGGGATGCGTCGTAAACAGCGAACGGAAATCATCAACAAGAGCTTCGGACTGTCCGGATATCGTCTGAAACGAGGCCATTGAGAAATTCACGCAAAATTGGAACCAATATTGAAAGTGGTATAGCCGAGAAAGCTAAATAAAATCACAATCATAAGGGGCTTAAACTTTGAGCGAACGCCCTTAAAATAAGCAGTGCGAGTTTCTCAAACCAGCCACTTCGCGCTTCAGTTGAAAATTTCAGCGGTCGGCCAATCCAAGGGCTCGGCCACGAGGCTGATTGTGGGGCGGAACCAAATCATTTCCAAAGAGTTATTTCCGATTGAAAATACAACCCATCGGCAGGGAGGCTATGATGGGCACACCCGCAATGACAGATCATGATAAGATCCGGGAATGGATCGAAGCACGCGGCGGCCATCCCGCCCGGATGAAAAGCGGCCTGGTCGGCGTTGATTTCGGCAGGCAGGAAAGCTCTGTCGAGAACATTTCCTGGGACGAGTTCTTCAGGGTTTTCGACGCGAGTAGAGACACTTTTTTGCATCACGACGCCAACGCCACCCGCCACTGATCGCAGGTCACTACCGACATGCGCTGAACCATGTAAAAAACCGGCACGGAGACCGGGCCGGTTTTTTCATGTCTTTCCTTGCGAGGAAAACTCAGTCGACGTTGAAGGCCAGCAGCTTTGCCTGGCGGATCGCGGAATTGGCCGTCAGCTTGCCCAGAACGACATCGTCAACCGCGGCGTCAACATAGAGCAGAGCAATGGCGTCGCCCCCCTGTTTGTCGCGGCCGAGCTGGAAGTTGGCGATATTGACGCCGGCAGCGCCAAGCGTCGTTCCGATGAAGCCGATCATGCCGGGAACGTCGGTATTGGCGATGTAGATCATGTGGCTGCCGACATCGGCGTCGAGGTTGATGCCCTTGATCTGGATGAAGCGCGGCTTGCCGTCGGAGAAGACCGTGCCGGCAATCGAGCGCGTCATGGATTCAGTGGTCACCGTCAGCTTGATGTAGCCGTCGAAGACGCCCGACTTGTCGCGCTTGACCTCGGAAAGGATAACACCCTTTTCCTTGATCATGATCGGTGCCGAAACCATGTTGACGTCGGCCACCTGCGAACGGATCAGGCCGGCGAGAACCGCCGAAGTCAGTGCACGGGTGTTCATGTTGGCCGTGACGCCATCATAAAGGATTTCGATTTCCTTGATCGGTTCTTCCGTAACCTGGCCGACGAAGGCGCCGAGAACATCGGCAAGCTTGATGAACGGCTTCAGGATCGGCGCTTCCTCAGCGGTGATCGACGGCATGTTGATGGCGTTTGAAACCGCACCCTTGACGAGGTAGTCCGCCATCTGCTCGGCAACCTGCAGAGCAACGTTTTCCTGCGCTTCGGTGGTCGAGGCGCCGAGATGCGGCGTGCAGACGACGTTCGGCAGGCCGAAGAGCGGGCTTTCCTTGGCGGGCTCAACTTCGAAGACGTCGAAGGCCGCACCAGCAACATGGCCGGACTTGATGGCTTCGGCAAGCGCTGCCTCATCGACGAGACCGCCGCGAGCGCAGTTGATGATGCGAACGCCGGGCTTGGTCTTGGCAAGCGCTTCCTTGTTCAGGATGCCGCGCGTCCTGTCGGTCATCGGTACATGCAGCGTGATGAAATCCGCATGGGCCAACAGTTCGTCGAGCTCGACCTTGGTGACGCCCATCTCCTCGGCGCGCTCCTTGGAGAGGAACGGGTCATAGGCGATGACATGCATCTTCAGGCCGATGGCGCGAGCACAGACGATGGAGCCGATGTTGCCGGCGCCGATGACACCGAGCGTCTTGCCGGTGATTTCGACACCCATGAACTTCGACTTTTCCCACTTGCCGGCCTGTGTGGACGTATCGGCAGCCGGAAGCTGGCGGGCAACGGCAAACATCAGGGCGATCGCATGTTCAGCCGTCGTGATCGAGTTGCCGAAGGGCGTGTTCATGACGATGATACCGCGGCGCGATGCGGCCGGGATATCGACATTATCGACGCCGATACCGGCACGGCCGACGACCTTGAGGTTCTTGGCCGCTTCGATGATCTTCTCCGTCACCTTCGTGGCGGAACGGATGGCGAGACCATCATAGTTGCCGATGACTTCGAACAACTTGTCCTTGTCCTTGCCGAGCTGCGGCTGGAAATCGACTTCGACGCCGCGATCGCGAAAGATCTGGACGGCGGTTTCCGACAGTTCGTCGGATACGAGAACGCGAGGTGCCATAAGGGCCTCCTTCAAAGAGTTCAGCGATGAATGAATTCGGAATGCGGGGCTCCGCCATCAGGCGGAGCCGGATGCGATCACGTCAGGCAGCAGCCTGGGAAAGCGTTGCTTTCTGGGTTTTAAAGGCCCAGGAAAGCCAAGGCATCAGCTTCTGCATGTCGGCGGTTTCGATCGTGGCACCAGCCCAGATGCGTAGGCCGGACGGAGCGTCACGGTAAGCGCCGATGTCGTAAGCGACGCCTTCCTTTTCGAGGAGAGCGACGAGGCCTTTGGCGAAATTCGCCTGGCCATCGGCATCGAGAGCAGCCACATCCTTGTCGACGATCTTCAGGCAGATCGACGTATTGGATTCGATCTCCGGCTTGACGGCCAGATTGGCGATCCAGTCGTTTGCAGCTACAAAATCGGCAATGGCCTTGGCATTGGCGTCGGCGCGGCCGATCAGAGCCTTGAGGCCTCCGAGCTGCTTGGCCCAGAGAAGCGCATCGATATAGTCCTCGACGCAGAGCATCGACGGCGTGTTGATTGTCTCGCCCTGGAAGATACCTTCGATCAGCTTGCCACCCGAAGTCAGGCGGAAGATCTTCGGCAGCGGCCATGCCGGCTGATAGGAGACTAGCCGTTCGACGGCACGCGGCGACAGGATGAGGATGCCATGCGCACCCTCGCCGCCCAGAACCTTCTGCCAGGAGAAGGTGACAACATCGAGCTTGGCGAAATCGAGGTTCTGCGCGAAGGCGGCCGAGGTCGCATCGCAGATCGTCAGGCCCTTGCGATCAGCCGGAATGAAATCGGCGTTGGGAACGCGGACGCCCGAGGTTGTGCCGTTCCAGGTGAAGACCACGTCACGGTCGAAATCGACGGTGGAAAGGTCGGGAAGTTCGCCGTAACCGGCTTCGATCTTGCGCACGTCCTTGAGCTTCAGCTGCTTGACGACATCGGTAACCCAGCCGGCGCCGAAGCTTTCCCAGGCGACCATATCGACGCCACGCTCGCCGAGCAGCGACCAGAGCGCCATCTCTACGGCGCCGGTGTCGGAAGCCGGTACGATGCCGATGCGGTAATCCGCAGGCACTTCCAGAATTTCGCGGGTGAGATCGATCGCCTTCTTCAGCTTGGCCTTGCCGACTTTCGCGCGGTGCGAACGGCCAAGGGCCGCATGGGAAAGAGCTTCGAGCGTCCAACCAGGACGTTTCGCGCAGGGGCCAGAAGAAAAATGAGTGTTTTGCGGACGCACGTCCGGCTTTGCGGTATTTGCCATATTGCTACCCTTCCAGATAGATGGCTCCTCGTTGGGGAGGAGTGTCCCGCCGCTGTGTTTATGGGCGAAGCCCGTCATAGTCAAGCGGGAGATGTCGTTTCTGGAGGCTATTTTGCCGCAGCGGCGATCACATCTTGGGTTAAACCGCGCCGCTGGCGGCGCGATCGCCTGCGTTGAAGATATCGCTGCCAATGCGGCGCGCCATCTCGATATGCGCGGCACCATTTCCTGCATCCGAGTCGAGAAGCAGTTCCGACGTCACCACAGGAGCACCGCAATAGTCGAAAATGCCATGATCGATCTGCGTCTTGATGGCGTTGAAATAGCCATGCCGCTCATAGGTGCGGGCATCCGCACCGCCGATGCCGACGAGATGGACGGGCAGATGCCTAAGCTTTTTCACAACCTTGCCGGACGTGTCGTCATAGGCCCAGCCATTAGCAAAGACGCGATCGATCCAGCCTTTCATCAATGCCGGCATGGACCACCAATAGACGGGATAGACCAAAACGAGCCCATCGGCGCGATCGATCCTTGCCTGCTCGGCGGCGACATCGGCAGGTGCCGCGGCTTTCCGGCGATGAGCAGCAATATCGGCCTCGTTAAATCTGGGATCGAAAGCCTCTTCCGTCAGGTCTGCGATCTCGAAGGAGTTGGCGGCATCGGAAGCCGTTATACCTTCGGCAATCCCCGCGGTGACGCCATGACTGAGCGAGTTGGAATCGGGATGAGCGAGAACAATGAGTGCATGCATGGCGAAACCTCCTGATCGGCGATTGCGAGCAAAGCCGATCGCTTATATACTTTTCGTAAGCTACCTTTAGTAAGTTACTTTTCATAGGTTACGATGTCAAGCACCGGCAAAGACCACACCGACGCTCTTCCCCGCCCCCGTCGCCGGCTGTCGAGAGAAGAACGCCATCGCCAGCTCCTGGATGTCTCGTGGCAATTGATCAGGGAGGAAGGAACGGATGCGCTGACGCTGGGACGCCTCGCCGAACAAGCCGGCGTGGCAAAGCCTGTCGTCTATGATCATTTCGGCACGCGGCCGGGATTGCTTGCGGAACTCTACCGCGAATTCGACGATCGGCAGACGGCGCTGATGGAAACTGCGCTTCGCGAAAGCGGACCGGCACTGAACGACAAGGCCAAGGTCATGGCGGTCTCCTATATTGATTGCGTTCTCACGCAGGGGCGTGAAATTCCTGACGTCATCGCCGCTTTGGCAAGTTCTCCGGAGCTGGAAAAGGTCAAGCACAAGTGTCAGGTGGTTTTCATGGACCAGTGCAGATCCGTGCTTACTCCCTTCGTTGGTGCAGGGACGATCGCGTCAGCCGGCCTTTGGGCAATGCTCGGCGCTGCCGAAACTCTCTCCTATGCTGCGGCAACCGGCGAGATTACTGCCAGGCAGGCTGAAAGCGAACTTTTCGAAATCATTCTGGCAATGGTCGCCAGAAACACCCGCTGAAACGAAAAAGCCGCCCTTGCGGACGGCTTTCGACAATTCTTGAAACTTTGGTCTTACTTGTAGACCGGCTGCTGCAGCGGAATTGCCGGCGGTTCGTAAGCGACTGGCTGGGCGCAGCCCCCGAAGAGGTAACGGGCGCCGACACGGGCTTCGTGGACGTTGACGCCACGGTCGCGACCCGGGCCGCCGTTTTCGTTGTAACCGAACATGTTGCCGCCATCGATATGCAGGTAGCGGTAACCGACATCGGCCTTGACGTTGCAGGTCACGTCGATCGAGGCGCCGGCCATGAGGGCGTAGCTGAAGCGCCAGCCGCCGCGGCCGCCATGGACGACTTCATCATCGCAACCGCTGCCGTCATCGGCGCAGGCGACGTTGTGGAGGTCCTTCCACTTGACGTAGGAACCACCGATACCAGCGCCGACATAAGGCGTGAAGTAGGCGTAGGTGCCGAGATCCACATAAGCGTTGGCGAGCAGCGTGTAGGCCGTCATCGACGATACGTCTCTCGACGTACATGCGATCACGCAGGCGCCGAAGTCAGCGCCGCCGCCGACCGTCGAACCACGGAAGTCGGACTTGGTGAGATAGTCGAAGGTCAGGTCGGTGCGCAGATAGCTGTTGATCTGGTAACCGACACCGCCGCCGACCGTCCATGCATCTTCAAGGTCCGCATCGTCGAAATCGGCTTCGAGAGCATTGCTGCCCTGGAAGAACTTCGCGCCACGCAGGTCGGTGAAGGCGTAGCCGACATCACCGCGCAGATACCAGCCGGTCGATTCGCTGACGGCGACTTCCGGCGGCTGTTCCGGGATGGGTTCGACCGGAGCAAGATCGGCAGAATAGGCATTCGACGCGATCAACAGCGCGGCGAAGATACCGGACAAAGTTCGTTTCATGGATTCACTCCAGTCGGTTGCGTCGGCGCGTTGCAGGCCGCCAAAACGGATATGCTTTTTATGGATAATGAATCGGAAACGTTAAAAGCTGCTTAACCATAAGAAGTAATGCGAATATTCACGGCAGAACATGTTTCGAAAAGTAATCTGCCGGTCTCGACTTCCCGAATCGGGAAGACGACGAATAAAAGGCCCGGCGAACTTTCACGCTTGCGAACGACGGATGAGCAAGGACGGGTAAACCGCATCACCCCACATGCTCCTCCGGGATCGAACCGCTTAAGACAAATCGAAGATTTTTCCACAGAGGATCAGACAGCGTATGCAGAACCGCAACAGGCAGGCCGCCGATACCATTACCGATCTCTACGAACGGCATGCCAAAGTCTGGGATACAAGCCGCGGCAAGACCCTTTTTGAACGGAGCTGGCTGGATCGCTTCACCGCACTGATCCCGCAAGGCGGGTCAATCCTCGATATCGGCTGCGGCTCCGGCGAACCTCTCGCGCGTCATTTCATCGAAAGCGGCCACGCAGTGACCGGCATCGATTCCTCGCCCAGCCTGATCGACATGTGCCGGACGCGCTTTCCAAACTCCGATTGGCAGGTCGCAGATATGCGCTGCCTGTCGCTCGGCAGAAGTTTCGATGGGCTGATTGCCTGGGACAGTTTCTTCCACCTGCCCTTCGAGGACCAGCGGCGCGTGTTCCCGCTGTTTCGCACGCATTCGAAGCCGGGAACGGCGCTGATGTTCACCAGCGGCCCCGCGCATGGCGAAGCTATGGGCGTTTTCGTCGGTGAACCGCTTTTTCACAGCAGCCTCAGCCCGGATGAATATCGCGCCCTGCTCACCGAACACGGCTTTACAGTCGTCGCCCACAAGGCCGAAGACCCGGCCTGCGGCAATCACACCGTCTGGCTCGCGCAACGCCAATAAAAGTGCCAACAAAAAAGCCGGCACGAAGGCCGGCTTTCAATCCTTTTTGCGGCGCTTTCAGGCGGCGCTGCGTACGCTCGAAATCGTGCCGATGAGATCGTTGACGATACGCTCGATCTGCGCCCGGTCGTCGCCTTCCGCCATGACGCGGATCAGCGGCTCGGTGCCGGACGGCCGGATGACGAGACGGCCATTCTTGGAAAGCTCGGCTTCCGCATCGGCAATCGCCTTGACCACCCGCAGATCTTCCAGCGGCTTGCCGCCGGTAATGCGGACATTGCGCAGAAGCTGCGGCACCGGCTCGAAGCGACGGCAGATTTCGCTGACCGTTTTACCGGTACGCTTGACGGCCGCCAGAATCTGCAGGGCGGCAACGAGACCGTCGCCTGTTGTGCCGTAATCCGAAAGCACGATATGGCCGGACTGCTCGCCACCGACATTGTAATTGTGCTGGCGCATATGCTCGACGACGTAACGGTCGCCGACCTTCGTACGGGCAAGGCCGAGGCCCTTGTCCTCAAGGAAACGCTCGAGGCCAAGATTGGACATGACGGTCGCAACGATACCGTTGCCGCGCAGCTGCTGGCTCTCGGCCCAGCTTTCAGCGATAACGGCCATCAGCTGATCGCCATCGACGATCGAGCCGTTTTCATCGACGATGATGACGCGGTCCGCATCGCCATCGAGCGCAATGCCGATATCGGCGCGCACCTCGTCGACCTTCTTCTGCAGGGCGACCGGGCTGGTGGAGCCGCAATTCAGGTTGATGTTCGTGCCGTTCGGATCGTTGCCGATCGTCACCACGTCGGCGCCGAGCTCCCACAGAACGGCAGGCGCCACCTTGTAGGCCGCACCGTTGGCGCAGTCGACCGCGACGCGCAGGCCCTGCAAGGTCACGTCGCGCGGCAAGGTGCGTTTGACGTGCTCGAGATAGCGGTAGATATCGCCATCGACGCGCTTGGCTCGGCCGATTTCCTCAGCCTTGGCAAGCTGTCCCGATAAATCCTTGTCCAGCAGGTCCTCGATCTGCGCTTCGATGTCATCGGAGAGCTTGTAACCATCAGGACCGAAAAGCTTGATACCGTTATCTTGGTACGGATTGTGCGAGGCCGAAATCATCACGCCGATATCGCATCGCAGCGAACGCGTCAGCATGGCAACGGCAGGTGTCGGAATAGGACCGAGCAGGAACACGTCCAGTCCCGCCGCGGTAAAGCCGGCCACGAGGGCATTCTCCAGCATGTATCCCGACAGGCGCGTGTCCTTGCCGATCACCACACGATGACGGTGGGCGCCGTTACGGAAAATCGTCCCTGCGGCGATGCCGACCCGCATCGCAAGATCCGGCGTCATAGGGAAGATGTTGGCCTGACCTCGGATGCCGTCCGTCCCAAAATAGCGTCTTTTCATATGCACTCCTGCGCTTTCCGCGCGCCGTAGAAGCTTGCGCATTCCTCAAGCAAGAATCCGGCTTCAAAGATTGGCGCTGCGCCCGAAACCTTGATTCAGACTTGTCTTTAGTCAGCGGAATGCCACAAAACCGCGTAACCGGCACGTAAATTACCAAGAAAACTGATTATATCCTGTTACTAATATTAAAAGGGCCGGATTCCCTGTGGAAATCCGGCCCTTTAGGCAAATTCCTGTTCAATTTCAGTGAGGCTGCGGTTCCAGCCCACCCTCGGGTTCATCACCCTTGGAAGCAGGGCGCGCACCGGCCTTCGGCACGGCCGAGCCGCGGCTCGGAGGCGAATCATCGCCAAGATCGCGCGCAGGCTTTTCGCCACGGATCAGAGCCTTGATCTCTTCGCCGGTCAGCGTCTCGTATTCGAGCAGCCCTTCGGCGAGAGCGACGAACTCGTCATGCTTTTCCGTCAGGATCGTGCGAGCCTGCGTATAGGCCTCGTCGATCAGGCGGCGCACTTCGTTGTCGATCTTCTGCGCGGTCGCTTCGGAGACGTTCTTCGACTGCGAAACCGAATGACCGAGGAAGACCTCCTGCTGGTTCTCGCCATAGGCAACCTGGCCGAGCTCGTCGGAGAAGCCCCACTGGGTGACCATCGCACGGGCAAGCTTGGTCGCCTGCTCGATGTCGGAGGAAGCACCCGAAGTGATGTTCTCCTTGCCGAAGGTCAGTTCTTCGGCAACGCGGCCGCCCATCATGATGCAGAGGCGCGAGATCATCCACTTGTAGCTCATCGAGTAGCGGTCGCCCTCGGGAAGCTGCATGACCATGCCGAGCGCACGGCCACGCGGAATGATCGTTGCCTTGTGCAGCGGATCGGCGACGGCGACGTTCAGCGCGGTGATGGCGTGACCGGCCTCGTGATAGGCGGTGAGCTTCTTTTCCGCTTCGGTCATGGCCGAAGAGCGGCGCTCCGCACCCATCATGATCTTGTCCTTGGCGTCTTCGAATTCCTGCATGGTCACGACACGCTTGTTGCGGCGTGCGGCCATGAGGGCAGCTTCGTTGACGAGGTTCATCAGGTCCGCACCGGAGAAACCGGGCGTACCGCGAGCCAGAACCTTGAGATCGACATTCGGTGCCAGCGGAACGTTGCGGGCATGTACCTTGAGGATGCGCTCACGGCCAACGATGTCAGGGTTCGGAACAACGACCTGGCGGTCGAAACGGCCCGGACGCAGCAGCGCCGGATCGAGAACGTCGGGACGGTTGGTCGCGGCGATCAGGATGATGCCTTCATTGGCTTCGAAACCGTCCATCTCGACGAGGAGCTGGTTCAGCGTCTGTTCGCGTTCATCGTTACCGCCGCCGAGACCGGCGCCACGATGGCGACCAACGGCGTCGATTTCGTCGATGAAGATGATGCAAGGCGCATTCTTCTTCGCCTGCTCGAACATGTCGCGGACACGGCTTGCACCGACACCGACGAACATTTCAACAAAGTCCGAACCGGAAATGGTGAAGAACGGCACGTTGGCTTCGCCGGCAACCGAGCGGGCGAGCAGCGTCTTACCGGTACCCGGAGGGCCGACAAGCAGCACGCCGCGCGGGATCTTGCCGCCGAGGCGCTGGAATTTCTGAGGGTCGCGCAGGAATTCAACGATCTCTTCCAGGTCCTGCTTGGCTTCATCAACGCCGGCAACGTCATCGAAGGTCACGCGGCCATGCGCCTCGGTCAGAAGCTTGGCCTTGGACTTGCCAAAGCCCATCGCGCCGCGCGAACCGCCCTGCATCTGCCGCATGAAGAACAGCCAGACGCCAAGGATCAAGAGCATCGGCAGCAACGTTCCGAGATAGCTCAGGAAGCCGGAGGAACCATCGGTTTCCGGGCGCGCGGTGACAGCGACATTCTTGGATTGCAGGCGATCGAGCAGATTGTCGTCGATCACAGGCGAATAGGTCTGGAAGGTATTGTTATTCTCCAGATATGTTCCGGTCAGCCTGTTACCGGTGACCACGACATCCTTCACGCGGCCCGCATCGACCTCACGCAGGAACTGCGAATAAGGAACTTCACGCGAACCCGTCTGAGCCGGAGCCGTCTGGAACATACTGAAGAGGGCGATCAGCAGAAGCGCGATGATCGCCCACAAGGCGAAATTACGTAAGTTAGGGTTCATTGAACTCCCCAGCACTGGACAGTCGCCTCATGGCGGCCGTCATATTTGGTCTCTAACATAGGGTTGCGCCAGGCCATTGCCAAGGCGATCCGCTCTGTCAGATCGTTTTTCCGTCAATACTTCTTAAAGGCGGCTCCGCATAGGGCGCCCTTGAGAAAACTGCCGAAAGCCTCTCGGCAAAGGTGAAATCAAATCGTGTCAAAAAGCGGTCGAAGGCTGCAAAATGGGGCGTCAAATCGACGGATCGGCCGAATTCCGGCAATAAAAGCCCTTGCCCTGCGGATATGGCCGGCCCAGAAGCAGCAGCCCGTTTCCACGCCGCCTTGGGAAGACCCTGACTCCCATCCCTTTTGTCCTGCTTGTTAGCGGAATCCGGCGAGCCCAGGTCGGGCGCGGAAGACCCTCTACGCATTGTTGCCTCATTCACCGAGCCGGCGCGTGTCGTAATTTCTATGGTCTCTGACGACCTGTTTCTCGCTTCAAATCTTCCATCCCAAACCCCGGCCTCTCCCGACCGAAGCACCAGAGGCAGGATTCCGCGGCTCTCACGTGCCAGATAAAGCCCGTCACGCCGCAAATCGAATACCACACGGCCGACAGTCATTCGTCCCGGCTTACCACCTGTGGCGAATGCAAGAAGCCGCTCCATCTGTTTCCTTCCCGGCACAAACGGCTGCCCACCAAAAACGGCCGTCAGACGACCGAGCGCATAATCAAGAACTCTGCGATCCTGTTCTAACCCGCCAGGCATCACCTGCCCGAGTAAACCGCCATGAAGCCTGAAATGGCGATGCAGCCATTCGGCTCCATCAGAAGAAAGAGCCAGCCGCTCTTCCCAAGCACGACAGATATCCGTCTCGGCAGCGCCTTCAGCGGAAAGGTGCCGGCGCGTCCGCACACGCTCGTATTTCAGATCTTCGTTGCTGGGGTCGTCGATCCACGCCACGCTGCGCACGGTCAGAAAGCGACGGATATCTACCCGGGTGGAGAAGAGGAGCGGCCGCAGGATCCAGAAATGCCGGTCGAACAGCACCGCATCCGCGATGCCGGTCGAAATCTGCTCCGTCCGCATTCCACGCATGTGCAGCGTTTCGCGCTGATCGTCCAGCGTATGTCCTGTCACGATGAGATCAGCATCGAAGGCTTCCGCCGCCTCGGCAAGAAGACCGTAACGCGCCTCGCGTGCCGCCGCCAAGATACCGGTTTTCGGCTTTTCCCCCTGCCAGACCATCGTCCGGTGCGGAATGTCCATTGATGCGCAGAGAGTTGCGACCCAGCAGGCCTCATCCGCGGATTCGTCGCGCAGCGCATGGTCGACTGTCGCAGCACAAAGGGAAATGGAAAGATCGGGTGCGGCCTTCAGCGCTTCATGGAGCAGCAGGAGCAGGCCACTGGAATCGCTTCCGCCTGAGATCGCGACAAGAATGCGCACGGGTGTCTTCAGCGAAGCGAGGAAACGGTCGATTGCCGCCTCGGGAGAAATCGGATCTTCCGGAAACAAACCGGAAGACCCTAGCAGGCGAGACGCTTCTGTTCGCTCGCGACCTTGTTTATGACGGCACGGGAGGCTTTCGGATACCGCTTGCTGACCTCGCGCAGGGTCGCGCAGGCAGTATCGGTATTGTCCAGTGCGGCAAGCGACATGCCGAGCTTCAGCAGCATCTCGGGTGCCTTTTCGGACGTGCCGTATTTTTGATGGGCATTCAGGAAAGTCTTGGCCGATTCGTTGAACTTGCCCTGCGAATAAAGCGCTTCGCCAAGCCAGAAATTGGCATCCGGAGCACGCGAGCTGTTCGGATAACGGGAGATGTACTGCGTGAATTCCTGCTCCGCAGTAGCGTAGTCGCCGGAAAGCACGTGGCCATAGGCCGCCTTGTACTGGTCGGACTCGCTGCCGAGCGAAGCGGTCTGCTGCGGCGCGGCCGCATCCGGCAGCGGTGCGGAACCGACCGTCGCATTCTGGTTCATGGAATTGCCGACAGGATTGCCGTTCTGGTCGAAATCCATGGAGCCCAACTCGCGCGGCGGCTGGCCGAGGCCTTCATTGGCCGGCACGCCGGTGGAGGGAGCCGTTTCGGCTCCCCGCGGGGCTTGAATGACCTTGGCGATATCATCGCCACCGCCTGATGCCGGTGGAGCGACGTCGGCTTCACTCTTCTTCACCGGCGTCTTGGCAGCACCACCGCCTCCTGCGCCGCCCCCGGTTTTTTCGAGCTGCTGGAAGCGGAATTCGTTGTCTTCCTGCTGCTTGCGGATCGTCTCCTGCATCTGGAGAAGCTGATAGCTCATCTCCTCGATACGGCCATTCAACTGCCGCATCTGGTCTTCCATCTGCTGGATGCGGATTTCCGCGTCGCTGCCCTGCACCTTGACAACAGGCGCTGCCGGCTGGCTTTGTTGCGCGGATTGGCCGCCGATGTGCAAGCCGAAGAACGAAGCGGAATATGCCGCTCGCTCGCTCCCGGTCACGGCCGCAAGGCACAGCATGCCTGCCACGACTAGTTTCTTCATTTGTATCGTCCTGTCCCAGTGATTCTTCGCGCCCCGATGGCACGACAGGAGATTTTTCCAATTGCTCTCAAAAAGCAACGGAGTCTGGCCAAAGTGTGGTCAAAAAGAAAGGCGGCCCGCAAGGAGCCGCCTCGTCAAATTCCGGCTTTTGCCGTGAATTACATGCCTGCGCCACCGAGAACGGTGACGGCACGGCGGTTCTGCGACCAGCAGGAAATGTCGTCGCAGACAGCGACCGGACGTTCCTTGCCGTAGGAGATCGTCTTCATGCGCTGAGCCGGAACGCCGCGCGAAGCGAGATAATCCTTGGCGGCTGCGGCGCGGCGAGCGCCGAGAGCGAGGTTATATTCGCGCGTACCGCGCTCGTCGGCATGGCCTTCGACKGTGACCTGGTAGTTCGGGTAGCGGCCGAGCCACTGTGCCTGACGGTCGAGCGTCTGGGCAGCATCGGCGCGGATCGAAGTGGAGTCGGTATCAAAGAAGATGCGGTCGCCGACATTGACCGTGAAGTCCTGGGTGGAGCCCGGTGTTGCCGCACCTGCACCGAGGCCGAGCTCGCCGGCGCTATTCGGCACGTTCTTCTTGGCGCAGCTTGCGAGAGCAAGGCCGGCGACAAGCGCGATCATGACGGGGTTACGGGCGAAATTCTGCATGCGGCTCATTGCCGGGGTGTGAATTCGGCTCATGGCCGGGTCTCCTTGCGACTTCAATCAGGGTTTCCGGACAGTAACCGCACTCGGTTAACCGGCCATCAAAGATTATGGTTAACAATTCGTTGATTTGTCCCTGCATCGCCCATTTTCAGGACTTTGCGGCGACATGAAGGCGATATTCTTCCCCTCCACTACTCCAGAAGCGGCGACCAGGCCGGGTCCGAGCCGTAGGCAGGCGTCTTGATGGCCTGTTCATTGTAGCCTGTCAGGTCGATCGAATAGAGCTGCGGACCGCCCGCACCCGCGGCCTGGCGGAAGAACATGATGACGCGGCCATTCGGCGCCCAGGTCGGGCCTTCATTGTGGAAACCGGTCGTCAAAATGCGCTCACCCGAGCCATCAGGCTTCATGACGCCGATCGAGAACTTGCCGCCCGACTGCTTGGTGAAAGCGATCAGATCGCCGCGCGGCGACCAGACCGGCGTGGAGTAGCGGCCATCGCCGAAGGAAATACGGGTCTGGCCCGAACCGTCGGCATTCATCACGTAGATCTGCGACTGTCCGCCGCGGTCGCTTTCGAAGGCGATGCGGTTACCATCGGGCGAATAGGAGGGCGACGTATCGATCGCGGCCGTGGATGTCAGACGGGTCGTCGTGCGCGAACGTAGGTCCATCGTGTAGATATTCGAATTGCCTTCCTGCTGAAGGCTCATGATGACCTTCTGGCCATCGGGAGAAAAGCGCGGCGAAAAGGTCATGCCCGGAAAGTTACCGACGACTTCACGCTGTCCGGTCTCAAGCTGCAGCAGATAAACGCGCGGCTGCTGGTTGGCAAAGGACATGTAGGTCACTTCCTGCCGGCTCGGCGAGAAGCGCGGCGTCAGCACGAGATCGCTGCCGTCGGTCAGCATGCGAACGTTGAAGCCGTCCTGATCCATGATCGCCAGCTGGCGCTTGCGCTGCTGCTTGGGACCGGATTCGGAAACGAAGACGACGCGGGTATCGAAATATCCCTCTTCGCCGGTGATCTGCTTGTAGATCGCGTCGGCGATGATGTGAGCGACACGCCGCCAGTTCTCCGGCTGCGTATAGAACTGCTGACCGGTCATCTGCTGCCCGGCAAAAGTATCCCACAGGCGGAATTCGGCGCGAAGGCGGCCATCCGCTTCCTTGGTAACTCGGCCAGTGACCAACGCCTGGGCATTGATAACCTTCCAGTCCTCGAAGCGCGGCGCAGCATCCGGATTGGAGATCTTTTCGATAAAGGCCGTCTTGTTGATCGGGGCAAACAGGCCGGAACGCTGCAGGTCGGCGGCGATGACCTGCGAGACCTGCGCGCCCATGTCGCCCTGGAAGTCAGTCACCGCAATCGGCATCGGCTGGACATTGCCTTTTCGAAGATCGAGGGTGACCAACGCGTTCGCCGGCGTCGTAAAGGCTGCGGCCCCAATCAGGCCTGCAATGACCATCAGAGCGCGGATGAGGGAACACTTGACCATATCAAACAAGCCTTTCAGCATCTTATTGGGTAAGAGCGCTGGTGTCGAAATTGAAAACAATTTCCTTCCAGACGTCGTATTTATCTTTCGGAAGCACCGTAAAAGGAGCTGCGCGACGAACTGCGCGAAGGCCGGCATCGCTAAGACTTTTCTGCGCACGCTCACTGCCACCGGTGACCTGCACATCAGGGTTGCCGACGATCTGCTCGTCTCTCGCTAGCTTTATGTGGATCGTCAAACGCACGCTGCCGATATCTTTCAGGCGATTATCGACGATGAATTGACGTTCGATCGAGTGCACAACCGCCGTGATTTCAGCCTTGCTGAGGATCGGGGCGTTTGCGCTGTTTCGGCGATCAGCCGTCTCCGCATTTGCATCGAAAGGAAATGCGAGGCCAAGGATCAACCCGATCAGCACCGCGTATATCCCGAAAGATTTCGCGAAATGGATCGAATTCCTCGGCATTCAAATCCCCATATCGCTGGGATGAAAATTAAGGACAACCTCGTTCCACACGTCATACTTGTCCATCGGAAGCGTCGTGCGGAACGACGGAGCAGATTTCATCACGGCACGGTAAGCGCCACTTTCCAGCGCACGACGCGTTGAATCGGTGCTGCTTCCGCCGGAAGACTCGATGTCAGGCTGGCCGATAATGTTTCCATCTTTATCGAGTTTGAAATGCACCGTGATGACCATGCCGGAAAGGCCTTCCATTCCCGGAGTAATAAGCCAGTTACCCTGGATCAAACCCTGTAGCGCATCTTGTTCGCTTTGGCTGAGCTTGGAACCGCCATTGCTCTTCTTCGCCCCCAGCGATGCCTCCTGCGTCGAACGCTTGGCGCCGCCGGCGGAAGGATCGGTCTTGTTCAGCAACGCCGAAATCTCGTCCGCGTTGAAGTCGCTCTTCATTGAAGAAGCCGATTTCGCCACTTCCTGTTTCTTGTCGGCTTTCTTCTTGTCGGTCGGTTTTTCTGCAGCCTTCGGCTCGTCCGGCGTTTTTTCCGGCGGCTTTTCAGCAGCCTTCTGTGGTTCCGGCGGCTTTACCTGTGGCTTGACGACCGGCGTCGGTACCTTGTCCGGCAATGCTTCGGCATCCGGCTTCGGCGGCTCCTCAGGCTTGGCCTGTTCTTCCGGCGGCTTTTCCTCGGGCTTCGGCGGTGTCACTTCGACAGGCTTTGGCGGCGGAATGGAAGCAACCTCCTTCGGTTGCTCGACCTCGGTCTCTTCCTTGTTGACTTCCTTGACGTCGTTCGGCTTGGGATCGATTGTCGGCAGCGGCTTCTCGCTCGAATTCGCCGCCGCAGCTTCGCTGTTGCTGGGCTTGGCGTTCGGGACCGGCGGCGTCTTCAGGTCGACATTGTTGTCACCGGCATTCTCCGCCGGCTGCGCGATAGGCGGCCGGGTCGTCGGCACCGGTGCTGATGTCTCCTTCTTCGGAGCCTTCTTGTCGCCTTGCTGCATCTGGGTGATGGATTCCACCGGCACGAGATCGACCGGCATCGCCTCGAAATCCTCCACCTTGAAGGATTCCGGCGCGCTGAGCGAAACCAGCGCCCAGGTAAGCACCAGCCCGTGCAGAACCGCAGATGTGACGACGCTGGTCTTCATCTTGAGCGTTACTGGTCCTTCTTCTGCTGTGTGACGAGGCCGATATTCTTGAAGCCTGCACCCTGGATGCGGGCCATCACGTCGGCAATCACGCCGTACGGAGCAGTCGCATCACCGCGCACGAAGATGCGTTCGTTGTAACCCGTGGTGGCGATCGCCTCGAGCTTTGCAGCAATCTCTTCAGCCGGGATCGGCGTTTCCTGCAGATAGACTTCGCCGCTGTTCTTGACCGAGATCGTGATCGGCTGCGTCTCGGAATTCAGCGCCTTGGCCTGTGTTTCCGGCAGATCGATCGGAACACCGACTGTCATCATCGGCGCTGCCACCATGAAGATGATGAGCAGCACCAGCATGACGTCGACGAGCGGCGTCACGTTGATTTCGGAGATCACACCCTTGTTGCGGCTACCACGGCGGCGGCGTCCGCCGCCCCCTCCGCTATTGCCGCCTACAGCCATACCCATGATCGTCTACTCCGTTACTGCGCAGCCTGGCGCGGCTGCAGCTTCTCGTCGATCTGGCGCGAAAGGATGGCGGAGAATTCATCCGCAAAGCCTTCCATGCGACCCGAGAGCTTGCCGGCGTCAGCGGAGAACTTGTTGTAGGCGATAACCGCCGGGATAGCGGCGACGAGACCGATGGCGGTAGCGAGAAGCGCTTCCGCGATACCGGGCGCCACGACCGCAAGGTTGGTCGACTTCGAACCGGCAATTGCCTGGAAGGAGGTCATGATACCGACAACCGTACCGAAGAGGCCGATGAACGGACCGGCCGAGCCGATCGTCGCCAGCGACCCGAGGCGGGCCGAGAGAAATTCGGATTCACGGGCGAGCGTCACGTCCATGGCCCTGTCGATACGCATCTGCAGGCCGATCGGCGAACGAGCACCCCGCTCGAAGGATTTCTTCCACTCGCGCATCGCCGCGACGAAGATTGCCGCAAGACCGGTATTGGTGCGCTCGGACAGCGTCCGGTAGAGTTCTTCCAGCGACTGGCCCGACCAGAACACCTGCTCGAACTTGTCGAACTGGCGACGGGCGCGTCCGTAGGCCAGATATTTGTCAATAACGATAGCCCAGGTCCACACCGAAGCGGCGATAAGGCCGAGCATGACCAGCTTGACGACAATGCCGGCCTGCATGAAAAGCGACCAGAGGCTGACGTCGGTCGTGGCTGCTGCCAATCCTACTTGTTCCATAGATCCAAAATCCCCGAATCCAAACGCCCGGCGCTTGACCGGGCGGCACGAAGTGATCACGCAAGAATGTCTGGCGGCCGCCGCCCAAAGCCCTGGTCAAGCTTCCAAGCTCTTCTTCCGCCTTCTTGCCGTCAAATTTGGTCAAAGGAAGGCGTGCGTCGCACAAACTCCGACTCCGCAAGTAAGACACCATTATGGTTAATAGATCGTTAGTGCCAGACTATGACAGCGGGAATGTCGCGGGAGATTTTGTTCCTGGATAACTTGACCGGAACATTGTCCGGTTGCTGAACACAGCGCTCATCTTGCAGCGCGGCAATTCCTTCACATAAAATTCAAGTTTTTACAACCCCTCGATTCCGGCAGTTTGACGCAGGAAACGCAGACATATCCGGGCTGTTTTCAGCTTTCGGGAATGAGCATTTGCCTCGCCAGCGCCTCGGGCAACCGGCGCGGCCTGCCCTTGGCATTGATCACGGCGATGATCACCTTTGCGGCGATCAGCAGTGTATCGTCGCGGCGGATTTCCTGGTTGAGCACCATCTTCGCGCCGCCGGCCTTTTCGGTATGTGTGATCACGGTCAAAATGTTGTCCATGCGGGCCGGGCTTTTGAAGTCGATCTCCATGCGATGGACGACGAAAACGAGTCCTTCCTCGTCCGCATTCACGAGCTCTCGCTGCTCGACACCGAGACAGCGCAGGTAGTCGGTGCGGCCCCGTTCGAGGAAATGCAGATAGCGTGCGTGATAGACCAGACCGGAGAAATCCGTATCTTCATAATAGACCCGCTGGACGAGTCGATGGCCCGCCTCGGTGAGCTCGCCGGAAATAGAAAAACCGTGTTCCGCCATAATTTTCTCCAAACTTTCCGGCCCTCTTTGACGCAACACTTCTCGACAGGCAAGCATTGAACAATTGTCATATTTCCTAACTATCCCGATGGGAAACAACCGATGAGGAGCCAGTGGCATGAAGATTGCGGTGATGGGCGGAGACGGTTTCATCGGTTGGCCAACCTCGCTGCATCTCTCCGATGCCGGGCATGACATCCACATCCTCGACAATCTCTCCCGCCGCTGGATCGATACCGAGCTCGGCGTCCAGTCGCTGACGCCGATGGACTCCATTCAGGAGCGCACTCGTATCTGGCATGCCGAAACCGGCCGCCGCATCCATTTCAATCTGATCGACCTCGCTCGGGACTACGAGCTCCTGAAGAAGTGGCTCGCGGAAAACCGTCCGGATGCGATCATCCATTTCGCCGAGCAGCGCGCTGCGCCCTATTCGATGAAGAGCGACCGGCACAAGAATTACACGGTCAACAACAATGTCAGCGCCACACATAATCTCTTGAATGCGTTGGTCGAGTTGCAGCTCGATGCCCATCTGGTCCACCTCGGCACCATGGGCGTCTATGGCTATTCGACGGTCGGTGCCGCCATTCCGGAAGGTTATCTGCCTGTCGGCATCGAGACGATGGATGGCGAAACTGCCTCCCAGGAGATTCTCTATCCATCCAATCCCGGCTCGATCTACCACATGACCAAGTGCCTGGATCAGTTGCTCTTCCAGTTCTACGCCAAGAATGACAGCCTCAGGATCACTGATCTGCATCAAGGCATCGTGTGGGGCACGCATACGGAGCAGACGCGCCGCCATCCGCAGCTCATCAACCGCTTCGATTATGATGGCGACTACGGCACGGTGCTGAACCGGTTCCTCATTCAGGCCGCCATCGGCTATCCGCTGACCGTTCACGGCACCGGTGGCCAGACGCGCGCCTTCATCCATATCCAGGATTCCGTCCGCTGCATCGAACTGGCGCTCAAGAATCCCCCCGCCCGCGGCTCACGCGTCGAAATCTTCAACCAGATGACGGAGACCCATCGTGTGCGCGATCTCGCCGAGATGATCGCCAAGATGGCCGGTTCCGAAGTCGTCTGGCTGCCCAATCCGCGCAAGGAAGCTGCCGAAAACGATCTGGTCGTCAGGAACGACAAGTTCCTCGGCCTCGGCCTCGATCCGATTACCCTGAAGGCCGGCCTGCTCGACGAAATCGTTGAAGTCGCAAGGAAATTCGCCTACCGCGTCGACCGCTCCCGCGTCCCGGCCGTCTCCGCCTGGACGAAGGATATCGCCGCGACAATTAATCACGACCCGGAAGGCAAGCGGCTGAAGTCCGTATCATGAGTGGTGCTATCTTCTCGAAGCAACGGCCTTGCCGGAGCGAGGCCGTTCAGGAAGGTACCCTGCATCCATGACCCCTGCCCCGCACTTCGCCTACGTCACTCTCGTCACCAACGCCGATTACGCCATGGGCGCGACGGCACTGGCAAACTCGCTGCGTCGTACTGGTACGGACGCCGCCATCGTCATCCTGCATACCGGCAGTGTCGACGCGGCCACCCTCGCCCCACTGGACGCTCTCGGCTGCCGGCTGATCGAAGTCGAGCATCTGCCGTTGTCGGATGCTTTCAACGAGCGGCATGCGCGCGGCAATCTCCACTCCGCAGCACCTTTCACCAAGGGCCGCAAGCCGGCCTTTCATTCGCCGCTCGACAATTTCTGCAAGCTCCGCCTCTGGCAGCTTGTCGAATATGAGCGCTGCGTTTTCATCGATGCCGATGCGATCGTCTTGAAGAATGTCGACAAGCTCTTCGCCTACCCGGAATTCTCCGCGGCGCCGAATGTCTATGAAAGCCTTGCCGACTTCCACCGCATGAACTCCGGCGTCTTCGTTGCCCGCCCTTCGCAAGAGACCTTCCGGCAGATGATTGCAGTTCTGGATCAGCCCGACATCTTCTGGCGGCGCACGGACCAGACCTTCCTCGAGACGTTCTTCCCCGATTGGCACGGCCTGCCGGTCTATTTCAACATGCTGCAATATGTCTGGTTCACCATGCCGGCCCTGTGGGATTGGAAGAGCATTTCTATCCTGCACTATCAGTATGAAAAACCTTGGGAAAAAGATCATCCTAAAGCAGAGAGGCTACAACCTTTGATCGATTTGTGGCATTGTTTCCATATTGGCGGCCACGTGCCGGAGATTGCATCTCTGGCCAATCCGGATGAGGCGGCATGAAAGTACTGGTATCAGGCGGAACGGGTATCGTCGGACGTTATATCGTCGAAGAGCTGCTTTCTGCCGGATATCAGGTGATTATCGGCGGACGGCGTGCGCCACTTCCCCGGTTCTTCTCTCGTCCCGTCGATTTCGCCCCGCTTTCGCTCGATCCGGACGAGGACGATATCGGCGCCTTCGATGATGCCTATTTTTTCGTGCACGCCGCCTTCAGCCACATCGAAGGAAAATACCGCGGCGGCGAAGGCGATGATCCAAAGGCGTTTCACCGCTTGAATCTCGATGGCACAGTGAAACTCTTCGAGGAGGCAAAGCGCGCAGGCACCCGCCGTTGCATCTTCATGTCCAGTCGCGCCGCCTATGGCGAGCATGCACCGGGCACCGAGCTTTTCGAAACCATGTCCGCCACGCCGGAAACCCTCTACGGGCAGGTCAAACTCGATGCGGAGCGGGCGCTCGCCCATCTTTCCGGCCCAGGCTTTGCAGGAGCAAGCCTACGGGCAACAGGCGTTTACAGTGGCCGTTCTCCAAACAAATGGGATCGACTGATCGATGACTATCTGAGCGGCCAGCCTGTTTCCCCACGCGCGGGAACCGAGGTCCATGGACGCGATCTCGGTCGTGTCGTGCGGCTGATGCTGGAAACAGAAAGTGCCCGAATCGCCGGCGAGGTCTTCAACGTTTCGGATATCGCCGTCGATACGAGGGATATCCTTTCGCCGATCCGGCACCACGCCGACTGTCCCTTCCCGCTGCCCGAAGCAGCGGACAAGGCAGAGCTTTGCGCCATGAACACGGGTAAGATCCGCGCGCTCGGCTGGAAGCCCGGCGGCATGCCCCTTTTCGAACAAACGATGCAGCAATTGGCCAGGAAACAAGGGGTTCCGCGCCCCAGTTCCACGCAAGTCTGATCTGGCAGAGTACGCCCCAAATGTAATCGGGGGTATATTATGCAGCTCGCAACCGTTTCGGCGTCCACCCTTCTGCGCGGCACTCAGTCGGCACAATCCGGCGTTTCGTCCACGAGCAACGAGCCCGATACCGGCGTATTGAAGATCCAGCGGCAGTCGCTCGCGCTGGAGCAGGTGCGTAATTCGCTGGCCAGCTCCGCCGACGATGCGAAGAGTCGTGCCCAGCGCAAGCTCGAGGAAGCCAAACAGGAGCTGCAGGCGCTGAAGACAGCGGGCTTCCCGCCTGAAGTGATTGCGCGTCTCGCCGCCGAACTCGCACGCAAGGTTGGCGCCGCGGCCTCCGAATTCGCCTCGGCCGTTGCAACCGGCGGCTCTTCCGACGCAAGTGCTGCGACCAGCACAGCAGCCATATCAGCTTCCACCGCCGCGACGACCGATGCCACCACCAATGCAACGGCCGACGTCGTCGCAAGCGATGCGACGGCTTCCACCGAGGCAACGCAGGGTACCGAAACGACAACGGAAGCAGTGGAAGACGGCACGGACACTGCGGAAACAGATGGCGCGGCTCATGCCCGCAAAGCCTATCAGGAAATCGTCGAAGACGGTCCGAAGTCGTCGACAATTTCCGCCGATGACCGCAAGACGATGGAAGAGTTCAAGTCTGTCGTCCGCGAGCTGAAGCAGATCCTCGAAAAGGCCATGCGCGATCTGCGCGAGAAGAACCGCGACGCCACCGCCGAAGGTGCAATCGGAGCAGCACAATCAGCCGTGACCGGCCTGTCGGCTGCCGTGCCGACGGCGACCATTCCCTCGAGCATCGTCGTCTAAGCCTTAGGCGCTGCCGTCTGCGGCAGAAAATGGATCGTTGCCTGGTTGACGAGCAGCACAAGGCAGGCGGCAAAGACAGTCGCAAATAGCCTATCCAGCAGCGCGGAAGCCGGCAGGGCATGATCGGCGGTTCCCATGGCCATCATCATCAGCGGCGTCATCACGATCGAATAGGCGAGATAATTCCTGGCCCGCAGGAAGGGCCTGCTACCGCCGAGCACGGCGACAACAAGCACGTCTGCCCAGGCTGGCAAGGTAAGAAACGACAGCAATCCCGCACAACAGACACCGAAGAGAACGCCGATCACTCTTTGCGTCGTCTTGAGTGGCAAACGTTCCGGCCGCCGCTCGATCAGCAGCACCAGCGCCAGTGCCGCCCAGTGAACATCATGATCGGGAAAGAACAGGTGGATAAGCGAGACGGCACCCAGGCAGGAAACCAGTCGGACTGGATATTGCCAGCCTGCCGGCTCCGCCAGGGAGCGCCACAGCCTGTTGAATTTCTGTCTGACGGTCGGCTTGCGTTCATCCTCGACCGGCTCTGCCGCATGACGGCGGATATGCGCGACGACCGCAGCCATCACCATGTGGAGAACGACAGCGAAAAGTGCGCCGCCGATGACAATGGCAAAGATGAGCAGCGGATCTGCCGTGGTGGTGGAGACGATGCCGCCGACCATGACGAGATAGAAGACGAAGCGCATGGAGGCGGCGACCATCGCGCGGTCAAAACCGCCGACGATACCGGCAATGCCGGCAATCACCAACAGGCCCATCAGCCAAACGCCGCCAAGCCGCCCGAGTGCACAGGCAAGCCCCGCCGCAAACACCAGGACCAGCAATGCGGCCCCTGCGCTCGCAGCTTGCGTCCTCAGTCTGCCATGCGCTACCGTCCCGCTCATCGCCATGCCGCCGATCAGGCCAAGCCCCGTATGATGGCCCCTCGCCGCAAGCAGTGCCGGAACGGCCATGGCAAGCGCCGATACGGCGATTTCGATCGCCGTCACTTCCTTTTCAGTCGACCAGCGAAAGGCTCCGGCTACGTGATTGAGTGTCTTTTCCATCAACCGTCTCTCAGACCCGGAATTGGGCATCCACGAAATAATACGCACTGCGTACGATATGTCCAGTAACCACGACGCACCTGCGACACTCATCCTGCGCTCCGTCCTGCTGCTCGGCCGCCGCTTGCGGGCTGCGCGCCCGGAAGGTCCGCACAGCTTGTCGACCATCGCGATCCTCGCCACGCTTCATCGCTTGGGGCCGATGCCCGCCTGGAGGCTTGCCCTGGAGGAACATCTGCAGCCTCAATCGGTCACCCGCATCATCGCGGCCCTTGAGCGCGACGGGCTGATCAGCCGCACGCGTAGCGAGACCGACCGCCGCGAGATCGAACTGTCGATCACCCCTCATGGCCGCACGGTGTTGTCCGAGGACATAGGCGCTCGCCGCGCCTGGCTCGAAAAAACGATGGACGACCGCCTGACGCCGGAAGAGCGCAGAACATTGATGGAAGCGTCAGAAATCATGCTGAAACTCGCCTATGCCCATATCGAGGACGGGGCGCAATCAGGCGAGGAATAGACCCTTTTCACCTGTTGCAATCAACCACAAGCGGTTATGTTCGCCGGACAACAATACTGGATTTGAGATGACGCCCAAGGAATTGAAGGCTCAATTGCGCGCTGAGCGTCTGGCACTCCGGGATGCCATCCCGACGGATCTGCGCGCAGCCAAAAGCCTCGACATGGCAGCCCATGCCGGCGATGCGATTGTTTTTACACCCGGCACCATCATCTCCGGTTTTCTACCGATCCGTTCGGAAGCCGATCTGCAGCCGCTGATGGCGCGGTGGCGCGGACGCGGCGCCCGCCTTTGCGTGCCCGCAATCATCGACAAGCAGACCATCGTCTTCCGAGAACTCGTCCACGGCGCGGCACTGATCGGCACCGGCTTCGGCACGGTCGGCCCAAGCGAAGACGCTGCTATCCTCGACCCCGAAATCATGCTCGTGCCGCTGTCGGCTTTCGATTCCCGCGGCCACCGCATCGGCTACGGCGCCGGCCATTATGACCGTGCAATCGGCCGCCTCCTGCAAAAAGGCCTGTCGCCAAAGCTGATCGGCATTGCATTTGACTGCCAGGAAGTGGCAGAGGTACCGGCTGAGCCGCATGACATAAGCCTGGATGCCATCCTGACGGAAAGCGGCCTGCGCCATTTTACCTCACGGATTGGATAGGGAATGCGACTGCTATTTCTGGGTGACATGGTCGGCAAGACGGGACGCACGGCGGTCTGGGACCGCCTGCCCGGTCTGGTTTCCGACCTGAAGCTCGACTTCGTCATCGTCAATGGCGAAAACGCCGCCGGCGGCTTCGGCATCACCGAAGACATCTTTCTGGAAACGATCAACGCCGGCGCCGATGTGGTGACAACCGGCAATCACGTCTGGGACCAGAAAGATGCTGTCGCCTTCGCGGGTCGCCATGACCAGTTCCTGCGTCCGGCAAACTATCCGCAGGGAACACCCGGTCGCGGCTCGGGTCTCTTCTATGCGCGTAACGGCGCGCGTGTGCTCGTCGCCAACATCATGGGCCGCGTCTTCATGCATCCCGAGCTCGACGACCCCTTCAAGGCGGCCGAGACGATCCTTGCCGCCTGCCCGCTGAAGGAACAGGCCGATGCCATCATCTTCGATTTTCATGCGGAAGCGACGAGCGAAAAGCAGTGCTTCGGCCATTTTGTCGATGGCCGCGCCAGCTTCGTCGTCGGCACCCACACGCACGTGCCGACCGCCGATGCACAGATCCTGAATGGCGGCACCGCCTATATGTCGGATGCCGGCATGTGCGGCGATTACGATTCCTCGCTCGGCATGGACAAGGAAGAACCGCTGAACCGCTTCATCTCCAAGATGCCGAAGGGCCGTATGGAAGCGGCCACCGGCCCCGCCACCATCTGCGGCGTCGGCGTGGAAATTTCGGACGCGACGGGTCTGGCCGAAAAGATCGCTCCGCTGCGCCTTGGCCCGCGGCTTGCCGAAACGATCCCGGAGTTCTGGCGCTAGAGCACTGCAACACGCAATTGTGAGCATGCTCCGGCTGGACCGCTGCGACCGCATGCCGCATCCTCGCGGCTTCGTGAAAGCGCCGGAGGGGTGGCATGAAGCCGCATTGTCTTGTCCTCGCTATCGCATGCCTTGCGGTTTTCGCCGCGCCGCACCTTGCCGCAGCCCAGGAAAACCGCAGGCCTGTCAGCGAGTGCCAGGCCATCGCGCAGACTATCCCCAAGGCGACCTTCGCCAGCTTCTCTGGTACGGCGCCGGTAATCCCGGCGGTGTCCGAGGACGAAGATGTCAAATTCACCTACCTCGGCCATTCTACCTTCGAGATCGACACACCCGGCGGCATCGTCATCGCCACCGATTATAACGGCTGGTACAAACCGGCGGTGACACCCGATGTCGTGACCATGAACAAGGCGCATCAGACGCATTACACGCTGACGCCGGACCCTGGCATCAAGCATGTTCTGCACGGCTGGAGCGATATTCCCGGCGACAAGGCGAAGATCAATCTCGTCGTCGGCGATGCCTATATCCGCAATGTGACGACGGATATCCGCTTCAGCTACGGGCTCGGCGGATCGCAACAGGACGGCAATTCCATTTTCATCTTCGAGATCGCCGGCCTCTGCATCGGCCATCTCGGCCACCTGCATTATGAACTGACCGACACACACTACACGGAAATCGGCAGGCTGGACGTGGTCATGGTGCCGGTCGATGGCGGCCTGACGATGGGTGCCGACAGCATGAGCCGCGTCATCAAGCGTCTGCGCTCGTCGCTGATCCTGCCGATGCATCGCCGCGGCCCGCCGGTTAACGCCTTCATCTCGATGTTCGGCAATGGTTTCGACGTTAATTATGCGCCCGACAACATCATCACCGTTTCGCTGCGCACGCTGCCAAAAAAACCTCTGATCTATGTGATGAAGGACGTGCAGTAAAAAGGCCCGGACCATGCCGGGCCTGTTTGCTCACGCAAATTGCAGATGCCGTTTGATGCCGACGTCAGGCATCTTCTCCTCATCGAAATTGGCCTTGGCAATTTCCCAGCCGAATTTCAGCTTGCTGCCGGTTGAGACCCAGATATCCGCGTCATCGACATGCATGGAAAGCATCGTCAGCTTCGGATCCTTCTTGCCACCTTCGTACCAGGCGGCAACAACTGAGTTCCAAAACTCCTCGATTTTCGAGGGATCGGGGCGCACTTCGATAACCCCGGAAAGGCAGGCATGATAATCGTGGTTCTTGCCGATGACGCAAAAATGCGCACGGCTGCCTGGCTTGATCATCTGCACGAGTTCGGCATCCGTCTTGGTATAGAACCAGATCGTATTGGTGGTCGGATCAACATTGGGTGCCATCGGCTGCATATGCATGTCGACGCCTGAAAGGCCGAGCATGCCGGCATTGATATCGTTGATCTGGTCCCAGAGCTGACGTGCCGGTCGTTCAYGGGCCTCGCTGAAGCTTGCCATAGCCGTTCCTTTCCTGCTGGTGTTGTCGGTTGAAAACGTCATCTCCTCGGCTTTGTTCCGCCCACCACCACGCCGCCAGGGAAGGATCGAAAAGCTGCTTTTTCCTTGAATATCGCCCTTTCCGATCTTATAAGGCGGCCCATTCCGAACAATGAGACGTGAACAGGGGTGCCATGGCTGGCCATTCACAGTTTAAAAACATCATGCACCGCAAGGGCCGTCAGGATTCCGTGCGGTCGAAAATGTTCTCCAAGCTCGCGCGCGAAATCACCGTTGCCGCCAAGGCCGGCCTGCCCGACCCGACAATGAATGCCCGCCTGCGCCTGGCGATCCAGAACGCCAAGRCCCAGTCGATGCCGAAGGACAATATCGACCGCGCCATCAAGAAGGCTTCCGGCGCCGATACGGAGAACTATGACGAGGTCCGTTACGAAGGCTACGGCCCAGGCGGCACGGCGATCATCGTCGAGGCCCTGACCGACAACCGCAACCGCACCGCCTCCAACGTCCGCTCGATCTTCACCAAGGCCGGCGGCGCACTCGGCGAAACCGGCTCGGTTTCCTTCTCCTTCGACCACGTCGGCGAAATCACCTACAAGCTGTCCGCCGGCGATGCCGACAAGGTCATGGAAGCCGCGATCGAAGCCGGCGCCGATGATGTGGAGACCGACGAGGAAGGCCACTACATCACCACCGCTTTCGAAGCCCTCGGCGAAGTCGCCAAGGCGCTCGAATCCACCCTCGGCGAAGCCGATACTGTAAAGGCCGTCTGGCGCGCCCAGAACAACGTGCCGGTCGATGAAGAACGAGCACAGTCACTGCTGAGGCTCATCGACTCGCTCGAAGACGATGACGACGTCCAGAACGTCTACTCGAACTTCGAAGTCTCGGAAGAAGTTCTGGCCAAGCTCTCGGCTTAAAGCCATCCAGGATATTGAATCGAAAAACCCGGCCATTCCGCCGGGTTTTTTGTTTGCTGGGATGATTAGCGGCTAGGCTGCAGCCCGCATGAAATTGCCGAGTCCGGCAAAGAGCTCCACCGATTTCAACCGCGCCTCGATATCATGGATCGGCATGGAGATGATGACCTCATCGGCCTGCGTCTCCTTGAGGAATTCATTGAGCTGGGCTTCGGCCGTGGCCGGCGAACCGACGACGGCGTAGCGCAGCGTGTGCTCGACATTCATCTTTTCCATCGGTGACCAGAAGACATCCATATCCCCCACCGGCCGTGGGAAAGGCCCGCGCACATTGCGCCGCAGATTGACGAACTGCTGCTGAGCCGAGGTGAAGTGATACTGCGCTTCCTCATCTGTCTCCGAAACCGCACCCATGACGCCGACCATCACATAGGGCTTGTCGAGCTCTTCTGAAGGCTGAAAACGGTCGCGATAGATTGCAATAGCATCGAGCAGCATGTCGGGCGCAAAATGCGAGGCGAAGGCAAAGGGAAGGCCAAGCATCGCCGCGAGCTGGGCGCTATAGAGGCTGGAACCGAGCAGCCAGACCGGGATGTGTGATTCGTTGCCGGGCACGGCCAGGATCGCCTGGTTTTCGATCGGCGTGCCAAGAAGCTGCTGCAGTTCTACCACATCATTGGGGAAACTGTTTGCACCGGCGTCGAGGTTGCGCCTGAGCGCCTGCGCCGTGCGCATGTCCGTTCCCGGCGCGCGGCCGAGACCGAGATCGACGCGACCGGGAAACAAGGCTTCGAGCGTGCCGAACTGTTCGGCGATGACGAGCGGCGCATGGTTCGGCAGCATGACGCCACCCGAGCCGATGCGGATGGTCTTCGTCACCGCCCCGATCTGGCCGAGAATGACCGAGGTTGCAGCGCTTGCAACGCCGGGCATGCCATGATGCTCCGCCATCCAGAAACGCGTATAGCCGAACTCCTCCGCCTTCTGTGCCATGCGCTTCGACGCTGCAAAGGATTGGCTGATGGTCGTGCCTTCGGCCACAGGGGATAGATCGAGAATGGAAAAGGGAACCATGGAAACCTGCCGCTCAAGAATGGGAGTGCGGTCTATGTAGGTTCGCTGTGGCGCTATTCCAAATCGCGGCACCAACAAAAGCTGCCCCGGAAAATAACTGTTATTCGTCGAAGGCCGGAGGGAATTTCAATGCGCCTGATGGCGGCGATCCCTTGAAGATGATCCTCTGGACATATCGCGTATCGAGATCGCGATAGGTCAGCTTCCCATCGCTCTCGAAGCCGACACCGCGATAGACCGAGGGATTGCCGATCAGCGCGCAGCCGGTCGCATCACGCTCTCCTAGCAGATCGAGCCCTTTCAGGATCAGCTCTCTGCCGATCCCCTGCCGCTGCCGCTCCGGCTTTACCGAAATCGGCCCGAGCCCATACCATCCATCCTCGATGTTGCCGATTGTGATCGGCGAGAAAGCGACATGGCCGATGATCTCACCACCCTCTTCCGCGACGAGAGATAGTGTCAAATCACCCGACGCGCGAAGATCCCTGACAATCCGCGCTTCGGTATTGTTGCTGTAAGGCATCGGCTCGAACGCCACCCGCGTCAGCTCATGAATGGCATCCGCATCCTCGGGCTTTTCGAACCGGATCAGCATGATGCTATCACGCCCGTTTGCGCAGCAGATGCACGTCGGCGCTCTGCTGCTGATATCCTTCGGCAAGGGTGAAGTTGCCGAGCTGGCGGTCCATCTCCACAGCTTCGGTTGCCAGACGGTGGATTGCAGCCGTCGTCTCCTCAACCATCGCCGCATTCTGCTGCGTCATGGAATCGAGCTCGGCGACCGAGCTGTTGATCTGCCGCAGGGTGTCTGCCTCTTCACGGGTGGATTCCATGATCTCGTTGATCTGGCCGTTGATGGCTTCAACATGACCCCCGATGCCGGTCAGCGCAACGCCGGCCCTTTCAACGAGCGCCACGCCGCTTTCCACCTCATGCGTGGATTTTTGCAACAGGCTGGAGATTTCCTTGGCAGCGCTCGAAGACCGCTGCGCCAGTTCGCGTACTTCCATGGCGACGACCGCAAAGCCCTTGCCGCTTTCGCCGGCGCGTGCCGCCTCGACGCCGGCATTCAGTGCCAGCAGGTTGGTCTGGAAGGCGATATCGTCGATGACGGAAATGATGGTGTTGATCTGCCGTGAAGACGCCTGGATCGCTTCCATCGCCGCGATTGTCTCGCGCATGATCTGGCTGGAGCCGACAGTCTCCTTCTTGGCGTCGCGGGCGATGCGTGCGGCCTGTTCGGCGCGCTCGATCTGCACGCGCACCGACTGGGTGATGGCGCTGATCGCATTGGCCGTTTCGGTGATCGAGCTTGCCTGCCGCTCGGTGCGGCCGGCCAGTTCATCGGCACCGGTGCGCATCTCCTCGGAGCCTGCACGCACGGCCATGGAGTTGCCGCCGATCGCCGTCATCGTTTCGTTAAGCGTGGCCAGTGCCTCGTTGAAGTTCACACGCAGGCTTTCGAGCTCGCTCGGGAAGCGGGTTTCGATCTGGTAGGCCAGATCGCCGCTCGCCAGATGATGAAGCCCCTCGTCGAGCGCCGTGACCACATCCTGCAGGCTGCGGGCCTCCGCCTCGCGCTGAGCCAGATTCTGCTGGCGCTCGCTTTCGGCCCGCGTGCGCGTTTGCTCGCTCGCAGCTTCGAGCTCGCGGCCTTCGATCAGCGACTGCTTGAAGCGAGCAAGCGCTTTCGCCATCGTGCCGATCTCGTCCTTGCGGTTCTGGCTGCCGATCTCAACTTCGAGCTTGCCTTCTGCGACTTCGCGGGTCACGCCGGCAAGACGGGCAAGCGGCGAGAACAGGAAGTTGGTGATAAGACCTGTGGCAATCGCCATGACGACGAGAACGCCGATGCCGATCGAGGTCAGCAATGTGGCGACCTCGATGGAGCCGGCATTCAATTCGCTGCGCAGCACGCTTTCAACGACGAGGAAACGATCGCCGCGATAATCGATGCCGCGCACATAGGCGCGTGCAGCACCGTCGGCGCGATCGAAATCTGAAACCGTCATCGCCGAACTCGCAAGCGCATCCTTGATGAAGGTGAACGGCGCGGTATCGAGCGTCGCAAGCTGGCCGGATGCATTGAGACCAACGGCCGACCCGTCTGCCGAAATGATGGCCGCCTTTGCCGTGCTGCCGGACACGATACCCTTTGCCAGAATGCTGGTGACGACATCGTCACGCACCTTGAACAGCATCAGCCCTTTCGCCTGACCGAGCTTGACGATCGGCACGGCATAGAAGATCGCCGACTTGCCGCTTCCGGTATCGACACGCAGGCCGGAGAAGGCCGTCGGCGCGGAATCGTCGGTCGCCTTGGCGGTATTTTCGATCGCCTTGGCATAGGCGATGCCCGCGCCGGTCGATTTCCAGGCATCCGACTTCAGGTTCTCGGCGAAGTCGTCATTCTTCTTGTAGGAATAGAGCACGGTGCCGTCGAGATCGACGATCAGGAGGTCGCTGAAGGCGGTATCGGCGAGATCGCGCGCCACTTCGCCCTGCGTCTTCTCATGGCTCGAATAATAGAAACCGCTCGGACCCTCCGGCTTTGCGAGCTTCTCGCGCT
Source organism: Rhizobium sp. 01T437 (assembly GCF_056398505.1). Taxonomy (NCBI): domain Bacteria; kingdom Pseudomonadati; phylum Pseudomonadota; class Alphaproteobacteria; order Hyphomicrobiales; family Rhizobiaceae; genus Rhizobium; species Rhizobium sp. 01T437. Next base: position 81,932 of record NZ_JBFTPM010000004.1, read on the forward strand.
GGTCGGCCGGGTTCGGATTGTTCGTGATGAAGACCTTCTTCAGCTCCCCACGTGCATCGCCGGAGCTCTTCTCCATCGTCTTCCAACCGCTCTTCAGGTTGGTGATCGACATCTGCAGCGCTTCTATACGCGCAATCGAGGTTGCCTGGTTCTCAAGCTGAACAAGCTGATCCTGCAACATGTCGCCGCGGAAGATCAGCACGCTCTCCTTGGCCTTCAGCGCCTGCTCGTCGGAAACGCGGCTGCTGGCAAAATAGGCGAGGATATTGATCACCGCGACCGAAAGCGTGGTCAGCAGGATGAAGGTGGCTATCACCTTGAAGGACAGGGACTGAAATCTCTGAGCCATGAAAACGAACCCTTCCAGAACGGCGCCGCCGGCGAGCGGAATCATGGAGACATCACCCACCGGTTGAACTGCAAACAGAGCATCGGAAGCCTTAAGCTTTGCGAAAGCCGGCTTCTCTCACATTTGATGGATTAGAATTCAGGCATTCGGTTTAATTCGCGGTAAATGCGGCGCCGCAAAAACAACGCATGTTTTTGTTTTGTTCACATATCGATGGCACTTATTTCACCATCGCTATAGGGTGAGCCATGCAAAACACGATTCGCATTATCGGTATCGATCCCGGCCTTCGCCGCACGGGATGGGGCATCGTCGATACGCTCGGCAATTCGCTGCGCTTCGTTGCCTCGGGAACCGTCACCTCGGATGGCGACATGGATCTCGCCTCGCGCCTCTGCCAGCTGCATGACGGTCTTGCTGATGTGGTCCATTCCTACAAACCGGAGGAAGCCGCCGTCGAACAGACCTTCGTCAACAAGGACGCGGTCGCTACGTTGAAGCTCGGCCAAGCCCGTGGCATCGCCATGCTCGTGCCGGCCCGTGCGGGTTTGCCGGTATCGGAATATGCGCCAAACGCCGTGAAGAAGACCGTCATCGGCGTCGGCCACGGCGAAAAGAAGCAGATCCACATGATGCTGAAGATCCTGATGCCGAAGGCGGAGTTCAAAGGCGACGACGCCGCCGACGCATTGGCGATCGCCATCTGCCATGCTCATCACCGTGGCGCAAACCGCATGCGGCAGGCAATCGCCGGCGCGCACCAAACCCACCCCTGACGGAACAAGATCATGATCGGCAAGCTGAAAGGCACAATTGATGAGATCGGCGATGACTACGTGCTCGTGGATGTGCACGGCGTCTGCTACGTCGCTTTTTGCTCGGCGCGCACGCTTTCGAAGCTAGGTTCCGTCGGAGAGGCCTGCGTGCTCTTTATCGAGACCTATGTGCGTGAGGACCAGCTGAAGCTCTTCGGCTTCCAGACGCAGCTCGAACGCGAATGGTTCAACCTGCTGCAGAGCGTGCAGGGCGTCGGCGCGAAAGTGGCGCTCGCCGTGCTTTCGACGCTCACTCCGCCAGAGCTTGCCAATGCCATCGCCCTGCAGGACAAGACCGCCGTTTCGCGCGCTCAGGGCGTCGGTCCCAAGGTAGCGATCCGTATCGTCACCGAGCTCAAGAACAAGGCGCCTGCCTTTGCCGGCGAGGCGATCAATATCGGCCTCAAGCAGGAGATCGGCGAAGGCGTGGCCGCAGCCCCCGTTGCCGACGCCGTTTCGGCCTTGACCAATCTCGGCTATTCGCGTGATCAGGCGGCCAATGCGGTTGCCGCCGCCATGAAGACGGCTGGCGAAGATGCGGATAGCGCCAAGCTGATCCGCCTCGGCCTGCGGGAACTCTCACGCTGATGGCCCCGCGGGGTGTCAATGCAGGCAGCTTGGTGTATGGACTTGAGCAAGCTTCTAACGGAAATACCCAATGACTGATGCCCGCCTGATAACGCCGGAAAAGCGTGGCGAAGACTTTGACACCACGCTGCGCCCGCAGTCTCTGGACGAATTCACCGGCCAGGCGGAGGCGCGCGCCAATCTCAAGATCTTCATCGAAGCGGCCAAAAACCGCGGCGAGGCGCTGGACCACGTTCTCTTCGTCGGCCCGCCCGGCCTTGGCAAGACGACATTGGCGCAGATCATGGCGAAGGAACTCGGCGTCAATTTCCGCTCGACCTCCGGCCCTGTCATCGCGAAGGCCGGCGATCTGGCCGCTCTGCTGACCAATCTCGAAGAGCGCGACGTTCTCTTCATCGACGAAATCCATCGCCTCAACCCGGCCGTCGAGGAAATCCTCTATCCCGCCATGGAAGATTTCCAGCTCGACCTCATCATCGGCGAAGGCCCTGCTGCCCGCTCGGTGAAGATCGACCTGTCGAAATTCACGCTTGTTGCCGCCACCACCCGCCTCGGCCTGCTGACGACACCGTTGCGCGACCGTTTCGGCATTCCGGTGCGCCTCTCCTTCTATACGGTGGAGGAGCTGGAACTGATCGTCCGCCGCGGCGCCCGCCTGATGGGCCTTGGCATGACCGATGACGGCGCCCGCGAGATCGCGCGGCGCGCCCGCGGCACGCCGCGCATCGCCGGCCGCCTGTTGCGCCGCGTGCGCGACTTCGCCGAAGTAGCAAGAGCCGAAGCAGTCACCCGCGAGATCGCCGACGAGGCGCTGACCCGCCTTCTGGTCGACAATATGGGCCTCGACCAGCTCGACAAGCGCTACCTCAACATGATCGCCRTCAATTTCGGCGGCGGCCCGGTCGGCATCGAAACCATCGCCGCCGGCCTCTCCGAGCCGCGCGATGCGATCGAAGACATTATCGAGCCCTATATGATCCAGCAGGGTTTTATCCAGCGCACGCCGCGTGGCCGCGTTCTGACCGCAATCGCATGGAAACATCTCGGCATGCAGCCGCCGAAGGATATGGAGGCTGCTCAGTTCGGGTTGTTCCGGGAGGACGATTGATTGATCAGCCGGCGCAGCTTTTTCAAACTCATGGGCGGCAGCTTTGCCGGCCTCATGGCACTCGGCGGATATGCCTTCGCCTATGAACCACTCGCCCGGCCAGCGATTTCCCGTTACGCGCTGACCCCGCCAGGGTGGACACCCGGCCTGAAGCTGCGGCTTGTCGCACTTGCTGATCTCCACGCCTGCGAACCCTGGATGTCCGCAGCCCGCATCGCCTCGATCTGCGCCCACGCCAACGAACTGGGGGGCGATATCACGCTCCTGCTTGGCGATTACGCGGCCGGCATGAACATGGTGACGCGTTATGTCCATTCCAGTGAATGGTCGAAGGCGCTGGCTACGCTCAAGGCCCCGCTCGGCGTCCATGCGATCATGGGTAACCATGATTGGTGGGAGGACAGGACCGCGCAGAAGAATGGCGGAGGCGATACTTTCGGGCACAGAGCCTTGGCCGAAGCGGGCATCCCCGTTTACAGCAACCGTGCCACCCGGTTGGAAAAGGACGGGAACGGCTTTTGGCTGGCAGGTCTGGAGGACCAGCTGGCGCTCCTGCCGGGCAGGAAATGGGGCCGCAGCCGGATGCAAGGCCTCGACGATCTCGGCGGAACGCTTGCGCAGGTTTCCGACGACGCGCCCGTTATCCTGCTTGCCCACGAGCCCGATATATTTCCGCGCGTGCCCGAACGAGTATCGCTGACCCTGTCCGGCCATACGCATGGAGGACAGATCCGCCTTTTCGGCTATTCGCCAGTCGTGCCCTCGCGCTATGGCGACCGTTATGCCTATGGCCATATCGTCGAAAACGGCCGTAATATTATCGTCTCCGGCGGGCTCGGCTGCTCCATGGCCCCTATCCGCTTCGGCGTTCCGCCGGAAATTGTCGTCATCGATCTCGGATAACGTCATGCCCAAGCGAACCGTCGTTCGCCTCAATGCAGGCAGTCAGCGCTTCAATTACCGCATCGCCGGGCTCGGCTTTCGTGACGGGCACCTGCTTGTCCATCGCGCGGTTCACGAACCTTTCTGGACCATCCCCGGCGGTCGGGCCGAGATTGGCGAGACCTCGGAGGAAACATTGAAGCGGGAGATGATGGAGGAGCTCGGTGTCGAGGTGACCGTCGGTCGCCTGCTCTGGATCGTCGAGAACTTCTTCCACTATGAAGGTCGCGAGTGGCACGAACTCGGCTTCTACTATCTGATGGAAATACCCGAGAATTTCCCGTTCCGCACGCACGAGATCATTCATCGGGTGGAGGATGGCGACAACCATCTCGAATTCAAATGGGTACCCGCAACATTCCAGGCCCTGACCGCGCTCGACATTCCGCCCTATTTCCTTGCCGGCGAGATTGAAAACCTGCCTGCCGCACCCCGTCATCTCGTGTGGCGCGACGGCGATCTCGACGACAAGGACTAATTCCATCAAGAGTGTGAAATCGGTTTTGCGCTCAGAGTTGCGTGAAAACAAAGAGATAAAGCATTTTCGTCTTTCGGCGAAAAACGGAAATGCTCTGAGGAGGAGACGCGATGCCGAGTTTCGACCCCTGCCGCATGTTCCGAAAGCTCGCCTACAACAATGCCCTGGCGAACAACCGGCTTCTTGCCGCCTGCGCAACCCTCAAGTCCGGTGAGTTCGAGGCCACGCGCACAAGCTTTTTCCCGTCGATCAAATCGACGCTGAACCACATCCTCACAGTCGACTGGTTCTATGTCGATGGGCTGGAAGGCGGTACGCTCGGCCTTGGCGCTTTCGACATCGAAGAACCCTTTGATGATATCCGATCGCTCTTCGCAGAACAGGCGAAGGTCGACCAGCGCCTTGTTGCACTCTGCGAAGGGCTGACACCCGAGAAGCTTGCTTCGACCGTGGAGCTTCAGCGCGATGGTCGCATCCAGCGAGAACGTATGGAGGATGTACTAAGCCACCTTTTCCAGCATCAGACGCATCACCGCGGACAGGTGCATGCCATGCTGGCCGGCAGCAGCGTCGCTCCGCCACAACTCGACGAATTCATCGTCGACGACGATGCGAGGTTTCGGGGCGGCGAGATCGCCGCCCTTGGCTGGAGTGAACAGATGCTGATGCGTTAAAGCAATTCCAGCAAAAAGTGCGCAGCGGTTTTGCGTTCGGAATTGCGTGAGCCAGAAATACTCAGCCTTTGAGGCGCGCCTTCAGGCCATTAATGATCGTCTTCGTCAGAAGATCGTAATTTTCGTCAAAGTGATGATCGCCCGGCAGCTCGATGACCTCGCCGCCAACATCCTTGACGGCGGGGCAAGCCACGTCGTCATCATCATCCTTGCCGTAAACGCATTGGACGAGCTTCGGATCAGCGCCCTTGAGATCCTTGATGGGATCGCCGCCTGCCCCATCCGTCTTCTGGCCGAGCCAGCCCATGACGGAAATGACGTAATCGACCTGGTGCGACATCGACAGAAGCGAAATCTGCGCTACTGCCGCCTTTTCCGCAGGTTTCAGAAGCTGATAGGTAGCGGGCAGGATATCCGCGCCGAACGAATAGCCGATCAGCAGGACGTGCTTCACCTTCCACTGTTTGCGGTAGAATTCGATGATACGGGAGAGATCGTCGGCCGTTTCCTGCGGCTTCCGCTCCGTCCAGAAATAGCGCAGCGAGTCGATGCCGACGACGGGAATGCCTTCCTTCTGCAGCATGCCACCTACTTCCTTGTCGATATCCCGCCAGCCGCCGTCGCCGGAATAGATCACGGCCATCGTATCGAGGTTCGGCTTGGCGTCGAGAATGGCAAGCGGCAGGCCGAGCGGATTGTCGAAGGCGCCCGAAGCCGTCACCAGATCGTCGAGCGTATCGGCAAACACAGTCTGTGCATCATCGGACGAATCACGGATATCGATCGCCTCATGCGCCTTCTTCAGATCCTCCACGTGAATGCGACCGTCCTTGTCTGCCGCAGGTGTAAAGGTGGCGATAACAGGATCCGGCAGAGCGCCATCGGTGAGCCCATAAACACTGCGGTCGCCGACCACCTTCCTCGTGGCCGGGGTGCAGAGCTCCTTGCTCAACGGAATGCCGGCATGCGGATCGACGGCAAATGTCTGACCGATCGTCGCATCGGGTGTCTGTGCGGCAATGGCAAGCGCCAGCGCGCCGCCTTCGCCGATGCCGGCAACGATCGGCAGGTGATAGGGGCTGTTGCCGGCGGCGCGCTGCACCTGCTGGCTGAGCGACTCAATATCGGAAACCGTGTAGATGCAGCCATCGTTGAGACTGACGTCATAGCGATTCAGCGCTTCCATATAGGACGGAAAATCAACGCCGATAACGACGGAACCCTGCGAAACCAGACGGTCTGTTTCGGCCTTTTCATTGTCTCCCCAGCCGGCTGCATCCGAAATCAGAAAGACAGCGCCCTTGACCTCGCCCTGAGGCAGGAAGATATGCGGCGAAGGGATAAGGCCAGTCTCGAAGCTATGGGTGGTTTCATCCGCAGCATAAGACGGCGCGGCCGCGAGCATGCTGACGCACGCAGCAGCAAACAGTAACTTTTTCATCATTTTCTCACTACCCCTTTCAATCCGCCCCCGATCAGAAATGTCGCATCCATCAATGCGATCATCGGATTGCCCCCTCCTGAAACCGCAAGATAGCGCGGTTGCCAGTGCGGATGAAACTTGGATTTGAAGGCGCGAAGCCCCTTGAAGTTGTAGAAGCGCTCGCCGTGTTCGAAGACGGTACCGCCGATACGGTCCCAAACGGGCGCCACCTCGCGTTTCGACATGCCGGAGAGGGGCGCCATGCCGAGGTTGAAATGCGTAAAACCCTGGGCGCGCAGATATTCCATGATCTGCACGAACAGGAAGTCCATGGACCCCTTCGGCGCATCAGGCGAGAAGCGCATCAGGTCGATCGTCCCCTCCTCTTTCGCCGCAGTGACAAGGATATTGGCAAAAGCAACGATCCGGCCGTCCTTCTTGAGAACGCCCACTGGCTGCGACGTCACATAGTCCGGGTCGAAGGCGCCGAGCGAGAAGCCCTTCTCCTTGGCATTGTGATGCTCGAGCCACGCGTTGGAAACGGCCGAGAGATCGTCGATGATTCCGGGGATATCGACGGGTTCGACAACGCTGAATTCCAGACCGTCGCGCTGGGCGCGGCTTGCGGTCTGGCGCAAGTTCGCCCATTTGCCGCCCTTCATCTCGAAGGTATGCAGATCAGCCACTGCAAGCTCGCCGAGCTTGAAGGCGCGCAGGCCCGCATCCGCACAGTGCGAGAGCAGCGCCGGCGAAATCTGGTAGAAGACGGCGCGGCAGCCGGCCGCGCGCGCCGCTTCCACGAAGCGCCAGACCAGTTCCTGCACGGCATGATGATCGCCGATCGGATCGAACAGCGCGATCCACGAGCGGCCCTGCCGGCCATACATGATGAAGGCATCGCCCATTTCCGAGAACATGATGGACTTGTCGCCCATGCGCACCAGATTGGCGTCCGCACTGTCCTGTTTCTCGACGATCTCGACAGCGCGGCGAACCGCCTCCTCATCCGCCGGCTCCGGCTTGAAGGTCGCTGGCCGCAACAGGCTGAAAATGGCGATCGCCGAGGAAATGATGCTGATGCCGAGTACGGCACGCAAGCCGCGCGGCGCTTCCGCCGCGAATTCAAACTGCCACCAGAGTTGGTTGCTGTATTCCACATCGCGATAGACGAAGAGCAGGATGACAACTGCGCCGACGATGATCACGGCAATCGCCATCAGCCAGGATGCCGTCATCGCCTGGTTGAGAAGCGAAGCATGGCGGGTAAAGAGCCGGCGGCTGACGAACAAGCCGAAGACCAGAAAGGCGAGGAAGGCCGCCTCGACAAGGGCAATCGCCTTCAGCAGAGAGAGCGTCAGAGCGGCAACGGCAGAAAACACCGCTACCCACCAGGCACCATCGAGCCGCTGGCCGAGTCCACGGGCGGCAACGACAAGTGCAAGGCCGAGCAGACTGGAGAGGAAATGCGCGCCCTCCACCATCGGCAGCGGCAGATAGTTGGAGAGGAATTCGAGGTTCTGATCGGGCGTCGGCGTCACGCTCGAAAAGATCAGCATGACGCCCAGGAGCAGCGCCAGCGCCGAAAGAAGCTGCGGCATCAGCCGCCCGCCGATGCGCCGCACGCTGGAAGCGGCCGGATGATCCACGAAGCGGCGGAGCTCGGTCGCCGAAACCGCGAGGATGGCGATCAGCAGCGGCAAGACGTGATAGATTAGGCGATAGAGCACCAATGAGCCGAGAACGGCATCGATATTCACCGCGCTGCCGAGCGAGGCGATGATGACAGTCTCGAAGACACCGAGCCCAGCCGGAACATGGCTCAGCACGCCAAGCCCGACGGCAATTGCATAAACCGCCAGGAACACCGGCCAGCCGATCGCCGTCTGTGGAAGGAGCACGTAAAGCACCGTGGCGGAGGCTGCGATATCGAAGGCGGTAACCAGGAACTGACGGGACCAGGTGCGCGAATCCGGCAGGCGAAGTGCGATCGAACCGATTTCGATCACCCGGCCCTCGCGGCCGATGATCATGAGAGAGCCGAGAATCGCCAGGATGACAGCCGCGATGATACGAAGCCACAGGCTGCTGACACTGATCAGCGGCGCGATCTCATCGGCGATGATGAGAAGCGCGATCGCCGACACGGCAGCAAGACCGAGGCCGAAGGACAGCGTCACGAAGGCGATGACGCGGCCGATATCTTCGGGCGAAAGCCCAAGCCGCGTATAGGCGCGGTAACGGATCGCTCCACCCGAAAGCGCGCCGAAACCAGCGGTGTTACCGACCGCATAGGCACTGAAGGCCGTGAGCGCGACATGCGGAAAAGGCAGCCGCTTGCCGATATACTCGATTGCGTTGAGATCGTAGAAGACGAGTGCCATAAAGCTCAGCGCGGTAAAGAACAGGGCGAGCAGGATCGAACTCAGCCGGGTTTCCGCCAGGGCCTCGACGACGTCGTCATAGCGCACTTCATCTGTCAGCTGCATGATCGCGTAGCCGACAAGGCAAAAAATGAGGAGCGTGGCAAGAGCCGTCAGCGGCGTGCGATAGCGCCGGAAAACTGCGCCAAAGGAAAAGCCCTCATCAGTCTCTGAATTCTCTTCCAACTTGCCGTGACCCGACATCTCGTACCTGCTGCAATTGCCAATCTGGCGGGAATCTCTTTTGAGAGACGTAACATAAGCAACATGCAAGCTCTATGAACCATGTTGCGGCTACCCACACCCGCGCACTTGCCGCCTCCTTCATCCTCAATTGGGGCAAATTTGCGCAGTGCACAGGCTTGATCGCATTGCAATTTCGTAAGCTTCGCCTTGCATTTGAAGATCAGGCCGCCGGCTCACCCCCGCCACGGGCTTGAGCCGCGTAACGCGCTGCGGCAACGTTCGCCTCAATCTCGCGCTCGCCAGAAACCTGCACTGTCGGAACGGCGAATTCGATGCCGTTCTCCTTGAAGGCATTGCGGATCATCGCCAGTGCATTGCGGCGGATGACGAACTGCTCGCCGGGTTTGGTCATCATAGAAAGGCGGAGCTCGATTGCGAATTCACCGAACTGCTCCACACCCTTCATCTTCAGCGTTTCGATGATATTCGGACCCCACTCGGGGTTTTCGAGAAGCTGCTGGCCGATCTGCTTGATGATCTTCTTCGTCTTCACGAGGTCGGTGTCGTAGGTCACGTTCAGGCTTATCTTGTCGATCGTCCAATCGCGGTTGAGGTTCTTGACGGCCCCAAGCTCCCCGAAAGGCACCGTCGTCAGCGGCCCGCGGTGATGGCGGAGTTTAACGGAACGCAGGCTGAAGGCTTCGACCACGCCCTTGTGGCTGCCGCTTTCGATATATTCGCCGACGCGGAAGGCATCGTCCCACAAATAGAACATGCCGCTGATGACATCCTTGACGATGGTCTGCGCGCCGAAGCCAACCGCAACGCCGACGACACCGGCGCCGGCAATCAGCGGCCCGATTTCGATACCGACGCCCGAGAGCACCATAAGGGCCGCGATCAGGGCGATAACGACCGCGATGATGTTGCGGAAGATCGGCAGCAACGTCTGCAGACGGGCGCGCTTGACTTTCTCCTCGTCGCCGATTGGGCCATCGACAGGAGAATCCAGTAGCTTGCCGTCGATATAGGCCTTGACGAGATGCCAGAGCAGGTCTGCCGCAAGCAGGATGACGATGCCGCCGATGATGCCGCGCACCACCCGGTCGATCATCGTTTCGTTCGACGTCATCATCATAGCAGTTTCGACGCCGAGCATGCGCCCAAGCCAGATCGCCGCAAAGGCGATGATCAGAGCCCGCACACCGCGATCAAGCAACACGGTCGCAATGCGCCGCTGGGCAAGGAAGCCCGCTTCGGCATGGTGGAAGGATTTGACGGCGAGCGTCGATACGGCCAGCACTCGCGGCAGCAGCAGGAGATAGATCAATACCCAGAGGAGCCAATCGAAGCTCAAGACCCAGATGCCCCAGAGCAGTACGAAATAAAGGGTCAGCAGCCAGGTGACGGCATGGCTGCGCCGCGTTTCATTTCCCGGTCGTGACCAGACTGCTTCGGTCGCGATCAGGAAAAGACCGATGCCCAGCACATAGCCGACCAGATATCGGGTGGCCATCGAATAGCCCAGCGGCTCCATCGCTTGGAGAACGACCCAGCCGAAAACGAAATAGATGACGAATAACGTGCAGCGCCGAAACCAGAATTGCGCGACGGCGGGGTCAACTGCAACGGTCTCGCCCTCGCCGCGCGGCAGGGTGACGAGATCGACGATGACACCACCGATGGAAACGGCGAAACGCTGCACGACGACAGCGATGGCGATCGCGATCGCTATATTCTGGCTGACCGGTGGCCAGTTGAAGCTGACCAACGCAAGCCCCGTTGCGAGACCGAAGACGATGGCGGGAATAACGCGCGCGGCCAGCCGCGTGCCGGTCATCTGCGCTGCTCGCTCCCGCCTTTCACGCACGGCCCTGCGCACCAGGATTTCGACGATGAATCCGGTAACGAGGATAGCGAGAAATTGCGCCGCCATGCGAAGTGGGCCGGCTGCTCTCAATTCGCCAAGAAAAAGCGATGAAGCCCGCGCGATTTCGGATGGCAGCGTCATGGCCGCACCAGACACCATGGCGATGTGTCGGCGGGCATGCTGAAGGCGGTCGGACAGTATCGACATTTCCTGGTCATTGCCGTCAGAAGCTGCCGGCGCCGCCATCTGCGTCGCCATCCATTGCTTGACCTCCGGCGTCTGCATCAGCTCCATCATCTGCCGCACCTGGGCAGGCGGTGGCGCAACGTCAGCGGAAGCTGCCGGCGTCGTCTGTGCGGAAACGGCGCTGAAAAGAGAAAGCAGCATCATGATGCTGCAGATGCCGATCGCAGAAATTCGCCCCATGCCCGCCTCCGGTTTTACACGTCAGGCATTTATGCAAGTGCTGCAGCGGAAAAGCCAGACGAACAAACGGTCTAGGCTGCAGTGACGACCAAAAGAAAACCGCCGGACCTCGCGGACCGGCGGCTGGCATAAATCAATGCGCTTAGATTACTTGTGCGACTTCTCGGCATGGCCGCCGAAGCCGGCACGCATGGCCGAAAGCACCTTGTTGGCGAACTCGTCCTGGTCGCGCGAGGAGAAACGGCCGTGCAGTGCAGCGCTGAGCACCGGAGTCGGCACGCTTTCGTCGATGGCAGCCATGATCGTCCAGCGGCCTTCGCCGGAGTCCGAAACACGACCCGCATATTGGGTAAGGGCCGGGTCCTTGTGTAACGCATCGGCCGTCAGGTCGAGCAGCCAGGAGGTGATGACGCTTCCGCGGCGCCAGACTTCGGAAATTTCCGGCAGGTTGAAATCGTACTGGTAATATTCCGGATGGGAGAGCGGCGCCGTCTCGGCATCGGCCTCGTGCGTCAGGGCGCCGACATTGGCGTGCTTCAGGATATTGAGGCCTTCGGCATAGGCGGCCATCAGACCATATTCGATGCCGTTATGAACCATTTTCACGAAGTGGCCGGCGCCATGCGGGCCGCAATGCAGGAAACCCTGCTCGGCGGTGCTGAGAGCTGCAGCTTCCGGCGTGCGGTTCGGCGAGGCTTCCGCGGTGCCGTTGCCCGGCGCCAGCGTTGCGAAGATCGGCGACAGATGCTGCACGATACCCTTCTCGCCGCCTATCATCAGGCAATAGCCGCGTTCGAGACCGAACACGCCGCCGCTGGTGCCGACGTCGACATAGTGGATGCCCTTGGTGATGAGTTCCGCGCCACGGCGGATGTCATCATGATAATAGGAGTTGCCGCCGTCGATCAGGATATCGCCGTCATGCAGCAGTGGAACGATCGAGGCGATCACCTTGTCGGTGATCGCAGCCGGCAGCATCAGCCAGACGGCGCGCGGACGCGCGAGCTTCGAGACGAATTCTTCGAGCGAGCCACTGCCGTCTGCGCCGAGACCAACGAGCTCGGCGACGCTTTCCGGCTTGGCGTCATAGACCACGCATTCGTGGCCGCCCCGCATCAAGCGCTGGACCATGTAATTGCCCATACGGCCCAAACCTACCATGCCAAGCTGCATCTGAAATCTCCTGGGATTTAATCGATATGATTCCGGAAACTAACACCCGCATCGTGACAGGCAAGCGAAGTCTCTGTCACGAAAGCGAGTGCGTCTATTGCACCTTGCGCAGGGCTATGCCTTCCGCACCTAGCAATCTGCCGTCTTTAGGGCGTAATTCCAAGCCTCCAACAGACATATAGCCGCCTCATCGGCGGCTATATGATCTTCTGCCCGCTCGGCACCGGTTCAGCTCGCCGCTAATTGCGGCTGGTCTCCCGTACCAGATGTACGATGCCAGTTGGGTTGAGGATCCAGCCACCGCGAAGATTGGGTGGCAGTGGCTCGATGGGATCGCAGCGCGGAACACCGGCCTTCTCCAGGTACTCCGCCGCACGGTCGAAATCCGGCGTCATGAATTCCAGCCAGAGCTCGGCCTGGCTCATGGTCTCGACACGGTCGATCCAAAGCCGGATCGGCCCAAGCTCGAAGGAAATATCGTCCCCTTCGATTTCTTTCAGCTTCACGATGTTGCGATAGAAGGAAACGGTGGCTTCATACTGATGCGGCGGAACCTTCATCGCGATGTCGACGCCGCCATAGATCAGATCGTTCATGACGCTTCCCCTCAACCTTCCTGCGCTTTGGCCTGCTCACCCCGCATCTCGCTGAGGAACATGCCTTCGCGCAGATTGATGCCGTATTCGACGAAGGCCTTCATGCAGCAGAACATCTGCGTCCAGCCTTCGAGATTCTGGTAGGTTCCGCGGCGCCCCGGCTCATCCTCACGCCAGCCATCCTCGGCGATGGTCACCATGGTGCCACCGTCATCAAGCGGTTTGAAATTCATCTCTACGAGCGTTTTGTAAGGCTTCTTCTCCTCGTCCGTTGCGCCGTCCCAGCGCAGCACGATCTTGCTGTCAGGCACGAGCTCGACCACTTCGACCGGCACATCTTTCCACCAGGTCACCGTCGTGCCCTGCACCAGCGGCGCGCTGGCACCGCCCACCGTGGTGAAATAGCTCGACAGTTTCTTCGGATTGACGACTGCATCGAAGACATCGGCCACCGGGCGGCCGATGCGGCCCGAGACGCGAATATTGAGGGACATGCGACTTCCTCCTCTTCTCCGTTGTATCTGGCTCAATTATGTTATAAAAACATAACATGTCAAGCGAATCGGATGACGACCCCATTTTCAAGGCGCTGGCGCATCGCCGCCGCCGCGATATTCTCGACCTTCTGAAGGATGAGCCGCGCACGACCGGCGCGCTCTGCGAAGCATTCCCGGAGTTGGATCGCTGCACTGTCATGCAGCATTTGAAGGTGCTGGAGGAAGCCGATCTGGTGATTGCCAGGAAGGAAGGAAGGGAGCGCTGGAACCATCTGAACAGCCTGCCGATCAAGCAGATTCACGACCGCTGGATCAGCGCCTATGCCGGCCACGCATTGTCCATTCTTGATCGGCTGAAGAGCGACCTCGACAACCCTTCCCGCTAACTTGCGGCGGCAATCGTCGCGGCTCTATGATAAAGAGGGAGAGGAACCATGCCGATATCGGGATCTGCCATCCGTCGCATGCGCCGGCTGCGCAATATGAAGCAGGAGCATCTGGCGGAATTGCTCGCCGTCAACCAGGCGACCGTCTCCCGCTGGGAGCGCGGCATCCTGCCAGTCACCGTCGATCAGGCAAGGCGGCTGGAAAGCATCCTCACTTCCCCATCATCCTCCGCCGATGCCGCATTGAAACGGCTGGTCGAACATTCCCGGAGCAAGGTTCATCTCATCTGCGACCGCACCCACCGGCTTCTTGCCGCTTCCCGTGCACGGCAAAGCGAATGGCGCCTGCCGCTCTCCGATTTTCTGGACAGGCCTCTGTTCTCATACGCGTCGCAGGAGATCGTGAAGACGGAGGGCGAACTCGTCGGCCTCGGCTGGCATGAGGGCCAAATGAATTCGCTGACACTGGAGACAGGCGCTAACGGAAATCCGCACCTGCCTATTGCCGCCGGGCGTGTGCTCTGGGAGCGCATCTTCCTGGCCGATGGCAGCGCCGCAAGGCTGGTTACAACGATCGGCTGAGCCTGCAGAATTCCTGTATCCTGCTGCATAAATTATGCGTTGTCGCACCGAAGCGGCCTTTGTTAGCGTCCGTCGCCAACTGTCTGGAGACGCAGAATGACGATACTGGTGACGGGAAGCGCCGGCCATCTGGGCGAAGCGCTGATGCGGACGTTGAGGGACCAGGGCCGTCGGGTGCGCGGCATCGATATCAAACCCTCGCTTTTTACTGATCTGACCGGATCGATCACCGATCCCGATTTCATCCGCCGCGCGATGACAGGCATCACCGCCGTTATCCACGCCGCCACGCTGCACAAGCCGCATGTCGGAACGCACGCCAACAAGGATTTCGTCGATACCAACGTCACGGGCACGATGAACCTTCTCGAACAGGCAGTCGCTGTTGGCGTAACAAGCTTCGTCTTCACCAGCACCACCAGCGCTTTCGGAGCGGCCCTGCGCCCAGCCGCAGGCGAACCGGCCGCCTGGGTCACCGAGGATGTTCTGCCCGTTGCCCGCGATATCTACGGCGTTACGAAGATCGCTGCCGAAGGCATCTGCGAACTCTTCGCGCGCAACATGTCGCTGCCCGTCGTCATTCTAAGGACTTCGCGATTCTTCCCGGAAAATGATGACGACCCCGATATCCGCAACCGCTATTCCGCTGAAAATGCCCAAGCCAACGAGTTGCTGTATCGGCGCGTAGATATCGAGGATGTGGTCGACGCCCATTTGCTGGCGCTGGAAAGAGCTCCGTCCATCGGCTTCGGCCGCTACATCGTCTCGGCAACGGCACCCTTCACCGAAGCCGATCTCGCCGACCTGCGCCGTGATGCGCGCGCGACGGTGGAGGGCCTTTTCCCCGGCATGGCCGCACTTTACGCGGCACGCGGCTGGACGATGTTTCCGCACTTCGACCGTGTCTATGTCAATGCGCTGGCCCGGCAGGAACTCGGCTGGCACCCGAAGTATGATTTTCGGCACGTGCTCGATTGCCTGCGCGACGGCAGGGAATGGAGAAGTCCGCTCGCTCTTGTCGTCGGCGCAAAGGGTTATCACGACCAGATTTTCGAGGATGGGCCTTACCCGCTCCAGCGTCGCTGATAAGGACCGCGAGGCCGGCCGTCTGCGGCGGGGCGAACCGGTGATCATTGCAGATATCGCCGAACTTGCCTGAGCTATAGCAAATAGGGAAACGGGCGCCGAAGCGCCCGTTCTCAAGCTGCCTTGTCCCAGGCCGGCGCTAACCCTTCCGGGCTGACGATACGGCCATCGGGTTTCGCCAACCCATGGATCGCCGCCATCTCTTCCGACGTCAGCTCGAAATCGAAGATCGCCGCATTCTCCTGTGCGCGTTGTTCTGAGACGGTCTTGGAAAGCGCGATCAGATCCTGCTGAACGATCCAGCGGAGCACGATCTGGGCAATCGACTTGCCATGCTTGGTGGCAATCGCCTTCAACACCGCATCCTCAAGCACCTTGCCGTCAGCCATGGCGTAGTAGGCCGTCACCGACATATCGAGCGGCTTTGCAGCGCGCAGCACCGGCGTTTGATCGATATAGGGATGGTACTCCACCTGGTTCGTCACGATCGGCAGGCTGCTCAGCGCAACGGCCTGGCGCATCAGATCCGTGTTGAAGTTCGACACGCCGATATGGCGCACCTTGCCTGCCTTCGCGACTTCATTCAGCGCGCCGATCTGCTCGGCAAGTGGCACGGCCTCGTTGGGCCAGTGGAGCAGCAGCAGGTCCACATAATCTGTCTTCAGTTTCTTCAGGCTTTCATCGACCGAAGCGATGAAGGCGTCGCGCTTATAGTTCTCGACCCAGACCTTGGTGGTCAGGAAGATATCGCCACGGGCCGCGTCGGAGCGGTGGATACCCTCGCCGACCTCGGCCTCGTTGCCGTAGATCTGCGCGGTATCGATATGGCGATAACCGTTGGCGAGCACATGTGAGACCATGCGTTCGGCATCCGGGCCCGGCACGCGGAACGTGCCGAAGCCGAGGGCGGGAATGGAGGCGCCGTTGGCACTGACGAATTTCATGCTGTTTCCTTTCGAGTGAGGAGAGATCAGGCGGCGCTGCAGGCAACGGCTGCAGCCGGGCTGGAGCGGCGGTCGAGGGCACCACTGCGGATGGTAAGGCCAAGGGCAACAGTGACGAGGCCTGCCGCAACGAATGGCGTGGCGCCCAGTCCGAAACGAGACTCGACCACCAGACCGCCGATCCAGGCGCCCATGGCAATGCCGAGATTAAAGGCGGCAATATTCAGCGCTGAGGCGACATCGACGGCATTCGGCTGCAGCTGACGTGCAAGCTGCACGACATAGAGCTGCAGACCCGGCACATTGGCGAAGGACAGGAACCCGAGGATCGCAAGCGTCGGGATGGTCAACCAGGGCGAGACGGCCGTGAAACCGAAGAGAACCAGCACGAGCGCTTGGGCGATGAACAGGAAGGTCAGCGCCTTGACGGGATCGCGGTTGGAGATGCGCCCGCCGACGACGTTGCCGACGGCAATCGCCACGCCATAGAGCATCAGGATTAGGCCGACGGCCGAGGAGGCAAAGCCGGTGATCTGCTCCAGGATCGGCGCAAGGAAGGTAAAGGCGACGAAGGTGCCGCCGTACCCCAGCGCCGTCATCGCATAGACGAGCAACAGCCGGCCCGTGGCAAGCACGCGGATCTGTTCACCGATACTGGCCGGCGGCGCCTTCTTGAGGTTCGACGGAAGCAGGAAGGCGATGCCTGCGAAAGCGATCACACCGAGGCCGGCAACGGCAGCGAAGGTGGTGCGCCAACCGAAGGTCTGGCCGATAAAGGTGCCGAGCGGCACGCCGGTGACGATCGCGACCGTCAGGCCCATGAACATCATCGCGATGGCCGATGCGCGGCGGTTTTCCGGCACCAGATCGGCAGCGATCGTGGAACCTACGGAGAAGAATACCCCGTGCGCGAAGGCCGAGACGACGCGGGCAATCAGCAGCACTTCATAACCGGGGCTGAGCGCCGCGATAATATGGCCGATAATAAAGAGCGCCATCAGCCCAAGCATGAGCGGCTTGCGCTCGATCCGTCCGGTCAGCGCCGTCAGGATGGGTGCGCCGAAGGTGACACCCAGCGCATAGACGCTGACGATGAGGCCGGCGAGCGGCAGGGTGATGCGAAGGTCGCTGGCAACCGTCGGCAGCAGGCCGACGATGACGAATTCCGTGGTCCCGATAGCATAGGCCGCGATCGTCAACGCAAAGAGAGCAAGTGGCATGAGAGTGACCCGATGGTTTGGTTCTTGTTCGGGTCGGAATATGGGCGTGGCGCACTTGTTCGATAATCGCCTATAATGGCTCAACAGTTGTGAATTGAATTCAAGATAGGAAGCGGATGGACAACCGCATCGGCGAGATGGATGTCTTTGTACAGGTGGCCGAGCTACAGAGCTTCTCCGCGGCCGGTCGCAAGCTCAGGCTTTCGCCCTCTGCCGTCAGCAAGCTCGTCACGCGGCTGGAGGATCGCCTCGGCACACGTCTTCTTGTGCGCACTACCCGCGCCCTGCAGCTGACGCCGGAGGGTGAAATCTATCTCGAACGCTCCCGCCGCATCCTCTTGGACATCGAGGAGACGGAACGCGCCGTCTCAGCCGGCGGCACGACGGTCGCGCGCGGCCGCCTGCGCGTCAGCACTTCGGTCGCCTTTGGCGTTCGCTACATCGTCCCGCTGGTGCCCGACTTCCTCAAACTCTATCCCGAGGTCGATCTCGACCTCGCACTCAGCGATGGCATCATCGATATCGTCGGCGAGCGCGCCGACATCGCCATTCGCTCGGGCGCCTTACGCGATTCCTCGCTGAAGGCGCGCAAGCTGCTAGAAAGCCGCCGCGTCATCGTCGCCTCACCTGCCTATCTGAAACGGGAAGGCATGCCGGAAAGCCCCGACGATCTCGACCGCCACAATTGCCTGACCTTCAGCTTCCGCTCGACCTCAGAGGAATGGCCGTTCCGCGATCTCAGGAACGGCGACCGCTTTTCAAGACCCGTCTTCGGCAACCTCGAAACCAATAACGGACCGACCGCGCGCAGCCTTTGCCTCGCCGGTCTCGGCCTCGCCCGCGTCGGTCAGTTCCATGTGCAGCCGGATATCGATGACGGAACGCTGGTGCCTGTGCTGGAAGCCTATAACCCCGAGGATATCGAGCTCATTCATGCCGTCTATCCCGGTCATGAGCATCTCGCGGCACGCATCCGCGCCTTCATTGATTTTCTGGTGAAGAACATCCAATAGGCCGACCATAGCTGAAGATCACCGTCATCGCCCTGTCACAGGGCAACGATAGCGAGCGCTCCATGCGCCACGACAAAGCTGGATCGACGACTTCAAAAGCCTGAAGCAGGCTCTCCTGCGTGCGGCACCATCAGGTGCAGCGATCCATCATATCGGCTCTACCGCTGTACCGGACCTTCCGGCGAAGGACATCATCGACATTCAGGTGAGCGTCGATGCTCTCGATCTGGTCAATGATGCCGCATTCGAGAAGGAAGGTTTCAAGCGTCGCGCGTTCGCGACTGACCACTGCCCGCCGGGTCTCGATTTGGCGGAAGGCGAGTTGCGAAAGCTGTTCTTCAAAAGCACGAACCGGCTTGCGAATATCCATATCCGTGAAAAAGGCCGCTTCAACCAGCGTTATCCGCTTCTCTGCCGGGATTTCCTGCGCGCCCATCCGACGGCCGCTGCCGCCTATGGGCTGATCAAGCAACGCCTCGCAGGCTATTTCCCCGACAATGCCGATGCCTATTACGACATCAAGGATCCGGTCTTCGATATCATCGTGGAAGGCGCCTACGACTGGGCGAAGCTCATCGGCTGGAGCGAGCCACCAGGCGATTAAAAACTGGACTTGTCGGAAGATATCGGCGCGGCTCAGGAAGAAGCCGCCGAAAAGAGAACAGCGCGATCCACACAACCGGTGGAAACTATCGATCCTGGGCGCCTACGAAAGTAGGTGGGCGCCGTATGTCCAGACCCACGAGCCCGGACAGGGACAGCTCCCTAAGGATCGGGTATGGCCCCGAGGATTCATTGTTCCTGTCGAGAAGCACAGACCGCGTGAGGGAATATAGGGACATTTGCAGCACCGCACCAGTGGGTCAGCGCCGCTCTCCCAAATTAATTAAGCTCGGCTGGCGCACGGCCGTTCAGCTTGTCGGTAATGCCCTGAATACGGCTCGTGACCTCCGAAAGCGCCACTGCAATACCTTCTTCGGTGCGAGCGGTGGCGGCAATTACCGTGTCCCGATTGCTGCGAAGCGTCTCCAGCTCGGATTCCAGCCCGGCAACACGTCGCGTCAGCTCCGAGATCTCGTCCATGACCATGATTCCGGCCATGACGGTAATCCTGAGATCGCCGATTTCGCCGAACTGCCCCTTGAGATGGCCGACATAACGGTCGAAACGCACCGCGAGGTCAGTCAGATGATCTTCCTGCCCCTCTTCGCAGGCCATCCGATAGGCCTTGCCGTCGATCGTTACCGTTACCTGCGCCATGTTCTCAAGTCCTCTTAGCGGTCAAGAACCGCGCGGATCGTTTCCATCGCCGTCACCAGACGCCGCGAAACCTCGCGATTGACCTCTTCCAGCCGGTTCGCACGGAATTCGGCCTGGTCCAGCTCCTGGGCAAGACGCGAGCGATCGGCATGCACGCGGCGAACCTCGCCCTCGATTTCGCCCTGCTCGCGCTGGCGCTCGATACGCATGTCGACGGCATTCTCGAGGCCCGAGATTGCCTGTTTCAGCTCCGTAAGCGCAGCTTCGATGGTTTTGCCGTTAGGCGTCATGTCTTTTCCGGTTCCCCGCACAAGACCCGCGAATCGGCCTGTGCGGCCGACCCTGTATTTTCAAGAGGATATGCAGCTAGGTTGGAGCGCGTCAATAAAGCCCCTCGGCTACCCCCTGCCCTATTCTGTGGATGAGCGATTTACATAAGCCTGTCACACAAGATTTGTCTTTTGTAAAACTTGACGGTCAAATGTCAAAAATCGTCGCACCCGGCCTCCAAACGGCTTCCATTTTGTTGACTTGGCCGTTCCAACTGCTATGTCTCGACCGCTCTCATTGATGGTCTTGGCAGGCTCGAGGCCATCCTCAAACCCGGAACTAGCGGAAAAGCCATGACCTCACGCGAACAAAACGACCGGATGGCGAATGCGATCCGTTTCCTCTCCATGGACGCCGTCGAAAAGGCGAATTCCGGCCACCCGGGCATGCCGATGGGTATGGCGGATGTGGCAACGGTCCTCTTCACCAAATATCTCCGCTTCGATCCCCAGAAGCCGCACTGGCCGAACCGCGACCGCTTTGTTCTCTCTGCCGGCCACGGCTCGATGCTGCTCTACTCGCTGCTCTATTTGACCGGCTATCCGGACATGTCGGTCGAGGACCTGAAGCAGTTCCGTCAGCTCGGCTCGAAGACCGCCGGCCATCCGGAATATGGTCATGCCACCGGCATCGAAACGACCACTGGCCCGCTCGGCCAGGGCATTGCCAATGCCGTCGGCATGGCGATCGCCGAACGCAAGCTGCGCGAGGAATTCGGTCCGGACCTGCAGGACCACTACACCTACGTCATCAACGGCGACGGCTGCCTGATGGAAGGCATCAGCCATGAGGCGATCGCGCTTGCCGGCCACCTGAAGCTCAATAAGCTGATCCTCTTCTGGGACAACAACTCGATCACCATCGACGGCGCCGTATCGCTGTCTGACTCGACCGACCAGGTTGCCCGCTTCAAGGCCGTTCACTGGAACACGATCGAGATCGACGGTCATGACCAGGCCGCCATCGCAGACGCGATCGAAGCCGCCCACAAGTCCGACCGCCCGACCTTCATCGCCTGCAAGACGGTCATCGGCTTCGGCGCTCCGAACAAGCAGGGCACTCACAAGGTGCACGGCAATCCGCTCGGCGCTGATGAAATCGCCGCTACCCGCAAGGCGCTGAACTGGGATTACGAGCCCTTCGTCATCCCCTCCGACATCCTCGACGCATGGCGCGCTGCCGGCACCCGCTCCGACAATATCGTCAAGGCATGGGAGGAGACGCTTTCCAAGTCGCCGTCTAAGGCCGAGTTCACCCGCCGTTTTGCCGGAGACCTGCCCGAAGGATTCGACAAGGCCATCGACGACTACAAGAAGAAGCTTGCCGAAACCAAGCCGACGATCGCCTCCCGCAAGGCATCCGAAGATGCGCTTGAAGTCATCAACGGCTTCGTGCCGGAAACGCTTGGCGGCTCTGCTGACCTGACGCCATCGAACAATACCAAGACCAGCCAGATGCATTCGATCACGCCGACGGATTTTGCCGGACGCTACATGCACTGGGGCATTCGCGAGCACGGCATGGCATCTGCCATGAACGGCATCTCGTTGCACGGTGGTCTTATTCCGTACGGCGGCGGCTTCATGATCTTCTCGGATTATTGCCGCCCGCCGATCCGCCTCGCCGCTCTCATGGGCATTCGTGTCATCCACGTGCTGACGCATGACTCGATCGGCGTCGGCGAAGACGGCCCGACCCATCAGCCGGTCGAACAGATTGCCAGCCTGCGCGCCGTTCCGAACCTGATGGTCTTCCGTCCGGCCGATGCCGTCGAAACGGCTGAATGCTGGCAGATTGCCATGAAGACGAAGAATCGTCCGTCCGGTCTGGCCCTTACCCGCCAGAACCTGACGACGGTCCGCACCGAGTATAATGAGAAGAACCTCTGCGAACTCGGCGCTTATACGCTCGCCGGCAATGCCGACGCCAAGGTCACGATCTTCGCTTCGGGGTCCGAAGTGGAACTCGCCGTTGCCGCCCGCGCAACGCTGGAAGGCAAGGGTGTCAGCACCCGCGTCGTATCCGTTCCCTGCACGGAACTCTTCTTCGAGCAGCCGGAGGCCTACCGCAAGGAAGTCATCGGCAACTCGCCGGTCAAGATCGCCGTCGAAGCTGCCGTGCGCGAGGGCTGGGATGCCTTTATCGGTCCGGAAGGCTCGTTCATCGGCATGAAGGGCTTCGGCGCATCCGGTCCGGCCAAGAAGGTGTTCGAGCACTTCGGCATCACGGCTGACGCCGTCGTCGCCGCTGCGGAAGCCAAGCTTTAACGGGCCAGATTTAAATCGGAAGTGCCTTCCGGCACTTCCTCATCTACTATCAGCAAGCCCCACCTCTAGGGAGTGAATGCACATGACAGTCAAGGTTGCCATCAACGGTTTCGGACGTATCGGCCGCAACGTTCTTCGCGCTATCGTCGAATCTGGCCGCACCGATATCGAAGTCGTCGCCATCAACGACCTCGGCCCGGTCGAGACCAACGCCCACCTGCTTCGTTACGACTCCATCCATGGCCGCTTCCCGGCGACCGTGACGGTCGAAGGCGACACGATCACCGTCGGCAACGGCAAGCCGATCAAGGTCACCGCCATCAAGGATCCGGCTACCCTTCCCCATGGGGAATTGGGCGTCGACATCGCGATGGAATGCACGGGCATCTTCACCGCCCGCGACAAGGCTGCCGCTCACCTGACGGCTGGCGCCAAGCGCGTCATCGTTTCGGCTCCTGCCGATGGCGCTGACCTCACGGTCGTCTTCGGCGTCAACCATGACCAGCTCACCAAGGAGCACCTGGTCATCTCCAACGCTTCCTGCACCACCAACTGCCTCGTGCCGGTCGTCAAGGTTCTCGATGACGCCGTCGGCATCGACCACGGCTTCATGACGACCATCCACTCCTACACCGGCGACCAGCCGACGCTCGACACGATGCACAAGGATCTGTATCGCGCCCGCGCTGCTGCCCTCTCCATGATCCCGACCTCGACGGGCGCCGCAAAGGCCGTTGGCCTCGTGCTGCCGCACCTCAAGGGCAAGCTCGACGGCACCTCGATCCGCGTTCCGACCCCGAACGTTTCCGTCGTCGACTTCAAGTTCGTTGCCAAGAAGGCCACCTCCGTCGGCGAAATCAACGAAGCGATCAAGGCTGCCGCAAACGGCAAGCTGAAGGGTATCCTCGGCTACACCGATGAGCCGCTCGTCTCCCGCGACTTCAACCACGACAGCCACTCCTCGATCTTCGCAACCGATCAGACGAAGGTCATGGAAGGCAACTTCGTGCGCGTCCTGTCCTGGTACGACAACGAGTGGGGCTTCTCCAGCCGCATGTCCGACACGGCTGTCGCTTTCGCCAAGCTTATCTAAGCTTCAGGCAGAGAGATCAGGAAACGGCTCGGGAAACCGGGCCGTTTTCATTTCGGGTGATCGATCGGAAGATGGAAGAATATGGCGCAACTGACTATTCGCAAGGCGACTGTTGATGACGCGGAGGAGCTAAGCGAACTTATCAATGAAATCATCGAAGCCGGCGGCACGACTGCCCTTGAGGATCTCTTTTCGCCCGAACTGTTGGCCGACTGGTTCATATCAGGCGAATTCCCCCTCGCATGCCATGTGGCGCAAGCGGAAGCCGGGCTTGCCGGCTTTCAGTTCCTCAGCAGTTACGGCGACCTGCCCAAGGGTTGGGCCGATATCGGAACCTTCGCGCGCCTGAACCCGAAGATACCGGGCGTGGGCACCGCGTTGTTTGCGACAACGCTTTCTGCCGCCGAAGAGCGCAATATCGAAGTCATTCGTGCGACCATCCGCGCCGATAATACTGGCGGGCTGGCCTATTACGAGAAGATGGGCTTTCGCACCTATAATATGCTGGAGAAAGTGCCGCTGAACGACGGTACGCCGGTGGATCGAATTCAGAAGCAATATCAGGTGGCAAAGATAAAAGCGGCCTCTGACGGTCCAGCTCAATAAAAAGTGCCTCACTCGGCCTATTCGCCCTCCTCTCGCCTGAATTGCTTCTACATTCTTTATACAGACTTTTTCCCGTAGCATTCCTCACTGGCCCTCACCCCAAGGGCTGTCCAGCAGCATGATGCAGCGATGCAGTAGAGGTTAAGCCGCAAGGCCTACCCTTCTGCTGTATTTTGCCGTTTACTAAAAGATCGCACTGGGCGCGGAGGGGCAAGGGACAGGTCGGGGGCGGCTTGGGGATGGCGTGATGAGGCGAAAGGGGTAGGCATGGAAGCGTTTTACATTGTGGTGCTCGTTGCGACGGCGCTTGTGCTTCTTGCTGCCTTTTCGAGCCTTCTTGCCTTCCGCTTCGGCGCTCCCCTCCTTCTGCTATTCCTGATGATCGGGCTTGCCGCCGGTGTCGATGGTCTCGGCATCGAATTCAGCAATAACTACCTCGCCTATGTTCTGGGCTCGATTGCCCTTGCGATCATCCTCTTCGATTCCGGCTTCGGCACGCCGATGCAGGCCTTCCGCATCGCCGCGGTGCCGTCGCTGACGCTGGCCTCGATCGGCGTGCTTCTGACAGCAGCACTCTTCGCCTTCGCCGCCCGCTGGCTGCTCAACTTCACCTGGCTTGAAGGCATGCTGCTCGGCTCGATCGTTGCCTCCACCGATGCCGCCGCCGTCTTCTTCCTGCTGCGCATCGGCGGCATCAATATCAGGGACAAGGTGCGTTCCACGCTGGAAGTCGAATCCGGCACCAATGATCCGATGGCGATCTTCCTGACCATCGCACTGGTCGAGGTTCTCGCCAGCGGCGAACGTTACGCAGGCATCAACATTGGCATGCTCGCCATGTTCATCCAGCAGATGGGCCTTGGCGTCATCCTCGGCCTGCTCGGCGGCATGATGATCGTGCTGATCGCTGGCCGGCTGGAAACGGATCGCGGCCTGACGCCGATCTTCGTGCTGGCGCTCGCTCTGCTCGTCTTCTCCTTCACCGGTGCGGTCGGCGGTAGCGGCTTCCTTGCGGTCTATGTCGCCGGCATCTATGCCGGAAACCGTAAGATGCAGGCGATTGGTACCATCAGGCGCTTTCAGGACGGTATGACCTGGCTAGCCCAGATCATCATGTTCCTCGTGCTCGGCCTGCTCGCAACACCTTCGCAGTTTCCTGTCATCATCGTACCGGCGATCCTGTTGGCACTGTTCCTGATCTTCGTCGCCCGCCCGCTCGCCGTCTGGCTGTCTCTGCTGCCCTTCGATTATACGCAGCAGGAAATAGGCTTCGTCGCCTGGGTCGGCCTGCGCGGCGCCGTCTCAATCCTGCTTGCCATCATGCCGATCCTTGGCGGGCTGCAGCATAGCCAGATCTATTTCAATACCGCCTTCATCATCGTGCTCGTCTCGCTGCTCGTACAAGGCTGGACGATCAAACCGGTTGCCAAGCGCCTCGGCCTTATCATCCCGCCGCGCATCGGCGCGGTCGATAAGGTGGAGGTCGACCTGCCGGGCGCCGCCAATCACGAGCTGCTTTCCTATCGCGTCATCAAGGATAGCCCGGTTCTGCGCGGCGAGCGCATTCCGCGCTGGGCAGCACCCTCGCTCGTGATCCGCGATGGCAAGTCGATGCGTTATCAATATGCCGGCCGGCTCAGGGAAAACGATCTCGTCTACCTCTTCATCGCACCCAGCTATTCACGCCTGCTCGACCGGCTCTTCGCCAGCCGCGCACCAGTTGATGAGGACGACGCGGAATTCTTCGGCGCCTTCGCGCTGTCGCCGGCCCGCCCCGCAGCCGATCTCGATGCCGCCTATGGTCCAGGTCTGCTCAACGAATCCGAGAAGGGTCTGACGATCGCCGAACTGATGAAACAGCGCCTCGGCGGCAAGGCGGACTATGCCGATCGCGTCCGTCTCGGCTCACTCATCCTCATCGTCCGTGATCTCGACGACCAGGATCACATCACCTCCGTCGGCATGTCGCTGGAGGCCGTGGAGCCTGCCATTACGCTGCCGATCTTCATCAATCTGCACGAGATTATCCAGCGCACCCGCGAGCGTATGAAGGGCCGCAAAAAGCATGAGGCGACGGCTGCGGAAAGCGCTGCCGGACGTGACGAAAGCCCGCGCTAAAACGGCCGCCGACTGCCTTGCGTCTCCCCCGATCCTTGCTATGGTCGGCGCAATTTACGCCAACCACGAACGGATCCTCCCATGGCAGCTTTCAAGACCCTCGACGACCTCAACGATATCGCCGGCAAGCGCGTTCTCGTCCGCGTCGACCTCAACGTCCCGGTCAAGGATGGCAAGGTTACGGACACGACCCGCATCGAACGCGTCGCGCCGACGATCCTTGAACTGTCGAAAAAGGGCGCCAAGGTCATCCTGCTCGCCCATTTCGGCCGCCCGAAGGATGGCCCCTCTGCAGAATTCTCGCTTTCGCTGGTTGCCCCCGCCGTCGAGCAGGTGCTTGACCATGCCGTGCTAACGGCATCCGACTGCATCGGCGAGGCAGCCGCTTCCGCCGTCGCAAAGATGAACAATGGCGATATCCTGCTCCTGGAAAACACCCGCTTCCACAAGGGCGAGGAAAAGAACGATCCAGATTTCACCAAGGCGCTCGCCGCAAACGGCGATATCTATGTGAACGACGCCTTCTCGGCCGCGCACCGCGCCCACTCCTCCACCGAAGGTCTTGCCCATCACCTGCCGGCTTATGCCGGTCGCACCATGCAGGCCGAACTCGAGGCGCTGGAAAAGGGCCTCGGCAACCCGATCCGTCCGGTCGTCGCAATCGTCGGCGGCGCCAAGGTCTCCTCCAAGATCGACCTCCTGATGAATCTCGTGAAGAAGGTCGACGCGCTCGTTATCGGCGGCGGCATGGCCAACACCTTCATCGCCGCCCGCGGCACCAATGTCGGCAAGTCGCTTTGCGAGCATGATCTCGCCGATACCGCCAAGCAGATCATGATCGAAGCTGCCACCGCCGGCTGCGCAATCGTTCTGCCGGAAGACGGCGTCGTCGCCCGAGAGTTCAAGGCAGGTGCTGCCAATGAGGTCGTCTCCATCGAAGCCATTCCTCATGATGCCATGGTCCTCGATGTCGGCCCGAAGTCGGTCGATGCCGTCAAGGCTTGGATCGAACGCGCCACTACGCTCGTCTGGAACGGTCCGCTCGGCGCCTTTGAAATCGAGCCCTTCGACGCAGCGACCGTCGCCGCCGCGAAATATGCCGCCGAGCGCACCAAAGCCGGCAAGCTCACGTCAGTCGCAGGCGGTGGTGATACGGTCTCGGCGCTGAACCATGCCGGCGTTGCCGAAGAGTTTAGCTATGTTTCGACCGCAGGCGGCGCCTTCCTTGAATGGATGGAAGGCAAGGAGTTGCCGGGCGTGGCCGTTCTCTCCGCTAACCGATAAGCCGATTCGGCAGATATTCCAGCAGGATAGACCGCGGAGCGTATGCTTCCGCGGTCTTTTGCTCAAGAAGAGAAAAAATTCCCGAACTTTCAAACGATTGAAATCATTTCAATCGTTTCAATGACTTAGCGCTCCCATTTTTCTCCCTATAAACTTCTGTTATCCGAGTTCTATATTATCAATTCTGCTGGGTTTCATTGTGGAGAGAACGAGATGAGCGAACGACTGGAAGACATTGCAGTAAAGATGGTTGCTGGCGGTCGGGGCCTGCTTGCCGCCGATGAATCGACCTCCACCATCAAGAAGCGTTTCGATGCGATCAATCTTGAATCGACCGAAACCAGCCGACGCGATTATCGCGAGATGCTCTTCCGGTCGGAAGACGCAATGAAGAAGTACATTTCCGGCGTCATCCTCTACGAGGAAACCCTTTATCAGAAGGCGGCCGACGGCACGCCCTTCGTCGACATCATCAAGGCTGCCGACAGCATTCCGGGCATTAAGGTCGATATCGGCGCCAAGCCGATGGCAAAATATCCGGGTGAAACCGTCACCGAAGGCCTCGACGGCCTCGCAGACCGCCTTGCCAGATATTATGAGGCCGGCGCCCGCTTCGCCAAGTGGCGCGGCGTCATCGCCATCTCGCAGACGCTGCCGAGCCGCGGCTCCGTCCGCGCCAATGCCCAGGCGCTTGCCCGTTATGCTGCGCTTTGCCAGGAAGCAAAGATCGTACCGATCGTCGAGCCGGAATGCCTGATGGACGGCAAGCCGGGCGACCACAATATCGACCGTTGCGCCGAAGTGACTGAGGCCACGCTGCGCATCGTGTTCGAGGAACTGGCTGATGCCCGTGTCAGCCTCGAGGGCATGATCCTGAAGCCGAACATGGTCATCGACGGCAAGAATGCCCGCAAGGCCTCCGTCGCCGAAGTTGCAGAACGTACCGTCCAGGTCCTGAAGCGCACGGTCCCGTCATCCGTTCCGGGCATTGCCTTCCTCTCCGGCGGCCAGACCACAGAAGAGGCCACCGCCCATCTCTCCGCAATCAACTCCGGTTACGAGCTGCCCTGGTTTGTCACCTTCTCCTATGGCCGCGCCCTGCAGGACAGCGCGCTCAAGGCCTGGAACGGCAAGCAGGAAAACGTCGCCGCCGGCCAGCGCGAATTCTCTCATCGCGCCGAAATGAACAGTCTCGCCGCCAAGGGCAACTGGAAGGCCGAACTCGAAAAGGCTGCATGAGCCTTTTGATATTTGAGAAAATGAGACAGGCGGCGACATCTTCGCCGCCTGTTTTATTTGTGCCTGCCTGTCGCGAAGGCGATTTGTCATGGCGACAAGATAATCCTTCGCCGCAATCGCCGGCCTCGCTAATCATGGCACCTCAACCATTGGAGCCGCCATGAACAGCCTGCCCTACATCACCGTCAACGTCTTCACCTCCACCCGCTTCGAGGGCAATCCGCTCGCGGTCATGAGCGACGCCAGGGGCATCAGCGACGCGGCAATGCAGAAGATCGCCGCCGAATTCGGCTATTCAGAAGTCACCTTCGTGCTTCCTCCGGAAAACCCTCAAAACACAGCCAAGGTGCGCATCTTCACGCCGACGATGGAGATACCCTTTGCCGGTCATCCCAATGTCGGCACCGCCTATGTACTCGGTCAGCAGAGCGAAATCTTCGGCCGCCCCATCGGCGATACGCTGCGGTTCGAGGAGAAGGCCGGCCTCGTCGAGGTTGCCCTGCAGCGCAGCGAAGGTCGTGTCGCCGCAGCGACGATCCGCGCTCCACGACCGCTTGAAATAGAAAACACGATACCCGATGCGGTTATCGCCGGCTGCGTCTCCATCGATCCAGCGTCAATCCACAAGGACACACATGTCCCGGTTTTCGTCTCCGTCGGCCTGAAATTTGCCGTTGCCGAACTCGAAAGCCTCGAGGCTCTGGCCGCGGCAAGCCCTAATATCAACGGCTTCCAGGCTGCGGCCAAGTCTGTAACCGGCAGCCATGATTTCTCCCTGTTTCTCTACGTTCGTCCCGCCGCTACGCCATGGAAGATCCGCGCCCGCATGTTCGCGCCCCTGGACAACGTCATCGAAGATCCAGCGACCGGCAGCGCTTCGGCAGCCCTTTCTGCCTATCTCGTCTCACTCCTGCCGGAGGCAGACATCAGCCAGCACGTGACGATCGAACAGGGCGTGGAAATGGGCCGGCGCAGCATCATCGAACTTGATGTGGTCAAGAAGGCCGCCACAGTCACCGACGTGACGATCTCGGGAACCTGCGTGCCGGTCATGAAAGGCGAAATCATCCTGCAGGACTGAGCCAGCCTATTGCACCAGGAAATCGCGCGCCAGCAGCGCCACCGCCCAGATGGCAAAGGCAATCAGCGCGATTCTCCAGAAATCCATCCGGCGGCGCAGCCCCGGATAACCGAGCGGCTTGATGATCTGGATTGCCATGGCAAGGATGAGTAGCAACGCTATCAGCTTTGTCATGGCTTTATTTTTTCCATCTATCAGAATGTCACAGGACGGACATTTTTTCACGCGAACAGAGAATATCTACTCGCCGTAAAGGCATTCCGGGACACAATCAACATTCTTATGGACTGGGCAGATACAGGTCTCGCCTTATGTCCTTTTTCAAAGCGAACACGCCGAGTCTGGGGATATGACAAGAAATCTGCTGTCCGTCGCTGCGCTGCTCTTTGGCACGCTCTTCCTTTTCATGGGCAACGGACTGCAGGGTATTCTGCTTCCCGTACGCGGAAACCTCGAAGGTTATGCAACGACCACGCTTGGCCTGCTCGGCACGTCCTGGGCGGCGGGCTTCGTCATCGGCTGCCTTGTCGCCCCGAAGATGGTGCGCCGCGTCGGCCATGTACGCGCCTTCTCCGGCTTCATTGCCATTATCGCCATCATCGCGCTGGTCAGCGGCATCATTATCGACCCGGTCTGGTGGGTCATCCTGCGCGCTGTCACCGGCTTCTCAACCGCTGGCACCTCGATGATCATCGAAAGCTGGCTGAACGAGCGGGCGAACAATGAAAGCCGCGGCGCGATCTTCTCGCTCTATATCGGCATCACCCTTCTGGGCGTCGTGGGCGGACAGTTGATGATCCCGCTGGAAGACGTGCGCGCACCAGTGCTCTTCATGATCTGCGGTATCTTCTACTGCATCGCCATGCTGCCGACGACACTCTCGACCGCCGCTTCGCCGCAGCCGCTGAAGGCGGTGAAACTCGACCTGCCGGCGCTCTATCGCAATTCGCCCGTCTCCTGCCTTGGCATCCTGCTCGTCGGGATCGCCAACGGCGCCTATGGTACGCTCGGCGCCGTCTTCGGGGCTGGTGCCGGCCTCTCCGACACCTCGATTGCGGTGATGATGAGTGCCACCATCTTTGCCGGTGCCATCATGCAGCTTCCGGCTGGGCGCCTCTCCGACCGCATCGACCGCCGTTATGTGCTGGCGGCCATGTCAGCCATCGCAGCGCTCGCCGGCCTCCTGATCTTCGTGCTGCACCCCTCGTCCCCTGCCTTCCTGATCGGCCTCGTCATCCTCTACGGTGCCGTCGCCAATACGCTCTATCCGATCGCCGTCGCCCATGCGAACGACTTTGCCGCATCGGAGGATTTCGTAAAGGTCTCGGGCGGCCTGCTGCTTCTCTACGGCATCGGCACCGTCATCGGTCCGACGATCGGAGGTCCGGTCATGTCGATCATCAGCCCGCATGCACTCTTCCTGGTGACGGCGCTCGCCCATCTTCTGATCACCGGCTATGCCATCGTCAGGAGCCGTATTCGCGCAGCCATTCCGGCAAGCGACCGCGATGCCTATACGACGATCCCGACAGCAACATCTCCTACGCTCACGCCGCAAAGCATGTCGCTTGCCGATCGCGGCTCCAACAAGTCTCCCGAAAGCGGCGATCCTGCTGTAAAGTTCGGCTGACGAACTGAAGCATGTCGCGCAAAACTGTGCAGCGGTTTTGCGATAACGACATGCCGGAAACAGAGACTTAAAGCGTGGAGGCGAATCTGAAAGATCGCGGCACGGTTTAAAGGAGGAGCGACAATGAGCTTGATGGATGACGACAGGCCGCAGAAGAAGACTGCACACGAGATCGGCTCCGATCTCTCCCTGCTTTCGGTGGACGAGCTGAAGGCGCGCGTGGAACTCTTGAAAGCCGAGATCGCGCGGCTCGAAGCCGAGGCGACCAAGAAGGCTTCCGGCAGATTAGCCGCCGAAAGCCTTTTCCGATCATAAGACTGTGAGCGAGCAACTATTGCTTCAAAATTACTTTCTCTAAGTCTTAAATTGGAACGACATTAATAAAGAATTAAGCTTTATAAGATATTACTCAAGCTGTTCAGATCCTTCTGAACCTCAGACAGTTTTCCAAGCGGTGAATTGGTCTGATTTTTCTCCCTGTTTTACCTTGAGAGCCGCTTTTGCGGCTCTTCTTTTTTGCGCTGCCCTACTCCTTTCCACGAAACTGTGGAGATTAACCTTTTCTTAAGAAACGGCTTGCGCATTTAGGTTAAAGCTACCATCTTGAAATCATAAAGACCGGCCTGGGAAACTTTTCCGCGGAAACCGGCGTTACCTGATAGTAGATGCGTGCAACAGGGATTCTTGAGATGTCGGAACTTGGATTGAATACGATCAGTTTTGCGGGTCGCGCTGCGGCATCCTCGCAGTTCAAGACGCTGTATGCAGAGGGCATGTCGCTCGTCGAAGAAACCGCATCCTACCTCGACGGCCAGGGCCGCGCAGCCGCTAAGGTGCTGCCGCGCATGGCCTCGGTCCTTTATGCGGCTGAATCGATGCGCCTGACCACGCGCCTCATGCAGATGGCTTCCTGGCTGCTCCTGCAGCGCGCCGTCAACAATGGCGAAATGTCCCGCGATCAGGTTCTGGCCGAGAAGAACAAGGTTCGCCTCGACGGCTTTAATGTCGACCGCAACGCTCCGGGCTGGGGCGACCTGCCGGAATCCTTCCGCGATCTCGTCGAACGTTCGCTCCGCCTGCAGAACCGCATCGCCCTGCTTGATCGCGAAATCTATCGCCCGACAGAAGCTGCGATCGTTCCGGACAATCAGAACAGCGTCCAGGCTCAGCTTTCCCTGCTGCAGACGGCCTTCGGCAACAACTGATCTGGCACCATAGAATTTCATGAAACCGGCTGCGGCAACGCGGCCGGTTTTTTGTTTGCTCACCGGTATAGGCCCGGAAAACAAAAAGCCCGGCACAAGGCCGGGCTTTTGAATATTCCGCCAAGCGGAGGCGAATTAGAGGCCGAGGCCGCCGAAACGCTTGTTGAACTTCGAAACACGACCGCCGCGGTCCATCAGCTGCTGGTTACCGCCGGTCCAGGCCGGGTGTGACTTGGAGTCGATTTCGAGGTTCATGACAGCGCCTTCCGAACCCCAGGTCGAGCGGGTTTCGTACTCGGTGCCATCGGTCATGACTACCTTGATGACGTGGTAGTCGGGATGGATGCCTTCCTTCATGACAATCTTCCTGCGATGCCGGGGTTCAATTTGCCGCAGACAGTTGCGGGGAAAGAACCAATTGAATAAATGAAGCCGCAGTCGTGAAGGCTACGGCTTCCCATTAGGATGCGGTGCCTATACATGAAGGGCGCCGGGATAACAAGGGCCAAGGAGCCGCAATACGCGGTCTTCGAGGGCGATCGGAGACGATTTGGCAGAGCAGGCAGAACCTGGGGAAAAGAAGTCGCGTTCGCTAAGGCCGCTCGGCAGGTTGACACCTTATGTGGCGCGTTATCGCGGCCTCGTCGCGGGCGCTCTGGTTTCGCTGGCGCTCGCCGCCGTCACATCGCTGGCTATACCGCTTGCGGTGCGCCGCATGATCGACCACGGCTTCACCCAGGCCGATGGTACCTTCATAAACAGCTACTTTGCCATGCTGATGATCATGGCCATCGTGCTCGCCGTCGCCAGCGCTCTTCGCTATTATTTCGTCATTACCATCGGCGAACGCATCGTTGCGGATCTGCGCCGTGACGTCTTTGCTCATGTCACACGGCTCTCACCCTCGTTCTTCGACGTCAACCAGTCGGGCGAGATCGTCTCGCGGCTGACGGCCGACACCACGCAAATCAAATCCGCCGTCGGCGCCACGGCTTCCGTGGCGCTCCGCAACCTGATCCTCTGTATCGGTGCGCTCGGTATGATGATCATCACCTCGCCGAAGCTCTCGAGCCTCGTCATCGTCGCAATCCCGGTCATCGTCTTTCCGCTGGTCGCCGGCGGGCGATCGGTGCGCAAGCGCTCCCGCGCGGCACAGGATACGCTGGCAGAAGCCTCCGCCTTCGCCAATGAGACGATCGCTGCAACCCGCACCGTACAGGCCTTCAATGCCGAAACCGCCGCAGCGGACCGTTACGGCTCGGCAGTCGAATCCGCCTATCAGGCCGCACGTTCCGCCGTCTCCTCCCGCGCCCTGCTGACAGGCATCGCCATTACCCTGATCTTCGGCAGCGTGGTCGCCGTTCTCTGGTTTGGCGCCCATAGTGTCCTCGCCGGCACGCTTTCGGCCGGCACACTCGGCCAGTTTCTGCTCTATGCGGTCATCGCAGCCGGATCGCTCGGTGCACTCTCGGAAGTCTGGGGCGAGCTTTCGCAGGCAGCAGGTGCAGCTGACCGCCTGACTGAGCTTCTCGACGAAGTCTCGCCGATCACCGCCCCCGCAAATCCGCAGCCGCTGCCCTCGCCTGCACAGGGCCGCGTGGAATTCGACGGCGTGCACTTCGCCTATCCATCTCGTCCAGGCAAGTCGGCCCTGCACGGCCTCGATTTCACGGTGCTGCCAGGAGAAACAGTCGCGATCGTCGGTGCATCCGGCGCCGGCAAGAGCACGGTCTTCTCGCTGCTGCTGCGTTTCTACGATCCGCAACAGGGTAGCGTGAAGATCGACGGTATCGGCGCCCGCCAGGCAGATCCGGACGCCTTGCGCCAGCGCATTGCTATCGTGCCGCAGGATGTCACCATCTTCGTCGCCTCGATCCACGACAACATCGCTTTCGGTGTTCAAGGCGCCACGCGCGAGCAGGTACGCGCCGCCGCGATCGCGGCCCAGGCCGATGAGTTCATTAATCGGCTGGACAAAGGCTACGATACGCAGGTCGGCGAACGCGGCATCACGCTGTCCGGTGGCCAGCGCCAGCGCATCGCCATCGCCCGCGCGATCCTGAAGAACACACCTATCCTGCTCCTGGACGAAGCGACCTCGGCCCTTGACGCCGAGAGCGAAACGCTTGTGCAGAGGGCGCTTGACGGGCTTATGCGTGGCCGCACTACGATTGTCATCGCCCACCGTCTCGCCACTGTTCTCAAGGCCGACCGCATTCTCGTCATGGATCAGGGCCGTGTCGTCGAGGAAGGCACACATCAGAGCCTGATCCGGCACGGCGGCATCTATGCGAAGCTCGCGAGCCTGCAATTCGATGCAGCCAACGAGGATGTGCTGGCAGCCGCCAAATAGCTGCCTCATACGTCATCGCGACTAAAGCCTGATCGATATAGCTCCCCGGACGCGGTTGCCTTAACCTCCCTATGCCCGAGGTAGGGGCCTCTGCTGTTGAAATCTGTGGGAGAAGATTCGAATGGCGCTTTCTGATATTACCCGTCGCATGAGCCTGGCGCTCGGTCTTGGCCTGCTCGCAGCGGCCACAGGCACGGCCGCATCGGCCCAGAGCTTTCCTGATCGATCCATAACCATGATCGTGCCCTTCGCGGCCGGAGGCTCGACCGATGTCGTCGCGCGTATCGTCGCGCAGAAAATGTCCGAAGATCTCGGCCAGCAGGTCATCGTGCAGAACGTTGCGGGAGCCGGCGGCAATCTCGGCGCTGACAACGTCGCGCGTGCCGCCCCGGACGGCTATACGATCCTGATGGGCACTGTCGCCACCCACGCGCTCAATCCGCTGATCCTGAAATCGACGCCTTATGATGCCGAGAAGGATTTCGCGCCGATCTCGTTGCTCGTGATCGTCCCTAACGTGCTGGTCGTCAATCCGGAACTGCCCGCAAAGAACGTGCAGGAATTGATCGCGCTGCTGAAAGCCGATCCGGACAAATACAGTTACGCCTCATCCGGCAACGGCACGCCGCTGCATCTTTCCGGCGAACTTTTTAAAAGTATGGCGGGCGTCGACATGCAGCATATTCCCTATAAGGGCGCTGGACCGGCACTGAACGACGTCATTGGCAATCAGGTGCCGATCATGTTCGACAACCTGCCCTCGTCGTCGAGCCATATCAAGGCCGGCACGCTGCGGGCACTCGCCGTAACGACCGCCGAACGCGCTTCATCCTTCCCTGATATTCCGACCATCGCAGAATCCGGTATCCCCGGATACGAGACCTATACGTGGAATGCGCTCTTTGCGCCGGCCAATACGCCGGCCGATATGATCACTCGCCTCAACGCCTCCGCCAAGAAGGCGCTGACCGATCCGGCCGTTGCCGAGCGGATGAAGGAATTCAGCGCAACGATCGTCGGCTCCACGCCAGAAGAACTCGGCGCCCATGTGAAGGCCGAGCTTGCGAAATGGAAACCAGTCGTGGAGGGCGCCCATATCCAGATGGAGTGATCGCAACGGGAGGGGACAGCGTGCCGCTAGCCCCTTCTCTCGCGCCCGATCCAACCGGCGGCAATTGGACGCCATGCAATTGAATTCTAATTAAGGTAGTGGAAAAGCTCGCAATTCTGGGCTAGCTTTCGGAAGGCTGATGCATGATTTCAGCTTACCAGGAGGGATCCATGTACAGATTTGAAGTTTACAAGGATAAGGCCGGTGAATTCCGCTTCCGCTTCAAGGCGTCGAACGGCGAGACCATGTTCTCGTCGGAAGGCTACAAGGCGAAGGCATCCGCGATGAACGCCATCGAATCCATCAAGAAAAATTCGCCTGGCGCTGATGTAGTGGATCAGACAAAGGCGGAAGCCTGATCGGAAGCGGAGGCGGCATCAGTCGCCTCCAGCACTTTCCGCTCAGCGTATTTTTCGCGCGCATTTCCATGTGATCGATTTTTTCGACCGCGATGTCGAAATGAGGACGACTGAGACCTCATTGTTTCGGAACGGCTTGCGGCCGCGCCACCGGAGCATTGCAGCACGGGTGAATTCGGCTTTAGATGCTGTCTGCCCGGTCAAACGCCCCTAGAGGATCAGGAGTTTCCGATGCAATACGCACTTATCATCCGTGAATCCGCAGAAGACTTCGTCCGCCGCAGCGACCCTGCCTACCGCGACGGCTGGACGGCCTATACCAAGGCACTGGTGCAAGCCGGGATCTTGACCGCCGGTGCCGGCCTGACCCCGCCTGAGACAGGCACGATCGTGCGTCGCAAGGGCGGGGACCATGATGTACAGGATGGCCCCTACCCGGAAGGCAAGGAATCGCTCGGCGGCTTCTACGTGATCGACGTGCCCGATCTCGATACGGCGCTCGAATGGGCCACGCGCGTTCCCGTCTCCGAACAGGGCTCGGTGGAAATACGGCCCCGGCTGCAGGTCGCGTGAGGCCGTTGTGACATCAGATGCGGGCCGTGCCGCCGAGAAGGTGGCACGGCAATCCTACGGCAAGCTCATCGCCTTCCTTGCTGCCCGCTCCCGCGATGTTCCGGCGGCGGAGGACGCACTGTCTGATGCGCTGGCGGCCGCGTTGCGGGTCTGGCCCGAGCGTGGCATTCCCGACAATCCCGAAGGCTGGCTGCTCACCGCAGCTCGCCGCAACCTCATACAGGCTGCCCGCCATCGAACTGTCCGCGACAATGCCAGAGAAACGATTGCGCTGGCTGTCGAGGAAGCCGAAGAGCGAATGAACGATGCACGAATTGGCGACTTTTCCGATGAGCGACTGAAGCTGCTTTTTGCCTGCACACACCCGGCAATTGACCGGTCCGTTCACACACCGCTGATGCTTCAGACCGTGCTCGGCATTGATGCGAAGACAATCGCACAGGCCTTCGTAGTCTTGCCGGATGCCATGAGCCAGCGCCTGGTGCGGGCCAAGGTCAAGATCCGCGACGCCGGCATTCCCTTCGCCATTCCCGAGCGGCAGGTTCTGACACAACGGCTGGCAGGCGTGCTCTCGGCAATCTATGCCGCCTACGGGCTCGGCTGGGACGGTCTTGATGGTGAAGGAGACAGTCGCACGGGCCTGACCGATGAGGCGATCTGGCTTGGCCGCGCCCTCGTGACCATTCTGCCCGAGGAGCCGGAGGTCATCGGGCTGCTCTCACTGATGCTTTATTGCGAGGCGAGAAGACACGCGCGACGTGATGGCGATGGCGCCTACATACCGCTTGAGGAGCAGGATACCGGTCTCTGGAACGAAATCATGATGGCCGAAGCCGACGCGTTGCTGCGCAAGGCGGGCACCTTCGACCGCTTCGGTCCGTTCCAGTGCCAGGCGGCGATCCAGTCCGTCCACACCACGCGCCGCCGGACGGGCACAACGGACTGGAAGGCGCTCGTCACCCTCTACCGAGCGCTCATCGCGATGAAACCGACACTCGGCTCCAAGGTCAGCCATGCCGCCGTGATCGGCAGGGTCGATGGCGCAGCCCCGGCCATCGCCCTGCTGGACGGGTTGGAACAACGGGGCATCGCTAGCTACCAGCCTTACTGGGCGGTGCGGGCGCATCTGCTGGAAGACCTTGGCGAAAGCGATGCCGCGGCAGAAGCCTACAGGATGGCGATCGACCTCAGCGACAGTCCCGCCGTCCGCACCTTCCTCACCGGCAAACTTCAGGCCGTTATTTCTCGGTCAGCTTGAGCTCGATACGGCGGTTGGTGGCGCGCGCTTCCGGCGTATCGCCCGGTGCAATAGGCTGGAATTCGCCAAAACCTGCCGCAACGAGCCGGTCCGCAGGCACGCCCTGCGCGATCAGGAACTTCACGACCGAAATCGCGCGGGCGGATGAAAGCTCCCAGTTGTCGCGGTAGCGGCCCGAGCCCGACAGCGCGACATTGTCCGTATGGCCATCGACGCGCAGAACCCAGTTGATCTCAGGCGGAATTTCCTTGGCAAGATCCAGCAGCGCGGCGGCAAGCTTTGCCATTTCCGCCTGCCCATCCGGATTGAGGTCGGCACCGCCGGATGGAAACAGCACTTCGGACTGGAAGACGAAACGGTCGCCGACGACGCGGATATTCTCGCGATCGGACAGGATTTCGCGCAAGCGACCGAAGAAGTCCGAGCGGTAGCGATTGAGTTCCTGCACGCGCGCAGCCAGCGCAACGTTCAGGCGGCGGCCGAGATCGGCGATTTTCGTCTGCGAGGTCTGGTCCTTCTCCTCGGAGGCCTGAAGTGCTGCCTCGACAGCAGCGATCTGGCTGCGCAATGCCGCGATCTGCTGGTTGAGGAGCTCGACCTGGCTGAGAGCACGGTCGCTGACCTGCTTCTGCTCATCGAGCTGCTGCGTCAGCGTTCCGATCTGCTGCTTTGCCGCATCCTGGCCGCCGGCACCGGCACTGAGAAGCGCCTGCAACCGCGTACGCTCGCCCTCGGCACTCGCAAGCGATGCCTGCAGATTGGCGACGGAATCCTGAAGATCCTGATTGCTGCCCTTCTCGAGCGCCAGCAACTGCGTGAGCTCGTTGATCTGACCGTTCAGACGCGTCAGCACCTCGTCGCGGCCGCTGATTTCGCGGCTGAGGATGAACTGGCCGACAACGAAAACCGTGAGGATGAACATGATGGCGATGAGCAGCGTCGATAGAGCATCGACGAAGCCCGGCCAGTAGTCCACCGCGCGTTGGTGGCGGCGGTTGCGGCCAAGAGGCATGGCTTACTTGCCCTCGCTCTTTTCGACCTGGCCGGACCGTTCCCGCGCTCTGTCGCTGCTGCGGTCTTGGACGCCGATGCGTTCAGCCAGACGATCGAGCGTGCGGCGCATCGCCTTTGCCTCGTCCTGCTGGACCTCGATCCAGTCGCGCAGCATCTGCTGCTCGTTGCGCATGTTCTTGACGAGCCCCTGAATGCCTTCGGCAAGGCTTGCCATGGCGGCGACCGACCGCTGGCTGGACGCGCCGTCCCCTTCGGCGACCTTTCGCAGATATTCCGACAGTGCCTTCATATCTTCCGACGAGCCGCCGGAAACGCCATCGAGCGCCGGCACCGGAATGTCGGAGCCGACATCGGTAACGGAGGAGAGCCAGTTTTCCAGCTCCGTATAGAAACGGTTCTGCGCACGTCCGGCCTGCAGATCGAGGAACCCGAGGATCAGCGAACCCGAAAGACCGAGCAGCGAGGACGAGAAAGCCTGGCCCATGCCGGAAAGCGGCATCGCAAGCCCTTCCTTCAGCGTCGAAAGCACATCGCCCGTACCATTCGAGCCGGCATCGAGCGACTGGATGACAGAGCTGATCGAGCCGATCGTGCCGATAAGGCCCCAGAAGGTGCCGAGCAGGCCCAGGAAGACGAGCAGGCCGATGAGATAGCGGGAAACGTCACGCGATTCGTCGAGACGGTTGGCAATCGAATCCAGAATGGAGCGCAGCGCGGTGGTCGATAATGCAACCCCGGACCTGCTACGATTTCCAATCAGCGCCCGCATCGGCGCGAGCAGCCGCGGATGGCGGTTCACCTTGTCGGCACTGCCAGCAGCACGGAAAGAATTGAACCAGCGTACTTCCGGGCGAAGCGACAGGACATGATTGAAAACGAGAATGATTCCAACGGCAAGAACGCCGACGATGAGACCGTTCAGGCCCGGATTATGCATGAAGGCAGTCTGCGTCTGCCGGAACAGGATTGCCGCGATGAAGCCCACGATGATGAGGAACAACACCATCGTCCAGAAGAACGACATGGGGCTGGAGAGTTTGTAAGTGTAGCCACCGGCCGTCTTCTCGGTCGAGCCGAACTCGGCCACATTCACATTTTCCATAGGTTCCTCGGCCTCCGGACTCATTACAGCCGAAGACTAGATCAACATTGTGCCGAATTGAAGTATGCGCAGGCGAAAAGCCGGACTTTACAACAGGCTGTTGCCCGGATCGTCACTTGGTCGGAACCGGCCGCTTGACGACTTCCGTGAGCGCTTTGTGGATGTGCTCGTTGCCGGCAATGATCGCACCGGTCTCCAGAATTGACGCCCCGCCGTCCCAGTCGGTCGCATAACCACCCGCTTCGCGGATGAGCAGAATGCCGGCCGCCATGTCCCAGGGCGACAGCGCCACTTCCCAGAAGCCGTCGAAACGACCGGCGGCCACGTAGGCAAGATCGAGCGAGACTGCGCCCATGCGGCGGATGCCGGCAACTTCGCCCATGACATGGCGCAGCTCGATCAGGAACTTGCCGTGATTGCCACGGCCGAGATGCGGCACGCCGCAGCCGATGACGCTGTCGGAAAGCACCCGGCGCGAGGCGACGCGCAGGCGGCGATCGTTGAGGAACGCGCCGCCGCCACGCTCGGCAGTGTAGAGCTCGTCCGTCGCCGGATTGAAGACCACGCCTGCGACGATCTCATTGTTGCGCTCGAGCGCAATGGAAACGGCAAAGGCCGGGATACCGTGCAGGAAGTTGGTCGTGCCGTCGAGCGGATCGACGATCCAGCGGTGCGCACCGTCGGTACCCTTGATCTCTTCGCTCTCTTCGCCAAGGAAGCCATAGGTCGGACGAGCCTTGAGAAGCTCTTCCTTGACGATCTTTTCGGCCTTGCGGTCGGCATTCGAAACGAAGTCGCCCGGTCCCTTCACGGATACCTGCAGGTTCTGCACTTCCCCGAAATCACGCCCCAGCGACTTGCCTGCCTTGATGGCAGCCTGAACCATGACATTGAGAAGAGCTGAACGGGCCATGTGGGCATTTTCCTTGGATAATACGGGACGCGCTGTCAGGGGCGGGATATGTCCCTGAACGCCGGAAGCGACAGCGCTGCATAGATTGGCGGCCTCAAGACCACAAAATCAGGGAAATTTCAAGGGGAATGCCGCATGGCAGGGTTGCAGCACGAAAGGATAGTTCCTAAATTATTCTGGACAGATCAGTCTAAAAACCTTATTGAGGCTTCATGGCAAGGCATAAGGAATTCGATCGCGACACCGCACTCAAGGCGGCCATCACCGTGTTCACCGAACACGGCTTCGAGGGCACGTCCACGGATGCGCTGCTGTCGGCCATGAAGATCAGCCGGCAAAGCATGTACGATACTTTCGGCGACAAGCGCAGCCTCTATCTGGCAGCGCTCGACCGCTACAATCTCGACAGCGTCTCTCAACTCGTGGCCGATCTGCGCCTCGATACGACGCCATTGAAAGCTTTGGAAGAGACACTCATCGCCTTTGCCTCCCGCCCGGAAACCGAAGCCGGCCGTGGCTGCCTTGGCGTCAGCGCCGTATGCGAGTTCGGTCGCACGGACAGTGCGGTCTCTGATCTGACCGATAAGGCATCCCGCCTGCTTTCATCCGCCGTGCAGACAATCCTCGAGGAAGGCAAGAAGCGGGGCGAGGTCGCGGACGATGTCGATACCACCGATGCCGTGCAGTTCCTCGGCTCGACCCTGTCAGGCATGAAGGTCAGCGCCCGCAACGGCGCCTCCCCCGAAGCGCTTCGCGGGATAGCCCGCCTCGCCATTCGAAGCCTCCGGTAAAAACTGGAAGTCCAAACCCGATTTCGCATGCCCAATTCCAGACTAAACAGTCCAAAAAAAGGAAGGAAACCACAATGTCCCAACTACTCTCCGGCAAGATCGCCCTCGTAACCGGTGGCTCGCGCGGTATCGGTGCCGCAATCGTCCGTCGCCTCAGCAGCGACGGCGCGGCCGTTGCGTTCACCTATTCCGCCTCTGGCGACAAGGCGAAGGCCATCGTTGCCGAAATAGAGGCGAAGGGTGCGAACGCGCTGGCCATCAAGGCAGACAGCGCTGATCCGAAGGCCGTTCAGGATGCGGTCGATGAGACCGTCTCGACGTTCGGTGGCATCGACATTCTCGTCAACAGCGCCGGAATTCTCATGCTGAATTCAGTAGAGGATTTCCCCCTCGAGGACTTCGACCGCATGTTTGCGGTCAATGTCCGCGCCGTCTTTGCCGGTACGCAGGCGGCCGCGCGCCACATGAAAGCAGGCGGACGCATCATTACCATCGGCAGCATCGTCGCCGAGCGGAGCGGTTTCCCGACGTCGTCAGTCTATTCCATGACAAAGGGTGCAGTGGCCGCCATGACACGCGGCCTTGCCCGCGATCTCGGCCCGCGCGGCATCACGGTCAACACTGTTCAGCCAGGCCCGACGGCGACGGACATGAACTCGAATGAAGCCAGCCATGAGATGCTGAAACAATTGATGGCGCTCGGCCGCATCGGCGAGGACAAGGAAATCGCCAGCTTCACCGCCTATCTCGCCAGCCCCGAAGCCTCCTTCATCACCGGCGCCAGCCTGACGATCGACGGCGGCTATCTGGCCTGATGCAGACAAGCGAACGGCGGCGCAGATACGCCGCCGTTTCATTGCTTAGTGTCCGAAATTCAGGACTTCTGCTGTGTGATCAGCACTTCGCGGGCGATCTGGTCGAGCGGCAGAATACGGTCGACACCACCCTTGGCGATCGCTTCCTTCGGCATGCCGAAAACAACCGAGGTCGCTTCATCCTGCGCGACGGTATAGGCACCGGCCTGATGCATTTCCAGCATGCCGCGTGCACCGTCATCGCCCATTCCGGTCATGATGATGCCCATCGCGTTCGAGCCGGCCGAACGGGCAGCGGAACGGAAGAGCACATCGACGGACGGGCGGTGACGGGAAACCAGCGGCCCCGGCTTGACGGATACGTAATAACGCGCGCCCTGACGCTCCAGCAGCATATGCTTGTCGCCCGGCGCGATCAGCACATGACCGCGCAACACCGGATCGCCGTCGGCTGCTTCCTTGACCTCGACTTCGCAGAGACCGTTGAGGCGCTTGGCGAAAGCTGCTGTGAATTTTTCCGGCATGTGCTGAACGATCACCATGCCCGGCGCATTGGCCGGCAGCGCCTCCAGAAATTCGCGCAGGGCTTCCGTTCCGCCCGTCGAAGCGCCGACGCAGACAACCATTTCCGTCGTCTTCGCCATCGCCCGGCCGGTTGGTGGCGGCAACATCGCATCTGCCGTCAGCTTCTTGGCCGGTCCTTCCGCCGAAGCCGAGCGGATGCTGCCTGCAGCGCGGCGCACATTGGTAAGCCGCGCATGCGA
This sequence comes from Rhizobium sp. 01T437, assembly GCF_056398505.1. NCBI lineage: Bacteria > Pseudomonadati > Pseudomonadota > Alphaproteobacteria > Hyphomicrobiales > Rhizobiaceae > Rhizobium > Rhizobium sp. 01T437. The sequence goes on from NZ_JBFTPM010000004.1 coordinate 125,874, forward strand.
GGCGCTCTTGACCACTTCGCGGATGCGCATGGCATCATCGGCCAGGCTGTCTGCCGCACCGATCTTGGATTTCAGGATGACGTCGACGGCACCAGCCTCAAGCGCCTGAAGCAGAGTTTCCGAACCCGCTTCCGTCAGTGAGGAGCACATGACGACCGGGATCGGCCGCTGCGACATGAGCTTGCGCAGGAAGGTGATACCATCCATGCGCGGCATCTCGACATCGAGAGTGATGACATCAGGGATCTCTTCCTGGATCTTACGCGCCGCCATGAACGGGTCTGAAGCCACGGCCATGACTTCGATCTCCGGGTCTCCTTCCAGAACCCGTGTCAGCGTCTGCCTGACACTGGCGGAATCGTCGATGATGAGGACGCGGACTTTTTTGGCCATAGTATCCCCTCAGATGCGCTGGAACACCGTATTCGAAACCTGCTTCAAGGGAAGGTCGAAGCCGGTGATCGATTCCGAGTGACCGATAAACATGTAACCGCCCTTCGCGAGGCAATTGCAGAGACGGGTGAGCACCCCGGCCTGCGTCTGCTTGTCGAAGTAGATCAGCACGTTGCGGCAAAAGATCAGGTGCATCATGTCGCCAATAGGATATTTCTCATCCATCAGGTTCATGCGGGCGAAGCCGACACGGCTGCGCAGCTTCGGCGAGATGCGAACCTCGCGGCGACCCTGCTGCTTGGCAAGCATAACATATTTCTTTTGCAGGTCGCGCGGCACAGGAGCGACCAGATCTTCCGCATAAATACCCTTACGCGCTGTCTGCAGCACATCGGTGGAGAGATCGGTCGCCAGCACATTGTAGGAGACATCGCTGCGGTTCTCGACGAACTCGGCCAGCACCATAGCCATCGTATAGGGCTCTGCACCCGTCGAGCAGGCAGAACTCCATGTGCGGATCGTCCGCAGGCCGCTGTCGGCGAGCGTCGGCAGGGCGACCATCTGCATATATTCGAAATGCTTGGCTTCCCGGAAGAAGTCGGTCTTGTTGGTCGTCACGACGTCGATCAGGTGGACGGTCTCCTGCTCGAGACCATCCTCGTTGAACAGGAAATCACAATAATCGTCGAAGCTCGCATGGCGCGTGGCGCGCAGACGCCGGCGCAGCCTGCCCTCCAGCATCGTCAGCTTCGTCGGCGGCATCTTGATGCCGCTATAGTCATAGATGAACCGTGCCAGCTTGTCGAAATTACGCTTGCTGATCCTGTCACCCGGCAATTGGGTTTCTACCGCTGCCATACTCATAAAACGCGACGCTCCGAACAGGTCTTGAGGGCCTCAGGCGGCCGATTGCAGGACAGTTGCATCCTCGCGAGACAGAAGCCGGGCAAGGTCGACGATGACGACGAAGCCGTTCTCGCGGCGCACGACACCAGCGATGTAATCCGACCGCCAGCGTACGCCGATATCGGGCGCGGACTCGATCTGATCGCGACGGAAGGGCGTCACTTCGAAAACGCGGTCGGCAACGAGGCCGAGCGTCAGAAGGCGATTTTCCATCGGAACGTCGAGAACCAGCACCCGCGTGTGCGGCGTCGGCACTGTCTTCGACATGCCGAGCTTCAGGCGCAGATCGATTGTCGGAACGCCCTGGCCGCGCACGTCGCGCAGACCGAGCAGATAGTCGGGACCATTCGGAATCTTGAATGCTTCCGCATAGTCGAGGATTTCGCGCACCACCTCCACCGGAACGGCGAAGATCTCCTCGCCGAGGCTGAAGGTCACGAATTGAGCTTCCAGAGATGTTGTTGCCATGATCAACCGCTTTCCTTGGATTCGGGCGCCTCCACTATCGGAGACGCCTGTTAACATTTTGAAAGGACCCCGATGCTCAGGCGCTTTCCTTGAACTCGGCATCCCTTTCGTCGGGCCCACCCATGGAGAGGTCGAGGGCAAAACCTTTGGCGCGGGCCTGCTGGGCGGCGACCGAATTGGCGGCCGTGGTCTTCTTGCCGACCGGCTTGCGGCCTCCGGTCGGAGCCGGCGTGCGAACCGTAACCTTGGCAGCCGGAGCGCGGGACAGGCGGTTGCCAGCCATGTCCACCTTGAAGAAGGCGATCGAGGCCTGCAGTTCCTCAGCCTGGGTCGCCAGCTCTTCGGAGGTCGCCGACATCTCTTCGGAGGCGCCGGCATTCTGCTGCGTCACCTTGTCGAGCTGCTGGATCGCTTCGTTGATCTGGGCTGCACCAATATCCTGCTCGCGGCAGGCGGCGCTGATCTCGGAGACCAGTTCGGCAGTCTTGCGGATGTCAGGAACCAGACGGCCGAGCATGTCGCCGGCTTCCTGTGCTGCCTTCACCGTATCGCCGGACATCGCACTGATCTCAGCGGCTGCCGACTGGCTGCGTTCTGCAAGCTTGCGCACCTCCGAGGCGACGACTGCAAAGCCCTTGCCATGTTCACCGGCACGCGCGGCTTCGACGGCGGCGTTCAGGGCGAGCAGGTCGGTCTGGCGGGCGATTTCCTGAACGATGCCGATCTTCTCGGCGATCGTGCGCATTGCAGCCACCGCACGGTTGACGGCATCACCGGAATTCTCCGCATCCTTGGCGGATTGGCGGGCGATCTTTTCGGTCTGGGCGGCATTGTCGGCATTCTGCTTGATGTTTGAAGCCATCTCTTCCATCGAAGCGGAGGCCTCTTCAGCCGAAGCCGCCTGTTCGGTCGCGCCCTGCGAGACTTGCTCGGAGCTGGCTGAAAGTTCCTGGCTACCGGACGAGACGTTTTCCGCAGCGGCGATCGCATCGGCGACGACACCACGAAGGCGCTCCACCATCTGCTCCAGAGCAATACCCAGAGTATCCTTTTCGGACAGAGGCTTCGGAGACACGGTCAGGTCGCCGTTCGAGATCTGGTTGGCGATCTGCGCGGTGTTACGCAGGTTGCCGGTCATCCTCGTCATGGAATTGACCAGGTCGCGGATCTCGTCATTGCTCTTGTGCTCGATGTCCTGTTCGAGATCGCCGATGCTGACGGCATCCGCGAGCTGGACTGCGCGCTTGAGGCCACGGGAGATATTGAGCAGGATCCAGATGGCGGCAGCGGAGGATACGATGATCAGACCGATCGTCATCATCACGAGCATGTTGCGCGACTGCGCATACTGGTCGTTGGTGGCGGCGTCGGTTTCCGCGACATTGCCGGTCACGGTGTCGTTCAGCTTGGTGAGAATGCCGAGAAGCTGGGTCGTCACCACTTGGCCTTCGCCCATCGAAATGACGCCGGCCTGGGTGTTGGATTCGGTGGTGTTCTGCTTGGCGAGGTCGGCAACGCGATCCTGCAGCGCCGTCCACTTGCCGTAGAGATCGCCGAACTGAGCTATGCCATTCCTGATGTCAGGGTCTTCCGAAGTGGCAAGGCGAGCCTGCAATGTCTTGATCTGCTCGCGCTGCTGCGAGATCTCATCGACATAGCCGGCGATCTTGGTCGCATCGGTATTGATGATCGCATCCTTTTCGGCGCGGATGGAACGCATCACGGCATCGGAGAGATCACCGGAATCGCGCAGATTGGCGACCGGACCGGCAACCATGACCGAGATGTCGCTATTCAGCGATGAGAGATTGTAGATCGAAAGACCGGCCATGGCGCAGGTCAGGAGAACGATGAAACCGAACACCAGGCTCAGTTTGAGTTTGATCGTGAAGCGCATTCCAAGACCCCTTTAGGACTGCAGCGGATATCCCGCGAAATGACACATTGTGCCGCCGTAAAAACGCTTCATGCGTTGCCGGCCGAGCCGGTGTGCCCCGGCGCTTCCATGCGCCGGCCCTAACGGGGCCGCTGTTGCCGCGGCCCCAATGCCTGTCCGCCGGGAAGCGCCTATGCGCTTTCCCGGAAATCATCGTCCGCCGTGTCCGGTCCGCCCATGGACATGTCCAGGGCAAAACCCTTGGCCCGGGCTTGCTGAGCGGCAACGCCGTTGGCGGGAGCCGCCTTAACGACCGGCTTGCGGGCTGCAGATGGAGCCGGGCTACGCGTGGTCACCTTGGCAGCCGGTGCGCGACCCTGACGGCCGCCCGTCGCCATTGCCTTGCCACCCGCCGTATCCACTTTGAAGAAGGCGATAGACGTCTGCAGTTCCTCGGCCTGGGCAGCGAGCTCTTCGGAGGTCGCAGACATCTGCTCGGAAGCACCCGCATTCTGCTGGGTGACCTTGTCGAGCTGCTGGATCGCTTCGTTGATCTGCGACGCACCGACATCCTGCTCGCGGCATGCAGAGCTGATCTCCGCCACGAGTTCCGCCGTCTTTCTGATGTCGGGCACCAGGCGGCCGAGCATGTCCCCGGCTTCCTGGGCGGCAGTGACGGTATCGCTCGACATGGCGCTGATTTCCGCTGCCGCCGACTGGCTGCGCTCGGCAAGCTTGCGCACTTCCGAGGCGACGACCGCAAAACCCTTGCCGTGTTCGCCGGCGCGCGCGGCTTCGACGGCGGCGTTGAGCGCGAGAAGGTCGGTCTGGCGAGCGATTTCCTGAACGATGCCGATCTTCTGGGCGATCGTACGCATGGCCTCGACGGCGCGGGAAAYAGCGCTCCCGCTCATCTCCGCATCCTTGGCGGATTGACGCGCGATCTTTTCTGTCTGGGCGGCATTGTCGGCGTTCTGCTTGATGTTGGCGGCCATCTCTTCCATCGAGGAGGAGGCTTCCTCGGCCGCCGAAGCCTGCTCGGTAGCGCCCTGCGATACCTGCTCCGAGCTCGCCGAAAGCTCCTGGCTGCCGGCCGAAACATTCTCGGCGGCTGCAATTGCGTCGGCGACGACATCGCGCAAACGCTCCACCATCTGTTCGAGCGCGGTGCCGAGTGTATCCTTGGCCGAAAGCGGCTTCGGAGACACCGTCAGGTCGCCGGCGGCAATCTGCGTAGCAATATCGGCGGTGATGCGAAGGTTGGCGACCATGCTTTGCATCGCGATGCCGAGCGTATCCTTCGCCGAAAGCGGCTTGACCTCTACCGAGAGGTCGCCTTCTGCGATCTGGTTGGCAACATCGGCGGTGGCGCGCAGGTTGTTCACCATGCCCAGCATGGCAATACCGAGCGTATCCTTGTCGGAGAGCGGCTTCGGTGTAACGCTGAGGTCACCGTTCGAAATCTCGTTTGCGATGCCGGCGGTATTGCGCAGATTGTCCGTCATGACGTTGATCGTGTTCACCAGATCCTTGATCTCGTCGTTGCTCCGGATCTCAACCTTCTGGTTCAGATCGCCGATGGCAACGGCGCTGGCGACGTTCATGATCTTGCGCAGGCCGCTGTTGATGCCGAGCGCGATCCACAGCGCGGCAGCGAAAGCGATGACGGAAGCGCCGATGGCGATGCCGATCAGCAGGTTTCTGGTGTTGCCGTAGAGGGTTTCCGTATCGTCGTCGGCTTGGGTCATCGACTTCTGCTGAAGCGCGACAAGCGTCGTAAAGACGTCTTCCAGCTCCGTGACGATGGCGCGAACCTCTCCACCGGAATAGGCCGTGGCCGCTGCCCTGTCGCCACTTTCCTGGATGGAGGCGACTTTTTTGGAACCCTCCACGAAACGTTTGCTCAGCTCGACCAGCCTGTCCCACGTGGGCTTGCCGTCGGCTGTTGCGAGCTGTTGGCCGCCTGTCGCGAATGCGAGCATTTCATCCATGCTCTTTGCCGACTTCTCGTAGTTTTTCATCGCCGTTTCAGGATCCATTTCCAGAAGGGCGTTCTTCTGCCACCGGATGGCATCGAGCTCGGCAGCTTTGGCTTCCAGAGCCAGCTCCAGTCTCTTTGAAGGACCTGCGATTAGGTTGCCGACAGCGTCGTTCAGCGAGCTGAGGCTGATAATTCCAAAGACTGCACTACCCACTAGTAACAGTATGACGAAGCCGAACGCGGCTGCGAGCTTGAGCTTGATCGTGATACGCATCGCAATACCCCTATTTGAAAGCGACGGAATAAGTGTGGACCGGTGGTTTCCTGGGCGCGGCGTCACGCAGCAAAAACATTCCGGAGGCGAAGACAGTTATCGAAGAAATTGCGACCTTGCGTCCGGCGTTCCTGGGCACCGGAAGCTTGTGTCAGGGGCCATAAGCCTGGTCCCTGACGGTATCGGAGTGAGAAAGCGCTCAGGCGCTTTCGCGAAAATCATCGTCACCAGCGTCCGGGCCACCCATCGACATATCCAGGGCAAAGCCCTTGGCGCGTGCCTGCTGGGCGGCGACCGTATTGGCGGCAGCGGTCTTCTTGCCGACAGGCTTACGGATTGCTGCCGGAGCCGGGCTGCGGACCGTGACCTTGGCGGCCGCCGCGCGGGACTGGCGGTTGCCGGCCATGTCCACCTTGAAGAAGGCAATCGACGTCTGCAGTTCCTCGGCCTGGGAGGCGAGTTCTTCCGAGGTCGCAGACATCTGCTCAGAGGCACCGGCATTCTGCTGTGTCACCTTGTCGAGCTGCTGGATCGCCTCGTTGATTTGGGCTGCCCCGATATCCTGCTCGCGGCACGCCGAACTGATCTCGGAAACCAGCTCCGCCGTCTTGCGGATGTCGGGCACCAGGCGGCCGAGCATATCGCCCGCCTCCTGGGCGGCTTTCACCGTATCGCCGGACATGGCGCTGATTTCAGCGGCGGCCGATTGGCTGCGTTCGGCAAGCTTGCGCACTTCCGAGGCGACGACCGCAAAACCCTTGCCGTGCTCACCGGCACGTGCCGCTTCGACGGCGGCATTCAGCGCGAGAAGGTCGGTCTGGCGGGCGATCTCCTGGACGATGCCGATTTTCTGCGCGATAGTGCGCATGGCGTCGACGGCGCGGGAGACGGCTTCGCCGCTGGCTTCCGCATCCTTGGCCGACTGGCGGGCGATCTTCTCGGTCTGGGCGGCATTGTCGGCGTTCTGCTTGATGTTGGAGGCCATCTCTTCCATCGAGGCCGAGGCCTCTTCGGCGGAGGCGGCCTGCTCCGTCGCACCTTGAGAGACCTGCTCGGAGCTTGCCGAGAGTTCCTGGCTGCCCGCAGAGACGTTCTCGGCAGCCGAGATCGCATCGGCGACGACGCCGCGCAGGCGCTCCACCATCTGCTCGAGCGCAGTGCCGAGTACATCCTTTTCGGAAAGCGGCTTCGGTGAAACGGTCAGGTCGCCGTTCGAGATCTGATTGGCCACTTCGGCAGTTGTGCGCAGGTTGGTCACCATACTCTGCATGGCGATGCCGAGAGCATCCTTGTCCGACAGCGGCTTTGCGTCGACCGAGAGATCCCCCATGGCGATCTTGTCGGCAAGATCCGCAGTGCTGCGCAGGTTGGCGGTCATGATATTGACCGTGTCGATCAGATCCTTGATCTCATCATTGGTCCTGATCTCAACCTTCTGCTCGAGATCGCCTTTCGAGACGGCTTCCGCGATGAAGGCAACCTTCTTCAGGCCGCGGTTGATACCGAGAGCGATCCAGACCGCGATGGCCGTCGAGAAGACGAACAGCACCACCGCCATGCCGATCAGGGCGCTGCTGGAATTGTCGTATTGGACATTCGTCGCTACATCGGTGGCGTGAAGATCTTCAACGATATGAGTGTTGAGTTCGCCCACGATCTTCAGGAGATTATCGGTGATCTTGGCACCGTCGCCCATGGAGATCTGAGCGGCATGCGCGTTGCTTTCAGCAGTGTTCTGGGTTGCCAGATCAAGAATCTGGTCCTGCATCCGTGTCCAGTTCGGATAGACCGAACGGAATTCTGCAAGCTTGCTGACGACTGCCGGATTGGTCTCCTTGTCGAGCTCGGCCAGCCGGTCGTCGATAGTCTTCCGTTCCTGCGCGACCGTGTCCCGATATCCGGTGATGGCAGCCGGATCCGTGTTCATAACGGCGTTCTTCTCGGCGCGGATCGATGCGGCGACCGCATCAGAGAGCCCACCCGAATTCAAAAGGTTCTTGRCAGGACCAGCAACGATATCGCTGATGGCGGCATTGAGTGAATAAAGATTGGAAATGGCAAGACCTGCCATCCCAAGCGCCAGTAATATTACGAGACCAAAAGCAATACCTAGCTTCATTTTAATGGTGAAACGCATCTCTATCCCCTGAAAGCGGAAAATACTGTCTCGCAAGGCGGCCCGTGAGCAGATCGCCAGTAAGGAAAATCAATGAAGAGCCAAAAAAGGGGGACAGCGAGTGATTCACTTCCCAGCAGTCGGACATCTAGTGATCACGACGCTAACGCATACACACGTTGCGGGATATTTCGGTCCGAGGCCGCCGAGGCGGCCGCGGAGAGTTTCGGTTGACTGCGAAGCCGCTTAAGCGCTTTCGCGGAAATCGTCGTCACCGGCATCCGGGCCGCCCATCGACATGTCCAGAGCAAAGCCCTTGGCGCGTGCCTGTTGGGAAGCGACGGTGTTGCCGTGATTGTGGTTATGCGTCGCCGGAGCTGGCTTGCGTGGCGCAGCGGCCGGAGCCTTGACCACCTTGGCAGTCGTCTTTGCCGCGGTCTTCCGTACGCCAGCACGGGTCGTGCCTGCCGTATCGACCTTGAAGAAGGCGATCGAAGCCTGCAGTTCCTCGGCCTGAGCAGCAAGCTCCTCCGAAGTGGCCGACATTTCTTCCGAAGCACCGGCATTCTGCTGGGTTACCTTGTCGAGCTGCTGGATCGCTTCGTTGATCTGCGAGGCGCCGATATCCTGTTCGCGGCAGGCGGCGCTGATCTCGGAGACGAGTTCGGCGGTCTTGCGGATGTCAGGAACCAGGCGACCAAGCATTTCGCCGGCATCGCGGGCGGCCTTGACCGTGTCGCTCGACATGGAGGAGATCTCCGCGGCTGCCGACTGGCTGCGTTCTGCAAGCTTGCGCACTTCCGAGGCGACGACTGCAAAGCCCTTGCCGTGTTCACCGGCGCGCGCGGCCTCGACGGCGGCGTTCAGGGCGAGCAGGTCGGTCTGGCGGGCGATTTCCTGAACGATGCCGATCTTCTCGGCGATCGTGCGCATTGCATCGACGGCGCGGTTGACGGCATCGCCGGAAGCTTCCGCGTCCTTGGCGGACTGGCGGGCGATCTTTTCGGTCTGGGCGGCATTGTCGGCATTCTGCTTGATGTTGGCAGCCATCTCTTCCATCGAAGCGGAGGCCTCTTCAGCGGAAGCCGCCTGTTCGGTCGCGCCCTGCGAGACCTGCTCGGAGCTGGCCGAGAGTTCCTGGCTGCCCGAAGAAACGTTGTCGGCGGCAGACAAGGCATCGGCGACGACACCGCGCAGGCGTTCGATCATGACATTGACGTTGCCGAGCAGTTCGCCGATTTCGTCATGCGTGGTGATTTCGGCCATCTTCGTCAGGTCGCCTTCGGCAACTTCGCGGACAACGGTGTTGGCGCGGCTGAGACCCTTGCTGATGGTATTCGCAATCCAGAAGGCAGTGAGGACAGCAATCAGCAACGCTGTGGCGGCAACCGCGATCATCATCATGCGCGTCGTGCCGTACTGCTGCTCGGCGTTGTCATCCGCATCCTGCATACGCTGTTTTTCGAGCTTCAAGATTTCATCAAGTGTGGCGTCGATATCGTTGGCTGCCTGGCGAGCCGTCGTGACCGAGACAGTGTTGGCGCCATCCGTATTGCCGCCCTTGATGAAATCTCGGATCTGGTCGTCGGCTTCATTGAATGCCTTGGAGAGTTCGGCAACGCGTTCCCAACGCGCTTTGCCTTCCACGGTCGCAAGCTTCGTCACGGCAGCGAATGCGTCGGCGAAGTCCTTGCGGGCCTGGTTGCCCTTTTCGATTGCACCGGAAGCGTCGTCGGCATTGCGTGCGGTCAGAAGGTTCTTCTGCTGGCGGATGGCTTCGAGCTGGGCGATATTGATCTGTTGCGCCAGATCGAGGCGCGCGGCAGGACCGGCGAGAAGATTGCCGATTGTGTCGTTCAGCGAACCGAGGCTGAAGATGCCGTAGGCGGCGGTGCCTATGAGCATGAGAATGATAAAGGTGAACGTAGTCACCAACTTTGTCTTGATCGTCAATCGCATCGTCTTAACCCCTAATGATTGGCCCCCGGCTAGTTGACGGCCCCCGCCGTCTCATGCCTCGATGAGAAAATCGCCTGCAAATTCGGGAGGATGATGAACTCGCCCCCCCTCTTGACCAGGCAATTGATGTAGTCCGCCCGCCAACGCATACCCACGCTTGGCGGCGGTTCGCTGGCGCTCTTGGTCAGCGTCGTCACCTCGTTCACCTTGTCGGTACGCATTCCAACGAGCGTCTGCTCCCCCTGCAGATCGACCTCGATGACGATGATGCGGCTGTCGATCGTCGCTTCCGAAGCTTCCATCCCAAAGGCGAGACGAAGATCGGCAAGCGGAATGACCTTGCCGCGGAAGTTGATGACGCTAGCGACGAAGGGCTGGCTGCCCGGCACCGCAGTCTCGGGAAGCAGATCCAGGATTTCCTGAACGATGACCGCTTCCAGCGCGAAGGTTTCGCCATTGAGATCGAAGGTCAGAACTTCGATTTCGTCGGCGTAATTCCAGTGCTTGTCGAATTTTTCGGCTGTTGCTGCTGTGCTCATCCTGCCACGCGCAATTGCGCCTCCTGTTGCTGACCCGCGGCAACGAGATGCCCGACGTCAAGAATGAGGGCGACGCTGCCGTCGCCGAGAATGGTGGCGCCAGAGAAGGTCGCCACGTCGTTGTGCAGTTTCGACATCGACTTGATGACCGTCTGGTGGTCGCCGATAATCTGATCGACCACGAGGCCGACACGCTCGGTGCCCGTCGAGATGACGACCACCTTCTGATGCACGTCCGGCTTGGTGCCGGTGCGGAAGAGATCGCGAAGCCTGAGGAACGGCACCAGGCTGTCGCGCAGCGAGATGAAGCTGCGGCCGCGCGAACGGAGATCTTCTTCCAGCGACAGTTCGAGGCATTCCTCGACCGCCGAGAGCGGGATGACGTAACGGCCGGAACCGACACGAACGAGCAAGCCATCGATGATGGCGAGCGTCAGCGGGATACGGAGAGAGACTTCCGAGCCCTGCCCCGGTAGGCTGACGATCTCGATCGCGCCGCGCAGCGCCTCGACCGTCTTCTTGACGACGTCCATGCCGACGCCACGACCGGAGAGATTGGTGATCGTTGCAGCGGTGGAGAAGCCCGGCGCGAAAATGAGCTGCAGCAGTTCCTGATCGGAAAGCGGCTGGCCGGGCGCAATCAGGCCCGAGGATTCCGCCTTGGCGCGAACCCGCTCGCGGTTGATGCCGCGGCCGTCATCCTTGATCGAGATGATGACTTCGCCGCCGGACTGGTGGGCGGACAGCGTCACGGTACCGGCTTCCGTCTTGCCGGCGCCAAGGCGTTCGGCTGGCGGCTCGAGGCCATGGTCGATCGAGTTGCGAACGAGGTGCACCAGCGGGTCGGCGAGACGCTCGATGACGGTCTTGTCGACTTCGGTCGTTTCGCCCTCGGTGACGAGTTCGATGACCTTGCCGGTTTCGCGGGCGAGATCGTGTACGAGGCGGCGGAAGCGCGAGAAGAGCGTTCCGACCGGCACCATGCGCAACACCATCATCGTGTCGCGCAGCTCACCGGAGAGACGTTCGATTTCTTCCGAAACCGAGCGTAGGGCAATATCCGAACTGGAGCTCGCCAGCTGACTGAGGCGCGACTGGGCAATGACGAGTTCGCCGACGCGGTCCATCAGCTCGTCGAGACGCTCTGCCGGAACGCGGACGTTTTCCTGCGCCTTCGCCTGGGCTGCCGCCTGAGCCGGCGCCGGCGTTTCACGCTTCACCGGAACCGCCTCGACTGGGCGGAACTCAGGAGCAGCGGTGGGCACCGGTGCGACAGGTGCTGCGGCAACCGGAGTGGCCGGAGCAGGAGCGACGTCCGTCTTTGCCTCGGCCGGTGCGGCTTGCGGGCCGGCGATTTCCTGAACGTCGAGCTCCATGTCATCCATGACGAAGATGAACACGTCGTCGATGGCGGAACGGTCCTGTTCGCTTGTCAGAATGACGTCCCAGGAAACGTAAAGCTCAGTCGGAACCAGATTATCGAGCGGCGGAATGCCTGACGTGTTTGCGCGGACGGTGCATTCGCCGAGATCGCGCAGCTCATCCAGAAGGCCGAGCGGGTTGGTGCCGTTGGCCATGGAATTCGCTGGCAGGCTGAAACGGACGCGCCAGGTCGTTTTCTTCTTGGTGGGAGCGGCGACGGCAGGTGCTGCAGCGGCAGGTGCGACAGCCTCCTTGACTTCGGCCTTGCCCCCGACGGCGGCCTGGAGCTGGGCAAGCAGCTTGTGACCGATGTCGCCGTGATCGGCATCGGGCTGTTCGACGAGGGCGCGCATATGATCCTGCGCGGCAAGAACGGCGGCGACGAGCTCGGCGGTTGCCGGAACCTCACCCTTGCGGACGCGGTCGAAGGCCGTTTCGCAATGATGGGTGAAAGCGGCGAGCGCCTCGAAGCCGAACATCGCACCCGAGCCCTTCAACGTGTGAAGGCCGCGGAACACGGCGTCGACGAGGTCCTTGTTTTCGAGGTCGTGGTTGAGGTCGAGAAGGCCGGCTTCGATCGCCTCGAGGCATTCGGCCGCTTCGGTACGGAATACTGCGACTGGATCAAGCGAGCTCATCTGCCAAGAACCTTCTTCACGATCTTAACGAGATTTTCCGGATCGAACGGCTTGGTGAGCCAGCCGGTGGCACCGGCGGCCTTGGCACGGGCTTTGAGGTCCGCGTCGGATTCCGTCGTCAGGAAGATGATCGGCACGCCGGCCTGGGCGGGCAGCTTCCGCAATTCTTCGATCATCGTCAGCCCGTCCATGACAGGCATGTTGAGGTCGGTGACGATCAGGTCGAAATTGCCGTTCTTGGCTGTTGCCAGACCCTCGGCGCCATTGACGGCTTCAGTGACCGTGTAACCGGCATTGGTCAGCGTGACCTTGGTGGTCAGCCGGATGCTGGCGGAATCGTCGACGGTCAGGATGTTTGCGCTCATAACGTCACCTCTTTATGCAACCAGAACTTCTTGTCTTCTTCATCGAAGGCCTCGGTAAATCCGGCGCGCTCAAGGACCTTGAGAAGCGGACCGCTGGCCGGAGCCGAAAGGGTAAAAGTCTTGCCTTCGGCCTTTGCCTGACGGCGGGCGGCTTCGATGAGCTGAAGAAAACTCAGATCCGCTTCCGCGTTTTCGGGAAGACTTAGAGTAATGTTATTATTGTCGCGAAATCGATCAATAATCTTCGCATATACTTCCGAAGCATTACGAATGCTCAGAACTTCCGGAAGGGATATAGATTCGCAATATTGTGCCTGAGTATCCAATGCAGCCTCCATGGTCGGAGAAATACTTAACGACCATAAAAGGACTCTCATGACAGGCTTAACAGTGCGTAAACAGCGGTTGTAGGAAAGTGCAATTACCGCGAGTCTGGACTCCCTGAATTATCATCCAGGATAACTTATACTGAAGCTTTCTCATATGGTAAAATACCACGAAAAAACAGTTAGATAAGCTGCCCCCACCGCAGAACCTATCAATTCTTGCCGAATGCCTTCATAGGTTGTTAATCACAACGTTTACGAGTCTGTGGCGTTTACCTGCCGTTTCCATCCTGCCCGTAAAAATAGAGTCAAATTGCCTGTGTTTATAAGTAAAGGTACAAAAGTGGCAAACGCGACGGCATCAGCACAGACTGCGCACTACGCATCAGGTTCGGATATCAGCCGTACCCTGGAATCGGCCCGCGCCCAGGTCGAGGAACGCTTCCTCGAAGGTGGCACCGTCCTGCTGTCCGTGATGGATGTCCTCAATCGTCTGTTGACGTCACTGGACCAGATCACCAAGGCGCTGGACAACAATGAGGCGAGTGACACCAGCGCCGATCTCAATGCGACCGTCCAGAATCTGATCGAACTTCCTAGCGCTGAGGAAAACCGCCAGCAGGCTCTGGCGGCACTTGCCCAAACCGGCTCGGAACTGCACCGGCATGTCGCGGATATGCAGGAAACGATGCGCTACCTGCGCACCTTCGCGGTCACGGTAAAGATAACGGGTGCGGGCCTCGCCGAATTCGCGGGCTTCGCCCAGGAAATCCTCGAGCGCATCTATTCGGGGACGGATGAAGTCAATCGCTTCGCCACCCATCTCGACAGCCTGCAGAAGGAGGTTAAGCTCGCCCTCTCCTTTGGCAACAGTCTCTCCAAAAGCTATGCCGACACGGTTCCTGCCGTCGCCAAGGCCCTTAAGGACGACGCAAAGAAGATTGCCGATCACCGCCAGAACCTTGGCGCCATCGCCCGTGACGTAGGCGCCATCGCTCGCGGCGTACAGGGCAAGGTCGCATCTACGCTTTCGGCGCTGCAGATCGGTGATATCACCCGTCAGCGCATCGAGCATGTGCAGAACACCTTTTCGTTGCTGGAGGATTTCTTCGCGAGCGAAGACGGCGCCAAGCTGGATGGCGATGCGCGCAAGCGGCTGCAGAACGTCATTCACCACCTGACGGCCGCGCAGATGGCAGACATGTGCACCGACTTCCAACGGGATTCGCGCAATGTCGTAAAGACCATCGCGAGCTTCAGCCAGGATACGCAGCAAATTCTGAGATTGCGCGACCAGATGAGCGGTCAGAGCGACGGCAGCGGCGGCAATTTCATGCGTGCGCTGGAATCAAGCGTCTCCGCTGCCCACGAAATCGTCAAGCAGGTCGATACGGCAAGCCGTCAAGCCGACCAGGTCAGTCAGTCGACGCTCGGCACGGCCGCAACCCTTCTGCAGTCCATCGAGGCGATCCGCGCGGTCAAGACCGATATCCACTATATGGCGCTGAATACCAACCTGCGCTGCAGCCGTCTCGGCGAAGAAGGCAAGTCGATCAACGTCGTCACCGCCGAGTTGCGCATCTTTGCGGGCAAGCTCGATGATTCAGCCGATGCCATCGTCAATGGCCTGCCGGCGCTCGAGGCCTCGGCCGGACGTGTCGCCCCTGCCGCCGGCACCAAGAATGGCGGCCTTGCCGAAAGCCTCACCTCGGCCGTCGGCACGATCCGCGCTGCGGCCAACCTGATGGAAGACGAGCTCAAGGTGCTTGCCGAACATGGCCGCGAGGTCGCAACCAAGATCAACCTGCTGATCGGCAAGCTCGACTTCCAGCATGATCTCGGCGACGTGCTCGCCCGCTGCGCCGACGTGCTGGAAACCGTGGCCGGCGACCAGATCGCCGATATTTCCGACGTTGCCGAAGCAATCGCCCCGCTCGACCGCAGGATCTTCAAGCTCTACACCATGGTGCAGGAACGCAATGTCCATCGCGACATCATTCCCGCCACCGAGGAAAAAACGGCAGCGGCTCCTGCTGAGCCCGCCAAGGCCCAGAGCGACGAGGATCTGTTCGAGGACGCCCTTTTCTAGAAAGACCGCGGGTTAGTTGATGCGGCGGAACTTGTTCGCCGCATCGATCGCCGCCTTCTGCTGGTCGTCCTCGATGCCGAGATAGAAATCCTCCAGCGATGGGTCGCTCAACCCTGCCCGTCGCGACAGGACATACCATTTGGCAGCCTCGATCGGATTTGGCGGCGTACCGATCGCATTGATGTAGAGATGCGCGAGCTTGTTTTGTGCAGCGACATTGCCCCTATTGGCGGCAATCTTCAGCCATTCGAAGCCGCGCACGTAATCCTTCGGCCCGCCGACGCCGTTGACCAACCAGATACCCATGTCGAGTTGGGCCGTATCGAAGCCCGCGCGCGCCGCGCGCGCCATCCACTCGCGGGCCAGCTGCTTCTTGTCTTCGGGCAGGTCTGGCACCTGCTGGTAGATCTGCGCTACCGCATATTGCGCGTCTGCGACGCCCTGCTCCCCCGCCTTTTCATAATAAGGCAGGGCAAGTTTCAATCCCTTGTCGCCGGGATTGTCGGCGACGAGCGTCTGCGCCCAATTGAATTCTGCGGATGAATTTCCGGCATCGGCCGCCTTGCGCATATATTCGTCGGCTTTCGCCTTGTCCCGCGTGACGTTATTGCCCTCCATGAGGAGCAACGCATATTTGAACATGGCAGTCGGATCGCCGCCCTCCGCCGCCTTGCCGTACCAGAAGGCAGCGTTCTTCATGTCCCGCTTGACACCGAGGCCCTGCGACAGGATTTCGGCGATCAGGGTCTGGGCCGCCGGATCGCCGAGTTGCGCCCGTGGCAGTGCCTTGTCCATGGCGGTCAGATAGTAGCCACGCTGATAGGCGCCGAACGCCTCGTCGATCTGACCCTTATATTCCTTTTCAGGTGGCAGGTCGGGCAGCTTCGCACCCATACGATCGAAAACCCCAACACCATCAGACGGCACAATACCCTGCGGCTGCGGTCGGTCGGTACGGAATGTCTGGCTGGGCGTCGCCGAGGGCTCGGTAGTCGCCTCATTTGCCAGCGCCGGCACAAATTCGGGCCAGACCGCCAGCAAGACGGTCATACAAAGGAGAGCGCATCTCGAAAAGCGGGCGGGGATCGGCATAAGCGCGATATCAATCCTCAAACCGTGGCGCTTTTTCGTCAAGCAAGGCATTGATTTGAGCCACGATCGAGGGCGCCTGAGCCGGCTCGGCAAACACGCCCATGCGCATCGCCACAAACTCGGCCCCAGTCTCCGCAACGGCAAGCGCGGAAGCCGGATCAGTGCCGCCCATGACGATGCACGGGATTTCGATCATCGACGCCCACCACTCGGCAAGCGCCAGGTTTTTCGGATGCGCCTCCGGCTTGATGTCGCCGTCGAGCTTGCCGAAGAAGATATAGTCAGGCCGCTCCTCGCCGACTGCCAGCGCCGTATGCCGGTCGGCGGCATTGCCGCCGCCGACGATCAGCTTGTCCGCATAACGATCGATCGCATCGGCAATCTCGCTTGCCGGTCCGGCGATGTGCAGGCCATCGGCCTTCGAACGGCCGACAACGCGGCTGTCGCCGGCAATCAGCGCAGCCGCACCGGCGTCCTGAATGATGGGCACGAGCTTTTCAGCGTGTTTCTGGAAGCTGCCGTCATCGAGACCGTATTGCGGCAGAATGACGGACGCGACATCGCCACCCTTCAACGCATCGGCAACGATCGTCGCCCTTTCATCGGCATCGGCGATATCGGGCACAACGAGAACAAGGCGGCAGCGGTTTTCCGGTTCGGTCATGAAGTCTTTCCATCTGCGGCGGTTTTTCCCGCTCTATGACGGATCCGCACTCGTTTTGAGTGAGTAATTCCGATAGAGGGGGCTTGCAAGGGGAGGAACTTCAAAAGCATGCCGCAAGATCTGTCATTCTACTACGCCGCAATCCCGGCTGTCATTCTTGTCGGGCTTGCCAAAGGCGGGATGGGCGACGCTTTGTCGCTGATCGGCCTTCCCTTTCTCGCCCTCGTCGTAGCACCCGTCGAAGCCGCCGCGATCCTGCTTCCCATCCTCGTCTTCATGGACATGATATCACTGGTCATCTGGCGCCAGCACGGCGACTGGACGACGCTGAAGATCATGCTGCCGGGCGCCCTTCTCGGCATTGCCTTCGGCTGGGCCACCTCCGCTCTCGTCCCGGGCAGCATGCTGCGCATTCTCATCGGCGCCGTCACCGTTGCTTTCTGTCTGCGTTATTTCTGGAACAATTTCGGCCCTGGCAAAGGTATAGTCATCCCGCCACGACCCCAGCGCCCGGTACTGGCAAGCCTTTGGGGCACGTTTTCCGGTTACGGCAGCTTCGTTGCTCATGCCGGCGGCGCGCCTTTCCAGATCTACGCCCTGCCGCTCAAGCTGCCGCCACGCGAATTCACCGGCACCAGCGTGCGCTTCTTCGCCATTCTGAACGCTGTAAAGCTCGTTCCCTATTTTGCGCTCGGCCAGCTCGACACCCGCAATCTTCTGGCCTCTGCCACGCTCTTGCCCTTCGCCCCGCTGGCAACGATTGCCGGTGCATGGTGTGTGCGGCGCATGAAGCCGCAGATATTCTACCCCTTCATGTATGCCATGGCGCTGATCGCTGCTTCCCTCATCCTGCGCGAAGGCTTGCTCGAATAGGGTTGTGTTCCGTTGCGATGCACAATTTCCTTGCTGCAAAGGCCTGTTTGACGTAGCTTTTTGTGATGTCGAACACGGACCCCTTCGCTGCGATTGCCGATCCGAACCGGCGGTTCTTGCTGGAGGAATTGCGGCGCGCACCGAAGACCGTCAATGAGCTTGCCGTGGGCTTGCCGATCAGTCGTCCTGCCGTGTCGCAACACCTGAAAGCGCTGCTCGAAAGCAACCTCGTTTCCGTGACCTCGGAAGGAACGAAGCGCATTTACACGGTCAATAACCGTGGCTTCGACAAGCTCAATCTCTGGCTGGATCAGTTCTGGGCCTAAGGCGCCCCTCATCGTAAAAACGCCAGCCCGATGCCGCATGCAAGGGACTGGCGCTTGATTTCGGTTATTCACCGGGTCTTGCTTGATAGTCTAGAAAATTGGGGAATTTACCTTTTCTTTCACAAGACAGATGTCCGGCAATATCCTGGAAAGATCAATGGACGGATGACTTGAGACGCTCGATCTCGTCCTTGATGCGCAGCTTACGGCGCTTGCATTCGGCAAGTTCAGTATCGGAAATAGAGGGAGATGTTCTCAGGGCATGCAACTCCTCCTCGAGAGCGACATGCTTTTTCTGGAGCGATTCAAGATGAGCTTGAACAGTCATTTGACCCTTCCTTCCTCTTACCCTTCCCCAGCCATCCATTGCTGGAGATCCAAGGTGTCAACCAGCGGACTGTGACACATTTTTAAAGGCTTGTCGAAGGCCAAAAGATGGAGACTAAGCGGCAAATTCATGATCAACACTAACTTCCCGTTACCTCTATTTGGTGATAGGAGCTTGCGGAAATTATCGGCAGACCGGACAAGGTCCGAAGACGATTATGGGGAATACTAATGGCCGATCAGGAACAGGCGGAAATCAGGCTCATGGTGGCGCGTCTGCGCCAGGAGCATGAGGATTACGACGCCGCGATCAACGCCATGATTGAGACGGGCTGCGATGCCCTGCGCATCCAGCGCATGAAGAAGAAGAAGCTGGTCATCAAGGACAAGCTCTCCAAATTAGAAGACCAGATCATCCCTGATATCATCGCCTGAAGGAACGATTGTGACGATGACAGACAGACCGCCAGTCGCCATTATCATGGGCAGCCAGTCCGACTGGGAAACCATGAAGAATGCTGCCGATACGCTGGAGGCGCTGGAAATCGAGTATGATGCGCGCATTATCTCGGCTCATCGCACACCCGACCGGCTTGTAACCTTCGCCAAGGGCGCACGTGCCGAGGGCTTCAAGGTCATCATCGCAGGCGCAGGCGGCGCGGCTCACCTTCCGGGCATGACGGCGGCAATGACGCCTCTGCCGGTCTTCGGCGTGCCCGTGCAATCAAAGACAATGTCCGGCCAGGACAGCCTGCTGTCCATCGTTCAGATGCCGGGCGGCATCCCCGTCGGCACGCTTGCCATCGGCAAGGCCGGCGCGATCAATGCAGCACTTCTTGCTGCGGCAGTTCTTGCCCTTTCGGACGAGGAAATCGCAGAGCGCCTCGACGAATGGCGCGAGCGCCAGAGCGCCTCCGTCGCCGAATATCCGATGGACGATCTCTGATGGTCAGGACAATAGGCATCATCGGCGGCGGCCAGCTCGGCCGCATGCTCGCCATGGCCGCAGCCCGGCTGAACTTCCGCACAATCATATTGGAGCCGCAGGCCGACAGCCCTGCCGCTCAGCTCGCCAACCAGCAGATCGTTGCTGCCTATGACGACCCTTCAGCGCTCGCCGAACTGGCTGGGCTCTGCGATGTCGTAACCTACGAATTCGAGAATGTGCCTGTCGCCGCTGCCGAAATGCTGGCAAAGAGCGTGCCTGTCTATCCGCCGCCGAGGGCATTAGAAGCTGCGCAGGACCGACTGGTCGAAAAGCGCTTCATCAATGGTTGCGGCATCCCGACGGCTCGTTTCCATGCGATCGACAGTCAGGCCGATCTCGATTCGGCGCTAACGGATTTCGGCAGCCAGGGCGTGCTCAAGACCCGCCGCCTCGGTTATGACGGCAAGGGCCAGAAGGTCTTCCGGTCAGCAGCCGACAGTGCTGAGGGCGCCTATGCGGAACTCGGCTCGGTGCCGCTCATCCTCGAAAGCTTCGTCGCCTTCGAACGGGAGGTCTCGATCATCGCCGCGCGCGCCACCGACGGCACTGTGCTCTGTTTCGACCCGGCCGAAAACGTGCACCGCAACGGCATCCTGCATACGTCGACAATTCCGGCGACAATCTCCGCCGCCACCGCCGATGCGGCGCGCAAGGCTGCCGAACAGATTCTCACCGCGCTCGATTATGTCGGCGTCATCGGCATCGAGTTCTTCGTGCTGGCCGATGGCAGCCTGATCGCCAACGAGATGGCGCCTCGCGTACACAATTCCGGCCACTGGACGGAAGCCGCCTGCGTCGTCTCGCAATTCGAGCAACATATCCGCGCCGTCGCCGGCCTGCCGCTCGGCAATCCGCACCGCCATTCCGATTGCGTGATGCAGAACCTGATCGGCGACGATATCCTTGCCGTTCCGGACTGGCTGAAGCGTGACAACACGCTGGTGCATCTCTACGGCAAGACCGAAGCGCGCGCCGGCCGGAAGATGGGCCACGTGACGACACTGACGGGCAAAGCCTGCTGAGCCGTTCGCCCTGCCGGCGCCTGAAACCCACGGAAAAAAGCCTTCACGTGGTTGACACAAGGCGGAGGTCGGGTTATCTGCTCCCCCACCTAAAGAGCGCGCCCAGCCGGCGCGCTTTTGATTGTTAAATGACACGGGCGAATGTGAATTCCCCCAGAAACATCGCGGATCAGAAAAATGAAGATCAAGAATTCGCTCAAGTCGCTCAAGGCGCGTCATCGTGACAACCGTCTCGTTCGCCGCAAGGGCCGCATCTACATCATCAACAAGCAGAACCCGCGCTACAAGGCTCGTCAGGGCTGATTGCGCGTATCCGGTTTGCCTGCCCTCAGGCGGGCATATCGGTTGGTCGCTTCGGTGATCACGCCAAATTTGTTTGATCTTCAGCGATGGCGGGCTAATATGTCCGCCATGCGCTTTTTTGCCTTGACCTCAGCGGCGCTGCCGCTTGCCCTCACCCTGTTCGCTCCTGCTCTCCCCGCTATGGCTCAGCAGAAGGACGTTATCGTCGAACAGCCGGCCGATTCCGATTCGTCTCCAAAGCAACGTCTCGACCAGCTCTATGGGCAGCTGAAGCGTGAGCGCGACCCCGACAAGGCAAGCAGCATCGCCAATCAGATCCGCATGGAATGGAACGATTCCAACAGCGCGACGATCAATCTCCTGATGCAATGGGCCGACAAGGCGATCGAGGAAAAGCGCAATCCGGCAGCGCTCGATTTTCTCGATGAAGCCATCGCCCTGAAACCCACCTATGCCGAAAGCTGGAACCGTCGTGCAACGCTGAACTTCGTACTCGGCAACTATCGCAAATCGATGGCCGACATCGAACAGGTGTTGAAGATAGAGCCCCGCCATTTCGGCGCCCTGTCAGGCATGGCGGCTATCCTCGCCACCACGGGCAATGACCAGATCACCCTCAAGGCCTGGGAGCGCGTTCTGGATGTCTACCCCGCCGATCGCACCGCGCAGGAGCAGGTCAGCACGCTCTCGGAAAAGCTTGCCGGCAGCCGCACCTGACAGATCCGGCGCGCACTTGACGGCGTAGGAAGGCGCACAATCTTAGCTCAATGATATCGTCACTGTGCGGTTAGTGCCATGCTTGCCGAAATCTCTGCCCTCCTCGCTCCCATCGCCGCCGCCATCGGCTATTCCTCCTACAAGGCCCGCCAGTTCGAACACGCCTATCCCAATATCGGCGAACTGACTGATATCGGCGGCTATCACATGAATGCCGTGCATGTTCCGCGCCCCGACACCGCCGATCTTCCGCCCCTGGTCTTCATTCACGGAGCAAGCGGCAATTTGCTCGACCAGACCGGCGCCTTTCGCGAACCACTGGAAGGCCGCGCCGAGATGCTCTTCGTCGATCGACCCGGTCACGGCTACTCGGAACGTGGCGGGCCGGAGAACGCGCTGCCCTCAGGCCAGGCCGATGCCATTGCCAAACTGATGGAAAAGCGCGGCATCGAAAAGGCTGTTATCATCGGCCATTCCTTCGGCGGCGCAATCGCCGCGGCCTTCGGTGTCCGCCATCCCGAGAAGACAGCCGGCCTGCTGTTCCTCGCGCCGGCCTCCCATCCATGGCCAGGCGGCATCGACTGGTATTATCATGTCGCGACAACACCGCTTGTCGGCTGGTTCTTCAATCATGCGGTCGTCGTGCCCCTCGGCCTGCGGCGGCTGGAACGTGGCACGCTGAACATCTTCCATCCCAATCCCCGGCCTCTCGATTACGTTGCCAAGACCGGTCCGTCGCTGGTGCTGCGGCCGCGCGCCTTTTACAACAACGCCACCGACTTCAAACGGCTCCATGAATATCTGACGGCCAACGCGCCACACTATTCCGAAATATCAGCGCCAACCGTCATCATCACCGGTGACAAGGACGAAATCGTCTGGGAGCATCTGCATTCGCGTGGATTGGCGCGGGATATCAAGGGGTCGGAACTTATCATGGTCAGGGGCGTCGGCCACAAGCCTGACTATCTTGCGACCGACGTCGCCATTGCCGCCATGGAGAAGATTGCCGGCAAGCCGCGTGATCTTGCAGCGATTGCCCGCAAGGCGGAAGAGCGGCTTGCCGGCTCTTCCATCAATCAGACGGTCGGAACGGTGCCACCGTCGATCGTATATTCCGCACCATGAATGGAGGCGGCGCGGGGCGAGGCCAGGAAGGCCACGAGCTCCGCCACCTCTTCCGGGCGGCCCGGCCGGCCGATCGGTATGCCGCCCAGCGATTCCATCAACAGCCTGCGGCCACCATCTTCATCGGTGCCAGCCTCATCAGCGATGCGCCGGATCAGGGCGGTGGCAGCCGTGGTCTCGATGAAGCCCGGCGCGATAGTATTCACGCGAACGCCCTTCGGCCCGACCTCTTTCGACAATCCCTTGCTGTAATTCGACAATCCTGCCTTGGCCGCCGCATAGGCAAGTGTGGCTTCATATAGCGGCAGCCGCCTCTGGATCGAGGAAATATGGATGATGACGCCGTGGCCACGCTCGATCATGCCGGGCAGGAATGCCCTATCGAGCCGCACCGGCGCGAGCAGATTGGCATTGATATCCGCCTGCCAATGCGCATCCGACAGCGCTGCAAAGCCGCCGCTTGGTGCCGATGAACCGCCGACATTGTTGACGAGAATATCGAGACCGCCGAGGACCTCCAGCACCCTCGACGCGACGCTATTCACGCCTTCCGCCGTGCTGATATCCGCCTGAACAAAGAGCGCAGAAGTCTGCCCTTCGGGCAGCGGCGAACGTGCGGTCGTCGCAACGCGTGCGCCGGCTACGGAAAGTCGCCGCACGATCGCTTCGCCCATGCCCTTCGTGCCGCCTGTGACAAGAACGCGCTTGCCGGTGAACTCGTTCGGATCGAACGAAAATGCCGGTACGACAGTCATGCATTGATCTCCAGATGCTTGATTGCGCCGCCGGCAAGCGTGAAGTGATAGTATAGTGTGACAGGGCTGCCCGGAAAATTCCCGGAGACCAGCGCAGCCACAACCGGCTTATCGGCGTCGCCGGAAATCTCCCTGGCATCGACCGTCACACCATATTTGCGCGTCGTCTCCTCCATCCATTCGCGGATGTCGACATGACCGCGCCTGTCCTCGCCCTCATCGTGTACGCTGGCATCTGCCGCAAAGCAGGCAAGCATGCCGTCGACATCCTTCTGATCCTTGGCGGCGTAATAGGCGGCCAGCGGTTTCGGAAGCTGTATACTCATTCGGAAACTCCTCTTCGGTTGCTCCGCGAAAAAAATGGGCATAGGCTTACCAGATGACAAGAACCTACAAAAAAGTCAGGTACTTACCTGAAAGTAAGGTACTGCGATGACACCCTATTCCGCCGCAACCGGCGTCGAAAACGTGCTGAAGATTCTGGAAGGGCGCTGGAAGCTCATCATTCTCTTCCACCTCTTCGGCGGCAAGGTGCTGCGCTTTTCCGATCTCGAACGCGCCATTCCCGCCATCTCGCAAAAGATGCTGATCCAGCAGCTCCGCCAGATGGAGAATGATGGCATCGTGCTGCGCATCGTCCATCATCAGGTTCCGCCCAAGGTGGAATATCGCCTGACGGATTGGGGTCAGGCCCTTTGCCCCGCCTTGGACGCCCTGTTGAAATGGGCCGCCCTGAAGGACAAGGATCTGACCGGCATGGTTTTCGCACCCGAGGAAGCCGTCGACGGGACCGTTTGAGCGTTCAAGCCGCGAGGTGAATGCCGCCATCGCAGGTCAGGACATGACCGCTCATGAAGCCGTTCGAGACCAGGAAAGCGACGGCCTTGGCGACATCATCCGGCTGGCCGATGCGACCGACCGGCGTGCGCCCGGCAAAATCCTGGAACACGGCCTGGCGCTGTTCGGCGGGCAGGAAATCCCACCACGGCGTATCGATTACACCGGGCGAAACGCCATTCACGCGCAGTGGCTTCAACTCGGCGGCGAGCACCCGCACCATCGCCTCGATCCCCGCGTTGACGGCGGCAAGGCCTGCGGTTCCCGGCATCGCGGCCTGCGCACTAACGGCGGACACGAAAGTAATGCTGCCGTCTGGCCGCAGGAACGGCAGAGCCGCCTGCGCCGTCGCCGCATGCGGGATGAGCTTCGTCTTGAAGCCGGCGAGCAGGTCGGCCATGTCGAGCGTCGCGAAAGGACCGGCGCCATGGCCGCTGCCCAGCGCCAGCACGAGATGATCGAAGGATCCGAGACCTTCGAAGGCCTGCTTCACGGTGGCGGGATCTCGGGCATCAATGGCAATCATTCCGATCTCGCCGGAAAGATGATCAGCCGATGCCTTGAGCTTCGCCTCGTCCCGTGCAGCGATGGTGACCCGAAATCCTTGTTCCAGAAGCAGTCTCGCTGAGGCAAGGCCGATACCCGAAGAGCCGCCGATAACGACTGCGTGCTGCAATGACATGAGAATACTCCTTTGGATGATCGAACTTCCGGCTTTCATTGCCGGGAGCGCTCTCATCTTGCGGAGTCCCAAAATCGCAAACAGGCCTAATTTTATCCTGGTATCGATACTGATATGATCGTCGCCATGGATCAGAAGCTGGACACGTTCGAAGCCCGCCGTCGCGAATTAGCGGCCTTCCTGCGCTCGCGCCGTGAGCGCCTCCGCCCGGCCGATGTCGGCCTGCCCGACGGTTTTCGCCGCCGCACGCCGGGGCTCAGGCGCGAAGAGCTCGCCATGATCGCCGGTGTCGGCACCACCTGGTACACCTGGCTGGAACAGGGGCGCGACATCCGCCCCTCCCCGCAGGTGCTGAATGCGCTCTCGGATGCGCTTCGTCTTGATGAGGCCGAACGCCTGCATCTCTTCACCCTAAACAGCCGCCAGTCGCCGCAGCCGCTTTCGTCAGCGGCGGAAGTGGTCGATGAGCCGCTGCGCCGGATGCTGGATAATCTGACCCAGCAGCCGGCCTATGTGCTGGGTCGCCGCTGGGACGTGCTGGCCTGGAACCGTGCCGCCGACCTGCTCTTCGGCGGTTATGATCGGCTGGGGCCGGACGAGCGCAACACCATGCACCGGCTGTTTGCCGATGATTTCCATCGCAGCCTGCTGGTCGACTGGGAGGCCGTCGCCCGCGTCTCGCTCGCCATGTTCCGCGCCGACAGCGCCCATTATGCCGGCGACCCGGATTTCGAGCGGCTCATCGGTCTGCTCCAGCAGGCAAGTCCGGAATTCCGTGCCTGGTGGCCACGCCATGAGGTCGTGGCTCCGCTCACCGGCATGAAGCGCCTGAACCATCCGGTCAAGGGCCTGATGTCCTTCGAGCATACCGGCCTTGCGCTGATGAGCCAGCCGGACATGAAGCTGATCGTCTACACGCCTCTCGACGAGCACGACACGAACAGGAAACTCGCCGAGCTTCTTGCCTGATCATTGCCTGCCGCAGAAGTGACGCCATATCTTTCCCATCGCCGTCCTTTGAGGGGAAATTCATGGACCGCCTTCCCAGACAATCCGTCGCCATTCTCGCCGCCATTTCACTTTGCCTCGCGCCGTTGCCGGTTTTTGCCGCCTCGCCGGCACCTGTCGAAGCTGAGCATGGCATGGTCGTCACCGCCCAGCATCTGGCAACCGATGTCGGCGTCGACGTGCTCAAGAGCGGCGGCAATGCCGTTGATGCCGCGGTCGCGGTGGGCTACGCACTGGCTGTCGTCTATCCGACGGCCGGTAATCTTGGCGGCGGTGGTTTCATGACGATCCGGATGAAGGATGGAAAAACGACCTTCCTTGATTTCCGCGAACGCGCGCCGCTTGCCGCAACCAAGACCATGTATATCGATGCCAAAGGCGACATTGTCCCACGCGCCAGTCTCGATGGTTATCTCGCCGTCGGCACACCAGGTTCGGTCATGGGCTTTGAGACAGCCCGCGAGAAATACGGTACCAAGAAGCGTGAAGACCTCATCGCCCCCGCCCTGAAATATGCGAGGGAAGGCTTTACGCTGGAGCAGGGCGATGCAGCCACTTTCGCGAGCAGCGCCAAACGGCTCGCCAAGGATGAAGAGGCCGCAAAAATCTTCCTGAAGGCCGGTGGCAGCCCGTATGCGTCGGGCGAAAAGCTGGTGCAGCCGGATCTTGCGGCTGTCCTGCAATCCATCTCCGAAAAAGGCCCCGATGCCTTCTACAAAGGTGCGCCTGCCGAGGCAATCGTCAATGCCAGCCAAGCCAAGGGCGGCATTCTCGCCAAGGAGGATTTCGAGCAGTACAAGGTGCGGGAACTGAAGCCGATCGAGTGTAATTACCGCGGCTATGACATCATTTCCTCGCCGCCGCCCTCCTCCGGTGGCGTCATTATCTGCGAGATCTTGAACGTCCTCGAAGGCTATCCGCTCTCTTATCTCGGCTACGGATCGGCAGAAACCGTCCACATCATGGTCGAGGCCATGCGTTATGCCTATGTGGACCGCAACGCCGCACTCGGCGACCCTGACTTCATCGACAATCCCGTCTCCAAACTGCTGGACAGAAGTTATGCGGCGTCAATTCGTGCCAAGATCGATCCGTACAGGGCCGGCACCTCGGCCAATCTGAAGCCGCTCGGCGGCAAGGAAAGCACCGAGACGACGCATTATTCTGTTATCGATGACGAGGGCAATGCAGTCGCCGTGACCTATACGCTGAACGGCTCCTTCGGCGCCGGCGTCGTCGCACCCGGCACCGGCGTGCTGCTCAACAACGAGATGGACGACTTCACCTCCAAGCCCGGCGTGCCGAACCTCTATGGCCTCGTACAGGGTGAAGCCAATGCCATCGCGCCGAAGAAGACGCCGCTTTCTTCCATGAGCCCGACGATCGTCACCAAGGATGGCAAGCCCTTCATGGTGATCGGCAGCCCCGGCGGTTCGCGCATCATTACGATCACCCTGGAAGCGATCCTCAACGTTGTCGATTTCGGCATGAACATCAGCCAGGCGGTCAACGCCCCGCGCATCCATCATCAGTGGCAGCCGGACACCGTCTACCTGGAGCCTTTTGCGCTCTCGCCGGATACCGAAAAGGCGCTCGCCGCCATGGGCTACAAACTCGATGGCGGCGTTGATGCTCCGGTCTGGGGGCAGGCCGCCGGTATTCTCGTCGGCGGCAAGAGCCTTGCAGCCATCCAGAAGGGCGGCGGCGCCCGCTACAATGGCGCAATGGACGACCGCGCGACCGAAGGCTCAGCCAGCGGTTATTGAACAGCCGCTTAGCGGATCCTGACCCGAACGAAATCGCCATCGATCTCGACACGTGGCATGGCGCCCGGCACGCTTGGCTGCAGGGCATCGACCCAGGAAGCCTTTGCCGTCACCTTGTAATCGACCGGCGCGCTGTCTCCGAAATCAAGATAGGCATCGAGAGCACGAGCGCGGATCGATACTCTCTCGTCCGCTTCGACCCTGTCGAAATCGAGGGAAGCCCGCACGGCATCGGCGCGAATATCGATGCCCCCGGCATGGCCGTCCAATGTGATGTCAGCCGCCTTTCCGGCAATCGCGAGCTCGGAAAAATGCCCTGTGAGCCTTGCCGTAAAAGCGCTCTGATCGATCCGGAGAGCAGCACCAGCAGGCACATTGGCATTGACCTCGATCACGCAGTCGGACGGGTCCAGCCACGACGATGCGGCGATATCGATATGCAAGACCGTGTTTTCGACCCGCATGTTGCTGTTGTCGCGGCAATCGGCAAAATACCAGCTCGAATACCAGGACGAGAACCAGCCCTTCCGTCGCCCGCTGAGTGATGCGCCATAGGGCTGGTCGCTTCGCGTGGTGATGTTGATCGAGCTTGCGTCACCGCTGATGGCAATCGCACGCACGCCGGAAAGATCGGGAATTGCAGTTGTCGATACCTTGTCCGGCAGAGCGGCTGCAGAAGCTACCAGAAGCACCGGCATGACAAGAAGAATGATCATCGGAATCCGTCCATGAATGAGGCCCTCCCGTCGAGGGCACTTTCAGGATGGATTTTCAGCCCCTATTTCGAGACCTCGATCACGATCCGGGTCGACCGCGAACGCAATCGGGTTCATTCTGGGATCATTGTTCCTGCCGGATATCGCCGATGATCTTCGTTCCCTTGCCCTTCGTCGTGGCTCTGCTGCTTGCCATCCTGCTGATCCGCATGCTGCGGCAGGGAGATGGATCGCTCGCCGAAAAGCGGCCTTTCCTGCTGCTGATCGGGTTCTACATCCTCCAATCCGTAGTGATCGGCATCCGCTGGGGTTACGACGTCATCGCGATCATGCCGATTCAATCGCTGATCGCGACAACAATCGCGGCCCTCGCCTGGGTCTGCTTCAAGGGGCTTGCTATGGAAGAGCAACCCACCCTTTCCCGTTTCTGGCCACACCTTTTGCCGACGGCCTCAATCGTCGTCTTGATCGCGCTCTATCCAGAGCCGATCAGTCTTGCCATCATTCTGATCTTTCTCGGTTATGGTGCAGCGCTGCTCTGGCTTGCCCGGCACGGTCCAGATGCGCTCGTCGCCTCCCGCCTCGACGGTGCGGTGCTTTCCTATCGTTCGCTGCAGATCACCGGCTTTGCCCTCATCGCCTCCGCCGTCACCGACGTCATCATCAGCTTCGATTTCACCAAGACCGGCGGCATTCATGCGGGCGCGATCGTCGCACTCGGCAACGTCATCGCGCTGCTGATCCTTGGCACCGCTGCTTCGGTGGCGAGTAGCGGCAGCAGCATGGAAGCGACATCTGAGGAGCCACCGCCGCCGCCGGCAACAGAAGAAGACGAGGCCGTCGCCGCCGCACTCGATACGCTGATGCGCGCCCGCCAGCTCTATCGGGATCCCGATCTCAATCTCACCCGCATTGCCCGCAAGATGAATCTCCCGGCCCGGCGCGTCTCCACGGCTGTCAACCGCATCCACGGCATGAGCGTCTCGCAATATGTGAACGACTTCCGCATCCGCGCCGCCTGCGAGCAACTGGTCGGCACCGATCATCCGATAACGCAGGTGATGTTCGACTCCGGCTTCATCAGCAAGTCCAATTTCAATCGCGAATTCGCGCGCATGAATGGCGAAAACCCCACACAATTCAGAAAGCGGCGCGTCCCGCGGGAATCGGGTGGCGCTGCGTCCAATGTCATATTCATGTCACCGTGACAAAGTCGCCGTTCACAAGCAAAGATGCGCGCTCTATGCATGAGCGGCATTAAAGCAGAAGAGATTCCCATGGCCTCCATTGAAATGATCGTTGCCGCCAGGGCCCGCCTGCGCGGACATGCGCGGCGCACGCCGCTTCTCTCCTCCCCCTTTCTCGATGAAATCGCCGGCCGGCGACTGCTTGTGAAGGCCGAATGCCTGCAGCATTCCGGCTCCTTCAAGTTCCGCGGCGGCTGGTCTGCCGTCTCGGGCATTGATCCGGAGCTGCGCAAGAAGGGCGTCATCGCCTTCTCCTCCGGCAATCATGCCCAGGGTGTTGCGCTTGCCGCCCGTTTGCACGGCGTCCCCTCCGTCATCATCATGCCGAGCGATGCGCCGAAGCTGAAGATTGCCAATACGCGCGCCTTCGGCGCCGAAGTGGTGCTCTATGACCGCGCCAACGAAGACCGCGACGAAATCGGCGCGAGACTTTCGGCCGAACGCAGACTGACGCTCATCAAGCCTTTCGACGAACCGCTGGTCATTGCCGGCCAGGGCACGACCGGGCTGGAAATCGCCGAACAGGCGGAAGAGGAAGGCGTCAGGAATGCCGAAGTCCTCGWTCCCTGCGGTGGCGGCGGCCTGAGTTCGGGCATCGCCCTGGCATTGGAAGCGAGTGCACCGAGCTTCCGTGTCCGTCCCTGCGAACCTGAAAATTTCGACGACACCACGCGATCGCTTGCATCGGGCAAGATCGAGCGCAACGCCACCATGAGCGGATCGATCTGCGATGCGATCGTCACGCAGCAACCGGGCAACATCACCTTCCCGATCCTCAAGCGTCTGGCCGGACGGGGTATTGTCGTGACGGATGATGAGGCGCTACGCGCCGTAGCCCTCGCCTTCACCCGCCTCAAGATCGTCGTCGAGCCGGGCGGAGCCGTCGCTCTTGCTGCCGCCCTCTTCCACGGCGACCAGCTGGATAGCGACACGGCCGTTGTCGTCACCTCCGGCGGCAATATCGACGCCGACGTGTTCACCACTGCGCTGGAACGCTTCGGCTAACGCTCGATAACGCTCTCGAAGACCCTGATCGCGATCGGCGACGACCTCGATCATGATCGGGGTCTCCCTCACCTGGGAAACAACGAAAACCTCGTCTTGCCGTCATGTGGCGTCTTCGTTCCGAGGTTTCCAGGAGACATCTTCTCACCCTGCTGCTGTCGACCTGCCGCGGACGATGTCTTCGCTATCGATCGTCTTCAGGCGATCTTGTAGCGCGCGGCCGGAGCCGAACGCGACAGGTTCGGCATCAGCGCCTGGCGGGCCTGTTCATAGCCAGCAAGCAAGCCGGCATCTTCAAGCGCCGGGATCGTCGCAAATTCTCCCTCGGCAAGACCCGCCAGCGAGGCATCGACCATGTTTTCCGCCGACATGACGATCTCGCCCGGCAGATGCTCGACCGGCGTGCCCGCAATGCCCCAGAATTCGGTCGCCGTGGCACCCGGCAGCACGACCTGAACGCGGATATTCTTGTCGGCAAGCTCGTGCTTCAGCGACTGGCTGAAGGCGAGGACGAAGGCCTTGCTACCGCCATAGACACCGTTGAGGACCTCGGGCGCGATTGCCACGATCGAGGCGATGTTGATGATTGTGCCGCCACCGCGGGCAACAAGGCCCGGAACAGCAACATAGGTCAGCCGCGTCAATGCCGTCACGTTGAGTTCGATCATTTCCTGCATCTTGTCGACGTCGGACGCGAGCAGCGGCGCCGTACCGCCGAAGCCGGCATTATTGACGAGCATGGTAATGCTCTGATCTTCCTTCAGCACCTTCTCGACCTTGGCAAGATCGTCCTTCTTGCCAAGATCGGCGGAAAGCGTCTCGACGGTCCGGCCCGTCTCATCGGTCAGCCGGCTTGCCAGCGCCTTCAGCCGCTCGCCATTGCGGGC
The DNA here is from genome assembly GCF_056398505.1 of Rhizobium sp. 01T437. Classification (NCBI taxonomy): domain Bacteria; kingdom Pseudomonadati; phylum Pseudomonadota; class Alphaproteobacteria; order Hyphomicrobiales; family Rhizobiaceae; genus Rhizobium; species Rhizobium sp. 01T437. The sequence continues at coordinate 157,569 of NZ_JBFTPM010000004.1, forward strand.
GACGAGGATGAGATTGTAGCCCTGTTTCGCCAGCCGGTGTGCATAGATCGCGCCGATGCCCGAAGAGGCGCCTGTGACCAGCGCCGTACCCTTATGTTCTTGTGCCATGATCGTTTCTCCATTTCGTGCGCCAGCCCGATTGCCTTGCGCTTGAGGAGAGTTTTACGCCCGATTGCCGATGTCCCAAATGTCATATATACCACCTTTTAAGACATCCACTTTTCAGGACATGATGACCATGCAGCAAATCGGCTTCCTGCTTTTTCCCGGTTTCCAGATCATGAGCCTTGCCGCCGTCTCGGCCTTCGAATTCGCCAATCTCGAGATCGGCGAGAAAGTCTACGACATCCATTATCTCTCGGAGACCGGCGGTCCCATCGCCAATTCGCTGGGCATGATCGTCGAAACGGAAGCCTTCGGCGATCCCGGTTTCGACACACTGATCGTCGCCGGGGCGCCGGACATCAAGCTACCCAACGAGGCGGAAGCAAAGTTCATTCGCTCCGCACTTGCCGCCACTCGTCGCCTCGCATCGATCTGCACCGGCGCTTTCCTGCTCGCCGATGCCGGCATTCTCGACGGCCGCCGCGCCACGACCCACTGGTATCTCGCCCGCGAACTGCAGAGCCGTTACCCTGAAATCAGGATGGAAGAGGACCGAATCTACATCATCGACGGTTCCGTCTGGACCTCGGCGGGTATGACGGCGGGTGTCGATCTGGCTCTGGCCATGGTCGAGAAAGATCACGGCCTGGAAATCGCCCGCGCTGTTGCCCGCAAGCTGGTCGTCTATCATCGTCGCGCCGGCGGCCAGTCGCAGTTTTCCGCCCTTCTGGAACTGGAGCCGAAATCCGACCGCATCCAGAAAGCGCTTGCGCATGCCCGCAGCAATCTGAAATCCACGCTCTCGGTGGAAGAACTGGCGGAGGCCGCGCATCTGAGCCCCCGCCAGTTCAGTCGTGCCTTCCGCGCCGAAACGGGCCAATCACCGGCAAAAGCGGTCGAGAACCTGCGGCTGGAGGCGGCCCGCCTGATGATGGAACAGGGCCGCCATCCGATCGAGGTCGTCGCCCGCGAGACCGGCTTTGCCGATCGCGAGCGCATGCGTCGCGCCTTCCTGCGGGCTTTTGGCCAGCCGCCGCAGGCGATCCGCCGGGCGGCACAGCAGGAACTGCTGGCGTGATGCACCCGGCAAAGCCGGATGCATCTTCTCTGTCCTAGCCTTGTTGAAGCGCCCTGCGGATGGCGATCTCGACAGGCGAGTAGGCGCCGTCCTCACGCGTAAGCCGCAAGGGTTCTAAAGGCGCAAGGCCGGGCTGCGCCATGAAGCGCGGTTCCTTGCCGCGATGCATCTGCGCGGCATGGATCAGGAAAGGGTGGCACAGATAGACGGTGCCCGCCTGCCCCGTTGCAAGAGCAAGCGACCTCTCCTCACCGACATGCTCCAGCCACAGATGCGCCATGCCGGCTTCGCCAGCCGGCTCCAGTAGCTTCGCGATATCCTTGTGCGACCCGACCCGGATACGCGTCGGCGCGTCGTTCTCGCCGACATCAGAGAACAGGAAGAGCATCAGGAGCGCCCGTCCGCGCGAGGTGATGTTCACCCGCCAGACGGAAAAATCCCGCTGTTCATTCGGATCGCCTTCGTCCCCCGGAAAGCTCAGGTCCACATGCCAGCCGGCATCGCCGGGATCGTCCGGATGCGGAAAGCGGACCGGGAAGCTGCCAAGACCGCTGCGCGGCTCCCAGCGTCCCTTGCCGACGAGCTGATCGAAAGCCGAATGCAGCAGGGGCGTGTTGACTGCCGTTTCGAACGGCCCGCCGCCGTAGCCGGCAAGCCGGACAACCGGCCGCACCCAGCTTCTCGGATCGTCGGCATCGAAGGGAATGTCCCGCCACATGATGGCGCGGGCTTCCTCGGCCACGTCGCGGGGAAAAGCATCATCGACGCGTACGAAGCCGTCCTCGATGAAGTGCTCGATCTGCGCGGCGCTCAGCGCCGGCGGGTAACCAGTAGATGTCATGAAATATCTCTCTATCGCCAAACCCTGCCGGCATTGTCCATCGGCCGAATGCAGGGTGGTTACAGTCCACGGCAACGAGCCAGCCAGCAGGCTGGTGAAGCGGCCGCACCTTCCTTTGCCCGAGGGCAGAGCCTTAGAGGCTCAAGAAGAAGACCGTAGCGATGTTGAGAGCGATCATTTTCATAGCGATCAGAGGCTACCGGCTTCCAAGGGGAGGGTCAATATTTCACCCGAACCTTCGCAGCGCTTTCTCCTGATCGGATGGAATGGAAATATCTCGCACTGCATCGTGCACCGACTGCAGCACCAGTTCCGCCAGCCGGCTCGTTGCAGCATCCGGCTCCGCTTCCGCTCGATGCAAGACCAGCCCCAGCTTCGGCAGTTGCGGCAGGCCGGCTTCGCCTGACGCCAGCATCCGCACCTTGGCAGGCAGCCCGACAGGCGTGCGCACCGTAATACCCAGTCCTGCAGCGGTTGCCGCCCAGAGGCCGCCGAGGCTTGGACTGACGAAGGACAGCCGCCACGAGATACCGGCCTCGTCCAGCACTTTCGTCGCGGCATTCCTGAGCAGGCAGGGCGCCTCGAGCGAGGCAAGCGGCATCGGCTCACCGCTTCCAGCCGCCCATGTCGGCAAGCCATTCGCCGGGCCGATCCAGCGCATCGGCACATCGGCAATGTGCTCGCAATGGGCGGTCAAAGTGCCGGTGCTCCAGGCGAGCGCAAGATCGAGCTTCCCCGTCGTCACCCGTTCCAGAAGCTCGGCATTGCGCACCACACGCGCTTCGATCCGCACCTTCGGATGCGCTCGAGCAAAGCGTCCGAGCACCTCGGGTAGCAAGTTCTCACCGAAGTCCTCCTGCAGGCCGAGCCGCACCCAGCCTTCCAGCTCGACACTCTGCACCGCAGCGACTGCCTCATCGTTCAGATCGAGCAATCGCCGGGCGTAGGCAAGCATCGTCTCTCCGGCTTCCGTCAGCGCCAGTCCGCGCCCGGATTTGCGGAAAATCGGCGTGCCAGCCTGCTCCTCCAGCTTCTTAAGCTGTGCGCTGACCGCCGAGGTCGAGCGCCCCAGGCGATCTGCCGCCCTGGCGAAATTGCCAAGATCCATGCCGGTCGCGAATGTCCTCAGGACATCCAGGTCGAATGTAATCCGTCGCATTTCACAATCCCGATTTTCAGGATAATTCATCCATAAAATTCTGATTTTCAGCACCATGGTGTCGTGGCATGCTTCTCCTGTCAAGACAAAGAACAAGGAAGCATCCAATGCCATTCGCTCGCATTTCTCTTCTGAAGGGCAAATCACCGGACTATCTGCGTGCGCTCTCGGACAGCATCCACAAGGCCATGGTCGAGACCTTCAATGTGCCGCCGGCCGACCGCTTCCAGGTCATCCACCAGCATGAGCCGGGCGAGTTGATCTTCGATCGCAATTACCTTGCCGGTCCGCGCTCGAACGATTTCGTGCTGATTTCGATCACGACCGGCAAGCCGCGCACGACGGAAATGCGCAAGGCTCTCTTCCGCCGAGCCGTCGAACTATTGCAGCAATCCCCCGGCCTGCGCCCGGAAGACGTGATGATCGTCATCTCGACCAGCGAACCGGACGAATGGTCCTTTGGCGACGGCCTTGCACAGATGGCCGAACCCGGATGGGAAGCGCGCGCCTGGGGAGTTCCGGCATGAGCACGGCCAATCCGAGGACGATGACGATCCGCCGTCCCGGCAGTGCCGTCCGTTCTCCCGAAGGCATTTCGAATGCGCCCTTCTGGGTCGAAATGCTGCTCGACAGTGAGATCGATGGCGAGAACACCGCCATGCGCGCAACCCTCGATCCCGGTACCGTGACACACTGGCATACGCATCCGCGCGGCCAGCTTCTTTATGTCCTCTCCGGCGTCGGTCTCGTGCAGCGGGAGGGTGCACCCGTCGAGGAAGTCAGAACCGGCGATGCAATATGGTTCGCCCCGGACGAGCTTCACTGGCATGGGGCGACAGCTGACAGCCCTTTCGGATATCTCAGCATCCAGGGTTTTGAGAAGGGACGCTTCGTCGACTGGTCTGAGGAGACACGGCCATGATGGCCATGCAATATTCCTTCACCTTGCCGGCAGATTACGACATGGAGATCATCGATCGCCGCATCCGCGACAAGGGGCCGGCGATGGACGGCTTCCCGCACCTCGGTTTCAAGGCTTTTCTGAGCGCTCGCCGCGGTGAATTCGGCAGCCGGGAAAATCTGTATGCGCCTTTTTATCTCTGGGACCAGCCGGAAGGCGCCAGCAACTTCATCTGCGGTCCCGGCTTTGCCGCGCTGACGGACGCCTTCGGCCGGCCGCGCATTCGCCATTGGATCGTCTGGCATGCGCATGTCTCACCGGACCTCGCCAACGCCCGCTTTGCTCGCAGCGAACACCTCCCTATCGAACCGCATGTCTCACTGCCCGACTTACGGCAGCAAGAGGTTGATCTGGCAAAGCAGGAAGCCGGCGGCAAACATGTGCTCGCCCGCGTTGCCGCCTTTGACCCGCATGACTGGACGATGGTCCGTTTTGGCCTCTGCGCGGAATCCCCGCCCGCGCAGGGCACCAACCAGGTCTATCGCGTCGGTCACCTCTCCCGCGGCTAAGGCACCAAATGCAGAATCGAAAAGCAAAAAGCGCCCCTCTTTCGAGGAGCGCTTTATATTCTCAAGCCTGAAAGCGATCAGATGCCGCTCTGGCCGTCGGAGCCGATATAGGCGATGCGCAGCATGTTGGTTGCGCCTGGTGTGCCGAGCGGCACGCCAGCGGAGATGATGATGCGATCGCCCGGCTTGCCGAAACCTTCTGCAGCAACGATGCGGCAGGCGCGGTTGACCATGTCGTCGAGGTCGGTCGCGTCATGCGTGACGACGCAATGCATGCCCCAGACGACGGACAGACGGCGCGCCGTCTTGATGATCGGTGACAGAGCGATAATCGGCACCTGCGGACGCTCGCGCGAGGCGCGCAGGCCGGTCGTGCCAGAAGAAGTGTAACAGACGATAGCCGACAACTTCAGTGTCTCGGCAATTTGGCGGGCGGCAAGCGAGATAGCGTCGGCGCCGGTTGCTTCCGGCTGGGCGCGCTGCGCATAGATGATGCCCGGATAGTGCGGATCCTTCTCCACGGTGCTCGCAATCGAGGCCATCATCGAGACGGCTTCGACCGGATAAGCGCCAGAAGCCGATTCGGCCGACAGCATGATCGCATCCGCACCTTCGAAGACGGCGATCGAAACGTCCGAAACTTCGGCACGTGTCGGAACCGGCGAGGAGATCATCGATTCCAGCATCTGCGTGGCGACGATGACAGGCTTGCCCGAACGGCGGCAGGAGCGGATGAGTTGCTTCTGGATGCCCGGAACGGCTTCGAGCGGCATTTCAACGCCGAGATCGCCGCGGGCCACCATCAGCGCGTCGGAAAGCTCGATGATCTCCTCGATGCGTTCCAGCGCCTGCGGCTTCTCGATCTTCGACATAATGCCGACGCGGCCACGGGCGATCTTGCGTACTTCGGCAAGGTCGTCGGGACGCTGGACGAAGGAAAGCGCCACCCAGTCGACATCGTCGGTCGCGAGAACTGCGTCGAGGTCGACACGGTCCTTGTCGGTCAGCGCGCCAACGCCAAGCAGAGTGTCGGGCAGGCTGACACCCTTACGGTCGGAAATGCTGGTACCGGCGATGACCGTCGTAACAATGCTCTTGCCGTCGCACTTTTCTGCGCGCAGAGCCAGCTTGCCATCATCGATCAGCAGGCGATGGCCCGGCTGAACGGCTTCGAGAATTTCAGGATGCGGCAGGAACACGCGGGTGTTGTCGCCGGGGGTATCGTTGTTGTCGAGCGTAAATGTCTGGCCGGGCTTCAGCTCCACCTTGACATCGGCAAACTTGCCGACGCGAAGCTTCGGACCCTGCAGGTCAGCCAGAATGCCGATCGGCCGGCCCGAGCGGGCTTCGACGGCGCGAATGCGCTGCACGAGCGTGCGCATCACATCATGGCTCGCATGGCTCATATTGATGCGGAAGATATCCGCACCCGCCTGGTGCAGCTTCTCGATCATCGACTCTTCGGAGGAGGCGGGGCCGAGGGTGGCGAGGATTTTAACTTTGCGGTTACGCTTCATCAATTCTGGCTTTCTTGCGTCCCTGGGGTGTCGGAGAGTTGAACCATCCAGCTTCCCTGGCGGCCCGTATCGTATTCCTTAAATCCCATTTTCTGATAACCCCGGGCGTAGCAGTCCTGCACACCCGTGATCTTGAATTCGTTTTCCGCTACGCACATCTGCACGTCACCCGTCCATCGGCCTCCCCGGGCGGCGTCTTCTGCGTAGAGGTAATAGTAACGCGACTGCAACTCTCCCTCGATCAGCGTGGCGCAGGTCGTTGCCGGCACCTGCCACCAGCCCTCCGTGACCCAGCCGTCTTTCGCTCTATATCCGATCGCGACGCCAACCAGATTTTGCGTACCGTTGCATACACGGAAATCCGCACGCGCGGCATCGGCAATGAAGAACGGCGAGACGGCTGCAAGAGCGAACAATGCGAGACGGACCAGCGGCCCGGACCGCGTGAGGAAACTTGGCGCGGCTTGGATCAACACGGCTCCCAAATAGCTCCACGGTTATTCGTTATCCGTGTCTTCTTGCGCCGCCATCAGGCGAAAGTCAACGCAATGCTAATCGATTATATTTCCTTTCATAACCGCCGATCGGGCGCATCTTGTCGCGTTGGTCCGCCCATCACGCTTGAACCGGCCGAACGCGCATGCAATCACTGGGCGAAGACGCGAAATGACAATTGGCAATTTCCTGATGGATCACTTCCAATCCTTCGAAATCCTATCCGGCCAACATGACAAAGGCATGGTGATCCTCGGCGATCATGCCATGAACCGTCTGCCCGAACGATATGGCCGACTTGGCCTGCCGGAAAGCGCCTTCTCCAGGCACATCGCTTATGACATCGGCATTCAGGGCCTTGCCCGYAAGCTGTGTGCACAGCTGGGCGTGCCGGGCGTGCTCGGCGGTTTTTCGCGCCTGCTGATCGACCCTAACAGAGGCGAGGACGACCCGACGCTGATCATGAAAATCTCCGACGGCGCCATCATCCCCGGCAACCATCCGATTACTGAGGAGGAGTGGAACTACCGGATCGAAACCTTCCACAGACCCTATCACAATGCCGTGTCGGAGACGATCGATAGCGTGGCGAACGCGACCGGCAAAGCGCCGCTGGTACTGTCCCTTCACTCCTTCACACCTGCCTGGAAGGGTGTTCCCCGCCCCTGGCATGCTGCGGTGCTCTGGGATAGCGACCACCGGGCCGTCGCCCCATTGCTTGAAAAACTGCGGACCGATCCCGATCTCGTCGTCGGTGACAACGAACCCTATGACGGTGCCCTGAAGGGTGACACCATGTATCGTCATTGCATGATGACGGGCATCCCGCACGCGCTTCTGGAAGTACGCCAGGACCTTATCGGCAGCGAGGCCGGCATCGCGGAGTGGGCGGCGCGTCTGGCACCCGTCTTTGCGGAGATGAACGCCGATCCGGCCCTGCATGCATACAGCGTGCACGCTTCACGCACAGGCCCCTATTGAGTGAAAGGACTTGGCCCATGACCCCGCTCAGCAAGGAACAACAGACGGAATTCGAGGCAGCCGCCTTCCGCCGGCTCATCACGCATCTTCGCGAACGCGCCGACGTGCAGAACATCGATCTGATGAATCTCGCTGGCTTCTGCCGCAACTGCCTGTCCAACTGGTACCGTGAAGCTGCGGAGGCCGAAGGCGTCGCTATGACGAAGGACGAATCGCGCGAGATCGTCTACGGCATGCCCTACGAAGACTGGAAGAACATCCACCAGACGGAAGCATCGCCTGTGCAAAAGGCGACTTTTGAGGTGAACAACCCGCACAAATAGCCCACCCGCTCTCAAATCGTCTTGACGCTGGCGGCACTTCGCGGCAGTCACAGGCAACCCGAATGCATATCCCGAAATCAGGAGAACACGATGTCTGATGCACATGGCGTCGCCCGCGATCAGCTTCGCGCTTTTGTCGAGCGCATTGAACGCCTGGAAGAAGAAAAGAAGACCATCGCCGACGACATCAAGGACGTCTATGGCGAAGCCAAGGGCATGGGCTTCGACACCAAGATCCTCAAGAAGGTCGTTGCGCTCCGCAAGAAGGACGAGCAGGAACGCATGGAAGAAGATGCGATCCTAGATACCTACCTGCACGCCCTCGGCATGATCGAATCCCCGCCAGAAGGCTGAGGATCATCCAACCGCATTTTCAGAGAGCCGCCGTTTTGGCGGCTTTTCTTTTGATCTCATCAAAGTACCAGCGTCGATTTTCGCCGTGCCTCCGGCCCAAAAACGAAAGCCGCCGGAGACGATCCAGCGGCTTTTGTTTATTCGAAATATGGCCGGATCAGCGCGTGTTGAACTTACGCACTTCCATGAAATTGACGGCCGTGCCGCTGAAGCGACCAGGATCGATCGAAGCAGTCTTCTGGAAGCCTTCGGCATAAACCGAAGTTGGCTGAGCGCGCAGCTCCTGGCTGACAAAGCGCGGTGCCTGCACCTTCTTGGACGCCATTTCCAGGCGGGCATTGGTAAGAGCCCACTGCGAGATCATCTTCTGGGTCAGCTTCGGCTCCGTACGCACCGTCTGGCGGCTTTCGTCGGCGGCTACCGCTTCCTGCTTCGTCGGACGACCACCCTTGGTGGGAAGGCCCTGCGCGACCGGGCTGTCGACGACGACAGGCTTCGGCGCCGCGGCAGCAGCAGCAAAGCTTGCGGACTTCGTCATCGGAGCAAGTGCCGCAAGCTGCAGCGGCGGCTTGTCGAGTGCCGGCGGATTCTTCGGCGCGGCGGCGTTGATTGCCTGCTCCACAGTCTGCGGCTCAGAAGGTGCGTTCATAGCGACCTCAGCGCCACCGCTCTGATCCTGCTGTTTTGCAAGTGCTGCCGCCATGGCGGGCGAAAGCGTATCCTGATCAGCTTCGTCTTCACCCGCTTCAGGATCGGCATTCTGTGCAGCAAGCAGGTTTTCGGCAACGGCCGGACGTTCGGCTGGGGTCGGAACGCTCGTCGACATCAGGCTCGGATCGACAGAGGCAAGTTCGGCATCACCCGGCGCACGACGCTGCCCAAGGAGCGACGGAACCGGAATGCTGTAACCGCTGAGATCGGCGAAATGCTCCGGTTCCTGCGGCTGGCCTGCCGGCATGGCGGCAAGCGCCTGCTGGGCGGCGTTGCCTGCAGATGGCGGCACTAGAGCATTGGCAACCTCGTTGCCGGCAAGCTGGTTGCTGAAGGTCGGGCGAACCTGCGGCACCGGTGCATTGACGCTTGCAACTTCGGTCTGCGGCTCCGGTTCAGCAGCCGGAACAGCTTCAGCCTTCGGCGGCGTTGCCTTGGCGACGGCCACCGGTGCGCTATCCTCCGAATTATCCTCTTCTTCGTCGGCGCCACCGCCAAAGAGGACAGCAAACAGTGTCTTTTGCTTGCGAGGCTCTTCATCCGAAGCGGAACCGGAGGCGCTAGCCATCATGATCTGGCTGCCGTTCGCCATGCGGCGCTTGTAGTCAGCCATTGCCTGCTGGTAGCCCGGCAGCGGCTTGCCATCGGCAGGAATATGAATGGTATTGCCGTCAGGGAAGAGCCTGACCAACTCGTCGCGGCTCATGCGCGGCCAGGCGCGAACGCCGCCGACATCCATATGCACAAAGGGCGAACCGGACTTCGGATAGAAACCGACGCCGCCGACCTGCATCTTCATGCCGATACCGCGCAGCGTGGCGAGCCTCACGTCGGGAATGAAGAAGTCCATCGCCTTGCCGAGCATATGCTGGCTCTTTTCGGCGACACCGGAATTACGCGAACGACCGCGCAGCATCTCGTTGGTAGCCGGCGAGCGGAAACCGCAGACGACGTTGATGTAATCCCTGGAGCCGGACTGGCGATAAACTTCCCAGATGAGGTCGAAGAGACGCGGGTCCATCTTCGTCGGCTGATTCTTGCGCCAGTCACGCAGGAAACGGTTGAGCTGCTCGAGACCCTTGGGGTCGAACTTGCCGTTGCGCTTGTAGGTGATAACAGCCTTTTCGCCGGTATGGATGAAATAGAGCTTCAGGCTGCGGGTATCCCCGGCAGCCTGAGACGGTGTGCTAACGAATACCGGTGAGGAAACCGCGAGTGCAATGAGGGCGGCCGCTGCCGTCCTAATTGCCTTTCCGCCAATCTTGGCGCACAAACGCCAACTCAAGCGCGAAAGCTTGGTATTCCCATTCAGATTCTGCAACTCGATCCCCGTCAGACAGTCAATGTCCAATGCTGTCTCAAATGGCTGTCAAATGCGGTCACACGATGGCAAAAATGCCACACATGATCAACCTTTTCTTTATAGAGTGAACGAGCTGCTAACAAGTGGTTTATGGACGGTAACCAAATGTGGTTGCCTTATTCTTAATAAAAAGGCGCCTATGCCGCATCTTTCTGAGGATTATCGGGGTCGATGCCGTAGTCCTTGAGCTTTCTGTAAAGTGTGGATCGCCCGATACCTAGCTTTCTTGCCACTTGACTCATTTGTCCTCGGTAGAACTTCAAGGCAAAACGAATCAGTTCTTCCTCGACATCGGCAAGACGCCTGACATCACCGGACTGATTGACGCTTGATATCGCGTTATCGGAAGCCTCGGTCCCGCGGCGCATCGTCTCGGCGACTGATTCCGCCTGATAATCCTCAGGGAATTCCGCGTCCGGATCGAGGTGCGAATTGTCGGCAACGAGCGCCAGATGATCCACGACCTCGTAGTTCGGAAGCTGGGCGGCGATCTGCGGGAAGTCCGCTTCAGTCAGCTCCGGACCTTCAGCAAGCACGACGGCGCGGAAGATCGCGTTTTCGAGCTGGCGGATATTGCCCGGCCAGTCATAGGCGGTCAGCAATGCCAGCGTGCCGGCATTGACCGTCATGCGGCGGCCGTTCTTCTGTTCGCTGGAGAAGCGGTCCGTGAAGACGCGCACCAGATGCGGAATGTCCTCCTTGCGCTTGCGCAGCGCCGGAATGGTGATCGGGAAGACGTTCAGGCGGTAATAGAGGTCTTCGCGGAAGTGGCCGTTCTTGACCTCTTCGATCAGATCCTTGTTCGTCGCCGAAATGAGTCGAACATTGACCTTGTGCGCAGTGCGCGCACCGACGGTCTCGATCTCGCCTTGCTGAACGGCGCGCAACAGCTTCACCTGCACCTCGAGCGGCAGATCGCCGATCTCGTCGAGGAAGATGGTGCCACCATCGGCTTCCATGAACTTGCCGATATGCTTTTCAGTCGCGCCGGTAAACGCACCCTTTTCGTGACCGAAGAGGATGCTTTCGACGAGATTGTGCGGAATGGCGCCGCAATTGACCGTCACGAACGGTTTGGTGGCGCGATCGCCCCCCGACTGGATGGCGCGTGCCACCAACTCCTTGCCGACACCCGATTCGCCTTCGAGCACGACCGGGATGTTGGACTGCGAGGCGCGCTGCGCCAGATCGATGACGCGGATCATCGCCGGGCTTGCCGAAACGATGTCGTCGAAGCCGACGGAGCCCGAACGTGAACGGCGGCCGGTACGGGCCTTCACCTCACGCTGGTCGAGCTTCATGGCATTGGAAATCGACGTGTTGATACGCTCAGGAGAAACCGGCTTGACGACGAAATCGAAGGCGCCGGCGCGCATGGCCTGCACGACTGTTTCGATGCCGCCCTGCCCCGTCTGGACGATGACCGGGATCTGGGTGCCGAAATCATGCAGTGCTTCGAGGAATTCGAGGCCGGTCATTTCCGGCATCATCAAATCGAGCACGATGACGTTGAAAAGGCCGGGATCGCGCTTCACCATCTCCAGCCCGATGCGGCCGTTTTCGGCCTGATGCACCACATGGCCGCTACGCTCGATCGCGTTCTTGAGCAGACGGCGCTGCACGGGATCGTCCTCGACCACAAGGATCTGCCCTGCCCCTTTGAGCTCATTGTAACCGGTCATTGTCGCCTCACTTCATGCGAAACCATAGAGCGCACTCTGACAGAAAGGCTTGAACATCCTGTTTTGAGAAACAATTGCATTTTAACTGTTATGACAGGCCGTTTTCGTGCCGTTACAGGCCCTTTCACACGCCGAAAACCCCTTGATGCTGGACCTTTCGGCGCTTAGACAGTCAGACCTGTTATAAAAGAGGAAGAGGAACCGCCCCATGAGACATATGCTTGCACACGCCGATCTTCACCTTTCGGCAACGGCTCCCGCTGCAGCATCGGACCCGGCTCTGGGCGAGCTTCCCTCCTGGCGACTGCAGGATCTCTACCCCTCGGCCACCTCCACCGCCTTCGTCGCCGATATGGAAAAAGCAGGGAAGGCCGCTTCCGCTTTCGAAGACAAATGGAAGGGCAAACTTGCCGAAGCAGCCGCCAAGAAGCGCGAGGAAGGCATCGGCCAGGCGCTGAAGGAATATGAGGCGCTCGACGATATCATGGGCCGCCTCGGCTCTTTCGCTGGCCTTACCTATTTCTCGGATACGTCCAACCCGGCAAACGGCAAGCTCTATGGCGACGTCCAGGCCAAGCTTACCGACTATTCCGGCCGCCTGTTGTTCTTCGCTCTCGAACTCAACCGCATCGACGATGCAGTGATCGATGCCTGCATGGCGAACGATCCGCTTGCCGGCCATTACCGCCCCTGGCTGGTCGACCTGCGCAAGGACAAGCCCTACCAGCTGGAAGACCAGCTCGAGCAGCTCTTCCTTGAAAAGTCGATGACATCAGCTGCCGCCTTCAACCGTCTCTTCGATGAGACGATGGCGGAGCTGCGCTTCGAGATCGACGGCGAGAAGCTGCCGCTCGAAGTGGCACTGAACATGCTGCAGGAAAAGGATCCGGAAGTGCGCCGCAAGGCGGCAATGGCGCTTGCCGAAACCTTCAAGACCAACATCCGCATCTTTACGCTCATCACCAATACGCTCGCCAAGGACAAGGATATCTCCGATCGCTGGCGCAGCTTCGAAGACATTGCCGACAGCCGCCATCTGGCGAACCGCGTCGAGCGCGAAGTAGTCGATGCTCTCGCTGCGGCCGTCAAGGAAGCCTATCCGCGCCTCTCGCATCGCTATTACAAGATGAAGGCGAAATGGCTCGGCATGGAGCAGATGAACTTCTGGGATCGCAATGCGCCGCTTCCGGAAACCTCGAGCGCCATCATCTCCTGGTCCGAAGCAAGGGACACGGTGCTGTCCGCCTACGGCAATTTCGCGCCGGAAATGGCTGCGATCGCCAAGCGCTTCTTTGACGAACAGTGGATCGACGCCCCGGTTCGCCCCGGCAAGGCACCTGGCGCCTTCGCTCACCCGACCGTTCCGTCGGCCCATCCCTATGTGCTCGTCAATTACATGGGCAAGCCGCGCGACGTGATGACACTCGCCCACGAACTCGGCCACGGCGTGCATCAGGTTCTTGCCAGCGCGCAAGGCGCCCTCATGTGCCAGACGCCGCTGACGCTTGCCGAAACAGCTTCAGTCTTCGGCGAGATGCTGACCTTCCGCGCACTGCTCAACCGGACGAGCGACAAGCGCGAGCGCAAGGCCATGCTTGCCCAGAAGGTCGAGGACATGATCAATACGGTCGTGCGCCAGATCGCCTTCTACGAGTTCGAGCGCAAGGTTCATACCGCCCGCAAGGCCGGCGAACTGACCGCCGACGACATCGGCGAGCTCTGGCTTTCCGTCCAGTCGGAAAGCCTTGGTCCGGCGATCAAGATTTCCGAGGGTTATGAGACCTACTGGGCCTATATCCCCCACTTCATCCATTCGCCCTTCTATGTTTACGCCTATGCTTTCGGCGACTGCCTGGTGAACTCGCTTTATGCCGTCTATCAGAAGGCCGAGAAGGGCTTTCAGGACAAGTATTTCGAGATGCTGAAGGCCGGCGGCACCAAGCATCATTCCGAACTGTTGAAGCCCTTTGGCCTGGATGCAACCGATCCTTCCTTCTGGAGCAAAGGCCTGTCGATGATCGAAGGCCTGATCGACGAACTCGAGGCACTGGACAAGGCATAAGACCGCCCAAAACGCGGCTTCGCTGGAAAGGCAATGGCAGCGTCCGAACCCTTCATCCTGTTCCGGGACGACACGACCGGCGAAGTCATGCTCTTCGCCGGCCCGGTAAACATGATCATCGCCCGCACGAAGGCGGAATTCCCGCCGGCGCTCAAGCGGATGGAAGAGGCGCGACAGGCCGGCAAATGGCTTGCCGGTTACATCGCTTATGAGGCCGGCCATCTCTTCGAAGAAAAGCTTGCTCCCTTCGCGAAAGAGAACCGCGAGACACCGCTGCTGCTGTTCGGTGTCTTCGACGCGCCGCAGCCAGATGATCATCCTCTAGCAAGGCCACGGCAGCGCCACGAAAACGAGGAATTCCTGACCGCACCAAAGGCAGCCTGGAACTTCGCTATATATAAAGAGCGTTTCGAGCGCCTCCACCGGCATCTGCGCCTCGGCGATATCTATCAGGCCAACCTGACGATGCCGATCGAAGCCCGTTGGAGCGGCGATCCGCTGGCCGCCTTCTGGTCGCTGATCGATCGCCAGCCCGTGAAATATGGCGCGTTTGCCGATCTCGGCGGTCCCATCATTCTTTCCCGCTCGCCAGAACTGTTTTTCCGCACCGACGAAGATGGCTGGATCGAGACGCATCCGATGAAAGGTACGGCCAAACGCGGTGCGACGCCGGCCGAAGATGCCGAAATCGTCGAAGCGATGAAGGCCGACATCAAGACACAGGCGGAAAACCGCATGATCGTCGATCTCTTACGCAACGATATCTCGCGCATCACTGAGGTCGGCACGCTCGACGTTCCAAAACTCTTCGAAATCGAGACCTATCCGACCGTCCACCAGATGGTCAGCCACGTCCAGGCGAAGCTCCTGCCTTATCTTTCCATCCGCGACATCTTCGCCGCCCTTTTTCCCTGCGGCTCGATCACCGGCGCGCCGAAGATCCGCGCCATGGAAATCCTCCACGACCTCGAGGATGGTCCGCGCGATGCCTATTGCGGCGCAATAGGCATGATCGCGCCCAACGGCGCGATGCGCTTCTCCGTTGCCATCCGCACCATGACACTCTTCGACGGTGGCAAAGCAGTCTTCAATGTCGGCGGCGGCATCGTCTTCGATTCCACAGCTGAAGCCGAATATGAGGAATGCCTGCTCAAGGCCCGCTTCGCCATCGGCGACCAATGGATTGCCCGATGACGGATTTTTCGCTGATCGAAACCCTGCGCTGGCAACCGGACGAAGGGTTCATTCGCCTGCGCCTTCATCTCGCCCGCCTCTCCCGCTCCGCCCGCCGCATCGGTTTTCCCGAACCGATGGATGTGGTCACGAAGCTCGAAGATGCCGTAAGAGATGGTAAGGAGCCGCGTCGTGTCAGGCTGACTTTCGACAGCCAGGGCCGGATCGATATTACCACCGCGCCCTTCACGCCGCTGCCGCAAGACACGATCTGGAAACTCCGTATCGCCAGCACGCGTCTCGATTCCACCGATAAGCTGCTGCGTATCAAGACCACATGCCGGGCTGTATATGACGCGGCGCGCGCCGAGTTCACGCCGCAGCAAGCGGATGAAGTCATCCTGCTCAACGAGCGGCAGGACGTCTGCGAGGGAACCATCACGTCTGTCTTCCTTGACGACGGCTCCGGCATTCTCAGGACACCGCCGATCTCCTGCGGCCTGCTCGCCGGCGTGCTGCGCACCGAGTTCATCTGCCAGCGAAAGGCCCGCGTCGGTCGCATCACGCTCGATGATCTGGACAAGGGTACGCTTTACGTTGGAAATTCGCTGCGCGGCCTGATCCGCGCCACGCTGCAAAAGGACTGACCATGCTGATCCTCTCCCTGACCTATGTGAAGCCCAATGAAGAGGCCGACAAGCACATGGAGCCTCACATGGCCTGGGTGAAGGAAGGATATGCGAAGGGCTGGTTCCTCGCTTCCGGCCGGAAGGTACCGCGCACCGGCGGAGTCGTTCTCGCCGTCGGCGACCGCGCCCAGATTGAAGCCTATGTCGCAGCCGACCCTTTCACCATCCATGGTGTTGCCGAATATGACATCACAGAAGTCGCGCTGACGACGGTGACGGAAGGGTTGGAGGTTCTGAAGCGCTGAGTTACAAACCGCACCCGGCAAATCGTCAGGCTCAAAAAGGAGCGGCGATGAAACGTCCGACCTACACGCCCTATGACGGCTCGGCCCGACCCTTCACGATCGGCCTGATGCCGCTCGATACCGCCCGCTGGATCGAACCCGACGACGATCTCAACCGCTACCTCGAGGAAAAGGCGCGGCTGGCGGGCGAGCGCCTCGACGACGTCTTCGTCGCAGAGGATGGGACGGAAGCAGCCCAGCAGGAGGCACTGAATATTCTCCTCGCTCACCTTGCCGATCGGCATCCGGCGATGCTCCGGCAGGATACGTCCGATCTGCCGCCTCTCTTTAAGGCCGGTTCACTCATCCAGGATGATCTCGTTCTGATGCGCCGCAAGGCCGATGGCTGGCATCTCGTTGCGGCCTATGTCGCCTTTCCCTCCTCGTGGTCGCTACATGAGAAATTCGGTCGGCCGATGCACGAGATCCATGCGGATGTGCCGGGCTTCGGCGAAGGCACGCGCAATGCCACACTGATTACCCGCATATTCGACAGCCTGCAGAGCGCCCAGCCGGTCGAGCGGCTCAACTGGTCGGTCAACACCACTGATGATCTCTTCCTTCCCGTCTCGAAACATCGCCGGCCGCCTTACACCGACGCCTTCACGCTTGAAGAGCGTTTCGTCCGCGTCGAGCGCCAGACCCTTCGCAAGCTGCCTGTCTCGGGCGACATTCTCTTCACCATCCGCATCTATATCGATCCGGTCGCCGTCATTGCCCGGCATCCGCAGGCGCGGAAACTCGCAGCCAGCTTTGCCGATCAACTGGAAACGCTCGACGACCAGCAGACCGCCTACAAGGGGCTGACCCTGCAGCGGACGGAACTCGTGCGGAAATTGCGGGCACTTTGCAGCCCCGATATTTGACCTTTCCAGGGGAACGCTCTTTATTGTGACGCCATTTTGTGATTAGAGCCGGTCACTTCGCGAGCTTCGCGGCATTTTCACATGAATTCTTTAGGCTGAAAGCCTTCGTTCCCTTCCAATAGGAGAAAAGAATGACGGAACAGAACTATCCGGTATATGGCGAAATTACCGGTCCGATCGTCATGATCGGCTTTGGCTCCATCGGCCGCGGCACGCTGCCCCTGATCGAGCGCCACTTCAAATTCGACAAGAGCCGGATGGTTGTCATCGACCCGCGCACGGACGATGCCCACATTCTGGAAAAGCACGGCGTAAAGCACATCCAGGCGCATGTGACGAAGGACAATTACAAGGAGCTGCTGAAGCCGCTCCTGACCGAAGGCGAAGGCCAGGGCTTCTGTGTCAATCTCTCGGTCGACACCTCGTCACTCGACATCATCAAGCTCTGCCGCAAGCTTGACGTGCTCTATATCGATACCGTCGTCGAGCCCTGGCTCGGCTTTTATTTCGATAAGGACATGAAGAACGAGGAACGCACCAACTACGCGCTGCGCGAAACCGTTCGCAAGGAAAAGGCCAAGAACCCAGGCGGCACCACGGCCGTTTCCACCTGCGGCGCAAATCCGGGCATGGTGTCCTGGTTCGTCAAGCAGGGGCTGCTGAACCTTGCCCGTGATATGGGCCTCAAGTTCGATGAGCCGGGCCAGGACGACCGCGAAGAATGGGCAAAGCTCATGAAGAAGGTCGGCGTCAAGGGCATCCACATCGCCGAGCGCGATACCCAGCGCACCATCCACCCGAAGCCGTTCAACGTCTTCTGGAACACTTGGTCCGTCGAAGGCTTCATCTCCGAAGGCCTGCAGCCGGCAGAACTCGGCTGGGGTACCCACGAAAACTGGATGCCGAAGAACGCCAAGAAGCATAAGAAGGGCTCCAAGGCCGCCATCTTCCTAGAACAGCCCGGCGCCAACACCCGCGTGCGCACCTGGTGCCCGACGCCTGGACCGCAATACGGCTTCCTCGTCACCCACAACGAGTCGATCTCGATCGCCGACTTCTTCACGGTGAAGGACAAGGACGGCGACGTCTCCTATCGTCCGACCTGCCACTACGCCTACCATCCTGCCAACGATGCCGTTCTCTCGCTGCATGAGATGTTCGGCAACGGCGGCAAACCGCAGCCCGTTCTCCACGTTCTCGACGAAAACGAACTGGTCGACGGTGTCGACGAACTCGGCGTACTGCTCTATGGCCACGACAAGAACGCCTACTGGTACGGTTCGCGCCTGTCGCTGGAAGAAACCCGCCGCATCGCCCCCTACCAGAACGCGACTGGTCTGCAGGTAACCTCTGCCGTTCTCGCCGGCATGGTCTGGGCTCTTGAGAACCCGAAGGCCGGCATCGTCGAAGCCGACGAGATGGATTACAAGCGCTGCCTCGAAGTGCAGCTGCCCTATCTCGGCCCGGTCGAAGGCCACTACACCGACTGGACCCCGCTCGATGGCCGGCCGGGCCTGTTCCCGGAAGACATCGACACCAAGGATCCGTGGCAGTTCAAGAACATCCTCGTTCGCTGAGCCCTGCCCTACGCTTTCGAAGATGCCCGCTGTTAGGCGGGCATTTTTGTAACGCCTGCTGTCTAAATGCCGGCCGACCTCCGTCGAAGGCTTGCCTTCGCGGAAGGCCCGCGCCATGTTTTTGGCGGACTGTCGCGGAAAGCTTCCGCTTAGATTCGCCGGGAGAAGCCTTATGAAAGTCAGAACTGGTCTCGTTCTTGCGGTTGCATCGGCAGCTCTTGCCGCCTGTGTTTCCTCCGGCCCGCGCCCCCTCCCCGTCGCATCATCACCCGCTCCTGCCGGTGTCGAAGGAACCTGGGCCGATCCGAACGGCATCGTCTCCACCTTCCAGTCCGGCACTTTCACGACGCGCACGACCGACAGCAACCAGCTTCTGGCCTCCGGCACCTATACCAATACCTCGCCGACGCTGGTGGAAATCAACATGACCTCGCTGGTTCGCAACACCCAGTCGAAGGTCAATTGCGCCCTCGTTACGACGAGCCAGCTGAACTGCACCTCGGATGCCGGCGCACAGTTCGTCCTGACCCGCCGCAGCTGAAAAGAGCAGATGGGGTGAAGGCTAAGCACCATGCGGGCTTTCGCTGGTTACCTCGTCCTGTTTCTCGCGACGCCGCTTGCCGCACTTGCGGTCATTTTGCCGGCTAATGTCTATCGTGCCCAAGGTATCGCCGCCCCCGATTGCGACGGGCCGCTGCAGGTGCTGATCTTC
The DNA here is from genome assembly GCF_056398505.1 of Rhizobium sp. 01T437. NCBI lineage: Bacteria > Pseudomonadati > Pseudomonadota > Alphaproteobacteria > Hyphomicrobiales > Rhizobiaceae > Rhizobium > Rhizobium sp. 01T437. The sequence goes on from NZ_JBFTPM010000004.1 coordinate 177,011, forward strand.
GCCGTGCCGGCGGTCCTGATCTACGGCGCAGGGGCAGTCCTTGCCTATCGGGCCGGCCGGCGCTTTCACCGCATCGTTTCCCTTCTTTGCTTGATCATTGCGCTCGCCACATTTCCGAATATTGCAGAGGCCATGCACGAACTCTACCGAAACGCTGCCGCCGGAGAATGCGTGGGATAACCAGTCGGTTTTTTGCCCGGTTCCCCCTTGGAAAGCGACTCTCCTGGCCCAGCTTTCCCTTGCGGCGGTGCATCGTCTGATGGAACATCCGCATGCCGGGAAACCACCCCGGCTGACTATGGAAGGGGCTGGCGAGGATCAGGGGGATCTTCGCCCTTAATCAGGAGAACAGGGATGACGAAGTCTTTCAGCTTCGGTCTTTTGACTGCGTCCATGCTGGCGCTGAGCACAGGCGCCGCTTTCGCGGATTACGAACTCAATATTCTTCATATCAACGATTTCCATTCACGCATTGAATCGATCAACAAGTTCGACTCCACCTGCTCGGCCGAGGAGGAAGGCAAGAATGAATGCTTCGGCGGCGCAGCCCGTCTGAAGACCGCCATCGACCAGCGCCGTCAGGCTCTGGCGGGCAAGAACGTGCTGCTGCTCAACGCCGGCGACAACTTCCAGGGCTCGCTGTTCTACACGACCTACAAGGGCGCGGCTGAAGCCGAAATGCTGAACCTCATGAAGTTCGACGCCATGACGGTCGGCAATCATGAATTCGACGACAGCGAGGATGGGCTCGCGACCTTCCTCGACAAGGTGCAATTCCCCGTCGTCACCGCCAACGTCAAGGCAAGTGCTGCCTCCAAGCTTGGCGACCGCGTCAAGCCTTCTCTCGTGCTTGATGTCAGCGGCCAGAAGATCGGTATCGTCGGTGCCGTCACCAATGACACGCCGGAGCTTTCTTCGCCCGGCCCGAACGTGACGATTGCCGATGACGTCCAGAGCATCACGGCAGAGGTCGAGAAACTGAAGGGCGAAGGCGTCAACAAGATCATTGCGCTCACCCATGTCGGCTACCCGCGCGACCTCGCCATGATCGCCAAGATCCCCGATGTCGACGTGGTCGTCGGCGGCCATTCGCACAGCCTGCTGTCGAACACCGATCCGAAGGCCGAAGGCCCCTATCCGACGATGGTCGACAATCCCGGCGGGTACAAGGTGCCGGTGGTGCAGGCAGCGTCCTACAGCAAATATCTCGGCGATCTCGTCGTTAATTTCGATGACAATGGCGTCGTCAAGGAGGTCAAGGGCGATCCTATCCTGATCGATTCTTCCTTCACGCCCGATCCGGCTGTCGCGGCACGCATTGTCGAACTGGCAAAGCCGATAGACGACCTGCGCAAGAAGGTGATCGGCTCCTCAGAAGGCCCCATCGAGGGCGACCGCAAGGTCTGCCGCGTCAAGGAATGCTCGATGGGCAATCTGGTGGCCGATGCCATCCTCGACCGTAGCAAGAACCAGGGCGTGACCATTGCCATCCAGAACGGCGGCGGCCTGCGCGCCTCCATCGACGGCGGCGACGTCACCCAGGGCGAAGTCATCACCGTGCTGCCCTTCCAGAACACGCTCGCAACCTTCCAGCTGACCGGTGCCGATATCGTCAAGGCGCTCGAAAACGGCGTCAGCCAGATCGACCAGGGTGCCGGCCGTTTCCCGCAGGTCGCCGGTCTGAAATTCACCTTCGACCAGTCGAAGCCGGTCGGCAGCCGCGTCAGCGATGTGCAGGTCAAGGATGGCAACAATTTCGTGCCGATCGACAATGCCAAGACCTATAGCGTCGCCACCAACAATTTCATGCGCGCCGGCGGCGATGGCTATGTCGCCTTCAAAGACGGCCAGAATGCCTATGACTACGGTCCGGACCTGGCCGACGTGACAGCCGAATATATTGCCGCGCACTCGCCCTATAAGCCCTATACAGACGGCCGCATTACTGAACTTGCGCAGGCGGCACCTGCTCCTTCCGCAGAGCAGGCTCCCGCAGCCCCTGCACCCACGGCCCCGGCTCCATCTGCCGAACCGACCCCAGCTCCTGCAGCACCGGCCCCGGCCGCTCCCGCTCCGGCAGTTGAACCTGCCCCGGCGGCCTCCGCACCGGCCACGCCCTCGACCCATGTCATCGTTGCCGGCGATACCTTCTGGGATCTCGCCAAGACCTTCTACGGCGACGGCGCCGAATGGCGCAAATTGTCGGAAGCCAATGGCAGCCCGAACCCGCGCCATCTGCGGGTCGGCGAGGAAATCCAGGTTCCCGCCAAGTAAGACGATTTGTCCCGATCATCAGAGCCGGTCCGGGGTTCCCCGGGCCGGCTTTTCTTCTTATAGGGTGAACCGTGATCGGCTGGCTGCGTATGAGCCGGCGAGACACGAAAGCGCGTTGGGGCCAGAATGACAGATACTACACTCCGCCCGGCGGACCATCCCGCCGTCAAATTCGGCAAGGTCGGCGTCCTGCTGGTCAATCTTGGTACGCCGGATGGTACTGATTACACCTCCATGCGCCGCTACCTGCGCGAATTCCTGACCGACAAGCGTGTCATCGAATGGTCGCCCTGGAAATGGTATCCGATCCTGTTCGGCATCGTCCTCAACACGCGCCCGCAGAAGGTGGGCAAGGCCTATGAGACGATCTGGAACAAGGATCTGAATGAAAGCTGGCTACGCACCTATACCCGCAACCAGTCTGATTTCATGGCCGAACGCCTGAAGGACCTGCCCGATGTCAAGGTGGACTGGGCGATGCGCTATGGCACGCCATCGATCCCTTCGCGTATCGAAGCGCTGAAGGACGAGGGTTGTGACCGCATCCTGCTCTTCCCGCTCTATCCGCAATATGCGGCGGCTACCACCGCGACCGTCAACGACAAGGCCTTCCAGAAGCTTCTGACCATGCGCTGGCAGCCGGCGTTGCGCACGGTGCCTGATTATCACGACGACGAGACCTATATCGAAGCGCTCGCCAAATCCGTCGAGCGGCACCTTGCCACCCTCGACTGGAAGCCCGAGATGCTGCTCGCCTCCTTCCACGGCATTCCGCTCTCCTACTTCCAACAGGGCGATCCCTATTACTGCCAGTGCCAGAAGACCGGCCGGCTGCTGCGCGAGCGCCTCGGGCTAACAAAGGAAAATTTCATGGTCACCTTCCAGTCCCGCTTCGGACCGGAGGAATGGCTGCAGCCCTATACCGACAAGACCGTCGAGAAGCTGGCGCAGGATGGCGTCAAGCGCATCGCTGTCATGAACCCCGGCTTTGTTTCCGACTGTCTGGAGACGCTGGAAGAGATTGCCGAACAGGCCGCCCATTCTTTCAAGCACAATGGCGGCGAGCAGTTCACGCATATTCCCTGCCTGAATGACGGAGAGGACGGCATGCAGGTGCTGGAAAAAGTCGTGCGCCGTGAGCTGCTGGGCTGGGCATGACAGACGCGGCGCCAGATTTTCTGGCGCCCTGCAATAGATAAAAATATCCCGCGCGCCAGATCTAAAGAATGGCCGATAGGCGATCGCAATCGCGTCAGATACGCGGCTGCGGCCCCGCAGATTCGCGGCCTGCTGCTTTATTGATCTGGACGTACTTTATGATTTCGGGTTTCAGAAAATTGATTGTCCTCGCCTGCTTGCTCGTCATCGCAGGTGGCGGTTATCTCGCGTGGGAGCACTATCAGCGGGTCTATGCCAACGCCCCTCCCAAAGGCATCGTCGGTCAGGTCGCGTGTCAGCTTCGCCTCCGCGATGTCAAAACCAGCAATCTGAAGCCGGACGATCAGCCGTTTCTCACCAATTGCCTGATGGGCGGCTACATCACAAAGAGCGACCTCGATGATGCCGGCCTATCACCCTGATTTGACRGGCGAGGCTGTCATTCCTTCCTTGCAAAGAACATGATAACTCACCACGTCAGATAGGTGGGCTTAGGGAGGAATGCATGCTGCTGAGCGGCTTCGATATCGTCGTGATCGTATTGGTGATTTTTGTCATCCTGGTGCTGTTTGCGGGCATCAAGACGGTTCCACAGGGCTACCGTTATACGATCGAGCGTTTCGGCCGCTATACGCGCACGCTGGAACCCGGCCTTAACCTGATCACCCCTTTCATCGAACGCGTCGGCGCCAGGATGAACGTGATGGAGCAGGTGCTGAACGTGCCGACCCAAGAGGTGATTACCAAGGACAATGCCTCGGTCTCGGCCGATGCCGTATCCTTCTACCAGGTGCTGAATGCCGCTCAGGCCGCCTATCAGGTTTCCAATTTGGAAAATGCTATCCTGAACCTCACCATGACCAATATTCGCTCCGTCATGGGCTCTATGGATCTTGATGAGCTGCTCTCCAATCGTGATGCGATCAACGACCGGCTGCTGCGCGTCGTGGACGAAGCCGTGCAGCCTTGGGGCATCAAGGTCACCCGCGTCGAGATCAAGGATATCCAGCCGCCGCGCGACCTCGTCGACGCTATGGCTCGCCAGATGAAGGCCGAGCGCGAGAAGCGTGCCCAGGTGCTGGAAGCTGAAGGTTCGCGCAACGCGCAGATCCTGAGAGCCGAAGGCGCCAAGCAGTCCGCCATCCTTCAGGCCGAGGGCCAGCGCGAAGCCGCCTTTCGCAATGCCGAAGCCCGCGAACGCTTGGCCGAAGCCGAAGCCAAGGCGACGAAGATGGTCTCGGAAGCGATCGCCGCCGGCGACATCCAGGCAATCAACTATTTCGTTGCCCAGAAATACACCGAGGCGCTCGCTTCGATCGGCTCGGCGCCCAATTCCAAGATCGTCATGATGCCGATGGAAGCGTCTTCCATTCTGGGCTCGCTTGGCGGCATCGGCGCGATTGCCCGGGAGGTCTTTGGGGAAGGCAACAATCCGCCGCCTCCGCCGCGTCCGCGGGCAGATTCGGCACGCTCCACGCCGTCGGTGGGCCCGGCCCCGGCCAATCCCTTCAATCCCAATCCGGAGCGATAAGCCATGCTGGCGAAGATCGTCGGCGAACTTGGGCCATGGAGCTGGTGGGTGGCAGGCCTCGTGCTGCTTGCCGCCGAGATGATCGTGCCGGGCTTCTTCCTGGTCTGGATCGGGCTTGCCGCACTTGCCGTCGGTGTTCTGTCACTGCTCTTCTGGGATGCCGCCTTCTGGGTCTGGGAACTTCAGTCGATTCTCTTCGCCGTCCTCGCGGTCGCAGCCATGCTTATCGGCCGGCGGCTGACACTGCGCAACGCCACGACGGATGAGCCGTTCCTCAACCAGCGCGGCGCGAGCCTCGTTGGCCGTACCGCGACGCTGCGCGAGCCGATCCGCGAAGGCCGCGGCCGCATTCGTCTGGATGACACGACGTGGCAGGTCATGGGGCCAGATCTTCCGGCCGGAACGCAGGTCAAAGTGGTTTCGAGCAATGGCCGCGACCTGACGGTCGAGCCGACCTGATCAGGCGACACCGATCCGCAAGAGATCATGGAAGTGAACGAGCCCGATCGGGCGCTGCTCGTCATCGATGACCATAAGCGCACCGATCTTGTATTGTTCGAGCAGTGCCAGGGCCGCAGTCGCCAGTATCGTCGGCCTGACCGTCTTCGGCGCGCGCGTCATGATGTCATCGACTGTCAGCTCCGCGAGATTGCGGCTGAGGTTGCGGGACATGTCACCATCAGTAACGATGCCGCAAAGCCGGCCCTCCGCATCCAGCACGCCGACGCAGCCGAAATGCTTGTGAGACAGAACCTTGATCGCCGCCGGCACAGACGTGCCCTGCGCGACCAGCGGCAGGCGGTCACCGGTATGCATGATGTCGGCAACATGCATCAGGCTCGCGCCCAGCTTGCCGCCGGGATGGAAAACATGGAAATCCGTCGCCGTGAAGCCACGCGCGTCCAGAAGCGCAATCGCCAGTGCATCGCCGAGCGCAAGCTGCATCATCGTCGATGTGGTCGGCGCCAGCCCGTTGGGACAGGCCTCCTCCTCATTGGGGATCAAAAGCGCGATATCTGCAGCCGTCGCAAGCGACGACTGCGGGCTGCAGGTCATCGCGATCAGCGGAATGGAAAAACGCCGTGTGTAGGAAATGATGCTTTTCAGTTCCGCGCTCTCGCCGCCCTTGGAAATCGCCAGCACGACATCGTCGCCGGCGATCATGCCGAGATCGCCGTGATTGGCTTCCGCTGCATGCACGAAAAAAGCGGGCGTTCCCGTTGAAGCGAAGGTGGCGGCGATCTTCGTGCCGATATGGCCGCTCTTGCCGACGCCGGTCACGATCACGCGGCCAGTATTCTCGCCAATCATCTCGACCGCACGAGTAAAGGGTCCGGCCAGCCCATCATCGAAGGCACGTTCGAGTGCTTCGAGAGCGCGCCTTTCGATGCTGACGGTGCGCTTGCCCGACTCCAGCACGCTGTTTTCGACGAGTTTTACCGCTCTCCTGATCATGGCAATGCGTTAGACCTTTTCACTTTACCTGTCCACCCGACAATGTTTCCCATGTATGAACGCGCAGCCCGCACGGCAACGAATGGTTAACCACAAGGCTTTAGTACACTGTTGTTTTACATACACAGCGCAATGCACCACTTTTTTAACGGTGACGTGGTGAAATTGCGCTGAGGTGAGAAATGGAAATTAGAGTGAGACCAAAGGCTTACTCGTACATTCGTATGAGTACGGAGCGGCAACTTTCCGGTGACAGTCTTAGACGCCAGTTACAGAACAGTCGCGACTACGCGCTGGCGCACGGTCTCGATTTGGATGAGACACTGCGCGATATAGGCGTTTCGGCCTATACCGGCGCCAACGTCGAGAATGGCGCGCTCGGAAAATTCCTTCAGTTAGTCAAATCTGGGAAGATCGATCAGGGCAGTCACCTGATTATTGAAAGCCTCGACCGATTGTCACGTAAGAACGTGCTTGAAGCGTTGCCGCCATTTTTGGCTATCATTAACGCGGGCATCATCATCGTTACGCTTGCAGACGAGCAAGTCTATTCTCAGCGCACGATTGAGAACAACCCATACCAGTTAATGGGCAGTCTCGTTGTGATGATCCGAGCGAACGAGGAAAGCAGCACAAAAAGCAAGCGCATCAAAGAAGCCATGACAAAGATGCGCGAAGCCGCGATGCGTGGCGAAAGCCGCTACAATATCAACCTGCCCTCGTGGATCGACGCCAGCAAAGGCGCAAAAGGTGAAATCACCTATAAGCTCAATCACCATGCTGCGACGGTAAAGATGATTTACGAGTTGGCGGCAGAAGGCTTAGGCCAGATGGAGATTTGCCGCATTTTGCACCGAGAGAACACGCCGGTTTTCAAGAAAGCGAAATCTGGCTGGCATCAATCCGCAGTTAGTCACTTGTTGAACTACCCCGCCGTGATCGGCACATATCAACCAAAAGAGCATCGGAACGGCAAATATTTCGACGCTGGGCCACCACAGAAGAACTTCTTTCCCGCCGCGATCGATGAAGACCTTTATCTTCGTGCGATGAAGGCGAAAAAGGCTCGCCCCCATAGAGGCCGCAAAGGTGAAACGTTCACCAACCTGTTTCAGGGCATGGTCACATGCGGGGTTTGCCAAGGTTCGATGACGCTCTATTTCGGTCGAAAAAAGCAGCAAAAGTACCTGCGCTGCTACAACCGAATGCGAACATTCAAACGCTACGGGGAAGAGAAAAAGCAGCATCAGTGCACGAATGGGAAAGGCATCAATTATGATCGTCTTGAAACCGCCATGCTGGATTTCGTACCCGAATTTCGATTGCACGAGATTTTCAAAATTCAGGACAGCACTGGCGACCTCAATCTGGTCGCGAGACGACTGATCGATATCGAAGCCGAGATTAAGGCTCTCGACCAGAAAAACATGTCGCTGATTGAAGAGATATCGACTGCACCGAAAAACCTCCGGCACCTCTTCCACAAGCAGTTGGATGCCAATTCTGAGAAACAAAAACAACTCGAAGCCGAGCAAGTCGATTTAGAAGCGCGACGCGCTGGTATTCTGACGGCGAACAAAGCCAAGATGGATATTGAAGCGGAGATTGCCGAAGAACGCGCCCGCTGGCCTACTCTGTCAAAAGAGGACCGTTATCGGTCACGATCTCGCGTGCATTTCGCTTACAAGCGTTTCATTCAGATGATGACGTTTGACCCTGAAACGCAGGAAGTGACCGTCTTCATCGCGAACGGTCTTCGCGCACACAAATTCAAATACGGGAAATTCACAAAGAGTTTCGATGCAGTCGCGGCAGGCTTCATCAACGACAAGCCCGGTTCAATGCGGCCTGAACATTTCGTGACTGATATACGTCTCGAACGCGATGATGAAAAAAACTTGCTGCCCAACAGCCAACGGGATTTGGCCGACGGCTTAGTAGTGGTCAAGACGCTCCTTGAAGCAAAAGAAAATGGGGCTCTGCCAAATCCAACTAATCCGCGTCTCAACGATCCCGATGTTATGAGAATGAAAGCCGAACGTCAGGCTCGTGCTGAGGCGTGGGTCGCTAGTCGTAATCAGCGACGGGCAGAGAAAAATCGCTAGTCGCCAACGCCGAGAGGCGCATCGAAGGACGCGGATTTTCGATTGGGAGATCAAAGCATAGCTATTTGATTTTTTAAACCGTTGGGCCAGTGCGCTATGTCTGCGCTAAAATTTGCGGATACGCTCTCTGGAGAGTAACCGAGCAATCATCAATTCCAGATCGTTGAGCGAAAGGGACTTTACGTATTCATTATACCGAAGAGTAGTGTCTTTAAGTTCCATGTCCCCGCACTCTTCTGTTGCGTCGACAAACCGCAACCTCCCCGCCTCCACGAGCTCGGGCCGGTTAAAAAGTATCTTGGTACGGGCCGCGTGCATCGCCTTAGAAAGGGGGTCAGTTGCCATCGGAATTGGACGTGGGTTGTGAGTTATTGTTTTTGTGAGACTGACTCGACTATGTGCTTCCTTCCATGCGTTATCGCGAGAAGAACCACACGCGTGAGTGTCGGACCCCGGGCGCGCTTCTGTCGAGCGACAGAACCACTTTGTGAAAGCAAGCAACTATTAGATAAGGCGATCCTGGCCGGCGCCACCAGGCCAATCTTTATTCTGCGATATGTTGATCATCAGCGGGTAATCATCCTTACTCCGAAGCGTGATCAATTGTGCAGAATGAGGATCCCGCAGCCTTAAAAGTTCATTCCTCACAACAGGGGCTGCTTCGGAGATTACTAAGTTAGCCTGGATTTTTGGCTCCGCATTGGCGCGATCAAGAGGCGTCGGGTACGGTACCGCCAACCATCGACCGTACTCCAACGCCGCCCTCGACGCGTGCAAGCTTCCGCCTTTTAGGTCAGACTGAATCATCACAACACCTTGGGCTAACCCCGCTTGCGTCCGGTCGCGTTTCACAAATTGTTGCGGCCTAGCGCCTTCACCAACCATATATTCCGACACCAGCGCGCCGCCGCGCTCAAGGATCATATCTGCAAGCTTTCGGTGCCGGCTAGGTGCTATGGTGTGAAGTCCGTGTGCCAAGACCGCGACCGTGTGCCCATGCGCATCAAGAGCCTCTTGGTGCGCGATAGCATCGCAGCCAATAGCTAACCCGCTGATAACGCTCCACTGCTGCTCCGCAAAGAAACGCGTGATACGCTTGGCGATTTCTTTGCCATGCGCAGTCGGCTCACGCGTGCCGATAATCGCCACTGCCTTCGACGGATCGCTATGAAGTCTTCCTCTCACGTATATCAGGAAAGGGTCGTCTTTCGTTGCTGCGAGAAGCGGAGGGTAGCCTTCATCTAAGGGGGACAAGATTTGAGCATTGAGCATTGCCGCGTCGTGAATTTGTTTGTCTGCCGCATCTTCTGCCCTGGTCCAATCAGCTAAGCTTTTAACGCCTCTTGAGATTGCTGGAGTCGATGAAGCTATCTGCTCGATAGACATATCGAGAAACCCGATGGTTCCGGATACTCGACGAAGCGTCGCGGGGCCGACGCCATTCAGCATCGACAGGGCAAGGAGTTTTCGGGTCGCTTCAGATATGTTATTCATACAGCACATTGCTAATGTTCATCGCTAGAGACAAACAAGTAACCTCTTTCGCTCCAGCGGCCACCAAATATTTTTTTGCAAAGATCAAGCTCGATCCAGTTGTTGATACGTCATCAATGACCAGAACCCGCGCGGCCCTTGCCGCAATCTCAGGTTTGTTGACGAACAGATGGTCTCGAACATTCGCAAAGCGCTCTAACGCACCTAGCTTATCATTGCTGTTTGATTTTACGCCCTCCTTGTACGCGAGTAGGTCTGGCACGAATGAAAATCTAACGATCTTGTTGATGGCAGTCTCGTCGTTTGACTCGCTGACTTGCCGCAGAAAATTCTCCAGGCGAGGTGTTCTGCCGGGCCTTGCCGGGATTACGGAAATTAGGTGCTCTGCCGCGAAGGGCCATCCAATAAACTGTCGCTTGATAAAAGTTCGCACGACTTGAATCCATTCATCAGGAAAAGTCGTGGCATCCTTTTGTTCTTGAATCTGTTTAGATAGCTTGTGCCATTTTCGTCGCCATTCGAGAGACGGGTATGCCGAAAAAGAACGGCCAGATGAGTAGATAGGAAACGCTGAATTATCGCCCCCAACGTCTTTGGGAATGAATTTGTTGATCTTATCGAAACGCGGTTGAGTACTACGGCTTTCCGCACCGGCCAGAAGACGCTCCAATTCTGGCAAGTAATCCTCATACGCACTCAGCACGTCGATCAGACTTTCAGGAGTATCAATGATCGCATCAGGTATCCACTTCAAGGAGTTCCAGTTATCCCGAGTATTCCGATGCCCCCACGAGGACCGATCCAGGACCACAACGCAGCCAGCATTGTAGGCAGCGCGTATGTCAACCTCGCCGTCACCTACAAGTATTACCTTCTTGATACTGGTGTAATCGAACGACCACATCGCCTTATCAATGCCTTCACCATAAGGCTTCGTGTGTTCTACGTCTTCATAGGCTATAATGACGTCCCAATCGATGCTCGGATACGCCAGCTGCAATATAGTTTCAGCATAGCTTCTCGGAGATCGGGTGAAAACTCCCAACTTCAGTTCTGGAAATTTCTTTCGTATGCTAAGTATAAGATTTTCAGAATAATAGTGCCTTTCTGAATTTTCATGATAATTCTCATTTACCTTGAGCTTGTATTTTTTGCTGCTATCGCCTTTTCCGGCTAGCCTTACCTCTTCCATGTCTCCTGTTTCTATTAGCGTTTGATCGAGGTCAAAGAGACATACTTGGAATTTTCTGGCCATGCCTGTTTCTCTTCTAAATAATTGTTCGTACTTAATCAGCGCGGAGAGAGTCCGTAAGCGATATCACCCCGTGATAGGGGCTCGATGGCGAATCACACCAACCTGGCGTATCTATGCATTAGATCGCATTTCAACTTAGAATACGTGAGATAATATGCTTTCATTTGAACAGGCAATAGTGGATTCAGCTCGTTTCTCGAAACGGCACCTGATTTTGGGAAATGGTTTCAGTATAGCCCTGAGGCCCGACATTTTTCTTTATGGCTCTTTGTTTCAGAGAGCGGATTTTTCGAAAAGACCACGGCTACCAAATGTGTTTGCCTCCCTCGGCACCCAAGACTTTGAATTCGCGATCCGGAGCCTTGAAGCTAGCGCGCGCCTTGCTTCGATTTACGGGGCGCCGCCGTCTGCCACACAAGAAATGTTAGATGACGCGGAAGCGCTCAAAGATATTCTCGTTGAGACAATTGCGGCTAACCACCCCGATATCCCGGCAGACATTCCTGACGCGAAATTTTGGGCGTGCAGAAATTTTCTCCGACATTTTCTGGGACCGAATGACGGGCAAGTTTTTACCCTCAACTATGATTTGCTGCTTTATTGGGTGCTAATGCACGAAGACAATCCATTCGTTCCATCGGCAGGGTCTTTGACTACCAATGACGGTTTCGGTAACGATGAAGACGATCCGTTGGCCGACTACGTTGTTTGGCAGGGCGAAGTCGGCGCCCATAATGCGAAAGTGCACTTTTTACATGGAGCACTGCATCTCTTCGACGCGGGCACCGAGCTTCAAAAATATACTTGGGTTAGAACAAATGCCCGCTTAGTCGATCAGGCACGTGCCGCGATCTCCGCAAACAAATTTCCTCTATTTGTTGCTGAGGGAACTGATCGCCAGAAAAAAGCAAAAATTCGGCACAATGCCTATCTTTATCAAGGTTTTAAGCAGCTTGTGGCCAACGCGCAACAAGCAAAGGTATGCTTCTTCATTCATGGCCACTCGCTGGCTGAAAACGACGACCACATTTTAAAGCGACTAGGACTTTCTAAGTTTCCACAACTTTACGTTAGTCTGTTTGGTGATCCACATTCGCCAAGTAATATGCAGATCATTCTGAGAGCGAATGCTTTGGCAGCAATGAGGAGGTCGTCGTCACCGCTTAACGTTACGTTCTATGATGCTCAGTCCGCTCGCGTCTGGGGCTAGGTTTGGCTTGCAAGCAGGATAGCGCGACCGTTCCTCAAGACGGCTTTGGTGCCGCACATTAAAGCGCGGTTGTGTGGGCAGATCTCCGAAAGTAGATCTTGGCTAATTGCTTTCTCGAATTCCGGCTGACTGTCTGGCGTTAGCGTTCTGATCCCGGTCGGGCCAGCATCACCGCCGGCCTGGCGCGAAAATTAAGTAGTTATTTTTCTTTTTCAATCCGGCAGACTATCTCCACGCGGTTGACCCGTACAGAAAGGTACTCCATCACATAGCCAAGTGAGAACTCGTACCGATGTAACACCGACAACCGCATAACACACTTCGTCTTTGCTTGAACTTAACTATGTGGGGGCGATAGTTCTGTTGAGAAACGCCTCTCGCGGGCGATGTTCAATTTGTTACGAAGATAATTTTAGAACGGCGACGGCAAGGTTTGGCTTCGGGAGACGGGGAATGAGCTATAAGAAATTGGCGCTTAAAGCGCTCCTGGTGAACAGCGCAAACGACCGGCACGGCGAACTGGAGAACGAAACGGCCGCCATCGCTTGGCTCTTCACGCATCACGAAAGCGCCATGCGAAAGCTGGCAAAGGACCTGACAGAGACAGGCGAGATTTATGAACCACCGCTGGTTTGGCCGGACGGCATGAACTACATCGTCTTCGATGGCAACCGCCGTGTCACCTGCCTCAAGCTCATTTTGCAGCCGAAGCGCGCACCTAGCCTGGAGCTGCAAGCCTTCTTTAAGGGGTTGAAGGCGAACTGGAAAGGCGTCTTTCCGGACCGGCTAGACTGCCAGATTGAGACCGACCGCGAGCGGATCGACGAAATCCTCTTGAGGCGACACACCGGCACGCGGGGTGGAATCGGTCGCAACCCTTGGACAGACCGGATGACGGCCACATTCGTCGAGCGAACCGGCAAGGGCGGTGGCGTGAACGTCGCCGACGAGATCGAAAAGCGCCTGGAGTCTGCCGGTATGCTGCCGGGGAAAAAGATACCTTGGTCAACGGCCAACCGGCTTCTCTCCTCGGAAGGACTGCGCAACCGCGTCGGCATCAGCGTCAGCCGAAGCAAATTCCAGCTCACTCACCCTGAGCCTTTGGTGCTGCCCATCTTCCGGCGCATCGCCGAGGATCTGACGAACCGTACTGTTGTGCTGGGCGACCTGTGGGACAACGAAGGTAAGGTTGCCTACCTTGATCGTCTGGAGACCGAGGGGGTTCTGCCGTTGCCGCCGTTACCTTCCCCATCAGCGGCGGGGCAACTTAAGCGACGCACTGGTCATGACGATGTTTCAGGATTGGGTGCCGGGCAGGGGTCAAGCAGCGGCGCCACCCCTAGTCCTGGCGCTCCTGCCAGCACGGCACCGCTCGCCAAACTGATCAAGCGCACGAGCTTAATTCCCCAGGTGAACCACGCAGTAGTCTGGCAGGCTCACGTGCAGCGGCAGCGGCAAATTTGGGATGAACTCCAGTTCAAGCTGAAGCTCGACGATCATCCCAATGCTATCTCAGTGCTGTTCCGTGTGCTCTTCGAATTGTCAATCGACAACTACATCTCCCGTACAAACCTCGTAAGCGTCAGTGCTAACGACAGTCTGAAGAACAAAGTCAAGAAAGTTGGCCTCGACCTTGAAGCAAACCGGAGAATTGACGGTAAATATGCTGGCGTGATCCGAAAGCTGGAGAGCGCTGACGGCATCTTTTCCATCGACACGATGAATCGATACGTCCACTCACCAGACTTCGCACCTTCACCGAGCCATCTCACAGCATTGTGGGATCAGGTATCGCAGCTCGTCGTGATCTGCTTAAACGCGTGACCGACGGCGATGAGCTAATAGAACTAGGGCTGGCCTCAGCGACGCCAAATACACGGCTGGCTATTAGATCTTACCACAACTGTTGAAGTATGAATCGGGTCTGTGACAGTCAAGACACCCGCACAGCAGCCATGCCATCTTCTTCTCTGAGAATCGCCAATCGCTAGCGCCGAAAGATGTCGAACTGATGCGTCAGACAAAAAGGAAACGCCGCGTGCTGGATATGCTCGCTCAGAGCCAACCACCTGGAGTGGCTCTACTGAATGAGCTTTGCTGCCGTTATTTAGAGGCGGAGCCGCCTCGCGGAAGGTCGGGAAGAGCAGACCGGCGAAAGTCATTTAATAGGACCGTCTTGTCTGGTTACGTCGTGGAAGTCCACCATCTCGCTGACAAGCAGTTCATTTACGGAGAGCTCACTGCCGGAATTTTCGCGCGTTGGGCGATTTGGGAGCTGCTTGATCAGAAATATCTCTCTGCAATCCCGCGACCAGAAGAGATGATCGTTGCTGTTGGAAAAGACGCGTGCGCCGCTTTTTCAGTTCTTAAAGGCGGGCAACTGGCTGTCATCGGACCAGCGACATTCATGAAAGATATTGTCGTGCTCGGCAACCGAGAGCTAAATTTCTCAGATTTCTATAAGTTGTCCGAGATACCATGGGCGTTATGGTGTTTCGCCGAAGACGGTGTAACGAAGGATCCCCACTGCCCTGTTGTCAAACTATCGCCGCTTCCTTATCACATTGAAATTGCAGGGAAGTCCGAGGTATCCACTGCGAGAAAGCGCCTCCTTTACCGCTGAAACTGGCTAGCTTATCGTCCTTAGACTCCCGGACATTAATTGCCTTTTTTTGAAGGAGGCGATGCCGATGACGGCTATCGTGAGATTTAGAACAGCTGTAAGAATATCGACGAACTCCATATCCGCAGCTTACCGATAGATGTGAAACAGCACAAGGCACCCCGGCAAGTTTAGGCATAGCAGATAATCAAGGTTAGCAAACACATGACTTTAGTTGCAGGTTTAAGTATTGGGGGACTTCCTGCGTTCATGGGCGATTTACTCCTGTCCTGGGGAATGCCGTCCGAGGTTGATCTGCCAACCTTGCGTAGCCCGGGAGTATTTCCTGGAACGGATAGGGATTACGCCGCGGGACTCGCCCAAAAACTTATCATTGTCAGACCCTATCTATTAATCGCTTGGGCGGGGCTGAAACGCGAGGCGACCAGAATTATAGAAGAGCTGGATAAAGCCTTGCCTCGGACCAAACAGTTGGAGGAACATCCGGAAGCTCTTTTCGAGATTCTAAACTCATGCAGTGAAGGCACCGAGATAATTGCGTTAATTATTGCAGGCACGTCGATATTTCCATTTTGCGTTCGAACGCGTGGTTTCGAGATTGACGACAAAAGGGTATATCTGTTGGGATCAGGTGCGGGCGATTTTTTCAGCTTTCTTCAGGAATGCCCTGAGCTCGTTCCATCGCAAGAACAAGTAGATGGGCTGCTGGCCCGAACCACTATGCTCCGTTTTGCTGCGAGGGCAATGGCATTTCAGGTCATTGGCAAAGGATTGGAAAATTCATGGGGCGGAGGATTTGAAGTTGCTTATCCAACATCCAATGGCTTTCAAAAGATTGATCGGCTCATGTTTCGAGCATGGAAATTATATCACGACGGTACGTATGAGTATTCGGGCCACTCGTTTTTCTCGCGATATGTCGGTCAAGATCTTCTTTTGAGCCGCTTTAACCCAGAGGAGAAGACTTATGTGGTCAAGTCTCCTCTGAGCGAATTGTCAATGCCGGAGGGCCATGAGAAAATCTGGCCAGAATGGACATTCGAGCTTTTTATCTTGTCTACAGGACAACTTGTCGAGGCCGCGCGATACCATCCTCCCGATCGCCCTGTAGGTGATTTCGTCGAATACTTTGATGGTGTCCTTGTTGGTTGGAGTTGGGACAAGGCACACGTTGACGAAGTTGCGCGACAAGCTGCTGCATTCGTTGCGGAGGGGAGCGCGTTCAAGCGACTTAATTATTAAAGTGCGTCGCTCTAAATGGGTATGCCGGTCAAATTGTAACATTTTCAAAGAATGAGCCATACCAGACACGTCCCCGGCGCGAATTTAGGCGCGGGCCTCCTAGACTCCACTATGAATCAGAACGCAACCGATACTGATTTTTGCACGTTATTACCTCGACAACTCTCTTTTGGCGTGAACTCAAGCGAACACCTTCTTTTCTGGCCAACACGTTGCCAAAGGCGATAGTCTATTGCCGGGCCCAGATTGGTTACTTATCCAAACAATGTGTATATCCGCTTTAGGCGCCGAACTTTAAACCGGCAAAACTTGAATGTTTGCATTATGTGGCTCGAAATTATTCGAGCGTCGCCATCAAGTAAGAATTAATGATCGCGCCAGCCGCTATAGCGAGGTGTTCAAGAGTGGGGGAAATTGATGCGGAACGAATTGCTGAGGATTGCGGCAGAGTTCACAGCTGAAGCGGCAAAAAATATCGCCGATAACACTTTGGCAGCCTTCATTCGTCATGACGCCCCCTCTGCCGTCAATAGGGTCGTCGACAGCCTGTTCGGATTCGGATTTAAGGTTGTAGGCAGCCCAGGTCAGGGAAATTGGGCTCGTATACCATGGATTGCGGTGTTCAATCCGGCGATTACGACAACCGCAACGCGCGGCTATTACGCAGTTTATCTTTTCTCTGCCGATATGGCCCGACTCTACCTAACCCTCAACCAGGGCACGACCGCCATCGAGCAAGAGTTTAAATCTCGTTATCTTCCGGAACTGGAACGCCGTGCGCAGCTCGGCAACGCGCGTCTCGGCAAGTTGCCATCTGGGATGAGCAAAACGGCAATCGATCTCGCCAGCAGTGGCACCTTACCGGATGGTTATGAGGCAGGCCACGTTTGCGGTTACAGCTATGACCTCACCAATCTTCCGTCTGAAGCCGTTCTCGCTCAACATCTAGGGGAAGTCTTGGGCATCTACCTAAAGCTCGATACCTTAGGCGGCCTAACCGACCTTCCGACCGCTGATGATGACGATGCCATTGAAGGCGACAGCGTTGATGAGCGCCGGAGATATCGCCAGCATCGAAGCATCGAACGCAATCCATCAACCAGCCGGAAGGTAAAGAAAGCTCTGGGCTATGTCTGCCAAGGCTGCAGTTTTGATTTCGAGAAGGTGTATGGGGAAATCGGGCATCAGTATATCGAAGCGCATCACTTAATCCAACTCGGCAATCTGCCACCGAACACAGTGGTACCTATGAATGTCAAAACGGATTTCGCAGTGTTATGTGCGAACTGCCATCGAATGATGCACCGGAAGAATGGGCCGGCGACGTTGGCGGACCTTAAGGCTGTTCACAAGCTTCCTGCACTAATAGAACTGTTCAACGGCAAATAGGCCATGTGTTCACTCGGCTCGCCTAACGAAAACCCAGATGATTCGGTTTCTGAACAGCGTCTCTCCGATAGATATGCCCCACGGTAGACCTTCTGCTTTCGGCCCCCAAAAGCGGTCACTCTTCCAACACGACCGCTATGTCTTCTACCGGCGGCGAATAGTCATCGCTTTCCCAAGGCGTCTAGAAAAGACAAACCTCACAAAACATACATTTTCTTAGATTTCGGCTTTCGACCCCTCTAACCTGCTGCGCTTGCAGAGCAATTTCCCTCCGGAAACAAACGCTCGCCCTCTTGGTTCATCAGTAACATAACGAACGGCACGGAAACGCTGTCTTTTGTGGGGTTCAGATGAAGCAAGCGCGGGTATTGACCGACGCGGAGTTCAAACGGCTGCTGGCCGTGGTCGCGCAGATGAAGCATGCTGGACGCAATCGGCTGGCGCTGATGCTGTCGCATCTCGCGGGCCTGCGCGTCGGTGAGATCGCCGCGTTGACCCAGTGCGATGTGTTCGAGAGCGACGGCAAGGTGCGGGAGCAATTGCGGCTCAGCGCGGAAATCACCAAGGGCGGTCATGCGCGCGTGGTATTCCTGAACGACAAGCTGCGCCGGGAGATCGAACGATATGCCGCCGAACACCTTGTCGACCGTGCATCGGACGCACCGCTACTGCTGACACAGAAGCGAACAGCCTTTTCCGCGAACACGCTCTGCCAGTTGATGGGCCAGCTTTATCGTGGTGCCGGGCTCGACGGTGCGACCTCGCATAGTGGCCGACGCTGGTTCATCACGCGACTTGCGCATTCTGGCGTCAGTCCGAAGGTCATCATGACGCTGGCCGGCCATCGGAACCTGACGACGACGCAACGCTATATCGATGTCCGCGACGAGATGATGAAGGCGGCCGTCGATCTGCTGTAACCCGTCGATCACGACCCTGCAGCTTCGGCAAGAGATCGTGTTACACGATCTCTTTACTGTTTGAGTTGTGTCTTTCTCCACGAATACTCGCGTAGGCTCGGCTTGGGGCATTCATCGAGGTCAACATGGCTCGCGCAGCAAGAACAACCAAAACACGCTCGCTTTCACCGCGAGCCGTTCATCCTGTTGTTGCTCGCCCCTTCATTCGGGCCGTCGAAGAGAACCGTGACAACTTTTTCAACGATATCAGAGCAGTCAGCGAACGCGATATCGAATGCCTCCTTGATAAGCTCGCGCCTATCTTTGAAGTGGCACGATCCAATCAAATGCTGTGGCAAGATTTGGTCGAGACCCGCGCAAAGCCTAAGCGCTCCTATGCATCCCGTTCCCGGCTCTTGACGCCGAAAGAGGGACCGATCGTACGGGGTCGTCAGGCAAACGATAGCGCCGGCTATGACAAACGCTCGCTCATCGAATACCAGATGCGCCGCCCCGAGTTCAACGGACCATCGCGGATCGATGCCATACGAGCCGACATCGATAGCATCTTGGCAACGGGTGAAAGCATTCGCGAACGCGAAATCAAGGCCGAACTGCACGAGCGCTTCGGCGTAGAGCTGTATCCTTCGTTCAGTCCTTCTCTGCTCAAGTTTTTCAAGGGACTGCAGCAGACCGAACGCTATGATTTCTTAGCAAGGATCGATGCGATTTCTTCCCACGATGCCAGCCGGCATCAAGCCGTGGCGGAAACGCTCACAGAAATCGCATCCTGGGTGCACAACCGTTCGTTCCGGACCTGCGAGCTTGTCTTCAATCTAGAGCGTCAATTGAACTCGCTTTCGGCAAAGGAATTGGCAGAAATGGCCACCCGGTATTGCGTTAGCCAGATGCCAGCATACCCGCAGCATGAGACATGGCTAACGCCGACATTGCTGATCGCCGTCGGCGTGGCTGCTGTCCAATCTTATTTGCCGAACCGTCTTAATAACTACATCGACCATTACGACGTCGATATCATCGTTCACAAGCTTGCAGCCTACGCTGCCGCTCAAAGGCTGCATACGCCGCTGAACGGTCGCCCGGATAGGGATCGCATGACGTCCCTCTATCCCCATTTCTTATAATATTTCGAAAAATGCCATACGGGCAGCTTCAACTCCCGGATCGGCGATCCTCCTGATCGTGACCTAACACGAACCAAGGAGGTTATTCATGTCACAAGCAGTAAACGTATCCGCAACTCTCATTGCTGACCTCAAATCCACGGCCGCCGCATTCGCTGAATTCGGCACACTGCAAGCTCGCGCCGACGCGGTGCTCTACAACGCTATCGCCTCTGTCGCCAAGGTTGCTGACAAGCACGAACGCAAGGACGTCATCGCTGCTGTTGCCGGCAAATTCACGATCCGCGAAGATACCCGGAAAGAAGCGATCATCATGAAACTCGCCTACGGGTGGGAAACAAAGACCAAGATCGCTCAGGTCAGCGCCTGGACGAAAGTCCTCAAGGTAGCGAAATCGGAAGGCATCGAACCCGATGGGCTGGTCGCGTGGATCGGGCGCTGCGGCGGCATCGAGGCCATCCGCAACGGCTGGTACAAGGAGACCGAAGAGGCGGCAAACGGGGCTCCGGCACTCGCTGAAAATTCGGCCGAGTCGGCGCAGCAGGATACGGCTTCGGTTGACGACGCCGTATCCGCAGAAGCGGTCGCCGTCGCACCGGCAACGGATGTGCCTGCTGCGCCTGCTCAGGACACACCTGCTCCGACCAGCGATGGCGAGACCGCCGAAAATGAGCGGAAGGTTCTTGCCGCCGTTGCGCAGTTTTCCGACGACGCGATTTCGGAGCTAGCCAAGCAGCAGCCGGTTTCTCCGCGTGCCCGTGCATTCCAGCTGCTCAACGGCCGCTACACGACACCTGCGACGATCCCGCAGTCCTTGTTGAACTTGGAGGCTGAGGCGAGCAACAGTGTCGCCTTCCCGCTCTTGCGGCAGAACGCCGCCGGCGATTGGGACGTGATTGCGGTGTGGACCGGCGGTCCAACTCATACCAACTCGCTCACCGCTCTCGGCGATTTCGTGCAACGGCTGGCCAAGGCGGAAAACGGCCAGGTTGAATTCTTCACGCTTTATGCCGAGGAAAAGGCGGATGCGGGCGAAGACGTCGCTGCCGTTGCTGATGCGGTCAGGAGCGAGAACGCCTCTGAGCAGCCCGATGAGGGAAAATACCGTTCCTTCATCGTTACGGATGCGGCGGACATTATTGCTGCTCGCACTAAAAGTCAGGTCGCCGAGCAATAAAAGCCGGCCGGCATCTCCGATGAGGTTCCCGCATCAGCGGGAGCCCCTTTCTCGCTGATAAAAAGGTAACTCACCATGTCTTTGCATCTTAAGCATGCGCCGGCAACACTTGCCGATTATTTGATCTGCGACGAGAAAATCGGCGCAGTGATCGGACGCTATCTGAACCGTACGTCCATGGACCCGCTGCTGCTGTACGGCCCGCCGGGAACCGGAAAAACGCAGCTTGCCCAGCTTCTCCCCCGAGCCGTCATCCCGAGCCTCGCGGAAACGCCTGCGGGGAAAGTCGAGCTGAATACGGGGGACACCCTCTTTCTGCGCAGCAACACGCTGTCCGGCAATCAGCTTCTCAAGCAGCTGGAAAGCTTTCTGAGCGTGACGAAACTAACCAATAATGAGGGAGCCAGCGTCATCATCATGGACGAAGTTGACACTCTCGGAGTGGCTTTCTTGAACGACCTGAAATCCACTCTGGATCATTACATGAGGGCGACGACCCCGTTGCTCGTCATCATGACTACGAACTACGTCGGAAAGATACCGCTAGCGCTCCAGAGCCGGTGCAACTGCGTTGAGATGGGATGCATCGCGCCGCAAAACCTTGTGCCGTTAGCCATGAAGGTTCTTATCGCGGAGGGGAAAACCTATACACCCGGTCAGGTCCATCGTGTGCTTTCGGCCGGTCTTACGACTTCACTCGACTTCCGCGAGATGTACAAGCGACTGGCACTACTCCTGTAGGCGCGACAAGAGATCGTGTAACACGATCTCTTGTCATGACACACGGTGGCGGCGATCGGTGATAGCGCGCCGCTCGATCTCGCTTGCGATCTGGTGCTGGAGTTCTAGCAGTGTCGGATCGGGCGCGGACTTGGACTGAGACCGCAGCTGTTCTAGTCGCCATTTGATCCCGCAAAGGGTGGCAAGGCCGGGCTCATGCCCGACGGCAATGAGGTGCGAATAATAGCGGTCGCTGCGGCCGAGCCAGATGCGCGAGAAATCGACCTGGGAATTCGTCAACCCTGCGGCTTTCATTGTGCCGTAAATATCTCTGATCATCGCGATTATCTCCTTGAAAAACTTATTTATCTCGATGTCGAACGGCATTGCGGCGGGCCTGCTTTATAAATAGTACATTGATTTATAAGGAGATTTTCATGTCAAAGGCTATGGATGAGTTGCGCGCCGCGCTGATGGTCAGGCGGCAGTTTCGCTGGGAAGAACGATGCCAACTGCGGTGGCTCTCACCGGGCAACGAAGAGCAACGCCAAACGGTCATGCACGCGCTCGGCTCGGACCATTCGTTGACGCCGCGCATGACCCGCTGCGGAGAAGTCAGCGAAACCAACAATGTGTTTTACTGCCAGATGCCGTTGTGCCCCCGTTGTTTCATGCGCGAGCGCGGCCGGCAGACACGTCAGGCCATCCGTGAGGTATTCGCCGGCGCCAACAACGAGGACTTGGCGTTCGTGACGATCCTGTTGCCGCCGTGCGAGGCGCTGAGCGATGCATCGGATCTGATCAAAAAGGAAAAGCGTCGGCTTACAAATTTCCTCGTACGCCAACGTAGCTTGGATGAGCGCTGGAATGATTTTCAGCTGTTCGGCTTTTGGGAAATGGGACGAACTACCCATGGAGATTTCCACAATGCCGGTCGCAAGACGAAGCTCGCGCTCAATCATCTGGGTTTCCCGATGGTCGGTGCTGATACCGATACCGTCTGGCTTCCCCACCTGCATGCGATCGTCGCGAGGGGACGGCTGTCAGATGCAGACATCGCCAAAGCTCTGCGCAACGACGGTCACAGCGCCCCTTATCAGGTCGATGTCCGCCGGTTTCACAGGTGTCGTTCGGTTGTAAAGAACCTGCAAAACGTCATTCGCTATTCACTGAAATTCCGCATCGAGAACGACACCGAACAACTGGACCCGCTCGATTTTATCGCATCTACCAAGGACGCGCCGCGAAGTCGAGACTGGTGGCCGGCGGAAGACATTAAGGCCTATGCGGAGTGGTTGCGCTTGCAGCGATCTGGCTTTCAGTCGCTTCGCTTTGTCTTGGGTCGTGGCGACAAAACCGGCCCGACTAATGTCTCCACCCAGCCGAATTGGCATGAGGTCGATGACTTTGCCGAAGGCTCGTTCGATCAGTCAGTGGTCTGTGAGGACGATGAGGTATTCGCAGAATATCGGAAAAAGGAAGAGGAGCAGAAGGCTCATGGGATTAATGATGTTGACTTTGATGTTCTTCGAAATGAAGAGCTTGGTGTCAGGTCCGTGGGTTCTTCCATGAGGTATTATTCTGTAAGGTATAATAATCCTTTACTAGATACTAACTGGACGGATGAGACCTACCAGAGGCGTTTCGGCGACTGTTCGGTGGCGAGCCGTACGGGCGAGAGAACCCGACTTCCGGCTTACGTGGGGAACATCGAGAGCTTGGCAGAACGCGTGCACCGTATCCGCGCCGATAGGTTTGCCGACAAGGCTTGATGTTGCTGGCGGCTCAGCTTGAGAACCGGTAATCCTCGTGGATTGTCCGACCGCGAAGCTGCTCAAGTGCAGGGCATTTCCGGCATTGATGATCGAAGATGCGCTGCACGGTTGCGGCTGGCTCAGGCAGTCGCAACCGCGGCACGCGCCCGGTGAGAGGCAAAACGGAAATCTCGTCTTCCCCTGCGATCCGGCCCGTCAGGGAGGCAGCTTCTATATAGGCGCCGATCGGTATGGTCGGCGCAAAGCTCTCATCCCGTATGAGCTTCATGCCGGTCTTGGCATCCAACCTCAGCAGGTCGGATATCCAAACCGGCTGGAACACTGGCCTCCCGTTGTCGAGATCATGCAGGACATCGACGGCATGGCCCATGCAGCGGCTGCGGCTGACGATGACGGTGGTCGGCCCCTTGGGATCGACAAGCTTCAGGACCGGGACGATATTGCGGCGGGCTTTAGCGTTTTCCTCAAACTGCCGCATGACGGCTTCGGGAAACAGTTCTGCCAGCCGTCCCGGCTCGTCCATCTCAAGGACGTTGAACTCCCGGCAGTCTTCCAGCGCAAACAGCATCAGCGCCCGCCAGGACAGTGCCGAGAAATAGGACCGTTCCTGTATGCGACCATCCGCTTCATAGCGTACCCAAAATGGCCTGCCGCCTTGGATGCGGTAGAGGGACCGGCCATTGACGTGCAGGTCGCTCATAAAAAGTAAGGCAAGGTCGATTTGGGTCTGGGATAATTGAGAAGTTTGCGTCTCGTCTTCGCTGTGTCGATGCATGCTGTTTCCGCTGGTTGCGGGCGCAGCAAAGTTCCATCGGGCGAAAAGGGCGAGCAAAGAGGCCGCGCGGTGAACGCAAAACCCAATCACCGGCCCGGCGTCATCCATATTGGGCAGGAATGAAGAAAGTGAAAAGGTGCTCCCACGCGCGCCGGACGCTGTCACAGGGGCGCATAGACATATCAAGGAACGTGGCGAAGGGCGAAAGCGCAGCTAGACAGCAGTCAGACCAGACGCGCGCCGTTGACGCTCCAATGGACCCGGAGGCAGAAAGCACGACCCCCATAAGATGATAATCCATCTTATGGGGGTCGTGCTTATCCGAGAGGAGAGAACACCGCTTACTTCGCCTTGCGCAGCAGCTTACCGCGTTCGGCCGCAGCCGCCGTCAGTTGCACATCAAGCTCACCGGTGCGGACGGCCTCAGCCAGCGTATCGATGATTGCCGGCAGTGCGGTAAGCTCGCCAACCTCGATGGCGTTCTTGTCCTTGGCGAAATCGATAGACCTGCCTGCATAGCGCAGGGCGAAGAACACCTCGCCCGCCGCATCCGCGAACCAGCCCTGACGAACGCGCTTAGCGGTTTCGACCTCGACGCGCTGGCCCTCGGCATTCTTGCGGCGAACGATATGCGTGGGTACGAATGCCTGACCGGCGATCTTCGCCTCGGCCATCTGCTTCTGCTCGATAAGGGCTGCGATCACCTTCTCCCGTGAACGCTGCACCGGATCGATGCTCGCGCGAACCGGAACTGCCTGAGCCAGCTTCAAACCCTTCAAATGAGACATGTCTTTGCCTTTCCCGAAACCGTTGATCGTAAATCCGGGAATACAGCCGTCTATCAAAAGGGCGAGCAAAGAGTTGGTAGCTACTTTGAAGGCAGTGCCGAACTTGTCGTCGTCGGAGCGCTGACTGGCGGCAATCTTATCACCGGATTGGGCTTGGAAATGAGCAAGACGATAAAGAGAACTACAAGCATGAAGCCGCCAATTAGGTAAAACGCTTTTAGCCTGCGTGTCGAATTCATCTTGAACCCGAAATGGGTAACCTCGCCGCTTGATTTTGTAATCGTTTCTCCCAAGCCGATCCCAGGAAGTCTATCCGCGTACATGGCTTCGATCTTGCTGGAATGGATCACCGCGCCCTTCAGAAGAACGTGGTACCAATGAGCATCCATCATGTAAAACGCGATCCATGATGCCATAGCGGCGATAACGATACCTGTGCCAGCCGGCAGCGTAATTCCGAAAACGCTCAACTGGAGCCCGTATTGGTAAGTGAAGCTGACAGTGGCGACGAGCGCGCCGACCACGGTGATTGCAAAGTTTCGAATACGCATGGAAAGGTCGTTGAAGTGCTGCTGCACGTCTACGGATTTTTTCCAGATCTCTAGCGCATTCTTCAATTCATCTTCGGCTTTGATCTCGCGCGTCCTTTCCTGTGTTGCAGGAACGAATTCACAATATTCAAAGATCTCTGAGAAACTCTCGTGAAGAGTGGCGCTGGGAATAAAATCAGCGCCGTTTTCGACGATTGATTTCTCACGTGCAATATCCGCATCGGTCCAATGCGAAACCGAACGAAGTAAGTCGTATTCGGGTAGCTTTTGTGCTTCGCCGTATTTGGCATGCAAATCAAAGATCCCTGCCTGACGGGCCATAGCAACGTCTTTGATTAGATTGTCTCCGACGTAGGCGCATCGAGATGCGTCGGCCCCGACCGATTTGATGATGTCTAGCAGCAGGCCGGGATTGGGTTTGAGTTCGCCTGCCGGCGTATGCCTGGTCTCTGTGACTTGCAGTTCGTAAAATTGATCCGGCAGGCTTCGAAATTTTGCTACCGACACGCCTTTGGGCATATCATGATCTTGGGGGCTGAAAAGCAGATCAATCAGACCATCAAGCCCGAGACGCTTCAGGCGGTACGCACTGTAGAAGCTCATGGATTCGGTATATGCGATAATCCTTGTCCCGGCCTCTTTCGCCGCCCATAGCGTTCGGAAAACACCTGGATATAACTGAAGTTTGCGGTCTCTCTCACTATGGGATGCCGCGACAGCGTCGGCAAAAAGCTCGCGGATCTCGTGCTTATTGCGGATCTCGCTGAGGACAGATACCTCCTCAAGCAGGAACGTATATTCGGAGGTGCCTCGTTCCTTGTGAACATCACGGATAGCTTTGTTCACATCATCGATCGGGACACCAGCAACCTTACAAATCTCGTCGTAGACTGGTTTGAATGTTCCATACCAAATGGCGAACCAATCATAGATCGTATTGTCCAGATCAATGATGAGCGTATCGATCTTTTTCCGCGTCACGCTGTCCACCTTTGGTTCCGTTTGTTTTCACCGCCTTACTGGCGAAGTGTGACAGCAATGTAAACGCAACTTGCGAAACAATCTCCGGGCAGCGAGGGTTCCTTATCGTTTCAAATTGATCAGCACGTCGAGTAAATCCGATCCGGTCTGGAAGACCTTGGAATTGGCCGTATAGCTGCGCTGGCTCTCGATCATCTCGGTGAATTCGAAGGCCAGGTCGGTGTTAGAGTTCTCCAGCGATCCCGACTTGATCGAACCAAAGCTCCCTGAGTTGGCAAAACCGATGACGGTGATGCCGGATGCGCCGTTGATTGAGTAGGCATTGCCGTTCAAGACCGTCAGATTGTCGGGGCTTGCTACATCGGCAAGCTGGATGCGGTATCTGGGATCGAACGTTCCATCCGCATATTTCAGGGAAACGATGCCGTCCTCCGAGATATCATAGCCAACGACCGAACTTGCACCATTGCCGTTCACATCGGCGTCGATGGCCATGAAATCGGCTGCAAGCTGCGTGGTGTCGGTAATATCGAGTTTTACCTGCTCGCCGTTCGGAATTGTGAATGTAATATTCGGCGAATTCGACAGCAACTCTCCCTGTAAGCCAAATCTTAGTAATGATTTGTCCGATTGCACCAATGGTTTATTCGAGAATTTTTATTTGGCGTTATTTTAATTTCAGCCTCACGCAAGCCTCGGTCCATAGCGTTCCGCCATATTCATTCGCATCAAGGATATATTGCTATGAGTTTGTTTGGCAGCATGAAGACCAGCGTGTCGGGCATGAACGCCCAAGCCAACCGGCTTTCCACCGTGGCCGACAATATCGCCAATGCCAATACGACCGGCTACAAGCGCGCGTCCACCAGCTTTTCCTCAATGGTGCTGCCGTCGGCTTCGGGCAATTACAATTCAGGCGGCGTGCAGACGAGCATTCGCCGCGCTATTTCCGAGCAGGGCGATATCAGCTTTACGACTTCCGACACCGATCTTTCCATCAGCGGGGCAGGCTTCTTCGTCGTGCAGGATGCTTCCGGCATTCCGGTGCTGACGCGCGCCGGTGATTTCACCAAAGATGCGTTCGGCAATCTGGTCAATTCGGCTGGTTACACGTTGATGGGATATACGTTTGACGGCGGGGCGCCGGCCGCCGTGGTCAACGGCTTTTCCGGTCTCGTGCCGATCAATCTCAATGGAAGCGGCCTGTCCGTCCATCCTTCGACCTCGGGTGTGTTCAAGGTCAATCTGCCAGCCAATGCGGACGAAGCCGCGACCGGCATGATGCATGCGCCATCGGACAACAAGTTACCGGCATCCTATGACCGCAAGTTCACGGTCTCCTCGTCCGATGTTACTGAGGATTTTTATGCTGACGTCTACGTGACTAAGGTTGGCGACAACAAATGGGAGGTTACGGCCTTCGGACGACATGGCGCGTTGTCGTCGAGCCTTCCCTATGACGTGTCCGATCCTGCGCCAATGGCGACGACCACGTTGACCTTCGATCCCGCGACGGGAGCCGTCGTCGGCGGCAATCCCATGCTGACGATCTCGGCCCTCGACGATCCCTTCACAATCGATCTTTCCGGCATGACGCAAGCGATAGGGCCGAGCACCAACAATATGGGAGCGCAGACAAACCTGCCGTCGGACGCTCCCGAGGTCGATACGGCAGGCGGCGAACTGCCGCCGTCTTCAAACGATCCTGCCAGCGTCTACGTTGCCAAGCAGACGTGGACAGGCTTTGTCGATTTTGGTCCGCCGACCTCGTTCGACGTCTATTACGCCAAGACCGGCCCCAACACATGGGAGGTCAGCTACTACAGCAGTGCAGCATCCACAGCGGGCGGCTTTCCCTATTCGACGCCGGCATTGACCACGCAGACCCTCACTTTCGATCCCTCGACTGGGGCGCTGCTTGGCCCGGCCTCGTTGACTGTGCCGATTTCGGCAGGCAACAGCTTCGATGTTGATCTGACCGGGATGACCTCGCTCCCAAGTAACGACCCGACCGTTGCTAATCGAAGCGGCGGCTTGAGCCTGTCCTACAATCTCTCACCATCAACCAGCATATTCAAACCCTTCCTGATCGGGCAGACACCGGCACAGAACCAGGCCGACAGCGTCCATACGAACAAGAGTTCGCTCATCGCCTATGACAAGCTCGGCGCTCCGGTTCAGTTGGATATCTATTACGCCAAAGGCCCCGATGGTGCCTGGGAGATGACGGTGTTCAATCATGCCGACGCGTCCAATGGCGGCTTTCCTTATGGCGCCCCTGGTTCGCCTCCGCTAGCCACAACATTACACTGATATAGCTGTTTGCACTTCCAGTCCGCCGACATCGGGTAGGAATATCGTCCGCCAAAAGGGCAAGCGAACAGTTCAGACAATGCGCAAGCTAAAGAAGGCGCAATCGGTCTTTGTTGTCGTTTCGCAAAGGTGGCGATGGATCGACCGTCAATCCAAATAGCAAGTCCTCGATCTCTTCCGGCGGAATGCGGAGGTCACGAGCGATATGATTTTTAGAAACGCCCTGCTTCCATAGGTCCTTGAGAACCATTTCCCACACCGCAGACTTTTCGTGAGGCAAGCCATCCGGTTCGGCTGTGCGATATCTGCGATTGAGTTGCACATATTGCCATTCCGTCAATCTGCCCAACTTGTTCAGTCGATAGGCAAGGGCCACAGCAGCAACCCCCCACCGCTTTTTTGCTCTGACGATTTGATCGACACTGCTGACGTAGGGAATATGAGACACCAGATCATCATGCGGCATCAAAAACGCTGATGCAAAGGCGTTTGCCTCGTTTTCAGCTTCTCGTCCTTGGGGCCCCCCATGCTTGTGCATCACCAAATGCCCAAGTTCGTGAGCCGCATCAAACCGGCTCCGCTCCGCTGTTTTGAACGTGTTTAAAAAGACGAATGCTTCATTGTCCCGCCAGCACGAAAAAGCATCGACGTTCTTTGTCTCCTCGGCGAGCGAGAAAACCCTGACGCCTTTGGTCTCAAGCAACTTGATCATATTGCCGATGGGCTTTTCACCAATCGCCCAATGCTGTCTTAATAGGCGCGCAGCCTTGCTCGGATCCCGCTCGTGGCTAAGATCGATAAGATCGATGATCGGCAAATCGTATCTTTGCTTAACCCATTCCAAGACGGCAAATGCCAACACGCCTGCCGACAGCGCGGCGTCACGCTCTCTTGCGCTCATAGATGTGAGGCTTCGAAAACTCGCAGCCTGAACATCAATGGGATTAACATCATCGAGAAAGAAAAAGTCACGCGGATACTTTAGCGCCTTAGCCAAAGCATCCACAGTGCTTTCATCAGGCGTTTGCTGGGCGTTAACTATGCGAGAGAGCGTGACCGGTGCTATTCCGGCCAACTCTGCTAACACCTTAGCCGTCACTCGCCGTCGCTGCCTAGCAAGTTCCAACCTCGTGAAATTGAACATCTTCCTACTTGCGTCGAACTACAGGTACGAACTCAACACCGTCTGGCTCAACGTCTTCCTTCACTCGAACATTTTCCCATTCACCTTTACGAATGATGAAAATGCGCTCCTCGAACTGCCTGAAATTTCCGTTAGAAACGCCCGCAGCTTTTGAAAGCTCCGCACGCACGTCCTCCCCATTGACGGACACACAGAAAAACCAAACGCCAACCGGGGGAGCCGTTACAGGCTGAAACGTCACCGCGTCAAGTTCGCCGTCGGGGAAAAGGCTGCCTTGAGCCAAGTCAATCGCTCGCTCGGCACCGCTGCCCTTTCCAGAAATAGCCTGCGGAATATGTTTCTCATCGCAAGCCACATCGACGCTCTGATAGATTATCTTGAGGTTGCTTTCAAAGTGGCGAACGGCCTCAATGTTTTCCTTTCTCTCGTGTCTCCAGCCCTTGGAACGAAAGAGAGCGCGGGTATGGCGTGTGCCATGAATATATGCGAACAAGCCAGCGGCGGTAATAGGGTCATCATCGACGGCATCCGCGCGCGCGCCCACCACTTCCCTTACGATGTTAATCAGCTCTTCACGAGTTGCATCAAATGCCGAAAGGCGTGTGTCAATTTCGATATCGTTGACGTAAAGATGGGCGGTCGCCATTATGTGCCTCGATAATTTTTTCTCCCTCATTTGTGATCGAAAAAATTATCGTCGTCAATCATGAAGTTTGCTCGATCACCGGATGCATCCATGCTAGCCCCAGGATAATACTGGAGGCAGTCATGCAGGGGTATTCGTCAAATAACCAATCATCGGGTCCAATTCGAGCCTATTCGTACGTGCGCATGAGCAGCCAACGGCAGCTTCGCGGCGATAGCTTGCGCCGGCAGCTTGAGCGGTCGCGGGCCTACGCTGACGAACACTCTCTGCTTCTGGACGACAGCTTGCAGGACTTGGGCGTGTCGGCATGGAAGGGAAAAAATTTCAAGCACGGTGCGCTTGGCCGATTTCTGGCGATGGTCGAGAATGGAGAAATCTCCAAAGGCAGCTATCTGTTGATCGAAAGCCTTGATCGCCTCTCACGGGAAGCAGTGCCGGATGCGCTGACGCTGTTCATGGCAATCATCAATGCGGGGATCGTCATCGTCACGCTCGGCCGCGACGGGCAACAGGTCTACAGCCGCGACGTTCTCAACGGTGACTGGACCAAGCTCATCATCGGGCTCGCAGTGATGTCGCGCGGCCACGAAGAGAGCCAGACCAAGAGCGAGCGCATCGGTGCGGCCAACAAGAGAAAGCGGGAAAAAGCCAGGGCCGGCGAAGGGCATATCACCGGACTGACGCCCGCTTGGATCGACGCCAGACGCATCGACGGCAACAGGTATGAGTTCACGTTGAACCACCATGCCGAGACGGTTCGCATGATTTACGAATTGGCGTCGCGTGGTCTCGGATCGACGGCGATTGCACGGCATTTCAATGCGAACGGCACTCCGACTTTCGGCACCAACAAAGGTTGGTATCAAAGCATCATCAAGCTTATCCTGAAACGCTCAGATGTCATCGGGACGTTCCAGCCGCATCGCGTGGTTGACGGCAAGCGCGTGCCGGACGGCGATCCGATAGAGGGTTATTTCCCTGCGGTTATCGACAAGGATTTATTTCTGCGGGTGCAGGCGATGCGTGATCTAATCGGCAAGCCGGGACGCAAGGGCAAGACGATCGCCAATCTCTTTACCGGGCTTTGCCATTGCGCTCATTGCCATGGGCCGATGACGATGAAGATCAGCCAGGTCAAAGACGGAGCTGCCCGCTACCTTGTTTGCGCGAACCACGTTCGAGGCCATCGCTGCAACGATGGACGCAAGAACTTCCGCTACGAACCCCTTGAAGCCGCTATTCTCGATCACGTCCGAGAACTCAATCTAGCCAATACACTACAAGCGACACGGTTCGACGCGGCACTTGCAGAGCTGGACCAAACCATCGCCAAACACACCCTAAAGCTCGATGATCTCCGCCGCAAGGAACAGCGGCTGGCACTACTGGTCGAGAACAGTAGCGAAGAGATCGAAAGCATCGTCCAATTGCTGAGAGCGCGTCAGATGGAACGGCGGATGATCGAGGAAGACTTGCAGCATTGCCGTGCGGAGCGGCAGCGAATCGTTCACCGCAACGCCGACCCCGCCGCGACAAGCAACCAGATTACGCAGCTACGCGAGGCGTGGGAGGCTTCCGACGACGAGCAGACGCGCTTTGCCCTTCGCGCTGAAGCCTACGCGGCGATCCGCGAGCTTATCAGCGAAACCACCTTTGACAGCATTAACAACATCACCACACTGGTCGTTGGCAGTGGTTTCCGAGCTTATCAGCTACGTGACGGAAAGCTCGTGAACGCTTTCGACGCCTTCAGGAGCGCAGCGGAATGACGAAATCTTTAGAGTGAAGCTTTCAGCTATCTCCGGCTGGCACCTGACAATGCCATTGTCCAGTTCGTCGGAGCGGATGACGACGTAAATGGATGTCGGATATTTTCACCAACTATTAACCATAAACTAACGTTTCCCGTTCAAAATCCAGTGCAAGCTCATTCGTAATTTTTATTGCTTGAAAACAAACACTTAAGCCGCTGCTCAATGTGTATGTAAAACAGCGATAGATATTACGCTTGGGTAAGACTTCGAAGCATTTCAGGCGCGGATTGAATGGGCCAGGGAAAACAGACGAGCAGTGTGACGCCGCTCCGCGCCATGAGCCGTGCCGTCTCCGTTGCGGCTATCGGCCTGCTGATTGCACCCATCGCTTACGCGCAGCAGACGACATCGCAGCAGCAGTCGGCAAGCACTACGAATTCGCGCACCGGGGCTACCTCCGCCACACAGCGCGCCGGCGCAAACAATGCGCCGCCGGACTTCGGTGACGCAGACGACGCCACGACCACTCCCGCCAATGCCGCTGCCCAAGATGCGAACTCCGTCGCAGCACCTGCTTCGGCGACGCAGCCCGATGACGAGATTACCGGCGCAATCCTCGACGAGGACATGCGCAGGCTGAACACTCGTGAGCCGCGCTTTGACGAAACGTCAACGCGAAAAGTGCCGGGGAGCGCCTCGACCGAAGAAACGCCGGGCATCCCCCTCGGCAGCTTCGTGCTGCGCCCAAGCGTCACCCAGACGATCAACAGCGAGACCACGAAGGACGGCGGCACGAAAAAGAGCCGCGGCTTCCTCGAAACCGATATGGGCGCAACGCTGACCTCCGACTGGAGCCGGCATCAGTTGACCGTCACATCGGAAGGCGCTTGGCAGAAGAACATCAGCGGCGAAGGTGAAGAGCAGCCTTCCTTCAAGATCGATGGCGA
Organism: Rhizobium sp. 01T437; assembly: GCF_056398505.1. NCBI lineage: Bacteria > Pseudomonadati > Pseudomonadota > Alphaproteobacteria > Hyphomicrobiales > Rhizobiaceae > Rhizobium > Rhizobium sp. 01T437. Next base: position 210,362 of record NZ_JBFTPM010000004.1, read on the forward strand.
TCTGCGGCTGGACCTGACGCGCGACACGGTCGGCCACATCACCGGCGGCTATAATTTCTATCGCGAGGATACGGATGATCCGGATGCGATCGCCAACGCCGATCAGCAATCCGATGTGCAGGAATTTACGGGCGGTGCTTCCATCGAGCACGATTTTGGAATCTTGCGCGGAACGGCCGCCGTTGCACTCTCCCGCTCGATCTATTCGGACGCCACGCTCTCGAACGGCACGACGGTTTCGCTGAGCGACCGCAATCAGACGACAGGCACGGTTCGCGGTCGCATCGGCTATGAACTGTCGCCGGCACTCATTCCGTTCATCGAAGCGTCAGTTGGCAAAACCAATTATGACGAACGCACCGATTCCTCGGGTTACCAGCGTTCGGGAGATAGCTACGGCGCCAAGGGCGGCGTGCAGGTCGATATGGGCGAAAAACTCAAGGGCGAGGTTGCGGTCGGTTATGCAACGGCGGATTTCGACGACAGTCGTCTGAAATCGATCGATACGGCAACACTCGATGCCAGCCTGCTCTGGTCGCCGATCCGCGGAACGAATGTCAATCTCAATCTCCAGACCAGCATCCAGCCCTCCACTTCGGCAGGCGAAAGCGGCTATGTCTCGCATCAGCTGACGACCACAGTCGATCATCAGCTGCGCGACAATCTGGTGGCGACGGTCATCGGCGGCGTGACGCTGCGCGATTATCCGAGCGGCAGCACCATAAATGACGAGACGGTTTACACCGCCTCGTCTGGTCTTGTCTGGAATATCAACCGCTACCTCGACTTCACCAGCACGCTTGGCTACGAGCTGACGACACGCAAGGAAGGCGACGACTCGCAGCAATGGCGAGCCGGCGTCGGTCTCAAGGTGAAGCGCTGATGAGCTTTAGCTCAGGCTGGCGAGAAGGTCCCTGAAGCCGCCCTCAACCGTCGGACGGATATCCGCACGCTCGAGAGCGAAGGCGACGTTGGCGAGGATGAAGCCGTCCTTGGCACCGCAGTCATAGGTCGCACCCTTGAAGTGGTAACCCGCGAAATCCTGCTCCTTGAGCAGCTTCAGCATGCCGTCGGTGAGCTGGATTTCGTTACCTGCGCCGCGTTCCTGGGTTTCCAGGATTTTGAAGATCTCCGGCTGCAGGATGTAGCGGCCGTTGATGAAGAAATTGGAAGGGGCCGTGCCCTTGGCCGGCTTTTCGACCATGCCGGTGATGCGAAAACCTTCGCCGATCGCATCACCAACGCCGACGATACCGTACTTGTGAGCCTGGTCGGGAGCGCACTCTTCAACAGCAATGATGTTGCCGCCGCTGTGCTCATAAAGTTCGATCATGCCCTTCATGCAACCCTTCTCGTCCTTCATGATCATGTCGGGCAGAAGAAGTGCGAAAGGTTCGTCGCCGACGATCTCGCGGGCGCACCAGACGGCGTGGCCGAGGCCGAGCGGCTCCTGCTGACGGGTAAAGCTCACCGTGCCTGCCTTGGGAAGCTGCTGCTGCAGCAGGGTGATTTCCGCCTTCTTGGCACGCTCCTTGAGCGTCTGCTCAAGTTCGAAATGAATATCGARGTAGTCTTCGATGACATGCTTGTTACGACCAGTAACAAAAACCAGATGTTCAATGCCTGCTTCAAGTGCTTCGTCGACAACATACTGAATGATTGGTTTATCGACGACCGTCAGCATTTCCTTTGGAACCGCTTTAGTGGCTGGAAGGAACCGCGTTCCCAGACCTGCGACTGGAAATACTGCCTTGCGAACTTTCTTATTCAGAGCCACACCGACCTCCTGTTTTGACTATACCGCTTTTAACGAAACGCTACATCGATTTGAACTAGTATAGAATTGCTACCGTTTTGCAAATGGTGACTGGACCGGCCGGGCATGGTAAAGAATTTGTTGACTCCGTTCCTGTAATTTCGGTGTAGGACGGACATGACGTACCGCCCAAGCTAAAACTGAAGATGACGGATACGACTGCCGATGACCCAGAAATATATAAACTCCCTTCGTGGTCTTGCTCTCGCCCTCGTTGTCGCCACCGCGACCGGACTGGCCCCCAATAATGCAAAAGCTGATGCCCGGTTCCAGAAGTGGATCGCGGACTTCTACCAAACTGCCGCGCAGAGTGGCATCAGTAAGGCAACGTATCAGAAAGCCTTTTCCGGGGTAAGCGAACCTGACCCCACTGTGCTGGAAAAGGCGACTTATCAGCCTGAATTCACATCGAAGATTTGGGATTACATCGATTCCCGCGTCAATCCCTACACTGTGGAAATCGGCCGCAAGATGGCCGCCAAGCATGCCAAGACGCTGGATGTGATCCAGCGCCACTTCGGCGTCGACAAATCGATTCTGCTCGCCATCTGGTCGATGGAATCAAACTACGGCGCAGTTCTCGCTAAGGATGAGCGCCTTCACTATGTGCCCCGCGCATTGGCAACGCTTGCCTTTGCCGATCCCAAGCGCGCGAAGTATGCCAAGAAGCAGTTGATCGCAGCCCTGAAGATTCTGCAGAACGGTGACGTGCCCGCCAAGGAAATGACCGGCTCCTGGGCTGGCGCCATGGGCCACACCCAGTTCATCCCGACGAGCTATCTTCTCTATGCGGTCGACGCTGACGGCAACGGCCATCGCGACATCTGGAATTCCGTTCCTGATGCGTTGGCGACCTCGGCTAATCTCCTCATGAAGAACGGCTGGGACGCTGGCAGAACCTGGGGCTACGAGGTCGCAGTACCGGCATCTGCCGCACAGCAGGTCGGCAAGACGCGCACGCTCGCCCAGTGGGCAGCCCTTGGTCTGAAGCGTCCGAATGGCAAGCCTTTCAAGGATGGCGACACCCGCGCCATGCTGAAGATGCCGGCCGGTGCGGATGGTCCGGGCTTCCTGATGACGGCGAACTTCTTCACCATCAAGAACTACAATGCCTCCGACAGCTATGCGCTCGCCGTCGGCCTGCTTGCAGACCAGATTGCCGGCTTTGGCGGCATGCAGCAGCGCTGGCCGCGTCCGGAAGGTGCGCTCGACATCACCGAGAAGTTCGAATTGCAGACGCGTCTGAAGACGCTTGGCTATTACAGTGGTGATGTCGACGGCAATTTCGGCTCCGGCTCCAAGGCAGCCATCGCCGCTGTTCAGGAGCGCATCGGCATGCAGCCGGATGGTGAACCTTCACTTTCGCTTCTCGACGCACTGCGCCGTTAGAGCCCCGTGCGTCCATTTGGACGCACAAAGGACATTCTAACTCCTTGAATCTACGTATCGTGCTTTCCGAAAATCATTCCGATTTTCGGGCCGATGCTGTAGAAGCGGGGAAAGCCTGACCTAAATAATATCGGTGGTGTGGACGGAAAGCAGCTGCCTATGCAAGATGCCCGGCAGATGCGGAACTGCCCGATGACGAGACAAATTGACCGGACCCGATGGATTCGTGGGCTTGCGCTTGCCGCAGCCACGCTATCCCTTTGCCTTGGTTCGATGCTGCCGGCCGACTATGCACAGGCGCAGGAGCTTCGCTATCAGCGCCGCTCCATCCTCGATTTCTTTCTCGGCCGCCGTTACATCGATGAGAACCCGCAGCCCGAAATACGCGGCCAACCGCGGCGGCAACAGCAACAACGTAGGCGCCCACCCGCGCAGAAGGCCGTGACGCCAATGCGCACGGCGCCCGTCGCGCCCGCTGAACCCGTGGTCCAAAAGCTGGACAATGCCCAGAAAATCCTGATCGTCGGTGATTTTCTCGCCGGCGGCCTGGGCGACGGCCTCACCGCCGCCTTTGAAACCTCGCCCGGCGTCGTGGTCGAGGCCCGCAGCAATGTCTCATCCGGCCTCGTGCGCGACGACTACTACAACTGGCCCGGCGAATTGCCGAAGATGATCGACGATCTGAAGCCGGCAATGGTCGTCGTCATGATCGGCGCCAATGATCGCCAGCAGATGGTGACCGATGCCGGCAAGGAAAAATTTCGAACCGACGGCTGGTTTACCGAGTATCAGCGCCGCGTGCTGGCCTTCGGCAAAGAGATCACGAGCCGCAAGATCCCGCTGCTCTGGGTCGGACTTCCTGCCTTTGAATCCGATTCGATGACGGCCGATGCCGTTCAGATGAACCAGCTCTACCGCAACCAGATGGAAAGCATCGGTGGCGAATTCGTCGACATCTGGGACGGTTTCGTGGACGAGAACGGCAAGTTCATCGTCACCGGCTCCGATGTCAACGGCCAGCAGGTACGCCTGCGCACCACTGACGGCATCAACCTGACCCAGGCCGGCCGCCGCAAGCTTGCCTTCTATGTGGAAAAGCCAGCGCGCCGCCTTCTCGGCACCCAGGCAAGTCCCGACTTGGTGCGCCTCGACCCCGGCAACCTGCCGGCGCTGACGCTGCCCACCAATCCGGTGGAACACACACAACCGATCAGCCTGTCCGACCCGAACCTTGATGGCGGAGCGGAACTGCTCGGCGCCAGCAAGACGCCACCGGTAACACTGACCAAATCGCCACGTGATCTGCTGGTCGAACAGGGAGAGATGGCACCGGCGCCGGCAGGCCGTATCGACGACTATCGCATGCCGACGCTGAAGACGACGGCGGAAGTTTCCGTGAAATGAGAAACGGCCGTTAGAGCGCCGTGCGCCCATTCGGACGCATTAGGGGCGCTCTAACTCTTTGAATCTACGCATTGACCCGAAAATCGATGGTCCCGAATTACTTGGCTGTCGCCTGCGGCCAAGTCAGATAGTAGAAGTCAGAGCCGATCTGGCCGAAATAGGCATTGCTGTTGTCGACCTTATCCACATAGTGACCGGCCTGCTTGACGAACGAGGCATCATCGCCGCGCTTCAGATGCGCGTTGAGAAAGTCGTTCCAGCCGCTGGCGTCGATATCGGTGCCGGGCTTGCTGTCCGTATTCGCTTCATCCGGATTTTCGACATCCCAAGCGGTGATGGAAACGCCTTGCGTCGGATCGGATACCGTCAGCGTACCGTTTTCAAGAGCTGCCAGCATGTCATGTGCCGTACCATCAGTGCCCTCCTGCTGGGCCGCCTCTTCAAGCTGCTTTTTGAGCATGGCCATGAAGGACGAACTCGTCACATCGGGATTTTCGCTTGATGTGTCCGTCGTCTCGTCAGTCTGATCGTTCTGCGTCGAAAGCGTGTCGAGCAGGCTTGCAAGCGCATTGTTGGAAAGCAGCGACGACGTGTCCGGGTCGAGACCATAGCTGCTGAGAATGCTGGCAGCGCTGGAGGAATCGGTGGCACTCTGACTGCTGTCGTCATCGGAACCGCGCAGGTTCTTCAGGGCGTATTGGGCTGAGACCAGCCGCGTACTGTCGATTGCGGAAACCATGGTTTGTCCTTTGTGATGGCCCGCAGCAACCATGTCCCTTGCGCCGCGGCCAACAGTGAAACGCCTCACGACTGAACGGGCGGGGGCATGTCCGGCCAGTCGCCGCAGGCCGGTTCGGGCCTGCATACGCAGGAAAACTGCAGCTCGGGAATTGCATGAAGCTTGCCGGAAGCCACGGCGCGTCAACCGGTCGCACCACGAAAAACTCCGCCGGAATGCGGCGGAGTTTTATTGCTCGACGAATTATTTGAGGCCGATCAGCGCGGCAGGACGGTGGAGCCCATCAGCGTCTCGTCGATCGCGCGTGCAGCCTGGCGGCCTTCGCGGATTGCCCAGACCACCAGCGACTGGCCGCGGCGCACGTCGCCCGCCGTCCAGAGTTTGTCGATCGAGGTCTTGTAGTCACTGTCGTTGGCAACGACGTTGGTCGATCCGCGCTTGTCGACATTGAGCGTCAGTTTGCCGTCGAGCTCCTTCAGCACGCTGTCGTTGAACGGACCGCTGAAGCCGATGGCAATAAAGGCAAGATCCGCCTTGATGATGAAATCCGTTCCCGGAACCGGGCGGCGGCGTTCATCAACTTCGCAGCACTTCACACCGGTCAGCACACCGTCTTCGCCGACGAATTCGAGCGTCGCCACCTGGAATTCGCGGATGACGCCTTCTGCCTGCGAGGAAGAGGTGCGCATCTTCGTCGCCCAGAACGGCCAGACTGCCAGCTTGTCTTCTTTTTCCGGCGGCTGCGGGCGAATGTCGAGCTGGGTCACCTTGACCGCACCCTGACGGAAAGCCGTGCCGACGCAGTCCGACGCCGTATCGCCACCGCCGACGACGACGATATGCTTGGCGCCGGCGAGGATCGGGTCGGATGGCCAGCCGGTGCTGTCGATGTTTTCGCGGCCGACGCGCTTGTTCTGCTGCACGAGATACGGCATCGCATCGTGAACGCCGGCAAGATCGGCGCCCGGAATGCCGGCTTCGCGCGGCGTCTCGGAGCCGCCGCAATAGAGCACGGCATCATAATCAGCCAGAAGCTGTTCGACCTTGACATCGACGCCGACATTGACGCCGCAATGGAAGGTCACGCCTTCGCCCTTCATCTGCTCGACGCGGCGATCGATGAAGTTCTTCTCCATCTTGAAGTCCGGAATGCCGTAACGCAGCAACCCGCCCGGCTTCGTCTCGCGCTCGTAGACATGGACGTCGTGGCCGGCGCGGCCGAGCTGCTGGGCCGCCGCCATGCCGGCCGGGCCAGAACCGATGATCGCGACCTTCTTGCCGGTATGGATCGTCGCTGGCTGCGGGCGGATGAAGCCGAGCTCGTAGGCCTTGTCGGCAATCGCCTGCTCGACCGTCTTGATCGCGACCGGAGCGTCTTCGAGGTTCAGCGTGCAGGCTTCCTCGCACGGCGCCGGGCAGACGCGACCGGTAAATTCCGGGAAGTTGTTGGTCGAATGCAGGTTCTGGATCGCCGCTTCCCAGTTGTTGTTGTAGACGAGGTCGTTCCAGTCCGGGATCTGGTTATGCACCGGGCAGCCGGTCGGGCCGTGGCAATAGGGGATGCCACAGTCCATGCAGCGGGCTGCTTGTTTCTGTACTTCCGGGTCTGACATCGGGATCGTGAATTCGCGGAAATGCCGGATACGATCCGACGCCGGCTGATACTTCGCTACCTGCCGGTCGATTTCCAGAAAACCTGTAACCTTACCCATATTTTCGTCCCTTACCGTCATGACCGCCTCGCCCGCGGCCAGTTGTCTGTTCAGCCTCGATCGCGGAGGCAGGTTGTTTGTCTTGACCGTCATTCGAACATATCCCCTGTCGCCATCCACGCAGTTGCACAAGCTTCAGGCTTGCGGCTGATCGTCGTGTGTCATTGAGATATTTCAGTCACCCGCCACGCGCTTTTCAGGCGTGGCGGATTGTTCGGTGCAATTACTCGGCAGCGATGCCCATCCGGCTGCGCTCCATTTCCTCAAGCGCACGACGGTATTCGACCGGCATGACCTTGCGGAATTTCGGGCGGTAATCGACCCAGTGCTCAAGGATTTCCTTGGCTCGGGTGGAGCCCGTATAGTGCAGATGGTTGGAGATCAGCTGATAGAGGCGCTCCTCGTCGTGACGCGTCATATCACCGGAAACGTCGACACGCCCCTTGTGCATGAGGTCGCCGCCGTGATGATGCAGCTTCTCCAGCATGTCGTCCTCTTCCGGAACCGGCTCGAGCTCGACCATGGCCATGTTGCAGCGGCTGGCGAAATCACCGGCCTCATCGAGAACATAGGCCACGCCGCCGGACATACCGGCCGCGAAGTTGCGGCCCGTTGCACCGAGCACGACGACCACGCCGCCCGTCATATATTCGCAGCCGTGGTCGCCCACGCCTTCGACGACAGTGATGGCGCCGGAGTTACGAACCGCGAAACGCTCGCCCGCAACACCGCGGAAATAGCATTCGCCTTCGGTCGCGCCATAGAGCACGGTATTGCCGACGATGATCGAGTTCTCAGCGACGATCCTCGAGTTCTCCGGCGGGCGGATGATGATCTTGCCGCCAGAAAGGCCCTTGCCGACATAGTCGTTGCCGTCGCCGATCAGGTTGAAGGTGACGCCGCGCGCCAGGAACGCACCGAAGCTCTGGCCGGCCGTGCCCTTCAGGGTGACATTGATCGTGTCTTCCTTCAGGCCGCGGTGGTTGTAGCGCTTGGCCACTTCGCCTGACAGCATCGCGCCGGCCGAACGGTCGACGTTCCTGATGTCGACTTCGAAGGCGACAGGTGTCTTCGATGCCAGTGCCGGTTCGGCCGCTGCAATCATCTTGCGGTCGAGAATGTCGTCGATCGGGTGCTTCTGGCGCGTCGTCCAGTAGGTCTCCTCCTTCGGCGCATCGACCTTGTGGAAGATCTTTGCGAAGTCGAGCCCCTTGGCCTTCCAGTGCGCCAGCATCTCGTCCTTCTCGAGCAGTTCCGAAGCGCCGATAATGTCATCGAGCCTGGTGAAGCCGAGAGAGGCCAGAATTTCGCGTACTTCGTTGGCGACGAAGAAGAAGTAGTTGACGACGTGCTCAGGCGTGCCCTTGAAACGCTTGCGCAGCACGGGATCCTGCGTCGCCACGCCAACCGGACAGGTGTTGAGGTGGCATTTGCGCATCATGATGCAGCCGGCCGCAATCAGCGGAGCCGTCGCAAAGCCGAATTCGTCGGCACCGAGCAGCGCGCCGATGATGACATCGCGGCCAGTCTTCAGGCCGCCATCGACCTGCAGGGCGATACGCGAACGAAGGCCGTTCAGCACCAGCGTCTGCTGGGTTTCGGCAAGGCCGATTTCCCACGGCGAACCGGCATGTTTCAGCGAGGTGAGCGGCGAGGCGCCGGTGCCGCCGTCGAAACCGGACACCGTGATGTGGTCGGCGCGCGCCTTGGCAACGCCGGCAGCAACCGTGCCGACGCCGACTTCGGAGACGAGCTTGACCGAGACATCCGAGGTCGGATTGACGTTCTTCAGGTCGTAGATCAGTTGCGCCAGATCTTCGATCGAATAGATGTCATGGTGCGGCGGCGGCGAAATCAGGCCGACGCCCGGGGTCGAGTGACGGGTTTTGGCAACGACAGCATCGACCTTGTGACCGGGCAGCTGACCGCCTTCGCCGGGCTTGGCGCCCTGCGCGACCTTGATCTGCAGCACGTCGGCATTGACCAGATATTCCGTCGTCACGCCAAAGCGGCCGGAAGCGATCTGCTTGATCGCCGAACGCTCGGGGTTGGCAGAACCATCCCGCAGCGGCATGTAGCGGTCGCTCTCTTCGCCGCCTTCGCCGGTGTTCGACTTGCCGCCGATCCGGTTCATGGCGATCGCGAGCGTCGTATGAGCCTCGCGGCTGATCGAGCCGAAGGACATAGCGCCGGTGGAGAAGCGCTTGACGATATCGATTGCCGGTTCGACGCTATCGAGCGGCACCGGCTTGCGGCCGAGCGCGTCTGCATCCTTGATCTTGAAGAGGCCGCGGATCGTGTTCATGCGCAGCGCCGACGTGTTCACCATCTCGGCGAACTCGCGGTAGCGATCCTCGGCATTGCCGCGCACCGCATGCTGCAGGGCAGCCACGGCATCCGGCGTCCAGGCATGGCTTTCACCACGCATGCGGTAGGCATATTCGCCGCCGATATCGAGCGTGCTTGCCAGGATCGGGTCGCGGCCGAAGGCGGACTTATGACGGACAACCGTCTCATCGGCGATTTCTTCCAGGCCGACGCCTTCGATGGTCGTCGCCGTGCCGAAGAAGTACTTGTCGACGAATTCCGACTGCAGGCCGATCGCATCGAAGATCTGCGCGCCGCAATAGGACTGGTAGGTCGAGATGCCCATCTTGGACATGACCTTCAGAATGCCCTTACCGACAGCCTTGATGTAGCGATAGACGACTTCGTTGGCGTCGACTTCCTTCGGGAATTCGCCCTTGGCATGCATGTCGAGCAGCGTGTCGAAGGCGAGATAGGGATTGATCGCTTCAGCACCATATCCGGCCAGCAGGCAGAAATGGTGCACTTCGCGTGGCTCGCCGGTTTCCACAACGAGACCGACCGAGGTACGCAACCCCTTGCGGATCAGATGATGGTGCACGGCGGCGGTCGCCAGCAGCGCCGGGATCGCGATACGGTCAGGCCCAACCTGGCGATCGGACAGCACGATGATGTTATAGCCGCCCTTGACCGCGGCTTCCGCCCGCTCACAGAGGCGGTCGAGCATCTCAGGCATGCCTTCGGCGCCGCGCTCCACGTCGTAGGTGAAATCGAGCGTCTTGGTGTCGAAACGGTCTTCCGTGTGACCGATGGAGCGGATCTTTTCGAGATCGCCATTGGTCAGGATCGGCTGGCGCACTTCGAGACGCTTGGCATTCGCCATGCCTTCATGGTCGAGGATGTTCGGACGCGGACCGATGAAGGAGACGAGACTCATGACGAGCTCTTCGCGGATCGGGTCGATCGGCGGGTTCGTAACCTGCGCGAAGTTCTGCTTGAAATAGGTGTAGAGCAGCTTCGACTTCTCGGACATGGCCGAGATCGGCGTATCCGTGCCCATCGAGCCGATCGCTTCCTGGCCCGTCGTCGCCATCGGCGACATCAGGATCCTGGTGTCTTCGCTCGTGTAGCCGAAGGCCTGCTGGCGGTCGAGCAGTGAAACGTCGCGGCGAAGCGCGCGCGGTTCGACCGGCTTCAGGTCTTCGAGGATGAGCTGCGTGCGGTTCAGCCAGCTGCGATAGGGATGCGCGTTCGCCAGCTGCGCCTTCACCTCGTCGTCGGAGATGATGCGGCCTTCTTCCATGTCGATCAGCAGCATCTTGCCCGGCTGCAGGCGCCACTTCTGAATGATGCTCTCTTCCGGAACCGGCAGCGTGCCGGCTTCGGAGGCGAGGATGACCCGGTCGTCGTTGGTGACGAGGTAGCGTGCCGGACGCAGGCCGTTACGGTCGAGCGTCGCACCGATCTGCTTACCGTCGGTGAAGGCAACGGCAGCCGGACCATCCCAAGGCTCCATGAGGGCGGCATGATATTCGTAGAATGCCTTGCGCTCCGGCGACATGGACTGGTTGCCGGCCCAGGCTTCCGGGATCAGCATCATCACCGCATGCGAAAGCGAATAGCCGCCGCGCAAGAGGAATTCGAGTGCGTTATCGAAACAGGCCGTATCCGACTGGCCTTCATAAGAGATCGGCCAGAGCTTGGAGATATCTTCACCGAACAGCGGAGACGAGACCGAGGCCTGACGCGCCGCCATCCAGTTGACGTTGCCGCGCAGCGTGTTGATTTCACCGTTATGGGCGACCATGCGGTACGGATGCGCGAGCTTCCAGGACGGGAAGGTGTTGGTCGAGAAACGCTGGTGCACGAGAGCGACCGCGCTTTCGAAACGCGGGTCCGCCAAGTCCTTATAATAGGCGCCGACCTGATAGGCCAGGAACATGCCCTTGTAGACAACGGTCGTGCTGGACAGCGACACCGGATAGAAGTGGCTCTCCTCACCGTCGAACTCGTCATAGATCCGGTTGGAGATCACCTTGCGGAGCGTGAAGAGCCGGCGCTCAAATTCGTCGTTCGTCGCAGCATCCTTGCCGGCACCGATAAAGACCTGCACGTGATGCGGCTCGGTCGCGGCAATCGCCGGCGCCTTGGAGAGCGAGGAATTATCCACCGGCACGTCGCGGAAGCCGATGAGAACCTGGCCTTCTTCGGTGATCACGTCCTTGATCACCTTCTTGAAGTGCTCGATCTGCTGCTCGTCGCGCGGCATGAAGATATGGCCGACGCCATATTCACCGGCCTTCGGCAGGGTGATGCCCTGCAGGGCCATTTCCTCGCGGAAGAAGCGATCGGGGATCTGCACGAGAATGCCGGCGCCATCGCCCATCAGCGGATCGGCGCCGACGGCACCGCGATGCGTCAGGTTTTCGAGGATGAAGAGACCATCTTTGACGATCTGATGCGACTTCTGGCCCTTCATATGCGCAACGAAGCCGACACCACAGGCGTCATGTTCATTTCGCGGATCGTAGAGCCCCTGTTTTTTCGGCAGGCCGGAGGCGAATTTACGCGTATTGGCCGTTGCGCGCACGTTTGCTGCTGCGAACTGGTCAATCTGCGTGGATGGCGTCTTCTTCGTCATCGTCTTCCTCCTGTCGAAGCCCGCGGGGCTGCGGGCGGCTTTTCGTCGCGCACCGCACCCTTTAAGATAGGTCCGGCGCGTGACAGCGCTGTTGCATTGTGAAGATCCGGTCGCAGACGTCTGCTTTTTAGGGAAAGCAAACCGTCGCGTTCCGCGCCTGCCATTCGCCTCCGCGCGCCGCCATGTGAAGGCTCAGCACTCGAAAGAACTATAGCGTGAAAGCCGCTCTGTTCCAGGGCTTTCGGCGCCTCTTCGGCCGGGAAGGCCAAAATAGGACAGCAACCCTGTCCTAGTTCATCAGTTCAATGACAGAAACAATTCCTCTTCGCAAGAGTGTGCTCTTAAAAAAACGTCAATTTGCGACGGAAGATTGCCAAATCAGCAAAAAGTGCGACATAAAATTACGCCATTTAATGTCATTTTGTTTATTGATTGCGCCGTTCAATTTTTGTRATGCATCCAGACTTCCGCCCTTGATCCCGTGAAGCTTTGGCGTAATGTCCCCATCCGAACCTCCCGCCCCATCATTTTCAATGGTTTCTTCCATGTTTTTTGCTTCTGACAATTGGGCCGGTGCCCATAAATCCATTGCCGAACGCCTGCTGGCTGAATCCGCTGGTTTTGCCGCCGCCTACGGCAACAGCGACTACGACAGGAAGGTGGAAGCCCGCTTCTCCGAAATCTTCGATCGCGAGGTTTCCGTCTTCTTTGTCGCCACCGGCACCGCCGCAAACTCGCTTTCGCTTGCAAGCGTGCAGCGTCCCGGCGGCATCGCCTTCTGCCATCAGGAAGCCCATGTGATGCAGGACGAATGTGGCGCTCCCGAATTCTTCTCCGGCTCCTCCCGCCTGGTGTCGGTCGCCGGCGATTTCGGCAAGATCGATCCGGCAGCGCTGTCTGCAAAGATTGCCGCCTTCCCCGAGGACGCCGTTCATCACGGCCGCGCCACCGCTGTGACCATCACCCAGGCAACCGAAATCGGCACCGTCTATTCTCTGCCGGAAATCGGCGAAATTTCCGCCATTGCCAAGAAGCGCAATCTGCCGCTGCACATGGACGGCGCCCGCTTCGCCAATGCGCTTGTCGCGCTCAACGCAACGCCTGCCGAAATGACCTGGAAGCGCGGCGTCGACATCCTTTCCTTCGGCGGCACCAAGAATGGCTGCTGGTGCGCGGAGGCGATCATCTTCTTCAATCCTGAACAGGCGAAGGAGATGCCCTTCATCCGCAAGCGCGCCGCCCAGCTCTTCTCCAAGTCGCGCTTTATCTCCGCCCAGTTCGACGCCTATTTCGAAAATGGCCTCTGGCTCGATCTCGCCCGTCACTCCAACGCCATGGCCGAACGTCTGCGCGCAGGCATCGGCGCCAGCAACTCGGCTCGGCTCGCCTGGCCGACCGCCTCAAACGAAGTTTTCGCAGTCATTCAGAAATCAGCGGCAAAGACGGCTGAGGGCAGAGGCGCAAAATTCTACGAGTGGCCGATTCCGGCCGGCATGCCGGACCTCGTTTCGGAGGGCGAAACGCTCGTCCGTCTCGTCACCAGCTTTGCAACGACCGAAGCCGATGTCGACGGCTTCCTGAAGTGCCTGGCTGCCTGATTTCTTCCGGCTCCAGGCATAGCATTGAGAAACAAAATCCCGCCGGCCCTGGCGGGATTCTTGTTTGAAGCGCTCATGCGGACCGCAAACCTCTGACCTTTTTCAGAATATCGTCCGAAAGTGCCGCCACGAGTGCCTGATCGGCCCCCTTGCGCGGCACCAGCACGAATTCGACGTCTTCCAGGACAGGCAGCCTGCCCGGCGCAATTTCCTTCAAGCCTGAAGGCGCCATGCTGCGCGGCTGAACGAGCACGCCCATGCCGGCGCGGGCCGCAGCAGTTAACCCACTGAGGCTGCCGCAGGTACAGACGATGCGCCAGGGCACGCCGTGACGACCGAGGGCTTCCAGCGCGATGGCGCGTGTGACGCTCGGCTGGGGGAAGGCGATCAAAGGTAGCGGGCCGGATGAAAGAATGTGCTCCGGATCCCGAGCCAGCCACACCAGCGGCTCCCGATAGACCAGCCGCCCATGCGCATCTCCAAGCCTTCGCTTGGCAAGCACGAGGTCGATCGCTCCTGCGTCCTGCATTTCATAGAGCACGCCTGAAAGCGCAACAGTCAGCTCCAGATCGACCGAAGGATGCGAGCGCACGAAATCCTCCAGCACCGCCGGCAATTGGCTTGTCACGAAATCCTCGGAAACACCAAGACGCAAACGTCCGCGCAGGCTGCCTCCCTTGAACAGCGACTGCACCTGCCCCTCGATCGACAACATGGCGCGCGCATGCGAAAGCAGTGCCTCGCCATCACCGGTCAGGACGACCTTATGCGTATCGCGCTCTAGCAACCGTCGCCCCAGCGAAGTCTCCAGCCTTTGGATATGCTGGCTGACCGTAGACTGCCCGAGGCCCAGCCTCTCGGCGGCCAGCGTGAAGCTCCCCATCTGCTCGACGGTGACGAAACTGCGTAGCTGCGAAAGGTCCAACATGAGGACAATCCAGATCCATGATAACTGTTATTCATTGCATCCTGGATCATAATGAGTGACAAAACAATGACTCATTTATCTTAGCGAGACCGCCATGCGCCGCTTCTTACCCGACACATTCACGATCCTGCTCGTCTGCACCGTCATCCTCGCCTCGATCTTCCCAGCGAGCGGCACCTTTGCCGGCTGGTTCGGTGTTGCGACTGATTTCGCCATTGCGTTGCTGTTCTTCCTGCACGGCGCGCGACTCTCGCGTGATGTTGTCATCGCTGGCCTGCTACACTGGCGGCTGCATCTCGTCATTCTGCTGACCACCTTCGGCCTCTTCCCGATCCTCGGCCTGGCGATAGGCTTCATCCCGGATTCGATCCTGCCGCAGCCGCTTTATCTCGGCATCCTCTTCCTCTGCGTGCTGCCGTCGACTGTGCAGTCCTCGATCGCCTTCACCTCAATGGCAGGCGGCAACGTGCCGGCGGCGATCTGCTCGGCTTCGGCCTCCAACATCTTCGGTATGTTCCTGACGCCGCTCCTCGTCGGCCTGCTCTTTTCGGTCGGCGGCCACGGCGGTTTCTCCTTCGACGCGCTCGAGCAGATCCTGCTGCAGCTTCTCGCGCCCTTCGTCGTCGGCCAGATCCTCCAGCCCTGGATCGGCGCCTGGATCCGCTCCAAGAAGAAGATCCTGATGCCGGTCGATCGCGGCTCCATCCTGATGGTAGTCTACCTCGCCTTCTCGACTGCCGTCGTCGAGGGCTTGTGGCACACCTTCTCGATCGCCGATATCGCCGCCGTCATCATCGCCGACATGGTGCTGCTGGCGCTCGTTCTCGTCATTACCATGTACGGCAGCCGTTGGCTGGGCTTCAACAAGGCCGATGAGATCACCATCACCTTCTGCGGTTCGAAGAAGAGCCTCGCAAGCGGCGTTCCGATGGCAAACGTCATCTTCGCCGGCCAGTCGATCGGCGCTATCGTCCTGCCGCTGATGCTCTTCCATCAGATCCAGCTGATGGTCTGCGCCGTCATCGCCCAGAAATATGCCGCCGCCGCAGCGCGCCGGGCTACCGAAAAGCAGCTTCAAGAAGCTGCAAGCCCAGCCTGATTGAACAAAATGACCGCAAACAAAAACGGCGCCCGCGAGGGCGCCGTTTCCGTCTGATCCGTCAAAGCGGATTAGTTGTTGACGACCTGTGCTTCGATCGCTTTCGGAGCCTCGACTGGCTCAGCGGCAATAGCGATCTTGCGGGGCTTAAGAGCCTCCGGGATGCTGCGCAGGAGGTCGATGTGTAGGAGGCCATTCTTCAGCGAAGCGGCGGTCACTTCGACATGGTCGGCAAGCTGGAAGCGGCGCTCGAAGGCGCGCTTTGCAATGCCACGATATAGGAACTCGCTGCCATCGGCATTTTCTTCGCGCTTTTCACCTTTGACGATGAGCGCGTGGGCATGCGATTCGATGGAAAGTTCGGTTTCGTCGAAGCCGGCAACGGCCATGGTAATACGGTAGGTGTTCTCACCGGTCCGCTCGATGTTGTACGGCGGATAGCTCGGAACCTGCTCCGGCTGGGAGAGGCTGTCGAGCATGGTAAAGAGGCGGTCGAAACCGACTGTGGAACGATAAAGGGGAGAGAAGTCTACGTGACGCATGATGTCCTCCTAGGGAAGCGACGTGTTGCGATATCATGCCCTGAAACCCCGTTCTTGGCGGCTTCGGGACGGTTGCGCGGACCCTTCTGGCGTCCGCAAAGTTCAGATGGGTATGGCTTTCTGAGACTTCAAGCCCCTTTTCAAAGCACCCGTGATGGCTGCGTGAACCCCGCATGAACGGCAGGTTCGGTGAGCGTTCAGGCGCTGCTGTCTAGAGGTAGGGGCATCGGGTGACACTGGCCCGAAGGCTGAAGTGTATCGTCCCTTCTTCTTCAGCCTAAATTCGGCCGGCCAAGAGCTCCCTCAGCTCCGCCGGCCTTTTTTCTTCAGGCGTAAAGCTCTGCAAGCTGATCCTGCGTCGCATCCAGCCTATCAGCCACGGCATCTTGATGGCTCAGCATAAGAGCGCTGACGATGCGCGACAGCGCAGCTGAATCACTGTTTGAAAATATCGACAAAGGGCTGCTGCTCTCCTTACCGCCGCTATTTGAAGGCGGCACCTCGGCAACGATGGAACCGCCGCCCGGCAACTTTGTGCTGATCGTGAACCCCTCCGCCGGAAGGGCGTCGCGGTTGTCGATGATCATCTGCTCGAGCGCAAGGAACTGGCCGTTTTCCGGCGAAATATCAGCATTCTGCGGCATTGCCATGACGGCAGAATATTCCCGCGCGAAAGCTGCCCGCGACTTCGGATTGTCGCTGAGCAGTTTCAGGATCGCCAGATGCACATCCGGCGGATCGATATCGAGATAATCCGACTGCAGATAGTCGAGAACGGACTCCGGCCGCTGCGGACCGGTTGATTGGTGGACGCCGGAATTGACAGACCCGACGGAAGAAACCGAACTCATGGCCAGCCTCCCGGCGCCCCAATCTTCAGTCATGAACGTGCGGATAACCGGCTTCATGCCGGGACAAATCTTTCGTTCGCACTAACCATAGCGTGTCTCTGCTTTCGCGAAGCTTGCCATATAGAAGAATCTTAATGTATTATACCTCGCTTATATTAGGCCACAATTTCGCCATTGATTTTCCCGGCCCCTGCGCTATCCCCTAGTATATCTCTCACGCGAAGAAACATTCTGCCTATGGAACAGGTTCTTTACTCGACCCCAGCCAATCCGACACCAGAGAACCGCACCGAAGGTTTTTTCGAGACCCACGACGGCCATAGGTTGCGTTATGCCGTCTTCCGGTCGCAGACACCGGTCGCTCATGGAACGGTGGTCCTCCTGCATGGGCGTAGCGAATATATCGAAAAGTATTTCGAGACGATCCGAGATCTCACCGCCAAGGGCCTCTGGGTCGCGACTTTCGATCTGCGCGGCCAGGGCGGTTCGCCTCGGCTGATCAAGAAACGCAATCATGGCCACATCCGCCGCTTTTCCGACTACGAGCGCGATCTCGATACCTTCCTCGAAAAGGTCGTGCTCCCGGATACCCGCCTGCCCTTCTATATGCTGGCTCATTCCACAGGCGCGCTGATTGCCCTTTCCGCCGCACCTTATCTCTCGACGCGTATCGAGCGCATGGTGCTCTCTGCCCCTTTCCTCGGCCTCATCGGCCAGGCCGCCTCCCAAGGCGTCATCCGCACGGTATCGAGCGCGCTCTGTGCTGTTGGCCTCGGCGGGATGCCGCTCGGCAAGATGAAGGAGCTACAATTCCCTGATAATCCGCTCACATCGGACGAAACGCGCTTCGAGCGTAATGCGGCTATTGCAAAAGCCCATCCGGAGCTTGCGCTGGGAGCGCCGACCGCGCGCTGGATGTATGAATGCATGAAGGCGATCGACCGGGTGACCCAGCCCTATCATCTCTTTTCGATCACCATTCCCTCTGTCGTCATCGCCCCGACACGCGACGGTCTGGTGCCCTATACGGTGCAGGAGAGGCTTTCGCGTTATTTCCGCGCCGGTCAACTCGTACCGATCAACGGCGCTCGCCACGAGATATTCCAGGAAAGGGATATGTATCGCACCGCCGCACTTGCCGCTTTCCACGCCTTCATCCCCGGCAGCGACGCCGAGGCGACTGATGACGTTACGGCACTCGGCGTCTGAACCTAAAAAACCGTTGCGATCTCCAGGATTCGCCCGCCATGCTTTAAGTTCTTATTTTACGCATGTGGTTATCACAAAACCACTGCACACTTTTGCACAACATGCGTTAGCGCTGCAGGATGGCGATCGCCTCTTCGTATACCGCCCTGCTGCCGGCAGCGATAATGGAGCCACCGTTTTCCGGCCGTCCACCGTCCCAGGTGGTCATAATGCCGCCGGCGCCCTCGATGACAGGAATGATCCCGCCGACGTCATAGGGTTTGAGGCTGTTCTCGATCACGAGATCGACATGACCTGCCGCCAGCAGCGCATAGGCGTAACAGTCACAGCCATAACGGAAGAGCCGCACCTGACTTTCGATTTCGCGATATTTCTCCATCTCCTCGCCGACGAAGAGATGCGGCGATGTGGTGAAGAGGATGGCATTGGAAAGAGCGCCGCAGTCACGCACCTGCAGCCGGCGTTCGCCCTCAGGCCCGCTATAGGTCGAACCGTTTTCGTCGCCGAAGTAACGTTCGCCGGTAAAAGGCTGCTCGATCATGCCGGCAACCGCCCGGCCATTCTTCTGCAGGCCGATCAGTGTACCCCAGACCGGAACGCCGGAGATGAAGGCGCGCGTGCCGTCGATCGGATCGATCACCCACACATGCTCGCGGTCGAGGCCGACATTGCCGTGCTCTTCGCCCAGAATGCCGTGCTCCGGAAAATGCGCCTCGATCAGCGTGCGGATGGCAGTTTCCGCTGCCCTGTCGCCTTCGGTGACCGGATCGAAGCCGGACGACAGTTTGTTGGTGACATTAATGCCCGAGCGAAAACGCGGCAGGGTTTCCGCCTTGGCAGCTTCGGCAAGACGGTTGAAGAACGAACGGTCAGGAAGCATGGAGAAATCCACATGGCTGGCGGGAAATGGCGTTTTTCATAGCGAAAAACCGGCGGAATGCAAACACAACAGGCAATTTCCGATTAGCTGCCTAAATATTTTGCAGTGCAATATATTGCTTGACAATTGTGCAATGCAGCAGTAGTTTCTTACCTACAGTCTTCTGACTGTAAATACCCTCCTTGGGTGTTTCCTCCCTAGACTTAGCCGCGCTGATAAAGCGCGGTTTTTTTTGACCTGAAGGCAGAAATCACTCGGCCGCAAGCGCCCGGTCGCCGGAGAATTTCTCGACATACTCAGCCATCTGCCGCATGAACGACGTGACGGCGGTTGCAACGATGTCGAAATCGGGCCGCTTCTCCAGCGTGACCTCATCGACGTAGATCGAACGGTTGACCTCGATCTGCAGCGCATGCAGCCCGCGTGACGGGCGGCCGTAATGTTCGGTGATGAAGCCACCGGCATAGGGCTTGTTGCGGATCGCTGCAAAACCCATTTCCTCGAGAATGCCGATTGCCGTACGCGATAGCTCTGCCGAAGCGCTGGTGCCGTAACGGTCGCCGATGATGAAATCGGGCCGCGCATTGCTGCCGGCAACGCGCACATTGCCCGGCATAGAATGGCAGTCGATCAGGACGCCGAAGCCAAACTGTACATGCGTGCGTGCAATCAGCCGCCGCAACGTCGAGTGATAGGGCTTGTAGACGCTTTCGACACGTTCCAGCCCCTCCTGAACGGGCAGCCGGCGCGCATAGATTTCCATGTTCTCAGCCACGATGCGCGGAATGGTGCCAAGTCCGCCGGCAACCCTGAGCGAGTTGATATTCGCATAGGGCGGCAACAGCCCGTCGAACATGCGCGGATCGAGCTCATAAGGCTCACGGTTGACGTCCAGATAGGCGCGCGGGAAATTCGCAAGGAGGAGTGGCGCACCGAGGTCCACGGCTGTGCCGAACAGCTCATCGACATAATGGTCTTCAGACCGGCGTATCGAGATACCTTCCAGCCGCGACTGCGCGATGAATTCCGGTGGATAAATACGGCCGCTATGAGGGGAGTTGTAGACGAAGGGAATGGTCTGCGACACGGGCTCATGCACTTCAAAAAGCTCGTATTCGCGTATTTCCGGCACTTTCTGCCCTCTTTACCATGTCATCAAGTGGCTATGACGGCTATGTTGCCAGTTGCCTGCCCTTAAGTCCATACTACATAGAAGGGATGGCGGTCGTGGCTAGGGCGATTTCACCGGTTGTTTACCGGGCGAAGTTTAGTGTAGACGGCTGGTATCCCAGAAAACATCAGTGATCAGCGGTCCGGATTAATGACTCAGAAGATACTTCTCGCCGAAGACGACAATGACATGCGCCGCTTCCTCGTGAAGGCGCTCGAAAAGGCCGGATACAAGGTCCTTTCCTACGACAACGGCGCTAGCGCTTATGACCGCCTGCGTGAGGAGCCCTTCTCGCTGTTGCTGACCGATATCGTCATGCCGGAAATGGATGGCATCGAGCTGGCGCGCCGTGCGACCGAACTCGATCCTGACCTGAAGGTCATGTTCATCACCGGCTTCGCAGCCGTTGCACTGAACCCTGATTCGAAGGCGCCGAAGGATGCAAAGGTCCTTTCCAAGCCTTTCCACCTGCGCGATCTCGTCGACGAGGTCAACAAGATGCTTGCCGCATAAGGCTTCTTGGCGGCTCGTCACAAAACTTCAAAAAAGCCTATTGACGGCTCCGGAGGTTTTGTGATCTATGCGCCGCCATCGGATGGGCGTGTAGCTCAGCGGGAGAGCACTACGTTGACATCGTAGGGGTCACAGGTTCAATCCCTGTCACGCCCACCATCCTAATTCGCTGAAAAGCAAAGGCCTTTCGAGAAATCGAAAGGCCTTTTCAGTTTCCCGTTTTAAGTTGCCGGATTCGTATTCCTGACCAAGCCACCTGCACCGGCTCTTCTCAAATCATATCCGAAGGGATCGAAACCAAATTCGGACACAGAGCCATGCCATGCGCGATAATAGAGCCCGAGGCGTTGATTCGCCTCGTCAGGACATAGGGTTCGAATCGAAATGAAATTATCCGCGCTTGCCATTGCCGCCTTCTCCACCCTCGCTTTTGCAGCTGCGGCGCAGGCCGACGACAATTTTCCGGGTGCGCCCGGCGTCATTGCCCTTGGCGGCAAGTGCCAGAAGCTCGTCGTTGCCAAGTTCGATGCCACGAAGGGCTGCAAGGGAGAGCTGGCAAGCGTGACGCTCGTCAACGGCACCGTGACCTTTATCTTCACCTCTGATGGTAAGCTGCTGGGCTTCCAGGGCGACGGAAAGGGCATCAAGCCCGCGTCCAATGGCAATGCCCGCCTGCCGCTCAGCCTTGTCACCACGGGCGTTGGAAATAAGATGACGGGTGAGGTGAAGGTTGCCGGTTCGTGCACCTTCGGCAATCCTTACTCCGGTAAGCCGACTGCCATCGAATGCACGGCCGAAAGCAAGGATTCGGCCTTCACCGGCAGCTTCCGTACCAGCGGCAAGGCGCCAGCGCGGAAATAACATACGTAAATAAGCGATCGTCAGACAAGCGGCCTCAAGCGCACCAGGAACCGCCGGCAGAGCCTGGCTTCCTGGCCAGGCCCTCATCGATAAGCCGCGTGCCGAAGGAACGCCCGTCGCGCGAAATGACACGCGGCGCACCCCGGTCATCCGACTTGCCGGCGGCATTCATGTTGAACGGACCGGCATTCAGCAGCGCCAGCAATCGCGACTTGGCAGCAAAGGCGATCTTCCGTTCGTCTTCGCAGCGTGCACGGTCCACGTCCGGGCTGACCATATCGGCGATGACGATCTTCTCGCCCTTATACCAGAAGGTACCAGCGTCACCGACGCAATTGATATGCTCGCCCTGCCCGCAATATCCGAAAGCCGCCTTGGCGGTTTCCGACGGGGATGGGGAAGCAGGAGAAATAGAGGCCGGCACGATCTTTGCCGTCGGCACCGGAGCCGAGGGAATCGCTGCAGGTGGTACTGGATCGTTCGTCTGCCGGGGCTTGACAGCAGGAGCCGCAACGGCGACCTGCTTCGGCGCATCCTTGGATGCCTGAGGCTTGGCTTCAGCCGCCTCACGGATGACTGCAGCTGGGGCCTTGCCAAGCATCGGGCGGATGCTCTTCCAATTGTCATAGGCGGCAATGGCGCCCACCGCCGCGATGCCGATCACCATCCAGGGCATCGCGCCGCTGGAGGACGCGCTGCTCTTCCTTTTTGCCGGCGCCTTGCGGCGGCGTGTCGCTGTCTTGGCCATCGATCCGATTCCCTTGAATGGGCCGGATTATCGCTGCCCAATCCTTTCGGAAAGGTTGGCAAGACATGGCCGTGGAACGCTTTCCCAGACCAGAACTCGTCGGAAAAGAAAACGCCCGGCGCATGGCCGGGCGTCTCATTCAAGCTCTGCCCTGTGTTCAGCAGCCTTGCGCGGCCGAAGGTGCAGCGGCGGGCTTTGCGGTTTGCCCGCCTGGCTGCACGGATGGCGTCTCGCGCTTGCCTATATCGATCCGGCGTTCGGCCGCCTCGCGCACGGCCTGCCACTCATATTCATGCTGGATGAAGATATCCCGCGGCACAAGATTGATCGTCATTCGTATTTCACCTGTCTTGTCGGTTGCGGAATTGGTTTTCAGCGCACGGGCTTTGCGACGTCGGCATCGTCGCTCTTGATATCAAGCCCGCCCTTGGAAAGGTCGCTGCCGGTCATATGCGCCGGCACATGAATGTCGTGGAGCGCGCCCGGGGTCAGCGTCAGGTCCACCTGGTGCGGGGGCAGAACCTGTGCCCTCTGCATGCGATTGGGTTTCGCCCGCTTCATGCGGTCCGACGCTTCCGTGCGCTTGTCGGGAACATGGGTCGAATTATGCATCGTCGCCCTCCTTCAAGAGTATCTGAGATGTTTTCATCGGCTCAGCTAGGACGGAACGGGTGAGCGCCAGTATGGTTCCAAAGAAATCGATAACCTTGCCCGCCGGTGCATCTTGAATGGCGCAGCAACATGACTACCTAGTGGTGCACCCGCAGCCTCATCCAGACATCGGCTGCGGGGGAACCCTGGTGCCGGGCCCCTCTGGCGAGAGTTTTTACGGCGCTCTCGTGATGTCGGTACCGCCTGCAAATTAGCCGGCGGATTTTTCATCGATGAAAAAGCTCACCATGCCAATCGCGCATGCCCTTTGTGGTATGCGTTTTTCTGTTTTCACCCCATCTTCAAAAACGGTTTGCGGCTGCGAGGTGCAGCCATGAACCAGCCTCAATCCTACAAATCCTCGCTCGGCTATTTCCGCTGGGCCTTCATCTTCACCGCGCTCGGCCTGGCACTCGGCGCATTCCTCGGCTGGCAGTCGACCGGCACGCTGGGTGGCATGGCCACTGTTTTCTTCATCTGCACGGTGCTGGCTGTGCTGGAGATCTCGCTCTCCTTCGACAACGCCATCGTCAATGCCAATAAGCTGAAAGAAATGACCCCTGTCTGGCAGCATCGCTTCCTGACCTGGGGTATCGTTATTGCCGTCTTCGGCATGCGTATCGTCTTTCCGCTGGCAATCGTCGCCATCGCGGCAAAGATCGGCCCATGGGAAGCGCTCGTGCTTGCGGCGCGTGAACCTGCCGAATATGCCCGCATCATGAATGATGCGCATCTGCCGATCGCAGCCTTCGGCGGCACCTTCCTGATGATGGTCGGCCTCAGCTACTTCTTCAACCATGAGAAGGAAGTCCACTGGATCGGCTCCTTAGAACGGCTGATGGCGCGTTCGGCCACGATCAAGGGCATCGAGATCGCCTTCGTGCTCCTGCTGATCCTGCTGTTCTCCTATCTCCTGGAAGGCGAAGACGCGACCACCTTCGTCTACTGCGCCGTCTACGGTCTCGTGACCTTCCTGGTGGTGGAAGTCATCGGCGGTCTTCTCGATGCATCGCAGCGCGCGATGAGCGAGGCGGCAAAGGGTGGCCTCGGCGCCTTCATCTATCTGGAAGTGCTGGATGCCAGCTTCTCCTTCGACGGCGTCATCGGCGCCTTCGCACTGACGCAGAACCTCTTCGTTATCGCCATCGGCCTCGGCATCGGCGCCATGTATGTGCGCTCCATGACGATCATGCTGGTGGAAAAGGGAACGCTCGCGGAATACCGCTATCTGGAACACGGCGCCTTCTACGCCATTCTGATCCTCTCGGTGATCATGTATGTGCAGACCTTGACGCACATTCCCGAGGTCATCACCGGCCTTGGCGGCGCAGCCCTGATCGGCATCTCGCTCTGGTCCTCGATCCACTACAACAGGCAAGAGCGGCAGAAGGAAGCGCATATCCCCGAGCGGGAGCGCCTGCACGCCTGACAATTAAAAAGCCGCTGCGGTCTGGCGCTGCGGCTTGCATAGTCCAAAAAACAAAGCCCGCGACCAACGGTTGCGGGCTCATTCATTCAATAGATGATCTGACACTCAATCTACGCATTCGGCACGTCTTACCGGATGACACGGCCAAAGCTTACCGGATCGATACCGAGTTCCTGCAGGTCACGTGCGCGCGGCTTGCGGCCACCTTCGACAGCGGCGCTGACTGCGTTTGCGGCACCGAGCGCTGCAAAGGCGCGGGCCAGGAAACCATTGTGGATCGACTTTCTGAAAGCGGACATCTTCTTTTCCTCTCGCTCTTTCGTTGACCCTTCCTAGATGGGGAAATCCGGATGCACCTACAACGCGCAAGAAATCACCGCTGCTATGCAAGAAGCGCATATTTCTTTCGCCGGCAAACGAAAAACGGCCCGGGTTCGCCTCGAGCCGCTTCGGAATTCGAATAATAATTCAGTCAGTTAGAACTCTGACCATTCCTGCTTCAAGGCAACATTTCCAACACTCGCGTATCCAGCCGTGCGCGTAGCCGCCGGCTTGGCCGATGCAGAAGGCGGAGTAGCGGCCCGGTGCGTCGAAGCATTGCCCTGACCGAGATCGAAGCGAGCAATCAGCTCGCGCAGTCTGCGGCTTTCGGTTGCCAGCGTGGCACTTGCCGCGTTGCTCTCCTCGACCATCGCAGCATTCTGTTGTGTCACCTGATCCATCTGGTTGACGGCAGAATTGACCTCCGTCAGTCCCGTGGACTGCTCCCGTGCTGAAGTGGCAATTGCTTCCATGTGCTTGTTGATCGTCACGACATAGTCGCCGATCGTGCTCAGAGCCCCACCCGTTTCACGCACCAGCTTCACACCGACGGCAACCTCACCTGTCGAGGCACTGATGAGATCCTTGATCTCGCGAGCCGCCTGAGCAGAGCGCTGAGCGAGTTCGCGCACTTCCTGGGCGACAACAGCAAAACCCTTGCCCGCTTCGCCGGCACGAGCGGCCTCGACACCGGCATTGAGCGCCAGCAGGTTCGTCTGGAAGGCGATGTCATCGATGACACCGATAATATTGGAAATCTGGCTCGAAGACTGTTCGATCCGCTCCATTGCGTGGACGGCATCAGCGACGACGGCACCGGATTTTGCTGCGCTGTCGTTTGCCTGGATTGCCACCGACTTGGCTTCATCGACGCGCTTGGAGGAATTCGCGACATTGACGGTGATTTCGTCAAGCGCTGCCGCCGTCTCCTCCAGAGAGGAGGCTTGCCGCTCGGTACGGCGGGAGAGATCGTCTGCACTCTGGCTGATCTCTCGGGTGCCGCTGTCGATGGATGAGGCGCTGGCGGTGACGGCACGCATGACATCGGCGAGCTGTGTAACCGACGAATTGAAATCGGCACGCAACGATTCAAAATCGGCGGCAAACGGTTCCCTCAATTGAAACGTGAGGTCACCGGCGGAAAGGTGCTTCAGACCGTTCCCGAGGCCAGCCGTGGCCCGTCGCATCTCCTCAGCCTTGAAATGCTCGTGTTCGGCGCTGCGACGACGCTCTTCCTCTGTGAGATTGCGCTGTGCCTCGCCCTCCTGCTCCAGACGGCGATTGGCGACCGAATTGGCGCGGAAGATTTCGACAGCCCCAGCCATGTCGCCGATCTCGTCGGAACGGCCCGGGAAGGGAATGGCGCTATCCGTATCGCCGGCTGCCAGCTTCTTCATCGAAACCGTGATCATCTCGATGGGGCGGGCAACGCCGATGATGGCAAAGGCCACTGCAGCCAGCAGGATCGCAGCACAGACTGCAATCAGGATAGCGGCTGCCAGAACCGTCGTCTGGAAGACCGAGATTCCATCGCGRTAGATCTTGTCGGAGCTTGACGTATTGAAGTCGAGCAGGTCCTTGAGATAACCGGACGCCTTGTCGAGCTTGGTGCGCATGTCGCCGGAAAGCAGCGCCTTCGCTTCCGCTTTCTTGCCGGCACTCGATAGAGAGATCATCTGCACCGCAACCTGCTTATAGTCGGCGACGCCGCCGTCGATAGCCTTTAGAAGTTCACCACCGCGCTGGGTGGTAACGAGTGGCCGGTACTTTTCAATCTGCTGCGAAAGCGTATCGGTGCGTTGCGCGATCTCGGTCTCCGCAGCCTTCGTCGCTTCGGGCGTATCGGCCAGGATATGCTCGAAATAGGCCGAGTTCAGCCGATAGAAAGCACTCTCAATGCTTTTGCCGGTAGCGATTTTCGGTATCCAGTTGGTCGCGATGACTTCCGTCTGGCCGTTCAAGAGCCGCATGCTGCTGATCGACATCCACGCAAGCAGGCCGAACATGATGGCGATGACGGCAAAGACAACGGAGAGTAATAATTTTACGCGTGGGCGTCTCATACAATGTTCCTGATAGAAAAGGGGAAGCGGCAGGCTGATGAGGGCTTCATGCCTGCGTCCCGGGAAGTGGTGATGCAAAATATTGGGAGATTCGCTTAAATTTAAATTAAACATCGGTTGGATCTGTGACTACGAAATTGCCGCGCCACAGAACAAGAGTCATACCTATTGGCTTTTCTTCAGGACGAAATTGCACAGGCTGTGAAAGGCATAGAAATGGCCGGCCCTGTTGCCACGGCCGGCCTGAATTAGGGGTCAGGTCGTCTTCTTGTTTTTAGTCTTCATTTGCCGCGAGCTGAGAGAGAACCTGGCCGCGGCCACGCAGTCTCAGGATCAGCGGAATGAGGAAGGCAGCAGCCGCGACGATCAGCAGGCCGCAGGCGATCGGCGACATGACGAGCGTGGTCACATCGCCTTGGCTGATCGAAAGCGCTCGGCGAAGCTGCTGCTCGGCCAGCGGCCCGAGGATGAGGCCGACGACAGTAGGCGCGATCGGATAGCCGAAGATCCGCATGATATAACCGAGCACGCCGAACGCGAGAAGCATGCCGAGCTCGAAGACCGAAGGATTGGCCCCGATAGTGCCGAGCGTGGCAAACAGCAGGATGCCGGCATAGAGCCACGGCTTCGGAACCGTCAGCAGGCGAACCCAGAGACCGATCATCGGCAGGTTCAGGACCAGGAGCATCGCATTGGCGATGAGCAGGCTCGCGATGAGACCCCAGACGAGCTGTGGGTTGGTGGCAAACAGCAACGGACCCGGCTGCAGGCCGTATTGCTGGAAGCCGGCGAGCATGATTGCCGCCGTCGCTGACGTCGGCAGGCCGAGCGTCAACAGTGGCACCAGCGTGCCGGCGGCCGATGCATTGTTGGCGGCCTCAGGACCGGCAACGCCTTCGATGGCGCCATGGCCGAATTCCTCGGGATTCTTCGATAGGCGCTTTTCCGTGGCATAAGAGAGGAACGTGCCGATTTCGGCACCGCCTGCCGGCATGGCGCCAATGGGGAAGCCGATGATCGTGCCACGCAGCCACGGCTTCCATGAACGCGCCCAGTCCTGCTTGTTCATCCAGAGCGAGCCACGAACCGCTTCCACCTTGTCCTCGCCGCGCTTTCCTTGTGCGGCGATGTAGAGCGTCTCGCCAATGGCGAACATCGCAACAGCCAGCGTCGTCACTTCGATACCGTCGAGCAGGTCGGGTATGCCGAAGGAAAGGCGCGCCTGGCCTGTCTGCTGGTCGATCCCGACCATGGCGAGCGCAAAGCCGATGAAGAGCGAGGTGAGGCCACGCAACGCCGAATCCCCGAAGGCCGAGGAGACGGTCACGAAAGCCAGCACCATCAGTGCGAAATATTCGCGGGGACCAAAGATCAACGCCAGCTTGACGATATAGGGGGCAATGAAGGCCAAGCCGAGCGTGGCGATGAGGCCGGCGACGAACGAGCCGATGGCCGCCGTCGCCAGCGCCGGTCCGCCGCGGCCTGCACGCGCCATCTTGTTGCCCTCGAGCGCTGTGACGATCGAGGCGCTTTCACCCGGCGTGTTCAGAAGAATCGAAGTGGTCGAACCGCCATACATGCCGCCGTAATAGATACCGGCAAACATGATGAGCGAGCCGCCCGGATCGAGCTTGTAGGTGACAGGCAAGAGCAGCGCCACGGTCAGCGCCGGGCCTATACCCGGCAGCACGCCCACGGCGGTGCCAAGAGTCACGCCGATGAGGGCGTAGAGCAGGTTGATCGGCTGCGCAGCAACCAGAATGCCCTGCCAGAGGAATTCGAATGTGCTCATGGTTTTGTCCCAAGCGGCGGCTCCTGAGGGGGCACAGGACCGTCCGCGCAAAAAACAGAGAACTGAAAGCGCCCGGCGCGAGGCGAGCGCTATCAGAAGAACAGGTGTTCGAGCGGGCCGGCCGGCAGCGTGAGCTGCAGCAGCTGCGAGAACATCGCCCAGACGATGAAGCTCAGCACGATGCCGATCGGCAGTGAGAACCAGATCTGGCGCTTGCCGAAGCCGCGCGCGGTCAGCGCAAAGAGCACGCCGGTCGCAATCGAGAAACCGGCGATGCGCAAAAGCAGCATCTGTCCGGCAAGGCCTGCGATGATCCAGATGACGGGCGCCACTTCCTGCTGCTCACGTTCCGGAAAATCGCCGCGCCAGGCTTCGATCGCCGTCCAGATACCAAGACAGAAGAGGCCGAGAGCAACGACCTTCGGCACCGTCGATGGGCCGATACGGTCATACTGCGCGATCGTCTTCAGATGCGAGGCATCCCAGAATACCACGACAGCGACAGCGATGAGGAAAGCGGCAATGACCAGCGCCGCCCAATCAGGGCGGCGCTTCGTTGCCGATGAGCTATCGGCTTCGCTCATTGAACGAGACCGATGTCTTTGAGAATGCCTTCGGTGGCCGAGACATCCTTTTCGAGCTGTGCCTTGAACTCGTCACCCGCGAGATAGGTGTCGGCCCAGCCCTTGGTCTTCAGGGTTTCCTGCCAGGCGGCAGACTTGTGCAGCTTGTCGAAGTCGGCAGCGATGGAAGCGACTTCTTCATCGGTCAGACCCGGAGCGGCAGCGACCATGCGCCAGTTCTGGATGGAAACGTCGGTACCGGCTTCCTTGAGGGTCGGGGCATCGACACCGGCGATACGGGCATCGCTGGAAACGCCGAGCAGACGCAGTGTGCCGGCCTTGACCTGTGATTCGAACTCGCTGTAGCTCGAAATGCCGGCCGTGACCTGGCCGCCGAGGATAGCGGCGAGTGCTTCGCCACCGCCCGAAAAGGCGACATAGTTGATCTTCGTCGGATCGACACCGGAAGCCTTGGCGATCAGACCGACGGCGATGTGGTCCGTGCCGCCAGCAGAACCGCCGCCCCAGGAAACAGCGCCCGGATCGGCCTTCAGCTTGGTGACGAGATCGGCAAGCGTCTTGATGTCGGAAGCGGCCGGAACGACGATGGCTTCATATTCGCCGGTCAGACGGGCGATCGGGGTGACGTCCTTCAGCGTAACGACCGACTTATTGGTCAACAGTGCGCCGACCATGACGTAGCCGCCGACGATGAGAGCGTTCGGATTACCGGCGCTCTGGCTGCTGAACTGGGCAAGGCCGATGGAGCCTCCGGCACCCGGTACGTTCTGAACCTGGACGCTTTTGGAAATGCCTTCCTGCTGCAGCACCGTCTGCAGCGAGCGAGCCGTCTGGTCCCAGCCGCCGCCGGGCGCGGCCGGAGCGATGATGGTGTAATCGGCCGCATAGGCCGGCAGCGCGATGGCCGCTGCCAAAAGGGTTGCGATGAAAGTGTGCTTCACGATGTGTCCTCCGTGCTGCGGCTGAGCGGACCGCCAGTGCTATTTTTGAAAATGAGGAGAGATCACCGATCGGTGGACGCAATTGTCCTGATAGCGAGCGGAAGTCCTCCCGGAAAATCTTCAACTCTCCGCCTCCACGGAGAGGAAGTAGCCCAAGCCATCATATGAAGCTGTCATTTAGCTGACATCGCCGGGATATCCAGTGCGGCAAGACACTTTTTTGCCGTAATTCAACTACCTTCCCGCGAAAGGCGAGAGGACTAGTACATTGTCTGTACTGGACGCTCTCAGGAACTTGGCCGATACTCGGCCATGGAGGGCGATCCGATGGCAAATGGCGGTTACAACCAGTTTTGTCCGGTTTCCAAGGCGTGCGAGCTGCTCGAGCCGCGATGGACCTTGTTGCTGCTCTGCGAAATGTGGTCCGGCTCCACACGTTTCAACGAGATCCGACGCGGCGTCCCGGGAATGTCGCCGACCCTCATGGCAAAACGGCTGCGCGAGATGGAGGCAAACGGCCTCGTCACCCGCTCGGAAAACCGCATCACGGGCGAGATCGTCTATAGGACGACCGAGATCGCCAACGAGTTGGAGCCGATCGTGCATGCGCTCGGCACCTGGGCGCATCGCAATATCGATGCCAGCGTAACGCTCGAAAAGCTCGATGCCCGCATTCTGATGTGGAACATGCGCCGCAAGGTCAACGCCGCTGCCCTGCCCTCGCGCAAGCGTAGCGTCATCCAGTTCACCTATCCCGAATTGCCGCGCGACGAACGGCATTACTGGCTCGTGGCTCGGCTAGGCACGCCTGTGGACCTCTGCCTCACAGATCCCGGTTACGATGTCGACCTCTTCGTCACCGCCGATTTGAAGGCGATGACCTCGGCCTGGATGGGCCATTCCAGCTTCGATACCGAAATCGCCAGGGAACGCATCTCCTTCATCGGCGACATGTCGCTCGCCACAAGCATCGGAAACTGGATGGTGCGCAGCTCCTACGCCGCCTGATCCATTTTCTGTACCGGTCCCAGTCCATTTTCTACACTAGGCCGATTGCCCATCCCGAGGCACGATCCCCCTGCAAGCGGACCTGGGGCACTCCAAGAGACTGGTCGAGCGCTACGCATACACCTGGATATCAGTGGAAAACCGGCAAGCGCTCGCGGCAACGGCCTGTGCTCGCCGAGATGAGAGGAGACATTCCATGCAAACCACAGCGAATGCCGTGACACAGCCCACACCCGATCTCGCCGCGTTGAAGTCGCGCCAGCAGGTCGCCTGGGCTTCCGGCGATTATTCCGTCATCGGCGCCCGGCTGCAGATCGTTGGCGAAAGCCTTTGCGAAGCCCTGGACCTGCGCTCCGGCGAAAAGGTTCTCGATATCGCCGCCGGCAACGGCAATGCGACGCTTGCCGCGGCGCGGCGCTGGGCCGAGGTGACCTCGACCGACTATGTACCGGAACTTCTGGAGCGCGGCCGCGAGCGGGCGATGGCAAACGGCTTGGCGGTGGAGTTCCAGCAGGCCGACGCGGAAGCCCTGCCCTTCAAGGATGCAAGCTTCGATGTCGTCGTCTCCACCTTCGGCGTCATGTTCACGCCGGATCAGGACAAGGCGGCAAAGGAAATGCTGCGCGTCTGCCGGACGGGCGGGCGTATCGGCATGGCGAACTGGACGCCGGAGAGCTTCATCGGCCAGGTCTTCAAGACGATAGGCAAGCATATTCCACCGATGCCGGGCGTCGGGTCGCCGGCGCTGTGGGGCACCAAGGAAAGGCTGGAAGAAATGTTCGGCGGCCACGCCAGCATCGAGGCGACGTCGCGCATGTATAATTTCCGCTACCGCTCACCCGCCCATTGGCTGGAAGTGTTCCGCACCTGGTACGGCCCTGTTCACAAGGCCTTCGAAGCTCTGCCACAACCGGGCAAGGCAGCTCTCGAAGAGGATTTCCTTGCGCTCATCGCCCGCTTCAACCGCGCCAAGGATGGCACCATGGTCGTGCCAGCCGAATATCTGGAAGTGGTGATACGCAAAGGCTGACCGTAGCTGCCGTGACGGCATAAATGCGAAAGGGCGAGGTTCGCTAGCAGCGACCTCGCCCTTTATATTTTTGAGTTAGAGCTCGGACCATTCCTGCTGAATGGATCAGCGCTTAGTCATTGAGAACATGTGATTTATTTTGGTCAGCGCGCCGGTTTCTATTGGGCGAGCGAGGTTTTTACTGCGTCCGCAGCACCTCATTCCAGTGCGCAATCAGCCGGGCGCGCTTCACCTGGTCGAGATAAACCATCAGACCGGGGCTGACAGGCACCGGACGCAACTGTGCGCCGAGCAGTTCCTGCAACGTATTGGCGGTATTCTCGCCCGCCACTTCCGGGCTGACGGCCGGGATCTGCAACTCTCGGGCCATGATCGTCTGACCTTCCTTCGACATGAAGAAGGCAAGGTAGCGCCGCCCGAGTTCCGGCTCGGCGGCAGCCTGCGGCACCAGGCCGATGCGCGACATCACGACCGTATAATCCTTCGGCAACACGATGCCGACGTCAGG
The DNA here is from genome assembly GCF_056398505.1 of Rhizobium sp. 01T437. Lineage (NCBI taxonomy): Bacteria > Pseudomonadati > Pseudomonadota > Alphaproteobacteria > Hyphomicrobiales > Rhizobiaceae > Rhizobium > Rhizobium sp. 01T437. Next base: position 243,097 of record NZ_JBFTPM010000004.1, read on the forward strand.
ATGACGCGAGGCCCAGTCGGCCGCATAAGAGCCGAGGATATTATAGCCGAGGACGAAACGCCCGTCGGCCACCCGCTCGAGGATTGCCGAACTTGTGGAATAGAGCTTCACGCCCGCCGCCCCCATCGCCCCGATCACCGACCAGATATCGCCGAACTGTTCCTGATCGCGCGCCATGAACAAAAAGCCCACGCCGGAACGTTCGATGTCATAGGTCCCGATCCGCCCATAAACCTCATTGCCCTTGCGTTTCAAATAGTCGACGAATTCCGCCCGCGAGCTCGGCACCGATTCATGAACAAAGCTCGGCTTGTGATAGACGAAGACGGCCGGTTCGAAGGTCAGCGCATAGGCGGTGTTGCGCCAGTTCGCCCATTTCGGCCATTGCGCGCTCATCGGCAGGTTGCTCACCTGCGCATAGCCGTCGTTCGAAAGCTTCACCTGCAGGTCCATCGCAGAGGAGAAGGCGAAGTCCGCCGTCTTGTGACCCGTATCCGTCTCCTTGACGATGCGGTCGTAGATATCCCCCGTCAGCATGTCCTCATATTTGACTGCCACATCCGGATTGGCTTCCTGGAAGCCACGGATCATCGGCTGCGCCAAGGGCTCGTCGAGCGAGGAATAGACTGTCAGCACCGGCGCATCGGTATTCCCCGACTTCGCCGGATAGAAGACCTGATCCGCTGCAGCAAGGCCGGGCATCAAGCACAGGAACAGAATGAAAAGGCTCCTCATCGCGCAAGAATGCCCGAGCCGCACACGCCAGACAAGGGTCGGCTTCCAGTAGTGGCTGCGGCCAGGCCTCAAAGCTCGCGCTCGAAGAACATCAGGATCGGCTTCAGATCATCAGGGATCTCGTAGTAGGCATCTCGCTCGCGAAAACCCAGGCGACGATATAGCTTCTGCGCAGCGACCTGCCGATGGCCGGTATCGAGCCGCATCATCCGGTAGCCATCCTTCTTGGCCTGTGCAAGGGACGCTTCGCAGAGTGCCTGCGCCGCGCCGCTTCCGCGTGCCCGCTCGGAAACGAAGAGCCGCTTCATCTCCGATATGCCCGGCGCGATCTCGTGCTGCATGACGCAGCCGACAATCTCTCCATCCAGCCGCGCCAGGAACATTGCCCCTTGTGGTCTTGCATGGATCTCCGGCAGGTCGGCGAGCATCGCCTCGAACTTTTCCGGACTGTAGTAAAGTTCTATCTGCGCCCGCTCGTCGGGATAGTTGTCGTAAAGCCATTGTCGGAAGGCGCGGCTGAGATGCCGAACGGCATCGATCTCTTCCGGGCTTTCCGCAAGCCCGACCGACAGGTTCCCCATCTGCAAAGCCTCCCGAACTTCCGATTGTCCTTACCACGACGGACTGCGCCCCGCCATCGGCATCTCGGCGCGGATCGAAACTGGTCCATGGCGTCGTGGCGGTCGGGCTCATGATGCGCAGGGCCTGAGGGGAGCGAATACCATCCTGCCATTCTCCGTTCACCAATTCCCAGAATCGCTGTGACATCGGGCTGTCATCCCTGATAAACTCCCCTAAAAAATCGAGGGAAACATCCGTTGCGCATCCTGCTTACCGAAGACAATATCGCGCTGGCCGATGGCCTGTCGGCGATCTTGCGCGGCACGGGCCATGCGGTGGATGTCGTCCATGACGGCGCCTCGGCCAATGCCGTCATCGCAGCGGAAAATTTCGATCTCGTCATTCTCGATCTGAACCTTCCCGAAATGGACGGCCTTGATGTACTGCGTGCCATGCGCTCCCGCGGCAGCCGGGCTGCCGTGCTCATCCTGACGGCCCGCGGCTCGCCGGAAGAGCGCGTGAAAGGCCTGGATCTCGGCGCCGACGACTATCTCATCAAGCCCTTCGACATCGCCGAATTCGAAGCCCGTGTGCGCGTGCTTCTGCGCCGCCAGGCCGGGCTGCATTCCTCGACAGTCAGCTTCGGATCGATCTCGCTCGACCTGAATTCCCGCGCATTTTCGGCCGGCGCCACGCCGCTCGACATCCCCTCTCGCGAGCTTGGCCTCCTGGAAATCCTTTTCATGCGCGCCGGCAAGGTCGTCGCCAAAGAAGCGATCATGCAGTCGCTGACTGCCTTCGATGACGACATTTCGGCCAACGCCATCGAGCAATATGTCAGCCGCCTGAGAAAAAGGCTTTCGCCGCATGGCCTGACGGTCAAGACCGCCCGCGGCATCGGCTATTATCTCGACAAGCTGCCCGAGGCCTCATGACGGCGGCCTATTCGCTCCGGCGCCGACTGCTTTTCTGGCTGCTTGTCTCGACTGCCGTTATCGGCACGCTGGCGCTCGCCGATACCTGGCGCGAAGCCGTCCAGACCTCGAACATCGTTTCCGACCGCGTGTTGGCCGGTTCGGCGCTGGCCATTGCCGAACGTGTCGTCGTCGCCGAAGACGGCACGCTCGAGGTCGATATTCCCTATGTCGCGCTGGAAATGCTGACATCGGCGGCACAGGACCGCGTCTTCTACCGTGTCGACGGCCCGCCGGGAAATTTCATCACCGGCTACCAAGCGCTGCCGGTGCTGAAGGAAACGCAGGGCGATACGGCTGCCTTTGCCGACGACATCTTCCGCGGTGAGCCGATCCGCGTGGCGACATTGGGACGCTCCGCCTCGACCGGCATCCGCTCTGTGCCCTTCGTCGTCACCGTCGCCGAAACCACTATTGCCCGCCGTCATCTGGCGCAGGCAATCCTCGTCCGCTCGGCGCTGCGCCTCGCCGTCATGATTGCCGGTGCCGCCGTTATCGTCTGGATTTCCGTTACGGTGGCACTGCGGCCGCTCTACAAGCTCGGCGACGCTATCGGCGAGCGCAACCCAGACGACCTGCATCCGATCGAGCAATCCGTTCCGAGCGAGGTGCAGCCACTTGTCGATACGGTCAACTCCTTCATGGTGCGCCTGCAATCGGCGCTTGATGCGCTGCGCAATTTCACCGGCAATGCCAGCCACCAGCTCCGCACGCCGCTCACGATCATCCGCACACAGCTTGCTCTTTCAGCCCGCGCCGGTTCTCTCGACGAGGCGCAACATGCCGCACTCAAAGGCGATCAGGCGGTTGCCCATGCCGAGCGCATCCTTGCCCAGCTTCTGCTGATGGCCAAGATCGACGCCGCGACCGCCAAGGAAGCGCTGACGGTCTCTGCCATCGATCTCGCGGCCATTGCCCAGGAGATCACCGGCGAGCAGATCCCGCGCGCCGCCGAGGCTGGCATCGATCTCGGCTTCGAGGGTGAAGGGCCTGCGATGATCCGCGCCGAGCCGCTGCTGATCGGCGAGATGCTGCGCAATCTCGCGGGCAATGCCATCGCCTATGCCGGCAAGGGCGCGGAAGTGACCGTCCGTATTCTTGAAGATGCCGAGACCGTACGGTTGGAAGTCGAGGATAACGGCCCGGGAATTCCGCCCGAAAAGCTGGAAGCCGTCAGAAAGCGTTTCTCCCGCGGCAATGAGTCCGGCGCGCCCGGCGCCGGCCTCGGCCTGCCGATCATCGAGGAAATCGCCAATCTTTTCAATGCGAGACTCGTGCTGATACCAGGCCGCGGCGGCAGGGGCCTGAAGGCGTCAGTGACGTTCAACAGAGCCGCCTGAAAGCCGTCACCGCGCCAACCTTTCCGCCTTGCATTCTTTCGCTGCATTGCACACACTGGTTTTGGGAACAGCTAAGCCGATCAACGGCAAGCGGATAAAAGAGCAATATGTCAATCAAAGCCAGCATCTATCATCTGACCCATTATCAGTATGACAAACCGATCCGCCTCGGCCCACAGATAATCCGCCTGAAGCCGGCCTCGCATTCGAAGACGCGGGTCTTGAGCCATTCTCTGAAGGTCACGCCGTCGAACCACTTCGTGAACCTGCAGCAGGATCCTTACGGCAATTATCTCGCCCGCTTCGTCTTCCCCGACCCCGTGACCGAATTCAAGATCGAGGTCGATCTCGTTGCCGACATGACCGTCTACAATCCCTTTGATTTCTTCGTCGAGGAGGAAGCGACGAAGTGGCCCTTCAACTACCCGGAATCGCTCCGTGAAGATCTCTCGATCTACATGATGCCGGAGCCGGCTGGCCCGCGCCTGAAGGCGCTGCTGCCGACGCTCGACTGGTCCCCCGATCAGCCGACGGTCGACATGATCGTCGGCCTCAATGCCCGTCTGCAGCGGCAGATCGGTTATGTCATCCGCATGGAAGCCGGCGTCCAGACGCCGGAGGAGACGCTGGAAACCGCCAAGGGCTCCTGCCGCGACACCAGCTGGCTGCTCGTCCAGATTCTGCGCCATCTCGGGCTCGCCGCCCGTTTCGTCTCCGGCTATCTCATCCAGTTGGCACCGGACCTGAAAGCGCTCGACGGCCCTTCCGGTACCGAGGTCGATTTCACCGATCTGCATGCCTGGGCGGAGGTCTATCTGCCCGGCGCCGGTTGGGTCGGCCTCGATCCGACCTCTGGACTTCTAACCGGCGAAAGCCACATTCCGCTGGCCGCCACGCCGCATTTCAGCAATGCCGCCCCGATCTCCGGCGGTTATTTCGGCGAGGCCGAAACCGAATTCGCCTTCGACATGAAGGTCTCCCGCGTCGCCGAGCACCCGCGCATCACAAAACCCTTCTCCGATGAAAGCTGGGACGAGCTCAACCAGCTCGGCGAGAAGGTCGACCGCGTCCTCGAAGCTGAGGATGTACGCCTGACGATGGGCGGCGAGCCGACTTTCGTCTCTATCGACGATTTCCAGTCAGAGGAGTGGAACACCGCCGCCGTCGGCCCGACCAAGCGCGAAAAGGCCGACAGCTTGATCCGCAGGCTGCAGGAGCGCTTCGCTTCCGGCGGCTTCCTGCATTACGGCCAGGGTAAATGGTATCCCGGCGAAAGCCTGCCGCGCTGGACCTTCTCGCTCTACTGGCGACGGGACGGCAAGCCGATCTGGCAGAACCTGGATCTGGTCGCCGCTGAAGGCAAGGATACTGGCGTCAAGGCTGAGGATGCCGAAAAGCTCCTGACGGCGATTGCCAGGGAACTGGCAATCAAGCCCGATATGGTGCAGCCGGCCTATGAGGATCCTGCAGACTGGATCATCAAGGAAGGCAGCCTTCCCGAAAACGTTGATCCGTCGAATTCGAAACTGAAGGACCCCGAGGAGCGCAACCGCATTGCCCGCGTCTTCGCCCGCGGCCTCACCGTGCCGACAGGTTATATCCTTCCCGTTCAGGTATGGAATGCCAAGGCCGCCGCAAGCAGGACCTGGGTCAGCGAAAAATGGCGCACGCGCCGCGGAAAGATCTTTCTTGTACCGGGTGACAGCCCGATCGGCTATCGCCTGCCACTCGGCACGCTGCCCTATGTCCCGCCGGCGCGCTATCCTTATATCCATCCGGCAGATCCGTCGATACCGCGCCCGCCGCTGCCTGACGTCTTCGTGCCCGCCGGCCGCGCCATGCCGGAAGCATCGTTCCAGACGGACGAAAGCCACGCCGTCCGTGTCGAACAGACCCTTGGCGACATAGGCGGCGCCGTGCGCACTGCCTTGTCGGTCGAACCGCGCGAAGGCAGGCTCTGCGTCTTCATGCCGCCAGTCGAGCGCGTCGAGGATTATCTGGAGCTGATCGCCGCTGCCGAAAACGCCGCTGCTGAACTCAAGCTTCCCGTTCACATCGAAGGCTACCCGCCGCCGCAGGACGAGCGCATCAACGTCATCCGCGTAGCCCCCGATCCGGGCGTCATCGAAGTCAACATCCACCCAGCCTCCAACTGGCAGGATTGCGTTGACATCACCACGGCGATCTACGAGGAAGCGCGCGCCACCCGGCTCGGCGCCGACAAGTTCATGGTCGATGGTCGCCACACCGGCACCGGCGGCGGCAACCACGTCGTCGTCGGCGCGGCCAATCCAAACAACAGCCCCTTCCTGCGCCGCCCGGACCTGCTGAAAAGCATCATTCTCCACTGGCAGCGCCATCCCTCCCTCTCCTACCTCTTTTCCGGCATGTTCATCGGCCCGACCAGCCAGGCGCCGCGCATCGACGAGGCCCGCCACGATAGTCTCTATGAGCTGGAGATCGCCATGGCGCAGGTCGGAGCGCCGGGTCGCGGTCAACTGCCGCTGCCCTGGCTCGTGGACCGATTGTTCCGAAATCTTTTGACCGATGTCACCGGCAACACGCACCGTGCCGAGATCTGCATCGACAAGCTGTTCTCGCCGGATGGCCCGACTGGACGGCTCGGCCTTATCGAGTTCCGCGGCTTTGAGATGCCGCCGAATGCACGTATGTCGCTTGCCCAGCAATTGCTGGTGCGCGCGCTGATCGCCCGCTTTTGGACGAACCCCGCCGACGGCAATTTCGTCCGCTGGGGTACGACCCTGCACGATCGTTTCATGCTGCCGCATTTCGTCTGGACCGATTTCCTCGATGTGCTCGCGGACCTGCGCGAAAACGGCTTCGACCTCAGCCCCGAATGGTTCAAGGCCCAGCTTGAATTCCGCTTTCCTTTCTGCGGCGAGGTCGAATACGAGGGCTCGAAGCTGGAACTGCGCCAGGCGCTGGAGCCCTGGCACGTCATGGGCGAGGAAGGCGCGCCGGGCGGCACCGTCCGCTACGTCGACAGCTCCGTCGAGCGCCTTCAGGTTCGGCTCGAAACGAACAACGTCTCGCGCTACATCGTCACCTGCAATGGCCGAATCGTACCGCTGATGCCGACGGGCACATCGGGTGTGTCCGTTGCGGGCGTGCGTTTCAAGGCCTGGCAGCCGGCTTCCGGCCTGCACCCTGTGCTGCCGGTGAATACGCCTTTGACTTTTGATATTTATGATACATGGTCGAAACGTTCGATCGGCGGCTGCATCTATCACGTTGCCCATCCGGGTGGTCGGAATTATGAAACCTTCCCGGTCAACGGCAACGAAGCGGAAGCGCGGCGGCTTGCCCGTTTCGAACCGTGGGGACATACGGCGGGTGGTTATATTCCGCGTGTCGAAACGGTTCCGCCTGAATTCCCGCTCACGCTGGATCTGAGGCGGCCCGTTGGAATTTGAAGAAACTGGGTCTGATGGGCAAGAAGCCTGCACTGGAACTGAGGGACGAAATCGAAGAACGCGCCGGCGCGGATGCGGTCTTCGACTATGAGCCCTTGCCCGGCATCGCCGACGAGATGGTGGACAATAAGGGCACGATCCGCCCGGTCTGGCAGCGCTTCCTCGCCCATCTGAACGTCATGCCGGAAAAGGATCTGGCCGAGCGGTTCGCCCGCGCCGACCGCTATCTGCGCGACGCCGGCGTCTTTTACCGGGCTTACGGCGCCAAGGGCAGCGGCGAGCGTGCCTGGCCGCTCTCCCACATTCCAGTGCTGATCGACGAACGTGAATGGCAGGCTCTTTCGGCAGGCCTCGTGCAACGCGCCAATCTCCTCGAAGCGATGGTTGCCGACATCTACGGCGACAACAAGCTCATTGAGGAGGGCATCGTTCCGCCCGCCCTCATTGCTGCCAATCCGGAATTCCAGCGACCTCTTGTTGGCGTAAAACCGGCAACCGGGCACTACCTGCATTTCTGCGCCTTCGAGATCGGCCGTGGCCCTGACGGCAATTGGTGGGTACTTGCCGACCGCACGCAGGCCCCCTCCGGCGCAGGCTTTGCGCTGGAAAACCGCGTGGCGACCACCCGCGCCTTTTCCGATATCTACGCCGAAACGCCGGTTCATCGCCTCGCTTCCTTCTTCGGCGCCTTCCGCGATGCACTGCAGACGATGAAACATTCGGGCGACGACCGCATCGCGGTTCTGACGCCCGGCCCGGCAAACGAAACCTACTACGAACACGCTTATATTGCCCGCTACCTCGGCTTCATGCTGCTGGAAGGCGAGGACCTGACTGTCGTCAACGGCCGCATCATGGTGCGCACCGTCGCCGGCCTGAAGCCGATCGGCGTGCTGTGGCGGCGTCTCGATTCCGCCTATGCCGATCCGCTTGAGCTGAACCAGAATTCGCATATCGGCACCCCCGGCCTTGTGGAGTCGCTACGCGCCGAAACGGTGACCATCGTCAATGCACTCGGCACCGGCGTTTTGGAAACGCGCGCCCTGCTCGCCTTCATGCCCGCCGTCTGTCGCCAGCTGCTGGGCGAAGATCTGCGCCTGCCGTCCATCGCCACATGGTGGTGCGGCCAGAAGGACGAGCGTGACCACGTGGCTGCCAATATCGAAAAGATGGTGATCGGCCCGGCCTATTCCCGCGCGCCCTTCTTTGATGACAGCGGCGAATCCGTCCTCGGCTCGTCGCTACGCGCCACCGCGAAGAACTCGATTGCAGACTGGCTGACAAGCGACGGCGCAAAGCTCGTCGGTCAGGAAGTCGTCACCCTCTCGACCACACCCGCCTGGGTCAACGGCAAGCTGACGCCACGACCGATGTCGCTGCGCGTGTTCGCCGCCCGTACCGCTAACGGCTGGCAGATCATGCCCGGCGGCTTTGCCCGCATCGGCTCGGGAGACGATGTCGCCGCCATCGCCATGCAATCCGGTGGCGCGGCGGCCGATGTCTGGATCGTCAGCGACAAGCCGGTCGAGCGCCACACTCTCCTGCCCGCCGAGGGCAGCTTCACCCGCAACATGCCGGGCAGCCTGCCAAGCCGCGCGGCCGATAACCTCTTCTGGCTGGGCCGCTATATTGAACGCGCCGAAGGGGCACTGCGCATCCTGCGCGCCTGGCATGCGCGTTACGCCGAGGCGGCCGACCCGAACCAGCCGCTGCTCGCTGACGTCACTGAATATCTTGCCGCCGTCGATATCGACACCGCCGAACCGGTGCCGGAATCGCTGCTGCGCAATATTGAGAGCGCCGTCTATTCGGCAAGCAACATCCGCGACCGCTTCTCGCCGGATGGATGGCTGGCCCTGAACGACCTCGCCAAGACCGCCCGCCGCTTCCACTCGACCATCACCGCCGGCGACGACGCAAGCCATGCAATGACCATCCTGCTGCGCAAGCTCGCGGGCTTCGCCGGTCTCGTCCATGAAAACATGTATCGTTTCACCGGCTGGCGCTTCCTCTCGCTCGGCCGATACATTGAACGCGGCCTGCACATGACGCGGCTTCTCGGCCATATGTCCGGCCCGGAAGCGCCTGACGGTGCGCTCGACATGCTGCTCGAAATCGGCGACAGCGTCATGACCCACCGCCGCCGCTACAACGTCAATACGGCGCCGCTGACGGTGACCGATCTTCTGGCGCTCGATCCACTGAACCCGCGCTCGGTGCTCTTCCAGATGAACGAGATCCACCGCGAGGTCGAGCAACTTCCGAACGCCTTCATCAACGGCCAGATGTCGCCCTTCTACCGCGAGGCGATGCGCCTGCATTCCGGCCTCGCCGTCATGACGCCAGAGACGATGAGCGGCGATGTCTATCACCGGCTGGAGCGCGAACTGGAACACCTCTCCGACCTCTTGGCGCAGACCTATCTCGGATGACGGCCGTGCTCTACGATCTCACCCTGCACATGGGCTATGCCTACGACACGCCTGCGTCAGGCGCGCGCCATATCATGCGTCTGATGCCGCTCTCGCTGGCGAACCGCCAACGGCTTGTCGCAGGCTCGATCAGCATTTTGCCGCAGCCGGACGAACAGTCGCATTTCGTCGATTTCTTCCAGCATCCGGCAACGTCCTTCCTGCTGCGCTCGCCGCATGAAACGCTCGATATCCGCATGCAGGCCCGCGTGCAGGTCGAAAGCCAGGTCATGTCGGCAGACTTCTCGCCGTTGCTGGCCGACCTGCCGGAGGAAGTCGCCGGAATCTGGTCGCTCGATTCAGAATCGCCCCACCATTTCCTTGGCGACAGTCCGCGCCTGACCGAAACCAAGGCGATCAGCGAATACGCAAAGACCTGTGTCCAGCCGTCGCTGACCGTCATGCAGATTGCTTATGCGCTTTGCGCCCGCATCAACAAGGATTTTACCTACGATCCGGAAGCGACGACCGTCGACACGACACCGCTGGAGTCCTTCAAACTGAAGCGTGGCGTCTGCCAGGACTTCACTCATGTCATGATCCTCGCGCTGCGCAGCCTCGGCATTCCCGCCGGCTACGTCTCCGGTTTCCTGCGCACAATCCCGCCGCCGGGCAAGGAACGGCTGGAAGGGGCTGACGCCATGCATGCCTGGGTCCGCATCTGGTGCGGTGAAACGGCCGGCTGGATCGAGCTCGATCCCACCAACAATATCCCTGCCGGAACCGACCATATCGTCGTCGCATATGGCCGCGACTACGCCGATGTCGCTCCCGTCATCGGTGTGCTCAAGAGTTATGGCAGCCAGCGTTCCGTGCAGGCGGTGGACGTAATTCCGCTCAAATAATCCCGAAATTGGAAAAAACAGCCAGTTGCCTGCAATTTTAGAGACTGGCTTTAGCACCCATTAAAGTCATCTGGTCCATCAAGAGCCAAATAGGGCTCCTTTGAACCGGTGGACATGATGAACACCCTGCATTTGCTTTTTGATCGGCTGCGGCGCGACCGTGGCGGCAATTTCGGTATCATGACGGCCATCTTGCTGCCTGTGCTTATCGGCGCCGCGGGTGTCTCCATTCAGGTAACAGACATGCTGCTTTCGCAGCGACAACTGCAGGAAGCGGCCGACGCGGCCGCGCTCGCAACCGCGACCGCGCTTGCAAACAAGACTATTCAGCCCGCCGATGCCCAGGCCTTTGCCCGTGATTTCGTCGCCGGCCAGATGGCGAACTATCTTCAGGACACAGATCCTTCGACGACCGACATCAAGAACAGCACCGCGGTGAACGTCTCGACAACCACCTCCGGCAAGTCTGTCTCATACCAGGTCACCGTAGCGCCGAACTACACGATCAATTTGAATCCGATGATGCGGGTAATCGGTTTCAAAACGCAGAACATCGCCGCATCAGGCACAACCGTTAGTGGACATTCGGAAACCCAGGGGTCGGTCTCCATGTATCTCGTTCTCGACCGCTCGGGCTCGATGGCTGAATACACCACGACAGTCAACGCCTCGACGCCGACGAGGGACGAGGATTGCAGCTATACCGACCCCAAGACCAACAAGAACGTGAAACAGACCTGCACAGTCACGAACTACTACACCAAGATCGAGGCGCTGAAGCTTGCCGTTGCCAGTTTGGCCGGCCAGCTCAATACTGCCGATCCCGATAGCACCTACGTTCGCACGGGCTCTGTTTCCTATAACGACAAGATGCAGACCGCACAGCCACTCGATTGGGGCACCTCCAAGGTTGTCAGCTACGTCAACGCGCTGACCGCCTCGGGCCGCACTGATTCCAGCGCGGCCTTCAAGAAGGCCTATGACAGCTTGGTGGACCCGAAGGAAGACAAGGCGCATCAGGATAAGACCGGACAGACGCCGACCAAATACATTGTTTTCATGACCGATGGTGACAACAACGTAGCCTCAGCTGACACCACAACCAAAAAATTGTGCGATGATGCCCGCGACAAGAAGATTCAGGTCTATACGGTCGCTCTCATGGCGCCCGCCGGCGGGAAAGCTTTGCTGAACTACTGCGCCACGACCTCCGCGCACTATTTTGCGGCGGAGAATATGACGGCGCTTCTGAATGCCTTCAAGTCGATTGGTGCCAAGGCAGCGAACCAGGTGACACGCCTAACCAATTAAAAGGCCATACTACAATGCAGCAAAAAGCCGCTCCGGAACAAACCGGGGCGGCTTTTCGTTTAAACTTTATTCGGCCCATCAGATCGGGAAAACCGATTGAAATCAAGTCCCTTGGGCCTGTCGAATATGAAGGTTCCGCAAATTTTTCGTTTGCCCAATTCCCTTGTTGCAAGTGCGTGATAACGGTGCATAAACTGCCCTGTCGGTGTAAGCGACAAATCGATTGAATCAGGCGTAAGATACTGTAACCAAATCAAAATTGGCGAGACCTGACATGAATACTGTTTCGAAGCCGATCATCCCCTCACCAGCTCCGCGCAGTTCCCGGCCAGAAATCCTCGCTGAGGAAATCATCGAGCGTCTGACCTACCGCATTGGCAAGGATGCCAAGGTCGCCAAGCCGCATGACTGGCTGACAGCAACCATTCTCGTGGTGCGTGACCGCATCATCGACAAGTGGATGGAGTCCACCCGCAAGGTTTATGAAACAGGCGCCAAGCGCGTCTACTACATGTCTCTCGAATTCCTGATCGGCCGCCTGATGCGCGATGCCGTGTCCAACCTCAACCTGATGGAAGAGGTTCGGGATGCGCTCGCTTCGCTCGGCGTCGATATCAACGTCATTGCCGCCCTCGAACCGGATGCCGCCCTCGGCAACGGCGGTCTCGGCCGTCTTGCCGCCTGTTTCATGGAGTCGATGGCAACTGTCGATGTTCCGGCTTATGGCTACGGCATCCGCTACGTCCACGGCCTCTTCCGCCAGCAGATGGCGGACGGCTGGCAGGTCGAGCTGCCGGAAAACTGGCTTGCCCACGGCAACCCCTGGGAATTCGAACGCCGCGAAAGCGCCTATGAAATCGGCTTCGGTGGCTCTATCGAGGTCATCAACAGCCATGACGAGCAGCCACGATACGTCTGGAAGCCGGCCGAGCGCGTCATTGCCGCCGCCTTCGACACACCTGTCGTCGGCTGGCGTGGCAAGCGCGTCAATACGCTGCGCCTCTGGTCGGCACAGCCGATCGACCCGATCCTGCTCGACGCCTTCAACGCCGGCGACCATATCGGCGCGCTACGCGAGAGCAACAGGGCTGAAAGCCTGACCCGCGTTCTCTATCCGGCCGACGCAACGCCTGCCGGCCAGGAGTTGCGCCTGCGCCAGGAATATTTCTTCTCTTCCGCCTCGCTGCAGGACATCCTGCGCCGTCACCTGCAGCAATATGACGACTTCACCTCGCTGCCGGACAAGGTGGCGATCCAGCTCAACGACACCCATCCGGCCGTTTCCGTCGCCGAACTGACGCGTCTGCTCTGCGACGTGCATGGCCTGGATTTCGATACGGCCTGGGATATCACCCGCCGCACCTTCTCCTACACCAACCACACGCTTCTTCCCGAAGCGCTGGAAAGCTGGCCGGTTCCGCTCTTCGAGCGTCTGCTGCCGCGCCACATGCAGATCATTTATGCGATCAACGCCAAGATCCTGATCGAAGCCCGCAAGACGCGGAATTTCTCCGACACCGAAATCCGTTCGCTCTCGCTGATCGATGAAAGCGGTGACCGTCGCGTGCGCATGGGCAACCTCGCCTTCGTCGGCTCGCATTCGATCAACGGCGTCTCGGCTCTGCACACCGACCTGATGAAGGTCACGGTCTTTGCGGACCTGCACAAGCTCTATCCTGATCGCATCAACAACAAGACCAACGGCATCACCCCCCGCCGCTGGCTGCAGCAGTGCAACCCCGGTCTGACCGGCCTGGTGCGCGAAGCGATCGGCGACGAATTCCTCGATGACGCCGAGAAGCTGCGCGCACTCGACAAGTTCGCAACGGACCCGAGTTTCCAGCAGAAGTTCGCAACCGTGAAGCGCGCCAACAAAGTGGCTCTTTCCAATCTCGTCGCCAGCCGCATGGGCGTGAAGCTCGATCCGTCGGCCATGTTCGACATCCAGATCAAGCGCATCCACGAATACAAGCGCCAGCTCCTCAACATCGTCGAAGCCGTCGCACTGTACGATCAGATCCGCTCGCATCCGGAGCTGGATTGGGTTCCGCGTGTAAAACTCTTCGCCGGCAAGGCGGCGCCGAGCTATTACAACGCCAAGCTCATCATCAAGCTCATCAACGATGTCGCCCGCACGATCAACAATGACCCGTCGGTCCGCGGCCTGCTGAAGGTCGTCTTCGTGCCGAACTACAATGTCTCGCTCGCGGAAGTCATGGTACCGGCGGCAGACCTCTCCGAGCAGATTTCCACGGCCGGCATGGAAGCATCGGGCACCGGCAACATGAAGTTCGGCCTGAACGGCGCGCTGACGATCGGCACGCTCGACGGCGCCAATGTCGAAATGCGCGATAATGTCGGCGAAGACAACATCGTCATCTTCGGCCTGCAGGCAGATGAAGTCGCCAAGATCCGTAGCGAGGGCCACAATCCTCGTGCAATCATCGAAGGTTCGCGTGAGCTGGCACAGGCGCTTGCCGCCATCAGCTCGGGCGTCTTCTCTCCTGACGACCGCAACCGCTACACCGGCCTCATCGACGGCATATATTCCCATGACTGGTTCATGGTCGCTGGCGATTTCGATGCCTATGCCGCCGCGCAGCGCGAAGTCGACCAGATCTGGACCAACCAGTCCTCCTGGTATGAGAAGACGATCAACAACACGGCGCGGATGGGCTGGTTCTCTTCCGACCGCACAATCCGGCAATATGCAGACGAGATCTGGAGAGCTTGATGAAGCCGCCGAAAGCCGCCCCTGAAGTGAAGCTTCCCTGGGAAATTTCGGCAAGCGAAATCGCGGCAATCCTCAGTGGCTCGCATGACAATCCCTTTGCCGTCCTGGGCGTGCACCAGGCCGGCGAGACCTTCATCACCAGGTGTTTCCTTCCGGGCGCCGAAGCTGTCACGGCAATGACGCTGGATGGAACGCCGATCGGCGATCTCCATCAACTCCATCCTGACGGTATTTTCGGCGGCCAGGTCTCGATCACAAAATTCCAGCCGGTGCGCTATCGCGCCCGGCGCGCCGACGCCGAATGGGCAGTGACGGATCCATACAGCTTCGGCCCCGTACTCGGCCCGATGGACGATTATTACGCCCGGCAGGGTTCGCATCTGCGACTCTTCGACAAGATGGGCGCTCACCGCATCAAGCATGAAGGCGCGACCGGCATCCACTTTGCCGTCTGGGCACCAAATGCCCAGCGCGTTTCCGTCGTCGGCGATTTCAATAACTGGGACGGACGGCGTCATGTCATGCGCTTCCGTTCCGACAGCGGGATCTGGGAAATCTTCGCTCCCGACGTGCCGCTCGGCGTTCCCTACAAATTCGAAATCCGCGGTCATGACGGCGTTCTGCTGCCGTTGAAGGCCGATCCCTTTGCCCGCCGCAGCGAACTGCGCCCAAAGACGGCCTCCGTGACCGCAGCCGAGCTTATACAGGACTGGCAGGACGAGCCGCATCTGAAGCATTGGCGCGAAACGGACCAGCGCCGGCAGCCGATCAGTATCTATGAGGTTCATGCAGGCTCCTGGCAGCGCCGGCAGGACGGCTCCATGCTTTCCTGGGATGAGCTTGCCTCGAGCCTCATCCCCTATTGCGTCGACATGGGCTTCACCCATATCGAATTCCTGCCGATCACCGAGCACCCCTATGATCCCTCCTGGGGTTACCAGACGACCGGCCTTTACGCCCCGACCGCCCGCTTCGGCGAGCCGGAGGGTTTTGCCCGTTTCGTCAACGGCTGCCACAAGGTCGGCATCGGCGTCATTCTCGACTGGGTGCCGGCGCATTTTCCGACCGACGAGCACGGCCTTGGCTGGTTCGACGGTACGGCACTTTACGAGCACGCCGACCCGCGAAAGGGCTTCCACCCGGACTGGAATACGGCGATCTACAACTTTGGCCGTACTGAAGTCGTATCCTACCTCGTCAACAACGCGCTCTACTGGGCCGAGAAATTCCATCTCGACGGCCTGCGTGTCGATGCCGTCGCTTCGATGCTCTATCTCGACTATTCGCGCAAGCACGGCGAATGGATCCCGAACGAATATGGAGGCAATGAGAACCTCGAAGCCGTCCGCTTCCTGCAAAACCTCAATACCCGCATCTATGGTGAACATCCCGGCGTCATGACCATCGCCGAGGAGTCGACATCCTGGCCGAAAGTTTCCCAACCGGTCCACGAGGGCGGTCTCGGCTTCGGCTTCAAGTGGAACATGGGCTTCATGCACGACACGCTGAGCTACATGAGCCGCGAACCCGTGTACCGCAAGCATCACCACAATGAGCTGACCTTCGGGCTGCTCTACGCCTATTCCGAAAATTTCGTCCTACCGCTCTCCCATGACGAAGTCGTGCATGGCAAGGGTTCGCTGATCGCCAAGATGCCGGGTGACGATTGGCAGAAATTCGCCAATCTGCGCGCCTACTACGCCTTCATGTGGGGCTATCCCGGCAAGAAGCTGCTCTTCATGGGGCAGGAATTTGCCCAATGGGCCGAATGGAGCGAAAACAAATCGCTCGACTGGAACCTGCTCCAATATCGTATGCACGAGGGCATGCGCCGCCTGGTGCGCGACCTCAACTTCACCTACCGCAGCAAGGCAGCGCTCCATGCGCGCGATTGCGAAGGCGACGGCTTCGAATGGCTGATCGCAGATGATTACGAGAACTCGGTCTTCGCCTGGCTGCGCAAGGCGCCCGGCCAGAAGCCGGTTGCCGTCATCACGAACTTCACGCCTGTCTATCGCGAGAACTATTCGATCCGGCTGCCTTCGCCGGGGCGCTGGCGGGAGATCCTCAATACCGATGCCGACATCTATGGCGGCAGCGGAAAGGGCAATGGCGGGCGCGTGCAGGCCGTCGATGCCGGCGGCGAGATAAGCTGCTCGATAACCCTGCCGCCGCTGGCGACAATCATGCTTGAACCTGAGAATTAGTGACTGGTGGGAGGAGAAAATGGTAGAAAGACGCATTCAGCCACTTGCCCGCGATGCAATGGCCTATGTTCTCGCCGGCGGTAGGGGAAGCCGCCTCAAGGAACTGACCGACCGACGCGCTAAACCGGCCGTCTATTTCGGCGGCAAGGCGCGTATCATCGACTTCGCATTATCCAATGCCTTGAACTCCGGCATCCGCCGTATCGGCGTCGCCACCCAGTACAAGGCACATTCACTGATCCGCCACATGCAGCGTGGCTGGAACTTCTTCCGGCCGGAACGGAACGAGAGCTTCGACATCCTGCCCGCCTCCCAGCGCGTTTCCGAAACGCAATGGTATGAAGGCACCGCCGATGCCGTTTATCAGAATATCGATATCATCGAGGATTACGGCGTCGAATACATGGTCATCCTCGCCGGCGACCATGTCTACAAGATGGACTACGAATACATGCTCCAGCAGCATGTCGATTCCGGTGCAGACGTAACAATCGGCTGCCTGGAAGTGCCACGCATGGAGGCTGTCGGTTTCGGCGTCATGCATGTCAACGACAAGGACGAGATCTTCGCCTTCATCGAAAAGCCGGCCGATCCGCCTGGTATTCCGGATAAGCCAGATTTCGCGCTTGCCTCCATGGGCATCTACGTCTTCCGCACCAAGTTCTTGCTCGATTTATTGCGCCGTGATGCGGCTGACCCGACCTCGAGCCGCGACTTTGGCAAGGACATCATCCCCTACATCGTCAAGAACGGTAAGGCGGTTGCCCATCGTTTCGCCAAGTCCTGTGTCCGTTCGGATTTCGAACACGAACCTTATTGGCGCGACGTTGGTACGATCGACGCCTACTGGCAGGCCAATATCGACCTGACAGCGATCGTTCCGGCCCTCGATATCTATGACAAGTCCTGGCCGATCTGGACCTACGCCGAGATCACCCCACCGGCGAAATTCGTCCATGACGACGAAGACCGCCGCGGTTCGGCAACCTCGTCCGTCGTCGCCGGCGACTGCATTATCTCAGGCGCAAGCCTCAACCGGAGCCTTCTCTTCACCGGCGTACGAGCCAATTCCTTCTCCAAGCTGGAAGGAGCGGTCATCCTGCCCAACGTGAAAATCGGCCGGCGCGCGCAGCTCAAAGATGTTGTGATCGACCATGGTGTCGTCATCCCGGAAGGTCYTGTCGTCGGCGAGGATCCGGAGCTCGACGCGCGGCGCTTCAGACGGACCGAAAGCGGCATTTGCCTGATCACGCAACCGATGATCGACAAGCTGGATATCTGACTTATGAAAGTTCTTTCGGTTTCGTCCGAAGTCTTCCCATTGATCAAGACAGGGGGCCTTGCCGACGTGTCAGGCGCCCTGCCAATAGCCCTCAAATCCTTCGGCGTCGAAACCAAGACCCTCATGCCCGGATATCCCAGCGTCATGAGGATGCTGCAGAACGCGGTCGTTCGGCTGGAATTTCCGGATTTGCTCGGACAGCCGGCAAGGGTGCTGGAGGTAGAGCATCAGGGTCTCGATATCCTCGTACTCGACGCTCCCGCCTATTACGATCGCCCGGGTGGTCCCTATCTCGATGCGACCGGCAAGGATCACCCGGATAACTGGCGCCGTTTTGGCGCCCTTTCGCTGGCTGGTTCCGAAATCGCCGCGGGCCTGTTACCTGGCTGGCGACCGGATCTCGTGCATGCCCATGACTGGCAGGCCGCCATGGTGCCGGTCTATATGCGCTATTATCCGACGCCCGAACTGCCGAGCATCCTGACGATCCACAACATCGCCTTCCAGGGCCAGTTCGGCGCCGATATCTTCCCCGGCCTGCGTCTGCCGCCCCATGCCTTTGCCACCGAAAGCATCGAATATTACGGCACCGTCGGTTTCCTGAAGGGCGGCCTGCAGACTGCCTCGGCAATCACCACCGTCAGTCCCTCCTATGCCGACGAGATCCTCACTCCCGAATTCGGCATGGGTCTCGAAGGCGTCATCGCCAGCCGCCGCGACGTACTGCATGGCATCGTCAATGGCATCGATGCTGACATCTGGAACCCGGCGACTGATCCGGTCGTCCACACGCATTACGGCCCGACGACGCTGAAAAACCGTCTGGAGAACCGCAGGTCGATCGAGGAATTCTTCCATCTCGACCATGACGACGCGCCGATCTTCTGCGTCATCAGCCGGCTGACCTGGCAAAAAGGCATGGATCTTGTCGCAAGCACTGCAGATAAGATCGTCGCACTCGGCGGCAAGCTCGTCGTGCTCGGATCCGGCGAGGCAGCCCTCGAAGGTGCGCTGCTCGCCGCCGCCAACCGCAACCCCGGCCGAATCGGCGTTTCCATCGGTTACAACGAGCCGATGTCGCACCTCATGCAGGCCGGCTGCGACGCAATCATCATCCCGTCACGCTTCGAGCCTTGCGGTCTTACCCAGCTCTATGGCCTGCGTTACGGCTGCGTGCCGATCGTGGCGCGCACCGGCGGTCTCAACGATACCGTGATCGATGCCAATCATGCCGCACTTGCGGCAAAGGTGGCGACAGGCATACAATTCGCACCTGTAAACGAAGAAAGCATGCTACAGGCACTGCGCCGCGCCATGCACCTTTACGCGGATCAAAAAGTCTGGACCCAATTGCAAAAGCAGGGCATGAAGTCGGATGTCTCTTGGGAGAAGAGCGCCGAACGTTATGTTGCCCTGTATTCAAGCCTCGTCTCGAAAGGCATGTGAACTAAAATGATCAAGTCCGTTCCCACCACGCCCTATCAGGACCAGAAACCCGGCACGTCAGGTCTGCGCAAGAAGGTTCCCGTCTTCCAGCAGCCGAACTATGCGGAGAACTTCATCCAGTCGATCTTCGATTCGCTGGAAGGCTACCAGGGCAAGTGCTTGGTCATCGGCGGCGACGGACGCTACTACAACCGCGAAGTCATCCAGAAGGCGATCAAGATGGCCGCCGCCAATGGCTTCGGCAAGGTCATGGTCGGCAAGGGCGGCATTCTTTCGACGCCGGCAGCCTCTCACATCATCCGCAAGTACAAGGCCTTCGGCGGCATCATCCTCTCGGCCAGCCATAACCCCGGCGGTCCGACCGAAGACTTCGGCATCAAGTACAATGTCAACAATGGCGGCCCGGCCCCGGAAAAGATCACCGACGCCATCTTTGCCCGCTCCAAGGCGATCGAGAGCTACAAGATCGCCGACTTCGCCGACGTCAATATCGACCGCATCGGCAAGGAAGAACTCCCCGGTGGCACGATCCTCTCGGTCATCGACCCGGTTGAGGACTATGCTGCGCTGATGGAAGAGCTCTTCGACTTCGGCGCGATCCGCAATCTCATCAGCCTTGGCTTTCGTATCGCCTTCGATGCCATGAGCGCTGTTACCGGCCCCTATGCCAAGGAAATCTTCGAGAACCGTCTCGGCGCGCCCTCCGGCTCCGTTCGCAATTTCATGCCGCTCCCGGATTTCGGCGGCCATCACCCCGACCCGAACCTCGTTCATGCGAAGGAACTCTATGACGAGATGATGGGTGAGGATGCGCCTGATTTCGGCGCTGCGTCCGACGGCGACGGCGACCGCAATCTCATCATCGGCCGCGGCATCTTCGTCACCCCGTCCGACAGCCTTGCAATCCTCGCCGCCAATGCCAACTTGGCGCCCGGCTATTCCGGCGGCCTCGCCGGCATTGCCCGCTCCATGCCGACATCGGGCGCGGCAGACCGTGTGGCGGAAAAGCGCGGCATCGGCATCTACGAGACCCCGACCGGATGGAAATTCTTCGGCAACTTGCTCGACGCAGGCATGGCGACGATCTGCGGTGAAGAAAGCGCTGGTACCGGATCCAACCATGTCCGCGAAAAGGATGGCCTCTGGGCCGTGCTGTTGTGGCTGAACGTCCTTGCCGTGCGTGGCGAAAGCGTGCAGGAAATCGTTACCCAGCACTGGCAGACTTACGGCCGCAACTACTATTCCCGCCATGACTATGAAGGCGTCGACAGTGATGCTGCAAATGGTGTGGTCGACAATCTGCGCAGCCAGCTTTCCACATTGCCCGGCAAGACCTTCGGCGACCTGACCGTCGAGAAGGCGGATGACTTCGCCTATCACGATCCGGTCGACAAGTCGGTCAGCGAACATCAGGGTATCCGCGTCCTTTTCCAGGGCGGCTCTCGCGTCGTCTTCCGCCTTTCCGGCACCGGCACGTCTGGCGCAACCCTGCGCGTCTATATCGAGCGCTATGAGCCGGATTCGACTCGCCATAATATCGAAACGCAGGAAGCGCTCGCCGATCTGATCGCGGCCGCCGAAAGCATCGCCAACATTCGTGAGCGCACGGGACGCAACGAGCCGACCGTGATCACCTGATCCCGGGGGGCATATGGGGGGCAACAGTTCCGCACAGGGCGGTGCCATCGTCTTTGAAACAGGCGTGGAGTTCGCTGTCTGGTCGCATCATGCAGCGCAGGTCGATCTCTGCCTCTTCGACGATGACGGCAAGGAATATGCGAGGCTCCCCATGGCCCGCGACAACGGCCATGTCTTCCGTCTTTTCGTCGATGGATTGAAGGAAGGCGCGCGCTACGGCTACCGCGCCGACGGCATTTACGCTCCGGATAACGGCCTGTGGTTCGACCCCTCGAAACTGTTGATCGATCCCTATGCCAAGGCGGTCGATGGGCCTTTCCATTACGACCCGCGACTCGGCATCTTCGGTGAAGATACGCAGCACCTGATCCCGAAGTCGATCGTTACCAAAGACGCGCCCCTCAAAAGCCGAAAGCCGCTCTTCAAACCGGGCGGCTTTATTTATGAGGTGGCAGTCAGGCCCTTCACCATCCTGCATCCGGACGTGCCGGAAGCTCAGCGCGGCACCGTCGCCGCTCTTGCTCATCCCTCCGTCATCGCTCACCTGAAGCGCATCGGCGTCGATGCCGTTGAGCTAATGCCGATCACCGCCTGGATCGACGAGCGGCATCTGCCGCCGCTCGGCCTGACGAATGGCTGGGGCTACAATCCCGTTGCCTTCATGGCACTCGATCCGCGTATCGTGCCGGGTGGTATCGCAGAGCTCAGCGAAACAGTGGCGAAGCTGCATGAGGAAGGCATCGCGGTCATCCTCGACCTTGTTTTCAACCATACGGGCGAAAGCGACAGATACGGCACGACGCTGTCGCTGCGCGGTATCGATAATCTCAGCTACTACCGCCACGTAGCGGACCGGCCATCCGTGCTCGTCAACGATACCGGCACCGGCAATACGGTTGCCTGCGACCATCCCTACGTCCAGCGGCTCATTATCGACAGCTTGCGCCATTTCGTCCGCAACGCCGGCATCGACGGCTTCCGTTTCGACCTCGCTCCGGTTCTCGGCCGCACCGCAAACGGCTTCGACCGTAACGGCACGCTGGCCGCGATCCTCGCCGACGACCTGCTCGCCGATCGCATCATGATCGCCGAACCCTGGGATATCGGCCCAAGCGGCTATCAGCTCGGCAATTTCCCGGCACCCTTCCTGGAATGGAACGACCGCGCCCGCGATGACATCAGGTGCTATTGGCGTGGCGATGGCTGGAAGACGGGTTCGCTCGCAACCGTGCTGGCCGGCTCGTCGAACATCTTCTCAGCCAATGGCGGAACAGAGACCCGCAGCGTCAATTTCCTCGCCGCACATGACGGCTTCACGCTCATCGACCTCGTGTCCTATAGCGGCAAGCACAATGAGGCGAACGGCGAGAACAACCGCGACGGCCACAACGAGAACCATTCCTGGAACAACGGCGTCGAAGGTGAAACGGCCTATCCCGTCATCCGGGAACGCCGCAAGGCCGATGTCATGGCGCTCATCTCCACCCTCTTTGCAAGCCGCGGCAGCGTGATGCTGACGGCAGGCGACGAGGGCGGCCGCACGCAGCACGGCAACAACAATGCCTATTGCCAGGACAACGAGATCACCTGGGTCGACTGGAAGCTGCTGGACGAAGACCTGATCGCCCACACCGCCTTCGTCGCCACGCTTCGCCGCCGCTTCTCGGTCTTCTCCGAACTAGCCTTCTTTTCCGGTAACGGCGATGTGGAGTGGATTTCTCTCGCTGGCGAGCCGATGACAACAGGCGAATGGGAAACGCCCTCGCTCTCCACCCTCGGCATGGTGCTTGCGACGCGCGATCGTTCCAGCCGCAAAGAGACCCGCCTCGCCGTGCTCTTCAACCGCTCCGAACAGCATCAACTCTTCACGCTTCCCTCAGCCAGCAAAGCAAACTGGCGCCAGCTTTTGCCGGATGGCGCACGGAAAGTCGGCGGCCGCGCCACCGTTGAGCCACGTTCGGTCGCCTTTTTCGTGGAAAATTGATCCACGAAACCGGCCACTGCGAATCGTTATCGCAATCGTCACGAATGCGCGATAAGGCTTGCGGCTGCGGCTTTTTACGAGGAATGCATGGTCATGGAAATTTCGCTCTCGGATGTCCGGGAGCTGGTTGGCACGGAAACAGGATTGTCTGACTGGATCCTCGTCGATCAGAAGATGATTGATGCCTTTGCCAAGGCAACCGGCGACCATCAGTTCATTCACGTCGATCCTGTTCGCGCAGCAGCCGAAAGTCCCTTCGGCGGAACCATCGCCCATGGCTTCCTGACGCTCTCGCTGCTGTCGACGATGAATTACAATTGCCTGCCCAAGGTGCGCGAGCAGACGATGGGCATCAATTACGGCTTCGACAAAGTCCGCTTCATGTCGCCGGTCAAGAGCGGCACCCGCATCCGCGGCCACTTCGTGCTCTCGGACGCCCGCTTCCGCGGCGCCGGCATGCTGATGACGACCTATGATGTCTCGATCGAAATCGAGAACGAAAAGAAGCCGGCGCTGACCACCCGCTGGATCACCATCATCCAGTTCGACCCGAAAGACCGGCCGGAAGACGTTTAAGGTCCTTTGCAGGCCTTAATGGCTTGCATCCTCGGCGCCTTCGGCGAGCAGCCCGAAGACATACTCCGAAAACGACCGCCAGCATTCCACCCGGAACGTATCCTCCTCGGTGCGGAAGAGCACGATCTCGACTTTGCCGAAGATCGTTCGCGAGCAAGCGCCCACCGGGAAAATTTCCAGAGAGAGGTCCTGCGGGCAGCCGGCGGACAGCGTCGCCTCCGCACCCGGGCCGGAAACAATGATACCGACGTTGCGGTGGGAGACATCGACCGCCGAATGCAGGGCATCAGCGCCGGAAAGAAGCGCCGGAAGATCCGAACCAGCCTCGTCAATTACGAGCCATTCGTCCGGGCCGAGCCAGAGCGCCGAACGCCCCCCGGCACGGCCGGAGGTCTTGGGTGATTTCGGCAAAGTCAGCCCCAGCGCGGAAGAGAGCGCCGATACGGATTCAGCCGGCGCACGCAGCGAAAGGCGGCTTGCGACCGGTGCCACCGTCAGGCGTACCGTCGCCGAACCGGCAAGGAGACCGGAGAGAGCCGGTTTGCGATTTGCGACCTCAGCCATGGATACGGCCTCCTTCCTTGTCAAAGAACACCAGATCCGTCACCTCGACCGGAATGGTCCGGTCCGGCATCGGCACATAGAGCGTTTCGCCCACCAGATTGCGGCCACCTTCAACCAATGCAAAGGCAATCGAGCGGCCACAATTTTCAGACCAGTAGGCCGATGTCACGTGACCGAGCATCGTCATCGGCTTAGGCTGGTTCGGGTTGGCGACAATCTGCGCGCCCTCTTCGAGCACCAGCTTCGCATCCTTCGTCGCAAGACCGACGAGCTGCTTGCGGCCTTCCTTGACGAGATCGGGCCGCTTCAGGCCGCGAATGCCGACAAAATCCGCCTTCTTCTTGGAGACAGCCCAGGAAAGCCCGGCGTCATCAGGCGTCACCGTACCATCCGTATCCTGGCCTACGATGATATAGCCCTTTTCGGCGCGTAGCACATGCATGGTCTCGGTGCCGTAGACACAAGCGCCGAGTGGCTCGGCATTGGCCCAGACTGCCTCCAGCACCGACTGGCCATAGTCGGCAGGCACATTGATTTCAAAGCCCGTCTCGCCCGTAAAGGAGACACGGAAGAGACGTGCCGGAATACCTGCCACCTTACACTCGGCGACACTCATATGCGGGAAGGCCTCGTTGGAAATATCGAGCCCTTCGACCAGAGGCGCGACGATCTCGCGCGCCTTCGGCCCCTGCACGGCGATAACGGCCCATTGCTCTGTCACCGATGTCAGCCATACCTTCAGATGCGGGAATTCCGTCTGCAGATAGTCTTCCATGTGGTTGAGAACACGCGGCGCCCCGCCGGTCGTGGTCGTCACATGGAAACGGTCATCGGAGAGACGACCGACGACGCCGTCGTCATAAACGAAGCCGTCTTCGCGCAGCATGATGCCGTAGCGGCATTTGCCTGGTTTCAGCGTGTCCCAGGCATTGGTGTACAAGAGGTTCATGAATTCAGCAGCATCGGGTCCGACGATCTCGATCTTGCCGAGCGTCGAAGCGTCGAAGATACCGGCAACCTCGCGCGCCGTGCGGCATTCGCGGGCAACGGCCTGATGCATCGTTTCGCCGGCGCGCGGATAAAACCAGGCGCGCTTCCAGTTGCCGACATCTTCGAAGACTGCCCCCTTGCCCTCTTCCCAGGTATGCAGCGGCGTCTTGCGCGTCGGGTCGAACAAGGCCCCACGCGAATGTGCGATCAGCGCTCCGTAAGTCACCGGCGTGTAGGGCGCGCGGAAAGTGGTAAGACCGACCTGCGGAATATCCTTGCCGAGCATTTCCGCGGCGATCGCCAGGCCATGCATGTTGGAAAGCTTGCCCTGGTCGGAGGCCATGCCGTTCGTCGTGAAGCGCTTGATATGCTCGATCGAGTGCATGCCCTCGCGCACCGCAAGGCGGATGTCCTTGGCGCATACATCGTGCTGGAAGTCGATGAACGCCTTGGCATTCGTCTCCGGCCCGGCGCCTTCGGCAGCACCAATCATGCCGCCCGTCCAGTCGAAAGCCTGCTCGACGGAAATGCCGATCTTGCTGCCCGCCTGTCTGCCGACGGCCTGCGCCATCAGCTCGCCGGCGGCAAGCGATTCCTCGACTGTCTGCTGCAGACCATCCGTGCCATTGCAGGCACCGACGGAAAGGCAGTCCTGCGCATAGGTGCCGGGCAGGAAACGCTGCGTCTCGGCATCGAAGGCAACCTTGCCCCGCGACTGGGAGAAGAGATGGACGGAGGGTGTCCATCCAGCGCAGACCAGCAGCGCATCGACGGCAATCTTGCGCGGTGATCCGCCTCCATTGCGCGCGACCGTCATCGACGAGATGCGCAGCGCACCCGACGTATCGACGACCGACTGGCCGGTCAGCACATCGATACCGAGCGTACGGGCTTCGGCCAATACTGCTGCACCCGGCGCCTGTCTACTATCGACAATCGCGGCGATCGAAACACCCGCCCTCTTCAGGTCGAAGGCCACCTCGTAGGCCGAATCATGCGCGGTGTAGATGCCGACCTTCTGGCCAACCGCAACGCCATAATGATTGAGATACATCCGCCCGGCCGAAGCGAGCATGATGCCCGGCCGGTCGTTGTTCGGAAACACCATATGCCGCTCGATGGCGCCGGTCGCCAAGATGACGCGCTTGGCGCGGACCTGCCACAGCCGTTCGCGCGGCAGATCGCGGCCGGGGCGGGCGATATGATCCGTGACACGTTCGACGAGGCCGATGAAATTATGGTTGTAATAGCCGAAGGCCGTGGTTCGGGTCAGGACCTCCACGTTCTCCATGGCTTTCAGCAGCGCAAGGGTCTTCTGCACCCAGGCGTAACCATCAAGCCCATCCACTTTCACGCCGGCATCGAAGCGCAACGCGCCGCCGGCTTCCGCCTGCTCGTCACAGAGGATGATTTTTGCGCCGGCTTCCGCAGCAGCCAATGCCGCCGAAAGACCGGCAATACCGGCACCGACGACCAGCACGTCGCAATGGGCATAACGGCTGGCATAGTGGTCGGGATCGTCTTCCGTGGGAGCGACGCCAAGACCGGCAGCACGGCGGATCATCGGCTCGTATACGCGCYTCCAGGCGGCCCGTGGCCACATGAATGTCTTGTAGTAGAAGCCCGCCGCGAAGAAGGGCGAGAACAGGTTGTTGACCGCGCCGACATCGAAGGAGAGCGACGGCCACCGGTTCTGCGACTTCACGATCATGCCGTCGAAGACTTCCTGCACGGTTGCCCGCACATTCGGCTGCTTGCGGGCGCTGTCGCGCGCGACGTCGATCAGCGCATTCGGCTCCTCGGCGCCCGCCGAAAGAATTCCACGCGGGCGATGGTATTTGAACGAACGGCCGACAAGATGCACACCATGGGCAATCAAGGCCGAGGCAACAGTATCGCCTTCGAGCGCCGTATAGCTGTTGCCGTCGAAGGTGAAACGCGCGGTTTTGGCGGGCGTCAGCCGGCCCTTGCCGGCAATACGGTTCGCGCCGCTCATTGGGCCTCTCCTTCAACTGCTTCGTAGGTCTCGACCGGCGCATGCGGCTCGGCCGCAGTCCCGATAGCAGGCTTCGGTTCGCCGGCCTTGTAGGTCATGATGAACTTGTCGCTGATGGTATCACGCGCCGCGTTGAAGAAGCGCCCGCAACCGTGCATGTGCCGCCAGCGCTCGAAGATCAGGCCTTTCGGATTGTCGCGCAGGAAGAAATATTCCTCGAACTGCTCGTCAGAGATTGAGGCGATATTGGCCGGCCGAACGATGTGGGCGTCACCGGCACCACGGAACTCGAGCTCGGAGCGCTCTTCCTGACAGTAAGGGCAATAGATCAGCAGCATGTCGTCCTCCTGTCAGTGCGCGACGGCGGCAGCCGCCGCCTCGTCAATCAGCCGGCCGGAGCGGAACCGCTCCAGCGTCAGCCCGGCATTGAACTTGTGCACCTCGTCGCGGGCGATCAGATGGGCGAAGAGATTGGCCGAACCCGGTGTCGCCTTGAAGCCACCGGTACCCCAGCCGCAATTGACGTAGAGCCCGGGAACGGGCGTCTTCGACTGGATGGCCGAACGATCCGGCGTATTGTCGACGATACCACCCCACTGGCGCATCATCTTCACGCGGCGGAACATCGGGAAAAGCTCGCAAATGGCGTCGAGCGTATGCATGATGATCTGCAGGCCACCGGTCTGCGAGTAGGAATTATACTGGTCCGTACCCGCACCGATGACGAGCTCACCCTTGTCGGACTGCGAGATATAGGCGTGCACCGTGTTCGACATGACGACGCAGGGAAAGATCGGCTTCAGCGGCTCGGAAACCAGTGCCTGCAGCGGGCTCGATTGCAGCGGCACGCGTACGTCCGCCATCTTCATGATTGTTGTCGTGTGGCCGGCAGCCGACACGCCAATCTTCTTCGCGCCGATGAAGCCCCTGTTGGTCTCGACGCCGGTGACCCGACCGTCCGGGCCACGGCGAATGCCGGTGACTTCGCAATTCTGGATGATGTGCACACCGCGGTCTGACGCCGCACGTGCATAACCCCAGGCAACCGCATCGTGACGCGCCGTGCCGCCGCGGCGCTGCAAGGCGGCACCGTTGATCGGGTAGCGAGCCGTCGCCGAAATATCGAGCGGCGGGCAATAGGCCTTGGCCTGCTCGGGTGTCAGCCATTCATTGTCGATGCCGTAGAGCCGGTTGGCATGGATATGCCGCTTGAAGCTCTGCATGTCGTGCACATTGTGCGACAGCATCATCACGCCGCGCGGCGAATACATGACATTGTAATTGAGCTCCTGCGACAGCCCTTCCCAGAGCTTCATCGAGTGCTCGTAGATGTGCATGCTCTCTTCATAGAGATAGTTGGAGCGGATAATGGTGGTGTTGCGGCCGGTATTGCCGCCGCCGAGCCAGCCCTTTTCCAGCACCGCCACATTGGTGATGCCGTGCTCCTTGGCGAGGTAATAAGCTGCGCCCAGCCCATGACCGCCACCGCCGATGATGATCACGTCATATTCGGGTCGCGGCTCCGGCGAAGTCCACTGCTTTTCCCAGCCCCTGTGCCCGCGCAGAGCCTCCCGCGCTACGGCAAAAACCGAATATTTCCGCATCCGCCATCATCTCCTTCAGGCAAAGGCATTTTCGTCGTGGCCATACAAATCGCAAATCGAATTGCGGCACAACGGTTCTTTTGCGACGTGAAAGAGCTTTTGTTTTGACACGGCGACGGCTGCATTGCGCCGCTTGGCGGCGATCGGCCTTCGCAAATGCGACATAACCCTTTTCTCACCCAACAGGGCAAGCAGAACGGGCCTGCTGGAAATGTTAGTATCCTCTTATGTGGGGTGTACGATGTTGGGTTGGCGTAGCATATGGATCGCGGGCATCTGCTTCGCGCTGTCAGGCGCGTGGCCTGCGTTCGCCGCTGAACCCGTCGGCCAGGCGACTCTCATCAAAACCGAAGTAACAGGACAGGGCGGGCCGATCATCGTCAATGACGAGGTTCACCGCGACGAGCGTATCCGCACCTCCCAATCGGGGCTCGGCCAGTTCATATTCCGCGACGGCACCAAGCTTGCCGTCGGCTGGGGCTCGTCCGTTATCATCGACAAATATGTCTACGACGATACCGATTCCGTCAAACGCCTCTCCATCAAGGCGGCCAAGGGCACGTTCCGCTGGGTCAGCGGCAATTCGAAATCCTCCGCCTATCAGATCCAGACGCCCGCCGGCACGATCGGCGTGCGCGGTACCGCTTTCGATTTCTATGTCGGCCCTGACGGAACGACTGCCGTCGTGCTGCTGAACGGCGCGGCGACCTTCTGCGGCCCTGGCGGCTGCCGGCAATTGCAGCAGCGTTGCGATTGCGTCATTGCGCGGCCAAACGGCAACATGACGGATGCCCAGCCCGTCAACCGCAGCGTGCTGCAGAGGCTGGGCAACCAGCGTGCCCTTCCCTTCCTCTCCGGCAATCAGAGTTTAACGGGCGGCCTCGGCTTGCTTGGCGGCTGCCGGATGGCCTCGGTTGACCCTGAGCACAAAGACCGGCTTCGCCAGACACCCCAGCCGCGAGATCCGGATCCACAGCGCCCACAGCAACCACAGAAGCAGGATGCTCCGCCGACGCAGCGGCCGGAAAAACCGCATCACGACAAGCCGCATCATGACAGGCCCCACCATGATAAGCCGGAGCGCGACTGGCATGACAAACACGACTGGCATGGCTGGAGGGACAACCACGATAGAGACGACCACCATGGCGATCATGGAAGACCGGACCGGCACGAAGGGTTCGATCGCCCGGACCGGCACGACGCACCTGACAGGCCGAGCCGCACGGAAAGGGCAGATAACCACCAGGACCGCAGCCATCAGGACAGACCGAGCACGCAGGAAAGAAGCGGAGGCGAAAACCAAACTTCCGGCAACGACCAGAGCGCGGGAAGAGATCGGGATCGTGACCATAGCCACGATCGGGATCAGAACGGAAATCGAGGCTGGGGCGGAAACGGAAATCGGGACCGCAACCGCTGACTGACTATTCGACGACCTGCTGTTCCGGCAGCCCGATATCCTCCCGAAAATGATCGTTCCTGGCCGATATCCGCTCATAGAATTCCGTGAGGCCGGCCAGGACCTGTACCCCAGCGAGTTTTGCCGCACCGATCAGCTTGCGGCTGTTCCTCGAACGCTCGCGCAAAGCGCCCATTACCTCCTCATGGACGAGATGCAGGGCGCCGAATTCCGGCGAGGCAGCGACCTTCTCATCGCCGACCACGGCGAAGATCTGCGTTCGGCTGCTCTTTCCTTTGAGCGGAATGGCTCCTGCCTCCAAGAGCGCCGCCCCGCTTTGCGCCCGTGCCGTGGTGTCGGAGATCAGGATATCGAAGCCGACGTCCTTGCAGCAGGATTCGATGCGCGCCGCGACATTCACCGCGTCGCCCACCGCCGAATAGTTGAAGCGTGTCTTCGCGCCCATGTTGCCGACACAGGCGAGACCGGTATGGATGCCAATGCCGATCCTCACCTGCTGAGCGCTGCCGAAACCGAAGGCGTCATGAGCATTGAGCTCGGCTAGGGTCTCCCGCATGGCGAGCGCTGCTCGCAACGCCTTTGCTGCATGATCCGAAACATCGACCGGCGCATTCCAGAATGCCATGATGGAATCGCCGATGAATTTGTCGAGCGTTCCCTCGTTCCCGACAACATGACGGCTCAGCGCATCGAGCAGCGTATTGAGAAACTGGACGACGGCGGTCGGCGTCAGCCTTTCACTGATCTCGGTGAAATTGCGCACATCGACGAACATCATGGTCAGCTCGCGCTCGTCCCCGCCGAGCTTCAGCGCATCGGGCGTATGCTCGATCCGGTGGAGCAGCGAAGGCGAGAGGTAATGGCCGAAGGCGCGCCGCACCTCCCGCCGCTCCCTGTCGATGACGAGGATGCGGAACGATGTCGCCGCGAAATGCGTGATGGAGCCGCTGATAATAGGCGCAAGCGGATCGAACAGCAGACCGGCATAAAGAAAGCACAGCCACGAAGCGGCAAGCGCCATCGCGGTGATCGCCAGGCCACAGACCAGCGCCACGGCCGGACTGACGAAGGTCGTTATGATGACGAGCAGGAAGCCAACCACGGCGATAGACAGGATCTCCAGCCCGTCGGCCCAGTCCGGCCGTGACAAGTAGCGGCCCGAAAGGATCTGCTCGACAGTCTGTGCCTGCAGCGAAACACCCGGCACATTTTCTCCGAGCGCGGTGGCGCGAATGTCCTGCAGCCCGACAGCAGAGGTGCCGATGAAGATGATGCTGCCTTCGACCTGGGCAGCGACATCAGGGGCCACTCCGCCGGCAGCAAGGACCTTTCCCGCCGAGATATAGCGCTCTGCCCGGTTCGGCGTCACATAAAGCCAGATCTCTCCGGCAGCCGTCAGCGGAACGATGAAATCGCCGATCTTCGCAGAGGTGATGATCCCTGCCCGGTCGGGTGCGCCGGCCAGCACATAGGTCGAGGCACCCTGCGCGACCCGCAACGCTTCGATCGCAAGATTGGGATAAAACTGCTCTCCATCGCTAAGGAACAGCGGCACTGCGCGTACCACCGATGACGAGCTGCCGGGATTGAGACTGACATGGCCAAGCCCTGCGGCATTCGCCTCCAGCCCCGGCCGGAGCGGCGTCGAAGCGCCAAGATGCGGAGGTGCCGACAGCGGACTTTCGCCGGTAAAGGCAAAGCCGGCTTTTACCGGCGGCTTATAATTGCCTTCGTTGGAAAGCCCGAAGCCGAGAACCACAGGCTTTCCCTCGATCGACTGCGCGAATATCTCGTCATTGTCAGGCAATTGCGCCGCAAGCGACGGATCGACGCCCTCCACCTCCTGGATGACATTGCGCGGCGACATCCGGTCGGGCTCGGCAAAGATGACGTCGAAGGCGATGGCCGCCGCTCCCATATCCGAGAGACGCTGGACCAGCATTGCCAGCCTGTCGCGGGGCCAGGGCCACTGGCCGAACTCCCGCAGGGAAGCCTCGTCGATATCGACTACTCTGACGGGCATGGCCTCAAAGCTGCGCGGCACAAGGCGCTGATATTCGTCGAAGGTAACGTCGCGGACCTGCCTGAGCACCGGCGGATCGCTTGCCCGGAACATCGTGAGCGCAGCCACGATGACGAGGCCGATCAGGACACCGATCTGCTGCAAACGCGTCATGCTTCCGTCGAAGTCCCCTACAAGCACTCCAAAGCTTTCCTGTCCGCCGGCAGGCTACGCTTGTTTGACGCCAAAGACTATTCGTTCATGCTCAGAAGCTGAAAAACCGCGCGAAATATGGCTGTCGGTACCGCCCAAGCATTTTCGCTCCGGTGTAACAGCAACACAGTGGGCAATTACTTCCAGATTTGGCCAACCGTTGCGGCCAGACTTTCCAGCTTCGGCCTTGCCGCGCATGCGACGAAATGTTTTTCTCCCTCAGGGATTTAACAATTCGATCATTGTCGAAGGGATGAGCCATGGCAGATCCGCAAGGAGAGACCACGGCAAAAACTGCGGAAAACTCGGCCTCTGCCGCCCGCAGAAGCGGCTATTGGCTGATCGCCGTCGTGCTGGCGATGCTGGCCGGGCTGCCGCTCGCCGTCTGGCTTGATATCAGCGACCTCTCCGAAAGTGCGCTGCGCCGGCAGGCGCGGGACATGAGTTCGCTCGTCACCAGCATACGCTCCTACTATTCAGCGAATGTCGTCGGCAGAGTGCTCGCCGCCCATCAGGCGGGCGATGTCAGCGGCACGGTCGTCTCACACAACTATGCCAATATTCCAGGCGCCATTCCTCTGCCCGCCACGCTTTCGCTGGAACTCGGCGACGTCATCAAGGAACAGCAGGCCAACATCACCTATCGTTTCCTCTCCGACCTGCCATTCAAGAATCGCGCGCCTCACGATCTCGACAATTTCGAAACGGCATCACTCGCATCCTTGCGCGCCAATTCCAGCCAAACACTGACCGACCTCACCCGCGTCGGATTTACCGATACGCTGCGGCTTATCACGCCTGTGATCATGGGCCAGGCTTGCGTCGCCTGTCACAACGCTCATCCTGAAAGCCCGAAGAAGGATTGGAAGGTAGGCGATGTGCGCGGCATTCAGGAAGTCATCATCCGCCAGCCCTATGCGAGCAACGTTCTCGCCTTCAAATATCTGCTGTGCTATTTCTTCTTCGTCGCCATCATCGGCATCAGCTTCATTTTTCTGCAGCGCCAGCAGACGCGCGTCATCCACAGTGCCAACCGCGATCTTGAAGCGGCTAACGAATTCCTCGCCAGCGTTTCCCTGAAGATTTCCCGCTATCTCTCGCCGCAGATCTACAAGAGCATCTTCAGCGGCCAGAAGGATGTGGTCGTCCATACCGAGCGAAAGCGCCTGACGATCTTCTTCTCCGACATCAAGGATTTCACCGCCACGACCGAGCGTCTGCAGCCGGAAGCGCTGACGGAAATGCTGAATGAATATCTGACCGAAATGTCCACGATCGCGCTCAAACACGGCGGCACGGTGGACAAGTTCATCGGTGATGCCATGCTGGTCTTCTTCGGCGATCCGGAAACCAAGGGAGCGGAAGAAGATGCCAAGGCTTGTCTGCGCATGGCGGTCGACATGCAACGCCGGCTCGGCGAACTGAAGGAGAGATGGCGCCGGAACGGCACGGAAGAGCCCTTCGTGGTGCGCATGGGAATCAATAGCGGCTATTGCAACGTCGGCAATTTCGGCAGCAGTGACCGCATGGACTATACGATCATCGGTGCCGAAGCGAACCTCGCCGCACGCCTGCAATCGATCGCACAGGGCGGCGAGATCGTCATCAGCTACGAAACCTATGCGCTGGTGAAAGATATCGTTGATGCCCATCCTTTGCCGCCGATCACCATGAAGGGCATCCAGCGGGAGATCGTCCCCTACGCCGTGGACGGGCTGATGCTCGGCGCCGATCACAAGAGCCGCGTTCTCAGCGAACATCTGGCCGGACTGGACCTGCATCTGGACACGGCTCGGCTTGAGCCGGCGGACCGCTCCCGTGTTATCGCCGCGCTGAAGGAAGCGAT
This sequence comes from Rhizobium sp. 01T437, assembly GCF_056398505.1. Taxonomy (NCBI): domain Bacteria; kingdom Pseudomonadati; phylum Pseudomonadota; class Alphaproteobacteria; order Hyphomicrobiales; family Rhizobiaceae; genus Rhizobium; species Rhizobium sp. 01T437. The sequence goes on from NZ_JBFTPM010000004.1 coordinate 277,273, forward strand.
CGCTGCTCTGGACGAAACGAAACCCGAGAAGGCACGCTCCTAGCTTCGTATAGGCACGGGCGGGATTTTTCCGCCCGATCACATATCCCGTCTGGACTTCATTCCGTCGATCTGATATTTCGCAACACCAATCGCAAGGCCGCGGCCGCGCGAACGTTATATTTTTGCCCCAGGCGCTGCGCCGCCTTTCGGCATCAACCAAACCAAAGGAACGTGATTCTCGTGCAGGTACTTGTCCGCGATAACAATGTTGACCAGGCTCTCCGCGCTCTCAAGAAGAAGATGCAGCGCGAAGGCATTTTTCGCGAAATGAAGATGCGCGACTACTACGAAAAGCCGTCGCAGAAGCGTGCTCGCGAGAAGGCTGAGGCTGTTCGTCGTGTTCGCAAGCTGGCCCGCAAGCGCGCTCAGCGCGAAGGTCTGGTTGCAGCACGCTGAGGCGGTGCCGTCGTTTTTTCGACGTTTTCAGGTGCATGTGTGGCGGGGGCGATCAGTGTCGCCGCCGCCTTTTTAATTTTTTGCCGCCGAAGATTGCATATCCGCTTGTCCGGATATGATGCATGGGGAAAGCGAGCCCGAATGGCTGTAATAACCTTCAATCCGTCCCGCTCTTTGCGTTCGCAGAAATCGGTCATGCTTGTCTCGCTGGCGCTTGCCGCCGCGCTCGGCCTTGCCGGTTGTGAAACGACCAACACCTCGGATGCCGTGATCCGCATCGACAAGGCACAGGGCTCGCAGGAAAACATCGCTTCGCTGACCGGCGTCATCAACGCCAATCCGCGCGATCCGGAAGGCTATAACGTTCGCGGCTCGGCCTATGGCCGCGCCGGCGAATTCCGCAAGGCGCTCGACGACTTCAACACCGCGCTGCAGATCAATCCGCGCTTCTTCCAGGCCTATGCCAACCGCGCGCTGGTCTACCGCAACATGGGTCAGCAGCCGCAGGCAATCGCCGATTACAACGCCGCCCTGCAGATCAATCCGAGCTATGACGTCGCCTATATCGGTCGCGGCAATGTCTACCGCATGGCCGGCCAGGACGATCAGGCCTTCAATGATTTCTCAAAAGCGATTCAGCTCGGCACCACCGATGGTCGCGCCTATCACAATCGCGGTCTGATCTACCAGAAGCGCAATCAGCAGGATAAGGCAATCGACGACTTCTCGAAGGCGATCTCGCTGTCGCCGAACTCGCCCGAGCCCTATAATGGCCGCGGCATTTCCTATATCGCGCTGAACGACAACGACAACGCATTCGCCGACTTCAACCACGCGATCGAGCTCAACGGCAACCTCGCCGAATCCTGGGCAAACCAGGCTCTCGTCTACGAGCGCCGCGGCGAGAAGGACAAGGCCATCCGCTCCTACCGCCACGCTGTCGGCCTCGATCCGAAATACCAGCCGGCCCGGGATGGACTTGCCCGCGTCGGCGGCACCACCGGCTGACGGATAACGGGAAGAGGTGGCGACGATGACAGCGAAACCGCATGTGATCGTCGTCGGCGCTGGCATCATCGGTGCCTCGATTGCCTGGCATCTCACACACAAGGGTGCAGCAGTCACCGTCGTCGGCGAAGAACTCGGCGGCGTGGCGACACCCTGTTCCTTTGCCTGGATCAATGCGAGCTGGGGCAATCCCGAATTCTATTTCCATTTTCGCCGTCGGGCGATGGCGGAATGGAAGCGGCTGGCACGGGAACTGCCCGGCCTGCCGCTCGCCTGGTGCGGCGGTCTCTGCTGGGATAGGCCGGTGGCCGATCTCGAAGCCTATGCCGATGAACATGGCCGCTGGGGCTACGGTATCAGCCGGCTGAACCGGGAAGAAAGCGCGCTGCACGAACCCGGCCTTGGCGAATATCCGGATTTCGCCCTCTATATCGCAGAAGAAGGTGCGGTGGAGCCTGTTGCCGCCGCACGTTTGATGCTTGCTGATGCCGAAGCACGTGGCGCGACATTCGTTCATGCCACGGTCAACGGTCTGTTGCAGAGTGCCGGACGAATCGTCGGGCTTGTCACGTCGGAAGGCATGCTCGAAGCCGATCATGTCGTGCTGGCCGCAGGTGCAGGCGCAGTTCCGATCGCTGCCTCAGCGGGGATCACATTGCCGCTGTCTGCACCAGCCGGCCTGATCGTGCACTCCCGTCCTGTCTCGAAGCGGTTGAACGGCCTAGTCATGACACCGCAGCTGCATATGCGCCAGACGGCGGAAGGCCGTATCATCGCCGGCTCGGATTTCGGTGGCGGCGATCCCGGTGAAGATCATCAGGCAAGTGCAGCGGAACTCTTCGCACGCGTAAAAGCGATGATCATAGACAATGCCGATCTGAAGCTCGATTTCTTCACGGTCGGCTATCGCCCGACACCGGCTGATGGTTTTCCCATCATCGGCAATGCTGGCCTGCCGGGTCTCTATGTCACGGTTATGCACTCCGGTGTCACGCTTGCTCCGCTTGCGGGCCTGCTTGCTGCCGATGAGCTTCTGTCAGGCAAGAATGACGAAAGCCTCATGCCCTTCCGGTTGCAGCGGTTCACGGACGCAGAATAGTCCTTAAAAAATCGACGATTTTGCACCTGACTATTTTAGTAGGTTGCAACCAAATGCCCCGCCCCCTAACATGATCCTGCTTTGATAGCGGGCTATTGGGCGGTACGAAATGTAAGGGGCGTTTGCGAGCGATGCGGATTCTTGCTTTCGTTAGACTCTGCGAAACCGAGCTTCCCCAGCATCCAGCCCCGGCAGTTCGGGGGCGGTATCGATGAGGTTCGCCGTACGTCTTTTTCCGAAAGCTTCCATCGGAACATATCTTATCGCCATGGCCGTGGCGATTGCACTGCCGATCTTTGCCTTCGTTGCCCTTCTTCTCATGCAGCTGGAAGACAATCAGCGGTCCACGCTCAAGCGCGAAACCGCGCAGGATGCGCTCGCCCTCTCACGCACCATCGACCGCCAGCTTCAGGATATGGCAACGACGCTTCGGCTACTGTCCTCCTCGCCGGAGCTGGAGAGCGGCGACTATGAGTCTTTCTACAATCGCACGGAAACAGCGCTGCGCGGCGATACGCTCTATGTGATCGCCGTCGACAGGGCCGGGCAGCAATTTCTGAATACCCGTCGCGCCTTCGGCACGCCGCTCGGCAAGACGACGAACATCGCGGCTTTGGAAGCCGCAATGAAGTCCGGCCGGATCGAAGCCTCCGACGTCTTCATGGGCGCGACGAGCGGCATGTGGGTCTATAACGTCACCCTGCCGCGTGACGAGGATCCTGTCGCCGCATTGATCATCACCCAGAATGCCACCGATCTTGCAAAACTCGTCACGACCGAGGGCCTTGCCTCCGGCTGGTCGGCGGCGGTCATCGATCAGGGTGGTCATGTCGTGGCGAGCCGCGGCCCTGCCAATCTGCAGCCTGGCGAACCCTTCGACCCGCGCATCCTGCCTTCGCTCGTCGCATCCAGCGGCGTTTTCGAAGACAGCGATATCCTCCCGCATGCCCTGTTGGGCTATGCGCAGATTCCCGGCTGGTCCTGGAAGACTGTGGTATGGGGGCCGATCGCCACCGCCCAGGCACCGATCCTCAGCACCTGGCGCTTCCTGCTGATCGGCGGCCTCGTGCTGCTGCTCGTTGCCGTACTTGCCACCTATGCCGTTGCCCGGCAGGTCCGCTCGACGATCCGCGAAATAGCCGACATGGCGAACCGGCTCGGCGAAGGCCATATCGTCTCTCCGGTCGAAACCAGTGTCATCGAGGCCAACCAGGTGGCGATTGCGCTTTCCAATGCCTCTTTCGACCGTAGCCAGAGCGAAGACCGGTTGCGCTTCGTCATGCATGAGCTGGTTCATCGCACCAAGAACCTGCTGACGCTTGTTCTCGCAATGATGCGCCAGCTCTCCAAGCAGGCCGACAGCGTCGAGACATTCCGGCTGGCCGTCGCTCACCGCCTTGAAGGGCTCGTGCGCTCGATCGAGCTTCTGACGGGCGAGCAATGGTCCGGCGTCTCGCTGCATCGCGTCATCGATATTCATCTCCAGGCCTTTCCACAGGCTCGCGAGCAGGTGAAAATCGAGGGCATGGATTTCATCCTCAAGCCCGATGCCGTGCAGAATCTCGGCCTGGCGCTGCATGAACTCGCCACCAATTCGGTGAAGTACGGAGCGCTCTCCGTGCCACAGGGCCGTGTGCGCTTCGAATGGCAGCCAGCAGAGGACAACATGTTGCGTTTCACCTGGACTGAAAGCGGTGGCCCGCCCGTCAGCCCGCCGTCGCGCACCGGTTTCGGGACCACCGTCATCAAGGCGCATGCCGCCTCCGCTTTCCGGGGCAAGGTCGATGTCGACTTCCGCCCGGAAGGTCTCGTCTGGACCCTCACAGCCCAGCGTGGGACGATGGAGCGCGAGTAGCGCAACCGGAACAATCACTGCAATCGCCCGTTTCGAACTGGTCATTCAAAAGGAGAAGGACCATGTTCAAGCAAACCATGATTGCTGCCGCAATCGTTTCGGCTGCAACCTGGGCCAGCTCGGCCGCAGCAGCCGACTATATGTCGCTTGGCCGGCTCGTCTGCGGATCGGATGGCGGCCAGGGACTGATCGTCACTTCTGAGAAAAACCTGATTTGCACCTATACGCCGGCTTCCGGTGGCCCTAAGGCGGTCTATGCTGGCAAGATCGAGAAATTCGGCATCGATATCGGCCAGACAGGCAAGAGCGTGATGATCTGGCAGGTGCTCGCCAAGACCGGCACCAACATGCCTGATTTCGCACTCGCCGGCGAATATTACGGCATCGGCGCAGATGCCAGCCTCGGCGCCGGTGGAGGTGCCAAAGTCATTGCCGGCGGGACCGACAAGGCCTTCATGCTGCAGCCGCTGAACCTGCAGGCTCAGGAAGGTCTCAATCTCGCCGTCGGTGTCGAGAAGATGACGCTGGTGCCGGGCGAAATCTGACGGTTCGCCGATGATAAAAGAAAAGCCTGCCGAAGCGGACTTTTCGGTTAGTGGGCGATTGCCTTGTTGATCTCTTCGGTCACCTTCTTGGCGTCCCCGAGCAGCATCATCGTGCCGTCCTTGTAGAACAGCGTGTTATCGATACCAGCGTAACCCGAGCCGAGCGAACGCTTGACGAAGAGGCAGGTTTTGGCCTTGTCGACGTCAAGGATCGGCATGCCGTAGATCGGCGAGGACTTGTCGTCGCGCGCCGCCGGATTGGTGACGTCATTGGCGCCGATAACATAGGCGACATCGGCCTGGGCGAATTCCGAGTTGATGTCCTCAAGCTCGAAGACTTCATCATAGGACACATTGGCCTCGGCAAGCAGCACGTTCATATGACCCGGCATGCGGCCGGCAACCGGATGAATCGCGTACTTCACTTCAACGCCGTTCTTCTTGAGATTGTCGGCAAGCTCGCGCAACGCATGTTGTGCCTGTGCCACCGCCATGCCGTAGCCTGGCACGATGATGACCTTGGAGGCATTCGCCATCAGGTAGGCCGCATCCTCGGCCGAACCAAGCTTGACGATCTTCTCCGACGTATCCGCCGCGCCGCCTGCCGTCTCGCCGCCGAAACCGCCGAGGATGACGGAGAGGAAGGAGCGGTTCATGCCCTTGCACATGATGTAGGACAGGATCGCACCCGATGAGCCGACCAGCGCACCGGTAATGATGAGCGCCAGATTGCCGAGCGTGAAGCCGATGCCGGCGGCAGCCCAGCCCGAATAGGAATTCAGCATCGACACGACGACAGGCATGTCTGCACCGCCGATCGGCACGATCAGCAGGATACCGAGTAGCAACGAGAGCGCAACGACCGCCCAGAAATCCAGGTGGCTCTCAGTCACCGCCAGGCCGATGATGAAGAGCACGATCAGGACAGCGAGGGCGATGTTGATCAGATGGCGGAAGGGTAACAGGATCGGCTTGCCGGACATGCGCCCATCGAGCTTCAGGAAGGCGATGATCGAGCCGGTGAAGGTCAGCGCGCCGATCGCCACACCGATCGCCATTTCGATGCGTGCTTCCGTATGGATCTGGCCGATCTCGCCGATACCGAAAGCATCAGGCGTATAGAGCGCCGACGCCGCGACCAGAACCGCGGCAAGACCAACCAGTGAATGGAAGCCGGCAACGAGCTGCGGCATCGAGGTCATGGCGATGGTGCGGGCAATATAGGCGCCAGCGCTGCCGCCGATGGCAAGACCGAGAATGATGAGCACGAAGCCGCCGAAGTCAGGCGTCGCCAGCACCAGCGTCGTGAGAATGGCAATCCCCATGCCGATCATGCCGTAGAGATTGCCCTTGCGGCTGGTCGCCGGATGCGAGAGCCCCCGCAGCGCAAGGATGAAGAGAACGCCGGAGACGAGATAGAGGAAGGCTGCAATATTGGTCATCGGCCCCTCACTTGTCCTTCTTGCGGTACATCGCCAGCATGCGCTGCGTGACGAGGAAGCCGCCGAAGATATTCACCGAGACGAGCACGAGCGCAACGAAACCGAAGCCGGTCGCAAGGCCGCTGGTCGAAATGCCGACGGCAAGCAGCGCACCGACGACGATGACCGAGGAGATCGCGTTGGTAACGGCCATCAGCGGCGTATGCAGCGCCGGCGTTACCGACCAGACGACGTAGTAGCCGACGAAGATCGACAGCACGAAGATCGCGAACTGGAAAACGAAGGGATCGATCGCCCCACCGGTGGCAGCACTTGCCGCTTCAGGCGCCTGGGCCGCAGCGGTGATGACCGCGGTGACGGCCTGGTCGAGCTGCTCCAGCGCCTTGTCCATTGCTTCACTGGCCATCAGTTATCCCCCTTCTTGGCGCCGCCGAATGCCGGATGCACGACATCCCCCGCATAGGTCAGCATCGTCGCCCTGATGAGCTCGTCCTCGAGGTTGAGCACGACCGATTTCGTTTCCTTGCTCACCATCGTCTCCAGGAAGGTGACGAGGTTCTTGGCGTAAAGCGCTGAGGCACTGGCCGCCACACGGCCCGCCATGTTCGGAAAGCCGATCACCTTCACACCTTCGACATTGGCGACCTGCCCTGTAACCACACCTTCAATATTGCCGCCACGCTCGACTGCGAGATCGACAGCAACCGCCCCAGGCTTCATCGAGGCCAGCATGGTGCGCGAGACGAGCCGCGGCGCCGGACGGCCGGGAATGAGAGCCGTGGTAATGACGATATCCTGCTTGGCGATGTGCTCGGCAACGAGTGCAGCCTGCTTCGCCTGATAGTCGGCCGACATTTCCTTGGCATAGCCGCCGGCCGTTTCCGCCGCCTTGAACTCGTCATCCTCGACGGCGATGAACTTCGCGCCGAGCGAAGCAACCTGTTCCTTCGCTGCGGGGCGAACATCGGTTGCCGAAACGGCGGCACCGAGACGGCGCGCCGTCGCAATAGCCTGGAGGCCGGCAACGCCCGCGCCCATGACGAAAACCTTGGCGGCAGGAATAGTACCCGCTGCCGTCATCATCATCGGCATGGCGCGGTCATAGACGACGGTTGCCTCGATGACCGCCTGATAGCCTGCAAGATTGGCCTGCGACGAAAGCACATCCATCGACTGCGCACGGGTGATGCGCGGCATCAGCTCCATCGCGAAGGTGGAAAGACCGGCGCGGGCCATTGCGGCGACCGCCTCATCATTGCCATAGGGATCCATGATGGCAATGACGACGGCACCGGTCTTATAGCCGGAAATTTCGCTTTCGCTCGGCCTGCGGACCTTGAGGATCACATCGGCGGACGCTGCATCCGCGAACGTGCCGATTGCGGCGCCCACGGCCTCGAACTCACTATCCGGAATGCGAGAAAGTGCTCCGGCGCCCGCTTCGACGATGACATCGAAGCCGAGCGACTTTATCTTTTTCACGGTTTCGACAGACGCGGCAATGCGCGTCTCATCGCCCGTAATTTCCTTTGCTACGAAAACGATATTGGCCAACTGCCCCCTCCTCCGGGTCAGCTGGGCCGTGGCAGGCTGCTTGCCTGCACGGGCCAAGCATCTACATCACAAAGTTCGGAAGACCGTGCCTTCCCGCAAGCCGCGCTTAGCGGAGCAGGAAGATGCCGGCAACGAGGATGATGAGGAAGACGAGGATGCCGCCGAGGAAACCGGCGCCGCCGAAGAAACCGGCAGCCATGGCAAGCATCAGGGCGATCAGAAGCATCGAGCCGTATTTCGTGCCGGCAATGAACATGTTGTAGGTCTTTTCATGTTCCTTGTAGTCCATCGGCGCGCCGGTCTCGACCGGTCCGGTATGATGTTCGGCCATGAATATCGTCTCCCTGAAATGCCTTAGCGCTGCCTGATTCCCTCGCCTCGGCGAGGCAAATCCCCACCCGCAGGGATTACACAATGACGGGCGAAAGCGCAATGCATGAGAATGCCGCAGGGACGCCCTTCTCCTGATGTGGAGAGGGCATTCCCTATAGATGAATCAAAGCGGCAGATCCGTTCCGAGCTGGCCTTCCGGCACGAAACGGGCGGTGGGAACGATGGTGAGCGAAGGCAGCGTGTTTTCCGGGCCGCGTGCGAACATCATCCGCTGCTCGCTGGCGCTGGAAATGAAGAAGGGATAACGCGTGAGAAGCTTTCGGCCGACCTCGATGACGTTGGTCGCCATCAGCGTCATGTCGATCCCGTAATTTTTGGCCTTCTGGCCCGGCACGACGGTGTCTGCATAGAAGACACGCTTGTAGAATGCCGCATGCGGCGGGCGGACGAACTGCAGAACCCGATGTGCGCGGAAATACGCGGCCGCGACGATGCTTGGCCGCAGCGTCAGGTAGGGAATCCAGGTCAGATCGGCGGTCAGATCGGGATCAGCGGCAAAACGCGCCGGATCGATCAAGCTGAGGCCGGCATCCAGGAGCGCATCGATTGCTTCCGGGAAGGCTCCGGCCGACTGGCTGACGCGATGTTCCGGCGTCACATGGTGGATACGGATCGTGCTGACGAGCTCGCCGTAATAATAGAGCCCGAAAACATGGGCATGGCTGTCGAAATCCGTGTCGTCGAGCAGTCCCTTCGGGGCCAGCGCCAGCGTGTCGTGCGCCTTGTAGGCCTTGTAACGCAGCCGCTCGACATCCTCCATGTCCTCAGTGCTTTCGACGCGGCGATATTCGACATTATCAAGAACTTCGAGAACCTTTTTCGAAAAGTCACTCGTACTCAAAGGGACAGACGCCATAGATGCACCCCGTTGTTAACGGGTCATTAATCATACCCCATTCGTTAAAGCGCAAGATTTGATAAGAATTTTGGACGTATTTGAATCATTAAGGTTAACGGCCGCGAATATGCCCGTGGTCACACCGTCAGGTAGCGCCCTGATCAGGCGACCTTGCTGCGGCGCCGCGGTGCCGTGCGGCGGTTGAGAGCGTGGGAGAGGATGCCGATTTCCTTCGAGGGGACCGGCGGGGAAAAAACGTAACCCTGTACGAGATCCGTGCTGCGGTGCTTGTTGAGAAGCGCTAGTTGCTCCGGGGTTTCGACACCCTCGACGACGATCTTGAGGCCGAGTTCACGGGCAAGATGCACCGTGCCGCGCAACAATTTCAGACGGCGCGTATCTTCAACGATGTTACGCACGAAGGAGCGGTCGATCTTGACGATGTCGAGCGGCAGCGTGTCGAGATAGCTGAGGCTGGAAAAGCCGGTGCCGAAATCGTCAATAGCGATGGTGATGTCGCGGCTGCGCAATTCGGCGAGGATGGCGCGCACGACCGCCGGCTCGTCGATCAGGCTGCTTTCGGTGATTTCCAGATGCAGGCGCGATGCCTCAAGACCGGAATGCGCCAGCGCGTCCGAAACGACCGACAGGATGTCCGCGTCACGCAGGTCGCGCGCCGACAGGTTGACCGAAACGGCGATATGATCCGGCCAGCTCATGCATTCTTCACAGGCCTTGAAGAGCACGAAACGCGTGATCTGCGAGATAATGCCCATCTCTTCTGCGAGGCGGATGAAGACGTCGGGCGGAATGGAGCCCTTTTCCGGATGCACCCAGCGAGCCAGTGCTTCTGCGCATTCGATGCGCGTACCATCAGCCTTGAACATCGGCTGGAAGGCGAGGTGCAGCGCATTTGCAGCCACAGCCTCGCGCAGATCCGCTTTGAGCTTCTGCTGCTCGATATAGCGACCGTCCATTTCGTGCTCGAAACCGGTGATGCCGCCCTTCAAGCGCGACTTGCTTTCGAACAGCGCAAGGTCAGCCTTGACGCTCCACTCGTCCATGGCGAAGGCGTCGCTCTCGAGGACTGCGTACCCGGCACTGAGCGAGACGAGGAAGGTCACCTCATCGACTTCGTACTGACCCTGGATCGCGGCATGTAGCTTGCGGATGTCGGCATCCAGCACCTGCCGGTCACGCGCATGCGGGAAGAAGAGGATGAATTGGTCGCCCATCAGGCGGCCGACGATGGCGTTGCCGGCCATCTCCTTGACCCGCACGGCGATGGCGCAGAGCAGGTGGTCACCGGTCACATGGCCCCGCATGTCGTTGACATGCTTGAACTCGTCGATATCGAGGATCATAAAGCCGAGCGGACCGCGTTTCTTCGAATGTCTGGCGAGATAATCCTGCACGAGGTGGCCGAAATATTCGCGGTTCGGCAGGCCGGTCAGCGCGTCGAAGCGCACCATGTGCAGGATCTTCTGCTCGGCCTTCACACGGCTCGAGACGTCTTCGAAGATCAATACCGCACCGCCATCTGCGCGCCGGCTTGCTGAGAATTCCAGCGACAGCCCCTCGGGGAAATGGATGAGCGTGCGCGACAGGCTGCCTTCGGCCACCTGTGTCAGTTGCCGCAGGATCAGCTCCGGCTGCGAAGCGTCCATGAAGCTGTAGCGTGCGCCATAACGCAACACGGCGCCGAGATCGCGATCTTTCAGCCGGTCCGGCGCGCCGATTTTCAACAGTTCGCAGGCCTTGCGATTGATGACCTGGATCCGGTTCTCCTCGTCGACCATGACAAGGCCGTGCGGCATGTTGTTCAGCGCCGTATCGAAGCGATCGGCAATCGAAGCGATCTCGCGGCGCGCGATCACATTCTCATAGAGGAACTCGCGCACGCCAGTCGCCATGGCCCGCGTCGTCAGCCAGAAAGGAATGAGGAAGACCGACAGGATGCCGCGGTAGAAATCCAGCGTCATGATGCTGCAGATGATCATCGGCAGGCAGCATGAGAAGGTCTGCAGATCGACCGCCATGCGCGAGCCGTAGTTGCGGCCGACGACCGAAACCATCGTCGCCATGGTCACCGCAATACAGGCGAGCTCGGCAAAGGAATCACGCGTGAAGAAGATGGCATAACCGCTGCCGATACCGAGCAACGTGGTGATGCCGGCTGCGCCGACCACGAGAATCTTCTCCCAGCGCTCGATCTCGGCAAAGGAGAGCTTCTCCTTGTCTACCTTGTCGAACAGGCGGAAAATCGCCATGCGGGCGCAGAACACCATGATGACGGCGACAGCCAGCAATATATAGACGGGGGAGTCGGTCTTGGCGGCGACAGCCAGGAAAGTGGCGGAGTGTACAATGACGCCAGCCAGAAGCGTCATGCGGTTCCCGGAGAGGGAACTCACAAACGACAGATACACATCCTTAGGGACCCTGTTCGGGTTATGTGGCTTCATCCATACTTTCCCTGTGCGCGGGAAATGTAAACCGAACCCTTTAAAAATTGATTTCAAACGGTTCAAACATTTGGTCAATTTTTCTAAAACCCTAGGATGAGTTACTCATCCTAGGCGCGATAATACAGCTTTCTCGCGAGGTTCTTGAAATAAATATCCGCGCCTGAGTTGCCAGAATTTTCCAACGGCATCACAGGGTCTAGCCGCATACGACTATACTCCAAGGCGGGTCATTTATCCTTCCAATTTCAAAAACCCTAGTTTACACCGATTGCAGAGGGAGAACTGCCGAAAACGGCAACATAATAAGGGGAGGCGAATGTCGGTATTACTGGCCGTCAGTCGGCTGATCGACTCGATCAGCGAGTTCATTGGCAAACTATCCGAATACATGGTGTTGTTCTGCTGCCTGATCAGCGCCGGAAACGCCGTCGTCCGCTACGCCTTCAACTACAGCTCGAACGGCTGGCTCGAGATCCAGTGGTATCTCTTCGCCTTCGTCGTGGTGCTCGGCGCCTCGCATGCGCTGCGCAACAACGAGCATGTCCGCGTCGATCTGATCTATGGTTCGGTTTCCGACAGGGCGAAGATCTGGATCGACATCGTTGGCCTCATCCTCTTCCTCATTCCCGTCTGCATCTTCCTCACCTGGGTCTCCTGGCCCTTCTTCGCGCTTTCCTACCGGCAGGGGGAAATATCGGGCAACGCCGGCGGGCTGATCCGCTGGCCCGTCAAGCTGGTCCTTGTCGCCGGTTTCGCGCTGCTCTCCCTTCAGGGCGTTTCCGAGCTGATTAAGCGGATCGCAGCCGTTACCGGCCATATCAACATCGACACGAAATACGAAAAGCCGCTGCAGTAACGCGCGCCTGGAGGAACGGATTTGTTTGATTTCGGCATCATTCCGCCGGCCATGTTCCTGGGCATGGTCATCTTCATGCTCTACGGCTTTCCGGTCGCCTTTTCGCTGGCCGCCGTCGGCCTGTTCTTCGGCATCATCGGCATCGTCACCGGCCATTTCGACGAAGCCCTCCTGCAGGCGCTGCCACTGCGCTTCTTCGGCATCGTCTCCAACGACCTCTTGCTTGCCATTCCTTTTTTCACCTTCATGGGCGCGGTGCTGGAGCGTTGTGGGCTGGCCGAAGACCTGCTCGAAGGCACCGGCAAGCTCTTCGGTGGCGTTCCCGGCGGGCTGGCCTATGCTGTCATCCTCGTCGGCGCCGTGCTTGGCGCGATCACCGGCACAGTGGCTGCCTCGGTCATCACCATGGGTGTGATTTCGCTGCCGATCATGCTGCGCTACGGCTACAATCCGCGCCTTGCCACCGGCGTTATCGCCGCCTCCGGCACGATCACCCAGGTGATCCCGCCCTCGCTGGTACTCGTCGTTCTCGCCGACCAGCTCGGCAAATCGGTCGGCGACATGTATCGCGGCGCGATCGGCCCGTCGATCCTGCAGGTGGCGATCTTCCTGCTCTTCATCCTGGTGCTGTCGATCGTCCGGCCAAAATCGATGCCGCCACTGCCAAAGGAAGTGCGCGGCGACTTCAATTGGGCGCTGCTCATCAAGGTGCTGATGGGCATGGTGCCCTCGATCGTGCTGATCTTCCTCGTGCTCGGCACGATCTTCATGGGTCTTGCGACGCCGACGGAAGCCGGCGCGCTCGGCGTCGTCGGCGCCATGCTGCTCGCGGCCATGAACCGGCGCCTCACCTGGCCGTTGATCCGCGAGGCGATGACATCGACCACGCACATCACCTCCATGGTTGTGATGATCCTTATCGGCTCCACCTGTTTCAGCCTGGTCTTCCAGGGCATGGACGGCTCGCGCTGGATCGAGCACATGCTATCGGGCATTCCCGGCGGCCCGGTCGGTTTCCTGATCTTTGTCAACATCTTCATCTTCGTGCTCGCCTTCTTCCTCGATTTCTTCGAGATCGCCTTCATCGTCATCCCGATGCTCGCCCCCGTCGCCTCCAATCTCGGCATCGACCTGATCTGGTTCGGCGTGCTGATCTGCGTCAACATGCAGACGAGCTTCATGCACCCGCCCTTCGGCTTCGCGCTCTTCTACCTGCGCTCGATCGCCGGCCGCGAGGTCAAGACCTCGGATATTTACATGGGTGCGCTTCCCTGGGTCGGCATGCAGCTGATCCTGGTGGCGATCGTGATCTTCTGGCCACAATCGGTGACCTACTGGCTGGACCATGGCCCGAAGGTCGACCCGAACTCGATCAAGATTGAAGTCCCGGGCTTCGGCGGTCAGCTCGGCCTGCCCCCGCTCGGCGGCAACAATGGCTCGCCGCAGATCCCGGGCCTGACCCTGCCGCCGCTGAATGGCCTGCCGGGAGCGCCGCCGGCGCCTGCCAAATAGCCAGCAAAAAAGCAAAACCCCGGATCGAAATCCGGGGTTCTGGTATCGTGTTCGTGTAAACCACCAATGTTAGCGGCGGGGGCTCCTCAGATCTTACCCGCGCGCTGCTGGATCATCATGAACGTATCGAACGTGTATTCCGAGAGCTGCATCCAGAGATAGGCATCCCGCTTGAAAGCAGTCTGGTCATCGTAGATCTTCTTGAAATATTGGTTCGTGCCTGAGATTTCGCCGTAGATGCCCATCGCGGCCTGGAAGCAGGCTTCCATGATCTCCTGGCTGAACGGCCGCAGCGTTGCGCCTTCCGCAACAAGCTGCTTCAGCGCGCTCGGGTTCTTCGTGTCGTATTTTGCCAGCATGTTGGTGTTGGCGAAGGCACAGGCGTCGTTGAGCGCTGCCTGATAGTGCTTCGGCAGGCTGCTCCACTTATCGAGGTTGAAGAAGGCATGYACCGTCGGGCCACCTTCCCACCAGCCCGGGTAATAGTAGTACTTCGCCACCTTGTGGAAGCCGAGCTTCAGGTCGTCATAGGGGCCGACGAATTCTGCCGCATCGATCGTTCCCTTTTCCAGCGCCGGATAGATGTCGCCGCCGGCAATCTGCTGCGGGATGACACCGACCTTCTCCATGACGCGACCGGCGAGACCGGCAATGCGCATCTTGACGCCCTTGAGATCGTCGAGCGTATTGATTTCCTTGCGGAACCAGCCGCCCATCTGCGCACCGGTATTGCCGGCCGGCAGGGCATACATGCCCTGCGTGGCATAGAATTCGTTCATCAGTGTATTGCCGTTGCCCTGGTAAAACCAGGCATTGGTCAGGCGGCTGTTCAGTCCGAACGGAATGGCAGTTCCGATGGCATAGGTCGGGTCCTTGCCGACGAAATAATAGGAGGTGGTGTGGGCTGCCTCGACAGTACCGACCGCCACCGCATCGACGGCCTGCAGGCCGGGGACGATTTCGCCGGCTGCGAAAGGCTGGATCGTGAAATTACCATCAGTGGCAGCCGAAACATGCTTGGCAATATCTTCGGCGCCGCCATAGATCGTGTCCAGGCTCTTCGGAAACGACGAGGTCATACGCCAGGCAATCTTCGGGTTTTCCTGCGCAATTGCAGGTGCTGCCAAAGCAGTCGCGGCAACGGCACCGGCGCCGGCTGTTCCCGCCTTCTTCATAAATGAACGACGATCCATCAAAAACCTCCCGTATAGATGGCACTGCGTGGTCAATCCTCACCCCTACCCGCAGTAATGGCAAAGCTAAGCATGGCGGAAGAAGCGTTTCAAGCTTTAGTCTATTAGTCTTTGGGATCACGACGCTTCTGTGGCGCAGGCCACACATCCATCGGAATCAGCAGCTTAGCTGCATGGTGCCGGCCGCTTCCGCGATGAAGCGACCGGGCTTGCCTTCGGGATCAATGATGATCGTCGTCCTCGTCGTCATGCTCATGTTTGAGCCAAGTGCAGAGTTCGGCCGGAAGCAGTTTTTCGTAGGCATCGTCGCTGYCGACGAACTTTCCGAGATCCCTGACGCTGACGAAACCGACATTCGGGAAATGCTCCGCGGCGCTACGCAGGAATTCAAACTTCTCGTCGCCGATACCGACCATGACATAGTAAATCTGCGAATCAGCCTGTTCAGCCTTCTGCAGCAAGTCCCAGGCCGCGTCCCGGTCGGAATTCTCCCCGTCTGTCAGGAAATAATTGATTGCCGGAATGCCCGACCGCGTCTCCTCACCGAAGGCGTCGCGCCGCATGCCGAAGATCATGCCGAGCAGGCCACCTGCCCCCTCTTCCTCCATCAGCCCGTAAGCCATGAGGTTCGAGCGGATGACCGGACCGTAATCAGTGCCGCCCCACAGGATCGGCTGGACATCCTGGTTGCCGACAATCTCGCGCTGAATGTAGCCCTCGTAATTCTTGGCCGTGGCAGGCGTCAGCGACGCCATATTCTGCTTGTTGGAAAAAGCCCAGGTATCGATACGGCCATCATCGTCGAAATAGAGAGCGACGGGAAGGATGCGCTCCAGCGCCGCCTGCACCGCGCCGGATTTGAAAAGGTCGCCCATGGAGCCCGAGACATCGATATTGATGCCGACCTGCGCCGGAATGCGCTCGTGAATGCCCTGTTTCTGCAAAACGAAGCCGACGCGGCGAACCTCTTCCTCCGGTTTCTGTAGCTTGAATGTCGTCACGGCCTATTCCTCTCCAGTTTGAGTTTTCCAAGAATGCGGGTGTGAAGGTCGCGAAGCGACACCGTTGTCCTTGCCTGCTCCGCCGATTGAGCGGTTCGCGCTGCCGTTAGGGCTGCGGAATATGCCGCATGCCAGGCAGGCAGGTCTTCCTGCAATAGGCCCTCGGCCAAGCGGGCGAGCGCTTCGATTTCCTGCGAGACGGCCGCAACGGTCCAGATGCTCATCTCGACGGTCGCCTTCGTTGCCGAAAGGCTTGATGTCCGTGTTTCCAGTGCTTCAGCCTGCGAGGCATAATGAGCCTGCCGCTCGCGGTCGGGCAGTTGAAGGCTGCCGATATGGTGGACGAGGAATCGACCGGCAAGAATATGCCCGGCAAGGTTATTCGAGAGTGACTTATAGGCCTTGCCGACAGCACGTACCTGCTTGGCAACGGCAACAATCTCGGGCGCAAGCGCATTAAGTTCAGTCGCCAAAGCCCGCACCTCCGGATAGAGGCGAGAAAAAAGGCCGGCTGGATCACGGGGCGCGGCGAGAGCCTTGACGGTATTGAGAAAACCGCCGCGGACAGCAAACACCCTTTCCGGATCGAGGTCCGTCAGGCACTGCAGCAATTCGGCGGCAATCCGTCTCCCCTCTGCCACAACTTCACTGCTGACGATCTTGAGTTCGCTTTCCGCCAGTCTGCCGTGCTCGATCTGCAGAGGAGCACCGAAACGGACCACATCATCGAAATAATGATCATCGAGATTGGTGCTATCGACAATCCGCAACGCTGCTTTTGCCACCGCCTCGGTCGCGTTCACATCCATGCCCTGAAGATCGGCGACGCTGCAGGAGATGCGTTGCCTCACCTCCCCAGCGGCTAGAACCCGTGGGCGATCGCCCTTGGGCGCGGGAGCACGGGGCGCACCGAAGAGTATCTTCGGCTGGTTCCCATCCTTCGAAGCGACAACAGGCTCTGGCGCGGCACTTTCCGGGAAAAGCACCCTGGGTGATCCGCCCGGCTTTTTCTCCGGCGGTTCATCTGCCTTGCCGCTGGTCAAGCAGAGCCTCCGCTCAGCCGAGATAGGCCTGGATGACATCGCCGAGCCCGGCATTCGATCCCGCGCCGACGGCATAGAATTTCCAGGATCCGTCCGCCTGCTTCAGGAAGGACGCAACCTGGATCGTCGTTTTGCCGGCAAATTCGGCCGTCAGCTGATAGCGGCAGAGCTCGTCGTCCATAGCATCGCAGACTTCGATATAGGCGTTCTTGACCTTGCCGAAATCCTGCTTCTTGCGAGCGGCATCGTGGATCGTTGCCCAGACGGCGAGCTCGGAAATCTCGCGCGGCAGCTTCGCCAGCACGATCTTGAACTCCTCGCGAAAGCCCTCGTCGTGATGACCGCCGCCATGATGATCGTCACCACCATCGTCATCGGGCTCCGGCTTTGTGAGAGCGCCACGTCCGGTGCGGTCGTCGCGCTCATGCCACATCGAGCCGTCATCCGTCTGGAAGGATCCGTCGGCATTCTTGGACAGTGATCCCTCGGGATTGCTGGAGCTGCGCACGAATGCGTAGCATAGCGCATGCGAACCGTCATTGTAGAGCCGCGCCCGGTTTGAATCGCCACCAGGATGAACCAGCGCAAAACAATGGACATCGAGGTCGAAGGCCGGACCGGAGCCTTCCGGCGGATCCCAGACGAGGCCGGAATGAACGAGCTGGATCTCTTTCTGGATCTGGAACGACTGACCCTTGTTGAGATTAAAGGTTGCCATGCGCTGTCTTCTCCTGAGGTCTCAGATCGGGCGGGCAATCACGATCTGGCGTGCTTGTTCAAGCTTGGTGCGGGCGGCGGCATAGCGCTCCTTGTTGCGCTCGCCTTCGGCAACGACCTTGTCGGCGATCGCCCGCAGCCGCTGGGCGGTACCGAGCACAAGATCGGCATCCGCAAGGCGGGTTTCGCCGGCTGCCTTTACCGCATTGACCGAAACATCTTCGAGCACCTGCGAGCCATACTGCTGCAGCGAGGCCCGCAGCTCACGCCGCATAGCATTGATCTGCTGGATCGACTGCATCTGGAAGAGCGCATGCAGCCTGATCAGGATCGACTTGATGTCGTTGAATTCGGCATTGGCAGAGGTGACGGTATCAGCGAGCGTCGCAAGGGCCGCACCCCGCGCAATGCCGATCGAGTCGAGATCCGTCGGCGCCTTGGCGTAGGCCGTTTCAAGAACGAGCACGCGGTTCTGGAAGATATCCAGCTTCTGCGAGAAGTCGCGAGCTTCCTGAACCTTGAGCGGATCGCCCGAGACCGCCTCTTGCTTCAGTCGTTCGAGATCCCTGCTTGCGTCAGCGATGAGGCGACGGCCGGCCTCGACGAAAACCCCGAGCGAAACGATCGTATCGCGATATCCCTCCGCCAGGGTGCTCATACGCGAGACTTCGAGAATGAGCTTGCCGCTTTCCTCATCAATCTGGGCTTCCATCGGCTTGATGAGATCGCTGAGCGACTTCGCCTTGCTCTGTAGCATGCCGCGCACTTCATCCGTCACGGACTTCAACCGTTTGGCAGGGTCGCCAAGACCGACCGCCATCAGCAGACGTTCGAGAAAGCTTCCCTTCAGCTTCTCTCGGATGCTTGCCTCCAGCTCTTTCAGATCCGCATCCTTCACACCCTCGCGAATCGTGCGGAAAAGCTCGAAAAGCACCGGCGACTGGGCGTTGGTAATCTGCGAGAGAATAGTATCCAGCTTGGCACCGAAACTGCTGATGGCTTCCTGGCCGAAGGTAACAAGCGTATGCGGCTCTGCCGTCGCCAACCGATACCGCTCTGCCAGATCGCTGATATCGCCAGCCTTTTCCGGCGGAAGCACGATGGTCACGACGGCGGGCGGGCCGCCGGCCGCAATCGAGGGCATGAAGTCAGGTTTCGTCTCGAGTGCCGTCGTCTTCGGTTCCGACATGCCGTCAATCCTCTTGGTCCGTCCTCTTAACGATACGGTCAAGCCGCACGAAAATTACGAACACAGGTTGCAGAAATCGGCTGGAATGTAATTCAAGGGATGACACTCGGCAACACGATCCCCAACAATATTGGATGTATTTACCGACACTCCGATATTGTCGCGTTTGAAACTTGAAAGAGCTGGAAAACTTTAAAATCAATTATTTAGCCAACTTCCAGTAAACACCGGACTTTTGAACCGTCGCAATTTGGCCACCGCGTGCATCCAAGCGTTGACTTCACGGTCGATCTGGCCGCACAAACGTCCGATATTGTTTTCTTCGGGGCAAAAATGACGAAACCGATCGTTGCGATTCCCGCCGATATCAGCAGCCTTGATGGCGCAACCTGGCATGCCGTGCAGCATCAATATGTGCGCGCGGCGCTGAATGCAGCCGGCGTAATGGCCTTCATCATTCCGGCCTTTGAAGAAGGCTATGACATAGATGCCATTCTCGATCGCGTGGACGGCGTGCTGGTTTCCGGCTCCGCAAGCAATGTGCACCCCTCGCTCTACGGCCTCGAAGCCACCGAAGCCGATGGCCCCTTTGATCCCGCCCGCGACGCCACGAGCCTGCCGCTGATCCGCCGCGCCATCGATCGTGCCATCCCGCTTCTTGCCATCTGCCGCGGCATTCAGGAATTGAATGTTGCGCTTGGCGGCTCGCTTGCGAGCGAAATCCAGGAACAGCCCGGCATCTGGGACCACCGGAAACCCGATGTGAAAGATCGCGACGGCATGTATGCGATCCGCCAGAGCGTCTTCGTCAAGGAAGGCTCCTGCATCGCCGGTATCATCGGCGCCGGTGAAATTCGCGTCAACTCGCTGCATCGCCAGGCAATCGCCAAGACCGCCCCGCGCCTGCAGGTCGAAGCTACAGCAGAGGACGGCACGGTCGAAGCCGTCTCCGTCATCAACGCCAAGGCCTTCGCAGTCGGCGTACAGTGGCACCCGGAATACTGGGCCGAGACCGACAAGCCCTCGAACAAGCTCTTTACCGCTTTCGGCGATGCCGTCAGAGATTACGCCGGCGGCAAGTTGCCATCGCTTCCGGTGCAGGCAATCGCCTGAAAACAGAAAGGCCGCCGGATCGCTCCGACGGCCTTCTTCATCTCTAACTCAATGGCTCAGCGGCCGCCTTCGATCTTGCGGTGACGCTGGTTGGTGCCATTCGCACCATACGGATATTGCCCCGGCGTCGGCGCGCTGACTTCGTTGAGCTTTGCCGTCTCTTCCGCCGAAAGCACGAATTCCGCCGCAGCGAGATTGTCGGCGAGCTGTTCGGATGTGCGTGCGCCGAGAATGACCGAGGTCACTGCCGGACGCGCGGCCACCCAGGAAAGTGCCACCTGCGCCATGCTGACGCCGCGTGCCTTGGCGATCTCCTCGACAGTGCTGATGATATCCCAGGTCCGCTCCTGCGCGTTGCGGGCAGCATAGGCTTCGCCGCCGCGATTGGGATTTTCGCCGAGGCGCGTCGCACCTGTCGGCGTCTCGTCGCGCTTGTACTTGCCAGTCAGCCAGCCACCGCCGAGCGGCGACCAAGGCAGCAGGCCCATGCCTGCATCCTGGCAGGCATCGACGATCTCGAGCTCGATGTCGCGCATCAGCAGGTTATACTGCGGCTGCAACGTCACTGGGCGCGTATAGCCCTGTGCCTTGGCGATCTCGGAAGCCTTGGCAATGTGCCAGCCGACATAGTTGGAGAAGCCGTAGTAACCGATCTTGCCCGCGCGAACGGCATCATCGAGGAATCGCAGCGTCTCCTCGATCGGTGTCAGCGCATCCCAGGCATGCATCTGGTAGAGATCGATATGCTCGACGCCGAGCCGGCGCAGCGAGTCGTTCAGCGCCTGATTGAGGTGGCGGCGGGAAAGGCCGATATCGTTCGGTCCGTCGCCCATTGGGAAGCGACCCTTGGTAGCGATGACGGCCTGCTTTGCCTGCGTCGGACGCGCCTTGAGCCAGCGGCCGGTGATCTCCTCCGATGCACCGGCGCTATAAACGTCAGCTGTGTCGATAAAATTGCCGCCCCAGGCAAAATAGTCGTCGAGCATCTTGAAGGAAGCCGCCTCATCGGACTCCTTCCCGAAGGTCATGGTACCCAGGCAATATGCGGTGACGATGGCCCCGCTGGGACCGAGCTTGCGATAATCCATTTCTGCCTCCTTCCAGAGGCGCCGGCTGCCCGCGCGAAAAGTCGCCGGGCGGAGCAGACGCTCCCCGATCAAATCGCTATGTGTAAGCTTGAGACGGCGAAATGCCGCCGATGAAATCACGGCCGCTGGGAATGGACGCGGCCGGAACCAATCATAGCTAATCCTTCCCGGTCGACCAAGTGGGAAACGGGAAAAAGACTAAGGGCAAAATAGGAACAAGCGAAACCCGCCCTCCGCCTTCACGGAAGGAGTGAGGAACGGCCTATTGCTTGACCGGGGTTTCCGCCACGGATGTCACCGGCTTGCCCTGCTCGAACCAGGAGATGAGGTTTTCCGCCACCAGATCCGCCATCGCATTGCGCGTCGGGATGGAGGCCGAGCCGACATGCGGCACCAGCACAGTATTCGGTGCGGAAAGCAGACCGGCCGGCACGTTCGGCTCATCATAGAAAACATCGAGGCCGGCGCCACCGATGGTGCCTGCATTGAGCGCAGCAATCAACGCATCCTCATCCATCGTCCAGCCGCGGCCGACATTGACGACGATGCCATCAGGCCCGAGCGCGGAAAGAACCTCCGCGTTGATCGTGCGGTGAGTCTGCGGCGTTTTCGGCACGATCGCAATCAGCGTGTCGACGGCTTCGGCAAGCCCCTTCAGCGTCGGGTGATAATCATAGGGCGCATCGGCATGGCGGGAGCGTGTGTGATAGCTGATCTTCACCTTGAAGGGTTCCAGCCGCTTGGCAATCTCAAGGCCGATGCGACCGAGACCATAGAGGCCGACATGGCGGCCTTTCAGTGAAAAACGCGTCAATGGATAGGAGGCACCAGGCTTCCAGTTGCCGTCCCGCAGCCAGGCTTCCGCCTTCGGCAACTCGCGAACGGTATTGAGCAGGAGCCCAATGGCCGTATCGGCCACCTCGTCGTTCAGCACGTCAGGCGTATTGGTGACGATGATGCCCTTCGAGCCCGCAAGTTTCGCATCGATGCCGTCGTAACCCACCCCGAAACTGGCGACGATCTCCACATTCGGCAATTGTTCGAACCAGGCGGCCGGGAAAACTCCGCTGAGCGCCACGCCGCGAATACGTTTCGCCGTCTCGGCATCGAGCTTCAGCGTCTCGTCGCGATCGACGGTTACTACCTCGAAACGATCCTTTAGTTGGGCGAGAACGCGATCATGTATCTTCCCGGGAACGAGAACGGCAATGCGGGACATGGCTTTTCCTCTTGGCTTCGGCGGTCAGGAACGCGGCCGATAAGGGCTTGTGGACTGGCGGATACGCATTTCCGGCTTGATGAGATGGATACCATCAGGCTCATGACTGCCGGCAAGCCGATCAAGTAGGGCGCGGGCGGCAAGACGTCCAACCTCCGTCTGGCCGTTCCAGACGGTGGTCAGTGCCGGCGTGGCGATCGAGGCTTCCTCCAGATCGTCATAGCCGGTCACCGAGATATCGCTGCCGGGCACGAGGCCGGCACGCGCTATGCCGTTCATAAGGCCGATCGCGACCAGATCGTTCCAGCAGACGGCCGCCGTAGGCTTCTGCGGCAGGGAAAGGAAATGCACCGCTGCCTCGAAACCGCCCTGCTTCGAGCGCGGGCCGGGAATGCGCAGGTTCGGATCGACCTCGATGCCGGCCTTGCGCAGCGCATTGACATAGCCCTGATAGCGGTCGCGCCCGGTCGAGGTCTGGTCTGTACCACCGATCATCGCGATCGTGCGATGGCCGAGGCCGATCAGGTGGTTGGTGGCAAGCGAAATGCCGTAGCTGTCGTCGCCGCGATAGGTCGGCACATCCTGGCTGTCCATGGAGCGGGCGACAAGGATCGCCGGCATGCCGTTTTCCTCAGCGAGCTGGATATCCTCCGGCGGCGTGCCGATCGCCGGCGACATGATGACCCCGTCACCACCGAGCTGCAGCAGCGTTTCGATGAAGGTGCGCTGCTTCTCGACGGAATCGTAATGATTGGAGAGAATGAAGGTGTGGCGGCTGCGATCGAGTTCGCTTTCGATCGCCTTCAGGATTTCCCCGTAGAACGGGTTCATGATGTCGTGAACGACAACACCGATAATGCCGGAGCGCGACGTGCGCAGGCTGGCGGCGCGGCGATTGTAGATATAACCGAGCGCGCGGGCCTGTTCCTTGATCTTTTCGCGGGTATTACCGGCAACCAGCGGACTGTCACGTAAGGCAAGGGAAACAGTCGCCGTTGATATGCCGAGCGTTTCGGCAATCGTCGAAAGCTTGATCTTCTGGACCACGTCTCCTCCTCCAGGCAACGCGTGAAGCTGGTCAACGGCTGCCGCAGTGCAACGACAGCCTTAAAAAGTTTAATTAAAAGATTTAAGCGGCGCAGGCAATTCGCCTTTTGAGGAAATTTTCAGTCTTCCTCATCTTCGTCGACATGCATTGCCTCCGCCTGCAGATTGGCGTCGATCGCCTTAAGCAGACGCACCAGATTGCGGATCTCCTTTTCGGAGAAATCGAGCGTCGCGAGCTTGTCGCAGGAGGAAGCCGCAAGTTCGATCCCCTGAACGCTGCCGCGGCCGAGCTCGGTGAGATAGACCTTGGTGAGGCGGGCGTCTTCGGCGTCGGGCTTGCGCTCCAGGAAGCCCTGCGCCTCCATGCGGCCGATCGTGCGGGTCATGGTAGGCGCCTTGACACCAAGCTTCTGGGCAAGCCCGCCGGCTGTCATGCCGTCGCTTTCGGAAAGGGAAATGATGACGCCATCCTGGCCGGCATAGAGACCGCTTTCGAGCAGGTTGCGCGACAGGACCGTGCGCATGGAGCGGGCAGCCTGCGTCAGAGCCGGCGAAAGATCGACAAGCGTATACTCGGTCTGGTCCTTCTTTTTCTTGCGCTTCTTGCCGTCCTTATGCTTCTTGCCCATTGCCATCCCTTTGATCTTTAAGCACTGCCCAGGCTGCGTTATGACATTGCCCATCATCTCGTCATAAACAAGAGGCAAGGCCGATGTTGGTTCCGTCGTTCCGTTTCGAGGACAATGATCCCGCACTTGCTCCAGAGGCCCGGCACCAATGGATTACGGTCCTGCCACTCGGCGCACATGAACAGCACGGTCCCCATCTGCCCTTCGAAACCGACACATTGATCGCGCAGGGCATCGTCAACAGGCTCAAAACCGCCCTTCCGGCCGGTTTGCCCGTCACCGTACTCCCTGTCGAATCGGTCGGCTACTCCTTAGAGCACATGGATGTTGAAGGAACGAAGACGCTCTCTTTTGATACAGCCGTAAAGCGCTGGCTCCATATCGCTGAAAACCTCTCGAAGCTCGGTATCCGCAAACTCGTGATGCTGAATGCCCATGGCGGCAACTCGCCACTGATGACCATCGTCGCCACGGAAGCACGCGTGCGCTTCAACATGCTGGCCGTCGCCACGAGCTGGACCCGCTTCGGCCTGCCGGAGGGTGTGATTTCGCCGGATGAAAAGGCTGTAGACATTCATGGCGGAGATATCGAAACATCTGTCATGCTGGCTCTCTATCCGGGCAGGGTGGATATGGAGAAAGCTGCCGACTTCCCTTCCAGCCAGACAGAGCTCGCCCGGCGCTTCAAGCACCTGCGCGCCTATGGCCCGCATGCCTTYGGCTGGAAGATGTCCGACCTCAACCCGCAAGGCGTTGCAGGCAATGCGAAAAAGGCAACCGCAGAAAAGGGCGAGGCGCTGATTGCCCATGCGGTCAGCGGATTGGTGGAGTTACTGCAGGATGTCGATGCTTTCGACGCAGAAACGCTGCGATGAAGGCGCGGCTTTGCACAGAAAGCAATGTGATCTTATAACATACAAAACCCTTTGAACTGCCGCTTCCAAGCGCCTATATGAAACCGACCCATTCAGGCCCCGCACTTTGCCCTCGGGGTCAATATCCTACTTTCGAGGTTCTCATGACCGACGCGATCCAGACACAGCAGAAGCCCATCCCCGTCACCGTGCTTACCGGTTATCTCGGTGCCGGCAAGACGACGCTGCTCAACCGCATCCTTTCCGAAAACCACGGCAAGAAATATGCAGTCATCGTCAATGAGTTCGGCGAGATCGGCATCGACAACGACCTGATCGTCGAATCCGACGAAGAGATCTACGAAATGAACAATGGCTGTGTGTGCTGCACGGTCCGCGGCGACCTCATCCGCGTCGTCGAAGGCCTGATGCGCCGTCCCGGCCGCTTTGACGGCATCATCGTCGAAACCACCGGCCTCGCCGATCCGGTTCCGGTTGCCCAGACCTTCTTCATGGATGATGACGTCCGCGCCAAGACCGAACTCGACGCCGTTGTTGCCCTCGTCGATGCCAAGCACCTGCCGCTGCGCCTGAAGGACAGCCGCGAGGCCGAAGACCAGATCGCCTTCGCCGACGTCGTCATCATCAACAAGACCGATCTCGTCACGCCAGAAGAACTGGCCCAGATCGAAGACATCGTGAACGCTATCAACCCGGCAGCTCGCGTCTATAAGACGAGCCGTTCCGGCGTTGATCTCGCCCGCGTTCTGGACCAGGGCGCCTTCAACCTCGAGCGCGCGCTGGAAAACGATCCGCATTTCCTCGAGCACGGCCATGACGATCATGTCTGCGGCCCGGACTGTGATCATGATCACCATGGTCATGACCACCATCATCACGATCATGACCACGACCATCAACACCATCATCATGGTGAGATGTCGGCCATCCATGACATAACGGTGCAGTCCGTTTCGCTGCGCGGCGGCGAGATGAACCCGGAGCGCTTCTTCCCCTGGATCCAGAAGATCACCCAGACGCAAGGCCCGAACATCCTGCGCCTCAAGGGCATCATCGCCTTCAAGGATGACGCCGAGCGTTATGTCGTCCAGGGCGTGCATATGATCATCGAAGGCGATCACCAGCGTCCGTGGAAGGATGGCGAAAAGCACGAAAGCCGTCTCGTCTTCATCGGTCGCGACCTTGATCGCACAAAGCTGGAAGAATCCTTCAAGGCGTGCGAGGCGACCGCCTGATGCCAACAGTTGCACCGCTTGATCTCGACGGCCACGTTCTGGCCGTCGAATTTTTAGGTGATGTCCCCTTTTTCGCGAATGCCGACGGTACCTTTCACCGGCTCAATGGCGGCGACAAGGTCATCGAAGCCCATCAGGGCATGCTGACAGCGATCCGCGACCCCTACAGCGAAAGCCTGATTTCGGGCGGCGAGGATGGCAAGGTGCTGCGCATTACCGCTGACGGCAGCGTCAGCGAAATTGCCTCGGCCCCGCGCAAATGGATTTCGCAAGTCGCCGCCGGCCCGCAGGGTGCGATCGCTTATTCCTACGGCAAGAGCACGCTCGTGCGCCTCACCGATGGCACGACGAAGGAATTTCCCGAAGAGCGCACGGTCGAAGGCATCGCCTTCGCGCCCAAGGGCCTGCGCATCGCAGCCGCCCGTTATAACGGCGTATCGCTGCATTGGGTCGGCACAAGCGCCAAGCCTGTTGATCTTGAATGGAAGGGCGCCCATACCGGCGTCACCTTCTCGCCCGATGGCAACTTCCTGGTCACATCAATGCAGGAAAATGCGCTTCACGGCTGGAAGCTCGACGTCAAGTCTGGCACCGAAGCCCGCCACATGCGCATGACCGGCTATCCGGCCAAGGTGAAGTCGCTCTCCTGGTCCGCCAAGGGCAAGTGGCTTGCCTCCTCCGGTGCGCCGGCCGCCATCGTCTGGCCCTTCCAGGGCAAGGACGGTCCGATGGGCAAGGCGCCGCTGGAACTCGGCACGCGGGCCAACATCATGGCGACTGCGGTGAAATTCCACCCGGTTGAGGATATACTCGCCATTGGCTTCATCGACGGCATGATCCTTGCCGTTCGCCTCGCCGACAGTAAGGAAGCGCTACTGCGCCGTCCCGGCAAGGGCGCCATCACCAGCATGAGCTGGAGCAAGGACGGTAAGCTTCTCGCCTTTGCTTCCGAAACCGGCGATTGCGGCGTCGTGGATATTGCGACGGCCTGATCCCATGGCTGTCGAAGCAACGGCCCTGGGTTCCAAGGACATGTATGAGGCTGCCATGGTGCGGCGCACCGCATTATGGCGCGTGATGCCGCATCTTCCCGACCTTCACACCCCCGGAGGAGGACGAGGCCTGCTGGCGAACACATCTGCTGCGAGAACACACGGTTCTCGCAGCGTTTGTCGACAGACGGCTGGCTGGCGTTATCGCCTACGGCAATGGCTGGATCGAGCAGGTCTACGTTCTGCCCGACGTCCAGGGTGTGGGAATCGGCACGACGCTTC
Source organism: Rhizobium sp. 01T437 (assembly GCF_056398505.1). Taxonomy (NCBI): domain Bacteria; kingdom Pseudomonadati; phylum Pseudomonadota; class Alphaproteobacteria; order Hyphomicrobiales; family Rhizobiaceae; genus Rhizobium; species Rhizobium sp. 01T437. Next base: position 304,904 of record NZ_JBFTPM010000004.1, read on the forward strand.
TCTCTTCAGCAATGAATGACATGGACGATATCCGCCTCTGGACCTTCCAGCGAAATCGCCGCGCCCGTGCCTTCTATGAATCACATGGATTCTCGTCCATTGAAGAAACAGACGGCAGCGGCAACGAGGAAAGAGAGCCCGACACGCTCTATTATTGGCGCCGCCTGCCAGAACCGGTGTATGATCCCGGCCCAGCCCATCGCTGACACGCCGCCGCAAGAAGATTTTTAAGAAGGACCCGACAATGCCTGTTCCGAATAACGCTGCCGCCGATGAGCCGCGCGCATTCTGGTCCGTCTGGTCGGCAATCCGCACGGAAGCGATCGATCTGGCAGCGCGGGAACCAACCCTGCGGACACTCCTTGAAACACAAATCATCCGCACAGAAAATGACGCTGATATCATCGCGCATGTGATTTCGGCGCGCCTCTCGGTCGCGAAGGTCGATGCCGAAGACCTGTTCCAGCTATTTTACAGCACACTGCAGGAACACCCCGATATCGGTGTCGCAATCGAAGCCGATCTTTTGGCCGTGCGCGAACGAGATCCTGCCTGCACCACCTATCTGCACGCATTGTTGAACCTCAAGGGCTTTCACGCCCTGCAGACCCATCGCATTGCCCATGCCCTATGGATGGCTGGCCGTGTCGAGATTGCGAGCTGGCTTTCAAACCTCGCCTCGCTGGTCTTCGGTCCGGATATCCATCCGGCTGCACGGATCGGTTCCTCGATCATGCTGGACCATGGGTCGGGCATCGTCATCGGCGAGACGGCCGTCATCGAAGATGAAGTCTCTATCCTGCAGAACGTTACGCTCGGCGGTACGGGCAAGGAGACAGGTGATCGCCACCCGAAGATCCGCCACGGCGTGATGATCGGCGCCGGTGCAAAGATCCTCGGCAATATCGAGATCGGCGCTTTCAGCAAAATCGCGGCCGGTAGTGTCGTGCTGAAAGCAGTCCCGGCCCATTGCACGGTTGCCGGCGTTCCCGCGGCTGTCGTGCGTATTCATCGCAATGATGAAATCCCAGCCGAAACTATGGATCAAAACATCTAGAAGGGGTGGGCCCGGCTCAAGCGGCCTGCTGGTTTTCCCCTGACGCTTCGACCCGGTCGCGGCCTTGGCGTTTCGAACGGTAAAGCGCCTCATCCGCCTTCTGCACGAGCCGCTCGAAGTCCCCGTTCCCTTCCGTGCGTGTGGAAACGCCGATGCTGAGTGTCGGGAAGATCGCCAGGTCCGGCATCTGCATGACAGCTGCCGCAAAGGAAAGACGGATGCGGTTTGCGATCTCTACCGCTTCTTCCCGATCGACATTGCGGAGCACCGCCAGGAATTCATCCCCGCCTTGCCGGGCAAGCAGGTCGCAGGAACGCATGATGCCCTTCGACACTTTGGAGAAAAGTCGTAGGACCTCGTCGCCGGCGGCATGACCGTGCTGGTCGTTCAACTGCTTGAAATTGTCGATATCGATGATGAGGAGCGATACCGGCTGGCCGGCGAGCAACGGCACATGCTGGGCAAGACCGCCGCGGTTGAGCGTGCCGGTCAGGGGATCGTGATGCGCAAGCTCGATGAGCTGGTTCCGGCTCCGTTCGGCCGCCATCAGCACCATTGCCATGCTGCGAAGCATGATGAAGGCCACGGCCGATACCGCCATCCAGCTATGGATGACGCTGCTGCCGAAGGGATCCGGCCCGCCGATGTCTCGGGTTGCGGCGAGAAGGCTGCGAACCGCGAAAATCGCCGCAGTGACGACGTAAAGCCCCAGAAGAAGAGCCGCCGAATAAAGTTTCTCGCGGCGGAGAATGCCGGCTGCTTCCCTGGCGATCGTGATATCGCAGAGGCAGCAGATCACCGAGACATAGAGGAGACGCTCAGATATCGCTGCGGGATCGCTGATGAAAAGCGCCACGGGCATGCTGCCGCAGATTATCACGAGCCAGGAATAGCGCCGGTCGATGGGATGTCCCGCAAAGGCGCGGACGGCAAAGAACATCAGCATGTAGCCGACGATGGTCAGCACATTACCCGCATCGATGGAGATGTAGTAGGGAACGAGATTGCGCAGCGCGACGAGGAAGGAACCGATACCGACGAGCAGGTTGCTGGCGCCCCACCAGAGCGGCCAGCGTTCGAAGCGGCCCGTCGCATAGGCAGCGAACTGGAGAACGCTCAAAACGACGCAGCTCACCGCAACGATGAAATAGATTGTCCGCAGATCCAGCAGCATCGAGCCTATCCCGAAGTCCTACGCCACGAACCCTACAGGACACGATTTGCAGTTTGATTGGATGCTTCGCTAAAAATTTAGCGACATCTGGTTTTTCTGCATCAGGCGGCCCGTACTGTGCCGATGATGTCAACCAGCGGGCCGTGCAGCGAATCCCGATAGCCGTTGCGGGCGGAAGGACCGCTCTCCTCCAAGGTGGAGCGATGAGCTAGCGCAGCGACGCGGTGACATCAGCAGCGGAAGTCAGCGATTCACGCGGACGTGAAACTCTATGATCCGCGCACTGGCCACTTGCAGTTCCGCCAAGCGGCACGACATACTGCGCATGACCAGCCCATATGCGCATCTGGAGGAGACTGCATGGCCCGCGTGATCGTCATCGGAGCAACAGGACATGTCGGCACTTATCTCATACCCCGCCTCGTCGAGGCCGGCCATGAGGTGGTGGCGATCAGCCGCGGCGCGGCCGCGCCCTACAAGGCGCATGAAGCATGGAGTCGCGCCGATATCAGGCATATGGACCGCGCAGCGCTCGAAGCCGAAGGCCGCTTCGGCGATGCGATCCGTGCGCTGGAGGGCGAGATCGTCATCGACATGATCTGCTTCACGCCGGAAAGCAACGAACAGCTCACAATCGCGCTTGAGGGGCATGTCCGCCATTTCCTTCATACCGGCACGATCTGGACGCATGGTTTCTCAACTGTGGTCCCGACACCGGAGGAGGCGCCGAAGAAGCCCTTCGGCGACTATGGCGTGAAGAAAGCCGCGATCGAAGCCGATCTGCTACGGATGGCTCGCGAGAAGAATTTTCCGGTAACTCTCATCCATCCCGGCCATATCGTCGGCCCCGGCTGGAACCCGCTGAACCCAGCCGGCCATTTCAATCCCGAGGTTTTCACCTCGCTCGCACGTGGAGAAACGCTTGCCCTGCCGAATTTCGGCATGGAAACAGTGCATCACGTCCACGCCGACGACATCGCCGAACTTTTCATGGCCGCCATCGCAAAGCCACAGGCGGCGATCGGCGAAGCTTTCCACGCGGTATCGGAAAAGGCGGTGACGCTGCGAGGCTACGCCGAGGCAATGGCTGCCTGGTTCGGCCAGGAAGCGAAACTGGAATTCCTGCCCTATGAAGCCTGGGCGGAGAAACAGCACCCGGAGGAGGCGAAAGCCACCTGGGAACATATCGCCCGCAGCCCCAACTGTTCGATGGAAAAAGCCCGCCGGCTGCTCGGGTTCACACCGCGGCACAGCTCGCTGCAAGCCGTGCAGGAAGCCGTCCGCTGGCTGATCGACAATGGCCGCGTCGAGGCAAAGGCTCCCTAGCCTTCAGTGATAGCCCCTAAACAAAAAAGCCCCTCCCGGAGAATGGGAGGGGCTTTGCCGATCAGGCCGCCTTCCGGACCGGCGCTCCGGCCAGCATGCGTCCCGAAGGAACGATCATGCCGGCCGCGCCGCCAAGCCAGCCCTCGACGAGCTCAAGCGCCAGAAAGCGCGAGCGTTCGAAGGGGCCGGGCATGACAAGGTGACGAGCCTTCTCGGCAAAAAAGCCGAAACGCTCGTAGTAGTCCGCATCGCCGACGAGCAGGATCGCGCCGTGGCCGCGGTTCTTTGCTTCGAGGATCGCCGCACGCATCAGCGCAGAGCCGATGCCCTTGCCGCCATGCTTGCCATCGACGGCGAGCGGGCCGAGCAGCAGCGCGTCGAGCGGCGTACCCTCGTAGTTGATACCGGCTTCGACATTCCAGAGGCGCACCGTGCCGATCGCATGGCCGTCGCGGTCGCGCGCGACCAGCGCCAGGCCTTCGGCCGGCACACGGTTGCGGCGGATCATCTCAGACGACTTCTTGCGGCGATCCGGACCCATGACGCGATCGAGCAGGGTTTCGCGAGCGACGACGTCGGACGGATTTTCCGCGTCGATGGTGAAAGTAACAGGCGCAAAGAATGCGCGGACAGAATCAAGAACAGCGGCCATCTTGGCCTCCCGTACCCAATACCGTTATCAGCGGTGATGACTGGAAATTGTGAAGTTGCCGCCCCGGCTGGTTACGGGGCTAGCAGAAACAAGACCTTAGATGACGTAGGCCTTCAGCGGCTCGAAGCCGTTGAACGCAACTGCCGAGTAGGTCGTCGTGTAGGCGCCAGTGCCTTCGATCAGAACCTCGTCGCCGATCGTCAGAGACATCGGCAGCGGATAGAGGTTCTTTTCATACAGCACGTCGGCCGAATCGCAGGTCGGGCCGGCGATCACGCAGGGCTCCATCTCGTCGCCGTCACGCTCGGTGCGGATCGGGTAGCGAATGGCTTCGTCCATCGTTTCGGCGAGACCGCCGAACTTGCCGATGTCGAGGAAGACCCAGCGCGCGTCGTCATTGTCCGACTTCTTGGAAATCAGCACGACTTCAGCCTTGATGACGCCTGCATTGCCGACCATGCCGCGACCTGGTTCGATGATCGTCTGCGGGATCTGGTTGCCGAAATGCGTGCGCAGCGCCTGGTAGATCGACTTGCCGTAAGCTTCTGCGGACGGAACATCGCGCAGATACTTGGTCGGGAAGCCGCCGCCCATGTTGACCATCTGCAGGTGGATGCCCTGCTTGGCAAGCTGGACGAAGACGCGCTTGGCATCGGCAAGAGCCGAATCCCAGGCATCGACCTTGGTCATCTGCGAGCCGACATGGAACGAGACGCCGTAGGACTGCAGGCCGAGCTGATGAGCGTAGACGAGAACGTCGACGGCCATCTGCGGAACGCAGCCGAACTTGCGCGACAGCGGCCATTCAGCGCCTTCACCATCGGTCAGGACGCGGCAGAAAACGCGCGCACCCGGAGCTGCACGGGAAATCTTCTCGACTTCTTCGTGGCTGTCGACGGCGAAGAGGCTGACGCCGAGTGCATGCGCACGGGCGACGTCGCGTTCCTTCTTGATCGTGTTACCGTAGGAAATACGGGCTGCGGTCGCACCGGCTTCGAGCGCCATTTCGATTTCTGCGACGGACGCGCAATCGAAGTTGGAGCCGAGGCCTGCAAGCAGCTTCAGCACTTCCGGAGCCGGGTTGGCCTTGACGGCATAGTAGATGGCGCTGTCCGGCATGGCGTGACGGAAGGCGTGAAAATTGTCGCTGATGACGTCGAGGTCAACCACGAGGCAGGGACCGTCGGGACGTCGGGTTGCGAGAAAGTCGCGGATGCGCTGGGTGGTCATATTGATTCCCTCTTCCAATTCCAGAGCTCCGGCATCAACCGGAGGACAAAGGGCATGCAAGAACCGCTCAGGAACCAGCCGGTGGAGACCCCGGATCCTTGACGGCGCTTGATGCGCGAATAGTGAACCAACGCCGCGAATGCGGTATAGGTTCGGCTTTGTCTGCCATGGATTGGAGGGAATATCCCTGCCGCACTTCCGGCAATGAAGGTGTGCCTCTTCAGTAACCCCCGCGGATGGAAAGCAGGGAGAGAACAAAAAGGCCCGCACCGTCGTTGCTTCAGGCGTCCTCGCATTTTCCGGTTGGCCGGAATAGCGACTGGAGGGGTTAATTCCAGGTACCTTACCGATTTCCTCACCAATTCGAGGGTTCGGCGGACACCCATGGGCACGTGCGACTTTGGGCTGAGGTGGAAATAAGAATATTCGCCGACATAATCAAGAGAATTTTTGATCACGCCCCAAAAAATAAATTGAACACAACAGCCAGATTTGTTCAATATTCTGAAACAGATCGGAGGAATCATGGACACGCTGACCCGCATACGCGCCTTCATCGATGTGGTCGAAGCGGAAGGTTTTTCCGCCGCAGCTCGGCGCACCGGCCGCTCCAAGGCGCTGCTCTCCAAATATGTACGCGAACTGGAGGACGAACTCGGCGCCTTGCTGCTCAATCGCACCACCCGTCAGTTCTCGATGACCGAGGCCGGACACACCTATTATCGCACGGCGTCCGACATCCTGAAGGAGATCGATAACCTCGCCGACCTCGTGCGCGAGAATAATGCGCAGCTGAAGGGCCGCCTGAAGGTCTCTGTGCCGCGCACCTTCGTCGATGCCGATGTCGGCCAATCGTTAATCGATTTCGCCAAGGAAAATCCAAACCTGCAGCTGGAGATCGCCGCGGACGACCGATTCGTCGACCTGATCGAGGAAGGCTTCGACGTCGCGGTCCGCGTCACCAAACTCGAGGATTCCGGTATGATCGCCCGCAAGATCTCCGATTTCCGCGTCCATATCTGCGCCACGCCGGAATTCCTCGAGCGCTACCCCAATATCGAGCACCCGAGCGATATCTCCAACGTGCCCTTCATCGTCGATACCAATTCCCGCAACCAGGCGAGCATCCGCTTCTACAATCCCGACAGCACCTCCTTTGCGGTCGCCGTTTCCGGCCCGATGGAAGTCAACAGCCCGCACGCGACACTGCGCGCCGCGCTGTCAGGGATCGGCATTGCGCTGATTCCAGACTTCATCGCTCGCAAACCGATCGAGGACGGCAGGCTGGTGACGTTGTTCAACGACTATATTCCGACTGACCGCGGCATCTATGCCGTCTATCCGCACCGCCGTTATCTGCCGGCAAAGGTCAGGATCTTCGTGGACTACCTCCACAACTGGTTCAAGAAACATCCCTGAAGCGAGCCGGATGCGCGCCCAAGCGTCGCAGGGGCGGTCCCAATTCCGTCCCATTTTCTGGTGAGAAATCAACCCAACCGAACAGGGCAGCGGGTAAGCATGAAAAGATCGACACTTCTGACGGCTGGGCTTCTTTCGCTCGCCCCCGCCACCGCCTTCGCCCATCCGCATATCTTCGTGGAAGCGCGGCTGGAAGTTGTCGCAGCACCCGACGGCAGCATTCAGGAACTGCGCAATGTCTGGCGCTTCGACGAGGTCTTCTCCTCTTCGGTCGTCATGGATTTCGACAAGAACACCGATCTGAAGCTGGAGCCGAACGAACTTGCCGAGGTCGGCAAGACGGTCCGGGATTCGCTTGCCGACTACGATTACTACATGAACCTGACGATCAACGGGAAGAACATCACCGTCCAGAAGCCCGACATCATCCACGTCGACTACAAGGAAGGTCAGCTTCTGATGTTTTTTGCGGTCAAACCGGTCGAAAAGATGCCGCTGAAGGGCAAGCTGACCTTTGGCGTCTATGATCCGACGCTCTACACCTCGATCGACTTCCCGACCGACAACGAACTCGCCATAGTCGGCGACGGCTTCAAGGCCTGCAAGCACGCGGTCGTGCGCCCGGACGCAGACGAGGTGATCTCTGAAAACAAGCAGTCGCTGACCGACGCTTTCTTCAACGATCCGACCGGTACCAATATGTCGAAACTCTTTGCCACGCGGCTGGAGGTCTCATGCTGATAAAGCGCCCGCCCCTCGCCCTGCTTGCGCTCGCTGTCATGGCCGTCGCTGCCCATGCGCAATCGCCGCTCGGCATCGGCACGGCCGAGCCGAGCTTCCAGCCGACGGGCGGACCGCTGGCGCCGCTTTTCCTCTATGTGAATTACGAGCAGCAGGCCTTCTATCGTGCGCTGACTGGCGCGCTGAAGGAGATGCGCCAGGATCCTTGGCAGCTTTCCTCGCTGATCGGCCTTTCCTTTGCCTATGGCGTCTTTCATGCCGCCGGCCCCGGCCACGGCAAGGCTGTGATCTCGTCCTACATGATCGCCAACGAAATCGAGCTTCGACGTGGCGTCGTCATCTCCTTCATCTCAGCCTTCGTCCAAGGCGTCATGGCCGTCGTCCTCGTCGGCGGCGCGTGGCTGGTGCTGCGCGGCACCGGCATCACGCTGACCATGGCAACACACGCCATGGAAATCGCAAGCTTCGTGATGGTCATCCTCTTCGGTGGCTGGCTGCTCTTCCGCAAGCTGCGCTCGATGGCCGGCAGCCTGCCACGCCGTCGGCTCATGGCAACGCCGGCCGGGCCTGTCAGCATGATGCTGGACTGGAAGGACAATGCCGCCGAACGCCAGAGCGCCAATTTCAGCTTCAACGGCAAGGCGCAGGCCGTGGACCTCGGCCATACCTATGTGCCCGGCATGGTCTGCGAGACCTGTGGCAATTCACACCTGCCCGATCCCTCGCTGGTCAGCGGCGACAAGTTCAGCGCGCGTGAGGCATGGTCTGCAGTGATCGCTGTGGGCTTGCGCCCCTGCTCCGGCGCATTGCTGGTTATGACCTTCTCACTGCTGAACGGGCTTTATCTTGGCGGCGTGCTCTCGGTCGTCGCCATGTCGCTCGGCACCGCTATTACCGTTGCAATTCTTGCCACGCTCGCCGTCACTGCCAAGAGCACGGCGGTGCGCCTCTCCGGCCGCGGCTCGTCCGCCTCCGTCTGGATCGGCAATGCGATCGAGATATCAGGTGCAATTCTTGTAATCTTGATGGGTGTATTGCTGCTCGGAGCCTCCCTGCAGGGATAGGCTTCAGGGCTTTCTGCTGCGCTGATAGCGCGCCCGCAGCCAGAATATGCCGAAGAAACACATCAGCAGGCAGACGCCGACGATGACCGCCAAAGTCGGCGAGAAACCGCCGATCCACAGCACGATGGTCGGCAGGAAATAGATCACCAGCCCGGCAGAAAACAGAATGATAGCGGCGGCAATCGCCTGCGAACGGCTTTCCGGGCTCATGGACATGCTCACTCCTCTTGTCCGGGAGTGGATAGGCCAGCCGCTTCGCAAAGGCAACTGGCCCCAGGATCACTGTACCGCTGACATCACTGAGAGAGGGTGACCTTGGCGGAGGAAACCGTCGCCTCGATATGATCGACGAGCTGATCGGGAAGACCGAGCCTGCCCGCAAGCAGATCGAGATAGCCGCGTTCGGCACGCGAATCCGGTTCGATCGTCAGGCGCGACGCCGTATAGAGCTCAACCTTCTGTTCCTCTGTCACTGCGGCTGCGACGAGCGCATCGATGTCCGTCGGCTCCGAAAGCTCGCGTTCGATGAAGCTCGCCGCCTCCCCGCTGACATCGGCAGCCTTGACCTTGTCCATGATGAGCGTGCGTTCCGCGTCGTCGATATGGCCATCGGCCTTGGCCGCAGCAATCATGGCGCGGATGAGGATGAGCACGAATTCATTGCTGGTCGCCGGTGAGGCCGAGCCGAAGCCGGATTCGGCAGGCGGCGGCAGGAGAACGGGATTGTTCGCCGTTGGCGCATCGGAGGGTGCTGCGGGCGCCTGTCCGGCCTGATAGTTCTTCCAGGCCTGGTAGCCGAGACCTGCGATGGCTGCGAGACCACCAATGGCGACAGCATTGCCTGCGATGCTGCGTCCAGTCTTGGTGCCGAGAAGCACGGCGGCAAGCGCGCCGGCCTTCAACGGATTGTCTTTGGCCACCTGGATCGCATCGCCTGCCCGGTCGCGCACGCTGCCGCCCACGCCCGGCACCTGCGATCCCAGAAACTGGTCGAGTAGCTTCTTTGCGTCGAACATGTCCTCATCTTCTCCCTGTTCTAGAGGCTCGAGGAGAACATAGGTTTGCGACTGCCGAAATACAAACGAGGGTGGCGCGGCCACCCTCGTTCAAAAACTGTCAGCTTTAAAAACCGGCAAGCTTTGAGAGCTCAGCCCTTCAGCGCGAACGCTTCGGAGGCGAGTTTGGTGATGCCTGCCCAGTCGCCCGCAGCAACCAGTTCCTTCGGCGCGACCCACGAACCGCCGACGCAGATGACGTTCGGCAGCGACAGATAGTCATTGGCATTCTTCAGCGAGATGCCGCCGGTCGGGCAAAAGAACGTGCCAGCAAGCGGCGAGGAAAGCGCCTTGAGATAGGCAGCACCACCGGCCTGTTCGGCCGGGAAGAACTTCAGCACCTGATAGCCTTCTTCGCGCAGTGCCATGACTTCGCTCGCGGTGGCGGCGCCAGGAAGCAGCGGCACCGGAGAATCGGCTGCGGCATCCAGAAGCTCCTGGGTCGTACCGGGGCTGACGATGAACTTGGAGCCTGCCTGCACGGCGGCTTCCCAGTGGGCGGCGTTGAGGATCGTGCCGGCGCCGACTTCAGCACCCTCTACTTCAGCGGCAACCGCGCGCACGGCATCGAGAGCGGCCGGGGTGCGCATCGTGATCTCGATGGCCTTCAGACCGCCGGCAACGAGGGCTCGAGCGAGAGACACGGCCGACTTCGCGTCCTCGACGATCAGGACCGGAACGACGGGCTGGAGTTTCAGGATGGAAAGGAGTTTTTCTGTCTTCTCGCCCATGGCCACGGTTCCCTTAAACGATTGAAATCGGTTTTCGAATAGCGCCCTCACAGAGGCTTGTCGAGATAAAACCGGCCCCTGCGACAAGCCGGGTATTAAATCATAATAAATTGGGGTACCGTGCGACGATCGTCACAAAAGGTTCATTTGCATGGCGAAAGAGATCGAACGGAAGTTCCTCGTACGCGGCGAAGCATGGCGCTCTGCCGTAGAGTCCAAGTCGGTCCTGAAACAGGGCTATGTAGCCTCGATGGATGATCGCTCTGTGCGGATTCGTATCCTTGATGAGAAGACCGCGCGGCTGACGATGAAAATCGGCCGCGGCACCCTCACCCGCGATGAATTCGAATACGAGATCCCTGTCTCCGACGCCGACGAACTGTTGGAAAACGCCATCGGTATCGTCATCGAAAAGACGCGTTACCGCGTCCCCTATGAAGGTTTCGTCTGGGAAGTCGATGTCTTTGCCGGCGCCCATCGCGGCCTCGTCATCGCCGAAGTCGAGATGCAGGCCGAAACTGACAATCCTCCCCTGCCCGCCTGGCTCGGCCGCGAGGTCACGGGCGATTTCCGCTATTCCAATCAGGCGCTGGCCACAGAATTTGAGCACGACAGGCATGGGCTATCGCATACGGCCTGAGGCCGACTTTACCGACGAGTTCCGAAGCGCCGCTGAGGAGCAGCTGAAGCGCGCCATCACCGTTCTCGACAAGCGGCCGGAAGGCGCCCATGAGGCGATCCACGCCTTCCGCAAGAGGATCAAGCGGCTGCGTTCGCTTTATCGTCTTGTGTCCCGCGAAGTGCCGGAATTCCAGAAGCAGGAAAATGCCCGTCTGAGAGAAACGGCACGGTCGCTGTCGGCCATCCGCGATGCCGCGGCAATCGTCGGTACCGCCCGCTACCTGCAGGACAATGCTCGCAATCTGGAAGAGGCCGAGGCGCTCGGCCGTATCGTTTCCATTCTGGAAGCCCGGCGCGACTGGATGGCGGAAGCCGAAAGCGGCCTTGAGGAAAGGCTGCATGATGCTGCCGGCAAGTTGCGGGAAGCGATCGCGGCACTCGACGATGTCGCCTTCGACAAGAGCCACCGCAAGAATGCCCGTATGCTGGCAAAAAGCTGGCGCAGGACGGCATCGCGCGCCAGAGAAGCGCTTGATGCCTGCCAAGAGGACACAGCGGCCGGAGATTTCCACGAGCTGCGCAAGCGCACTTACGATTATCGCCTCTATCACGCGCTTCTGCGCGATCTCTGGCCAAGCGCCATGAAGGCCAAGCGCGACTTCGCCAAGGATCTTGTTGAACGTCTCGGCCATATCAACGATCTCGCCGTGCTTTCAGGCCTCGTGGAGGCAGAACCACAACTCTTCACCCGCAACGACGATCTCGCCCATCTGCTGGATGCCATCATCTTCCGCCAGCAGGAAGATCGGCGCGAAGCGTTGAGCGACGCCGAAACGCTCTATGGCGATGATCCTGACGATGAGGCGCAGCGTCTGGAATTGCTTTGGGTGTCTATCGGCAATTGACGCATTTGATCTGTTGACCTCAACTATACTTGAGGTCCTAGCCTCGACCCGGTCAATGAACCGATCGAGGAAAATATGTCTGCAGACAATGCCACGACGCCCCAGATCCAGGGCATCTACGAAACCCATCTCACCGTCGCCGATCTGAAGACCTCCATTCCTTTTTACCGCGATATTCTCGGACTGGAACTCGCCGCCGAATTTCCCGAGCGTCGCATTGCCTTCTTCTGGGTGAACGGCAAGAAGAACGCCATGCTCGGCCTCTGGGAAACCGGCACCGGCCCCTTGAAGATGCGCCTGCACATGGCGTTCCGCCTGTCGCAGGAAGAAATGATGCGGGTGCCGGCGCTGCTACTCCACAAGGGCCTGAAGCGGCATGGCTTTCACGGCGAGCCGATCACCGAACCGATCGTCATCGGCTGGGTGCCGGCGCTGTCGCTCTATTTCAACGATCCCGATGGACATTCGATCGAATTCCTGAGCGTGCTCGACGAAGAGCCGGATGCCGCGTTTGGCATGCGGTCCCACGCCGAATGGAAGGCGCGCGGATAGGCCACAATCCCACAATGCCGTCCTTGCGTAATGTCATTGCGCAGGGACGGCATATTCTGTATTTCCACCCGCATGACCGACAATGCGACCCAAACAAGCCCCTTCCTGGTGGCAGCGCTCTATCATTTCGTATCCCTGCCGCGCTTCGAGAGCCTGCAGGCGCCGTTGCAGGCGCTCTGCGAGGAGAATGGCGTGAAGGGTACGTTGCTTCTGGCCCACGAAGGCATCAATGGCACGATTGCAGGACCGGATGCCGGCATCCATGCCGTCCTCTCCTTCCTGCGCGCACAGCCGGAATTTGCCGCCTTGGAGCACAAGCAAAGCCGCGCGTCCAAAATGCCCTTCCTGCGCATGAAGGCGAAGCTGAAAAAAGAAATCGTCACCATGGGCGTCAAGAATATCGACCCCAACAACGTGGTTGGGACCTATATCGATCCAAGTGACTGGAATGCCCTGATCTCCGATCCCGATACGATCGTCATCGACACCCGCAACGACTACGAGACGGCAATCGGCACATTCCGCGGCGCGGTTGACCCCAAGACCAAGACCTTCCGTGAGTTTCCGGACTGGGTGCGCAACAATCCCGGGCTGCACAACAAACCGAAGATCGCCATGTACTGCACCGGCGGCATCCGCTGCGAGAAGGCAACGGCCTTCATGAAGGAACAAGGCTTCGAAGAGGTTTATCACCTCAAGGGCGGCATCCTGAAATATCTGGAGGAAGTGCCGCAGGAAGAAAGTCTTTGGGACGGGGCATGCTTCGTTTTCGATGAGCGCGTTTCAGTGGAGCATGGTTTGAAGGAAGGCGAGCACAAGCTCTGCCACGCCTGCCGCAACCCGATTATGGCAGAAGAGGTCACCTCGCCCTATTACGAGGAAGGCGTTTCCTGCAGCAACTGCTACCATACGCGCAGTGAAGAAGACCGCCTGCGCTATCGTCAGCGCCAGCACCAGATCGCGCTCGCCAAGAAGCGCGGCCAGAAGCATATCGGCACGTAGAGCAATTCCAGCAAAACTGCGTGGCGGTTTTGCGTCCGGAATTGCATGAAAACAAAGAGATAGAGCGACGTTTTAGCCTGCGATCCGGCGCAGGACCCGGGCTTCGCGGCGCTCCTGCAATAGGCCATTGATCTGGTCGGCGGCCATGGGCTTGCCGAAGAAATAGCCCTGCAGACTGTCGCAGCCAAAGAGGCGGAGCGCGACAGCCTGCTCTTCCGTCTCGATGCCCTCCGCGGTGACGGGGATATCCAGCGCACGCGCAAGTGCGACCGTCGCCTGCAGCATTTCGCGCTGCCGGCTGTCGCCGGTAATATCGGTCACGAGCGAGCGGTCGATCTTGATGCGGTCGAAGCCGAACTGCCGCAGGTAGCCGATCGAAGAAAAGCCGGAGCCGAAGTCGTCGAGCGCCACCTTGACGCCGAGCGACTTCAGTCGCTCGATCGATTGGCGCGTGCGCTGCGGATTTTGGATCATGTAGCCTTCGGTGATTTCCAGCGTGACGCGGCTCGCCTCGATCTCCGTCTGCTTCAGCACATAGCGAACATAATCGGTGAAGGCCGGATTGCGGAACTGGCCTGGTGAAACGTTCACCGAGATCTTCAGCTCCGGCCATTGCTTTGCCGTTTCGCAGGCCTTGCGCAGCACGAAAAGGCCAAGGGATTCGATGAGCCCGCTGGTCTCTGCGATCGGAATGAAAACTTCAGGCGAAACCGGACCGTGGCCCGGCCGGTTCCAGCGCACCAGTGCCTCCACGCCATTCATCTCATGCGTCGCGGCATCGACGAGCGGCTGATAGGCAAGCGTGAGATCGCCGCTTTCGATCGCCATGCGCAGATCGAGCTCCAGCGCATTGCGCTGCGCGCGATCGGTATCCATGGCCGGATCGTAGAGCGTCATGCGGGCGCGGCCGGCTTCCTTGGCCTTATACATGGCAAGGTCGGCCCGGCGTACCAATTCCTCCCGGTCGATCGAACCGAGCGATGACATGGCGATGCCGATGCTGGCGCCGACCACGACGATACGACGGCCGACTTCGAGCGGTTCGGCAAGGAAATCGAGGATCTGCTCCGCAAGCTGCAGTGCGGCCGCATTCTCCGCATCCGAAAGGAATGCGATTGCAAACTCATCACCGCCGATGCGCGCGAGCACCGCATCATCAGGGATCAGCACGTCCAACCCTGCCGCGACAGCGCGGATCAGTTGGTCGCCGGTGCCGTGCCCATAACTGTCGTTGACTTCCTTGAAGCCGTCGAGATCGAGATAGAGCAGCAGGACGTTCCGCTTCGTCTGCTGGGCTTCCGCAACGAAGCTGTCGACGGCAAGCCCCAGGCCATCGCGATTGGAAAGGCCGCTCAGGCGATCGCGAAGTGCTTCTTCCCGCGCACTGTTTTCCTCCGCCTTCAGGCGCCGACCGGCCAGCCAGCCGATGATGAGGAGGACGACGAAAAACAGGCCGACCAGACCAAGCGCCTGGATGACCATGGGCCTGACCTGCGCATAACCGATATCGCCGGGCGAACGCGACACCCAGACAAGCTTGCCAAGAACCGCGCGAGCAGGATCTGCAATTTCCACCGAATAGGCCGAGGCAAAATCCGCAGGCACCAGCCGCAATCCATTCAGCACGTAAGTGGTGCCGAGAGCAGATATTTTTGCATCATCGAGATGCCGGGCGAAAATCAGATAACGATGCTGACCGGCAGGCATATCAAGCTCACCGGACTTCTCTCGCACCAGCGCGATACCGACGGCGGCAATGCCTCTGGCGGTCTTGATGAAACCGATGGCTTCCGGCTTCTCGCCGGCATCAGGTGCACGAACCTTGTCCAGAAGCCGCCAAAGCGAGGGGGAGAAGAAATCACTGACCGACATCTGCATTGGCAAACCGTCCTGATAGGACATGACGGTTTTCTTCTGGTCGTCAATGACGATGGCCATATCGAAGAGAGGGCTATTGAGGGACATCTCGCCGTAATTGCTGATCGTCCACGCCATGCCCTCCGGCTGATAGACATTGGCAGCCGCATCATCCCAGGCGGCATAGTCGTCAAGCGTGGCGGCAAGCTGATCTTCGAAGGTCTTGAGCGCCCCGACGGTGGTTTCACGCGAGCGCTCGTCGTCGAGCACATTGGCATTTTCCGAGACGCGCTCCAGCGCCGTCAGAACCATGATGGTGACAACTGCGACAATGACCGCAAAGGAAAAAAGCACGCCAGTAACCGTGGTATGGCGGCCTAAACCTGATCCGTTGCTTTTAGACCTCAAGACTGCCGGCAATTCATACAACTCCCCGTTCGAGAAATCTTCGCAGTCAAGGGTCAAGAAACGCTTAAGATCATGGGAACTATCGAGAATCCGGCTCAGGATTTACCTGAATACCGCATGTTTTCGCAAATTGACAACTAGTTTCCAATAATGGTAACTAGTTTTCATTATTGGAAACGGAGAATTGCGAATTTTGAAGCGCACAATCGAAGCCGATCTGCTGACGGACATTATGCTGATGGTCTTCCGCATCAACGGACGACTGTTGGATGGCGGCGACCGGCTGGGCGCATCGCTGAACCTCACCAGTGCCCGCTGGCAGGTACTCGGAGCAATTTCGCTGTCCCCAGGTCATATCACGGTGCCCGGAATTGCAGAGATGATGGGCATGACCCGTCAGGGCGCCCAAAAGCAGGTGAACAAGCTCGAGGAAGACGGCTTCATCGAAAAGCGGCCCAACCCGCGCCATCAGCGCTCGCCCTTCTATGTGCTGACACCGCAAGGCACTGAAAGCTATGCGCGGATATCAGCGCTTCATACCGGCTGGGCCAATGCGCTGGCCAGGGGACTAAATGCGCCGGAATTGCGGGCGGCGCTCGATCTCCTGAACAGGTTCGACCAACGGCTGGCGCTGGACGCCACGGAAAGCGAGGAGCAGAGATGAAAACGATCGTTCATGCCGGCGCAGGCACTCTTGCCATGATCCTGATTGCGGTTTTTCTGACCGCAACGCTGATCTCCGAATTTCTTCTGGATACGACTGCTATTCTTACCGTTAAGAAAGCGATCCTTGCCGGTCTCTGTCTGCTGATCCCGATGCTCGCAATGTCAGGCGGCAGCGGATTTTCGCTTGCCAGAGGCCGTCATTCGCCGGCTATCGAAAGGAAACGCGGACGCATGAAGATCATCGCCGCAAACGGGCTGCTGATCCTGCTGCCCCTGGCAATCCTGCTTTACCTTCGCGCGGCGGCAGGTCTGTTTGACGGTGTTTTCTATGCCATGCAGACGTTCGAAGTTCTGGCTGGCTCCGCGCAGCTGACGCTACTTGCCCTCAATTTCCGCGACGGGCGGAAAATGACGAGAGGAAAACGTCTCGCCGCGGCAAAGACGTTGAACGCGATCTGAATCGGCAGGGCATCGATGCCCTGCCGAAAATACCTGGCCTCAGACGGCCTTGTGGTTGCCCTTCGGGAATTGGCTGGCAAGTTCCCGATACCACTTCCCGCTCTTCTTGACCGTGCGAACCTGCGTTTTGTAATCGACGTGAACGAGGCCGAAGCGCATGCGATAGCCTTCCGCCCATTCGAAATTGTCCATCAGGCTCCAGGCGAAGTAGCCGCGCATCGGATAACCGTCCTTGATGAGGTCGGCGACGACATTGAGATGGTCGCTGACATAGTCGAGGCGCATCACGTCATCCACCGCGCCGTTGACCACATCGGTATTATCGCAGGCGCCATTCTCGGTGATGTAGCATTCCGGCAGCTCGTAACGGCGATAGAGGTCTTCGACGAGCAGCTTGAGGCCCGGCGAATAGACTTCCCAGCCGATATCCGTCTTCACGTCGCTTGCGGGAGGCGCTTCCACCGTCCAGGGGAAATCGCCCTTGCGGCTGGCGTCGTCGGCAACGCGCTCCGGCTTGTAATAGTTGAGGCCCCACCAATCGAGCTTCTGGTTGATCACCTTGAGATCGCCGTCCTCGATGACGGGCATGCGGTCGCCGAGCGCTTCGACGAACTCGTCAGGATATTGGCCCTTGAAGACCGGATCGAAGAAGGCGCCGTTATGGAACTGGTGCGCGCGTTCGCCAGCGGCGAGATCAGCCGCGCTGTCCGAGCCCGGAATGATCGACGAGGCGTTGAGCACCAGACCGACGGGCACGTTCGGCGCTTCGGAACGGATCGCCTCGACGCCGAGACCATGCGCCAGGTTCATGTAGTGCATGGCATGCAGGGCTGCCTGCATGTTGCGCTCGCCCGGCGCATGAATGCCGTAGAGGTGGCTGAGCCAGACGATGCACCATGGCTCGTTGAAGGTGGCAACGCTGTCGAGACGATCGCCAAGGCGGTTCATGACCGTCTTGGCGTAACGCTGATAGGCATAGGCCGTCGAACGCGCCGTCCAGCCGCCATCACCGGCGAGCAGCAGCGGCAGGTCCCAGTGATAGAGCGTCGCGAAGGTCTTGATGCCACGTGCCTTGCAGCCGTCGACGAGACGATCGTAGAAATCGAGGCCGGCTTCGTTTATCGGGCCTGTGCCGTCAGGGATGATGCGCGGCCAGGCGATCGAGAACCGATAGGCATCGACACCCATCTCCTTGATAAGATCGAGATCCTGTTCCAGCCGGTTATAGTGGTCGCAGGCAACATCGCCGTTATCGCGATTATAGACGCGGCCGGGCATGTTGCAGAAGGCGTCCCAGATGGACGGCTTGCGGCCATCGGCCTTGCTGGCGCCCTCGATCTGGAAGGCAGCGGTGGCAACACCAAAAGTGAAATCACCGGGGAAGCGGTCTGCAAGCTTTTTCGGATCGATCATTTGTGAATCCCATCTCTCAGTTATGGACTGACCGTTTGGGCGGGGTTTAGCCAAGCCCGCGCCCAAAGTACAGGCCGGCAGCACGAAAAACTGCAACGTTACAGGAAGAAAGACGACAGAACAGCGAGGCCGTCACAAGCCACTCTTCCGGATCTCATAACGCCAATGTCAGCAGTCGTGATTTGCCGTCGCACCCCTGATCCTTACACGGAAAGGGCATCACAATATGAAAGGAAACGAATGCTCTCTTCGATCCATCTGCTGCAGCCGCATCTCCTGAGCCTGCTGCGCATCGTCTCGTCCCTCGTGCTTTTCAGCTACGGAACGCAGAAGATCCTGCTTTTCCCGGCCGCGGCAAGCGTGCCGCCCGTCGGTTCGCTTTCGTGGGTTGCCGGCCTTATCGAACTCACGCTCGGCTTCCTGGTACTCATCGGCTTCCAGACCCGCATCGCAGCCTTCGTGCTTTCCGGCCTGATGGCCTTTGCCTATTTCATCGGTCACGCATCGAAGAGCTTCTTCCCGGCACAGAATGGTGGCGTCGCGGCGATCCTGTTCTGCTTCGTTTTCCTTTATCTGGTCGCCGCCGGCGCAGGTCCGTTCAGCGTCGATAACCTGCTGAAGCGCGGCCGCACTACGGTTGCAGCCTGATCACTACAAAAGGAAAAGCCGGGGCGATATCGAACCGCCCCGGCTTTTTTAATGACATGCGCCTTATCGGCTCAGAAGCTCAGACCTTGACCCACGCGCCATTGCGCTTGGACGACGCCACGCAGGCTTCCACGAAGGCGACGCCCTTCACACCATCATCGACGGTCGGGTAGACCACGGCCTTGTCGACCGCCTTACCTTTCTTGTGAGCGTTGATGGCATGTGCGGCTTCCGTATAGATCGTCGCAAAGGCTTCCAGATAACCTTCCGGATGACCCGACGGAACACGGGAAACGCGGGCAGCAGCAGCACCGGAACCGGCGCCGTTGCGGGTGATCAGCCGCTTGGATTCGCCGAACGGCGTGTACCAGAGATAGTTCGGATCGGCTTGAACCCATTCGATCCCGCCCTTGGTGCCGTAAACGCGCACCTTGAGGCCGTTCTCATGACCCGGCGCCACCTGGCTGCACCACAGCATGCCCTTCGCCGGCTTTTCCGAACCCTTGGCCTTGAAGCGCAGCATCACATGGGCGTTGTCGTCGAGACGGCGGCCCGGCACAAAGCTGTCGAGGTCGGCAGCAAGGCTGTCGAGCTCCAGCCCGGTGATGAACGAAGCGAGATTATAGGCATGTGTGCCGATATCGCCGGTCGAACCGCCCACACCGGACTGCGCCGGGTCAGTGCGCCATGCAGCCTGCTTCTGGCCGGACTGCTCGATGGCCTCCGTCAGCCAGTCCTGCGGATATTCAGCCTGCACGATGCGGATATCGCCAAGCTCGCCGTTCGCGACCATTTCGCGGGCCTGACGGACCATCGGATAGCCGGTGTAATTATGCGTCAGGATGAAGAGAGCGCCGCTCTCGTCGGCAACCTTCTTCAGCTTCTTGGCATCGGCAAGGTTTGAGGTCAGCGGCTTGTCGCAGATGACGTGGATGCCGCGGCGCAGGAATTCCTTGGCAGCGTCATAATGCACATGGTTCGGCGTGACGATGGAGACGGCTTCGATGCCGTTCTTCAGCTTCGCTTCGCGGATCGCCATTTCCCGGTAGCTGGAATAGGTGCGCGACGGATCGAGACCGAGATCGCGACCGGACTGGGCAGCCTTTTCCGGCGTCGACGACAGTGCACCGGCGATCAGATCATACTGATCGTCGATACGCGCCGCGATGCGGTGGACAGCGCCGATGAAGGCCCCTGCCCCGCCGCCGACCATGCCGAGCCGGATGCGCGGCTCGCGGGTCTGTTCGGATGATGCTTCGATTGCCATAATATTCTCCTCGAAATCCTGATCCGGTTACGACAGACCCAGCATGCGCCGGTTGGCCGCCTGGTCGGTGCCGCCGGCAGCGAAGTCGTCGAATGCCTTTTCAGTGACGCGGATGATATGTGCCGCAACGAATTCAGCGCCTTCACGCGCACCGTCTTCAGGATGCTTCAGCGCGCATTCCCACTCGACCACGGCCCAGCCGTCGAAATTATTGGCGGTCATCTTCGAGAAGACAGCGCCGAAATCGACCTGGCCATCGCCCAGCGAACGGAAGCGGCCCGCGCGTTCGACCCAGCCCTGATAGCCGCCGTAAACGCCCTGACGTCCGGTCGGATTGAACTCGGCATCCTTGACGTGGAACATCTTGATCCGGTCTTTGTAAATGTCGATGTTGTCGAGATAATCGAGGCACTGCAGCACGTAGTGCGACGGGTCATAGAGCATGTTGGCGCGCGGATGATTGCCGACGCGCTCCAGGAACATCTCGTAGGTGATGCCGTCATGCAGGTCTTCGCCCGGATGGATTTCGTAGCAGACGTCGATGCCGTTTTCGTCGGCATGATCGAGGATCGGCTTCCAGCGGCGGGCAAGCTCGTCGAAGGCGGTCTCGACGAGACCGGCGGGGCGCTGCGGCCAGGGATAGATGAAGGGCCAGGCAAGCGCGCCGGAGAAGGTCGCATGCGCCTTGAGGCCGAGATGCTTGGAAGCCGTCAGCGCGTACTTGACCTGCTGGACGGCCCATTCCTGACGCGCCTTCGGATTGCCGCGCACTTCAGGTGCGGCAAAACCATCGAAGGCTTCGTCATAGGCCGGATGGACGGCAACGAGCTGGCCCTGCAAATGGGTGGAAAGCTCGGTGACCTCGACGCCGTTTTCACGCGCCTTGCCAGCGAATTCATCGCAGTAATCCTTGGAGGTCGCCGCCTTCTTGAGGTCGATGAGCTGGCTTGCCCAGGTCGGAACCTGCACGCCCTTGTAGCCGATATCGGCCGCCCATTTGGTGATCGCGTCCCAGGAATTGAAAGGAGCGGTATCACCCGCGAACTGTCCGAGGAACAGGCCCGGTCCCTTGATCGTCTTCATGTCAGATTCCTCCCTGAATATCGATCGTAAACGTTTCCGATAAATCTTAGTGCGCCGTTTGACAAAGAAAAGGCGCCTCCCCGCCAGTGCGAAAGATTTAGCGGGTGGGCCAAAATCAACGCGGTCTGGACCTAATCACGCTCACCGCGGATCGGCAAGAGGTACGTGCCGCATTTTGGCTTCAACTTGTCCGAAGGCATGAAAAATGCGCCCATCCTTTCGAATGGGCGCACGATGAAAGTATTATCAGAACGGAGAATCCGGGAAGTAGAAGTTCTTGGCATTCTCCTTGGTGACGAGCGTTGCGTCGAGGATGTAGTTGCCGTGAACCGGAACCTGATCGTAGAGCGCAGCAGCCGTCAGTTCCATGGCTGTACCGACCATTGCCGGCGGATAGAGAACGTCAACCGGGATCAGCTTGTCGCCATCCATGACCTTCTTGACCATGTCCTTGGAGCCGGCGCCGGCAACGACATACTGGATGTCGGTGCGCTTGGCCTGCTCGATGGCCTGCAGAACGCCGACTGCCATGTCGTCATCCTGGCACCATACAACGTCGATCTTCGGATACTTCGTCAGATAGTCCTGCATGACCTTGAAGGCGTCGTCGCGGTTCCAGTTGCCGTACTGGCGGTCGAGAACCTTGACCTTGGAGCCTGCAATACCCTTGTCGAAACCGTCCTGGCGCTGCTGGTCGATCGGGATCGGCAGGCCGCGGATGATAACGACCTCAGCTTCCGGGGTCTTTTCGGCAATATACTTGCCGGCGACTTCGCCGAGTGCCGGATTGTTGCCGGCGACATAGAGATCACGCACGGAATTGTCGTTGTTCGACGGCGCGCGGTCAACGAGCGCGACGAACTTGCCCTTGCCCTTGACTTCCTTGATGGCGTTGACGAGCGGATCCGGATCCGACGGCAGGATAACGAGTGCGTCGATGCCCTGCGTGTCGAGGTCCTGCACGGCGTTTGCCTGCGTTGCGGCATCCGGCGAGGTCTTGACGATGACGTTCAGGCCCGGATGTTCGGCCATCAGCTTCTTGGCAACGCGCTCGGCATGGAACACGACGCCCGACGTCCAGCCATGGTCAGCGGCCGGAATGGACACGCCGATCGTGTAATTCTTGTCCTGGGCGTAGGCTGCGCCGGCAAAAGCCACCCCCGCAACCGCCAGACCCAACATGAGCTTGCGCATGCTATTTCCTCCCAAAAATATCAGGGACTTATTCAATCCGGGCCGGGTGCCCTGGATAGCCCGGCCAATCCGAGAAGCACTTGTCTTACGATTTGCGCACCAGCGACCGCTGCACCAGCATGGCGATGATGATGATCGCACCCTGGATTGCGCCGATCAGGTATTCGCTGATGAAATTCGAAAGCAGCATGATGTTGCCGACGAGCTCGAGAATGAAGGCGCCGCAGATCGTGCCCCATACCCGGCCGGCACCACCCTTCAGCGCCGTACCACCGACGACGACAGCCGTGATGGCCTGCAGCTCCCATAGGATGCCGGTCGTTGCCGAGGTCGAGCCGAGGCGCGGCACATAGAGCAGCACGGCGATCGCCACGCAGAAGCCCTGGATGACGAAGGCAATTGTGCGCACGCGGTTGACAGCAATGCCGGAATAGCGCGCGACATCACTGTTCGAACCGACAGCCACGACATGCCGACCGTAACGCGTACGATAGAGGATGAAGGCCGCGACGGCGGTGACCGCCAGGATGACGACGATCGGCACCGGCATGCCGAGAATGCTGCCGAAATAAGCCGGACGATAGAGCGTCTGGATATCTGCCGAGCGCAGCGTGATCGCGCCACCCTGCGAGAGCCATGTCGTCAGACCGCGATAGATGCCCATCGTACCGAGCGTCGCGATAAAGGGTTCGATCTTGCCGACCGTCGTGATGAGTCCGTTTGCGAGACCACAGAGCGCACCGGCGACCACCGCGAAGACGACAGCCGCAACCAGCATCAAGGTCGGATCGGCGATGACGCCGGAATTGATGAGCAGGATCATCAGGCTCGCGACGAAGGCCACCATGGAGCCGACGGAAAGGTCGAGGTCGCCGGCCGAGATCACGAAGGTTGCACCGACAGCGATGATGGCAATGAAGGCACAGCGCGTCGCGACATTCGTAAGGTTGGTGATGCCGATGAAATTCGGGTTGACCAGTGCGCCCACGATGAGGAGCAGGGCCAGTGCGGCAAAGGGCGCAACCGCGCGCAGATCGACGTCACGCCAGGATCTGCGCCGGATTTCCCTGGTCTCCTCGTTAACACTCATGTCCAAAACCAACCTCCCGTCCCATGACTGTTGGGCACTTTGTTTGTCCCGCGCGCAGCACGCCCGTGCCGCGCCGTGCCGGCTCAGGCAGCAGCCTGACGCTTCAGCCCCGCGGCGTAACGCATGATTTCCTGTTCGGAAATTTCATCCCCCTCGAGCATGCCGACGATCCGGCCTTCACGCATGACAGCCACGCGTGTGCAGAGACCGATAATCTCGGGCATTTCCGAGGACACGACGATGATCGACCGCCCGTCGCGGGCAAGCGCCGAGATGAAATGATAGATCTGCTGCTTGGTACCGACATCGATGCCGCGCGTCGGCTCATCGATGATGATGATCTGCGGTTCTGTTTCCATGACCTTGGCGAGCAGCAGCTTCTGCTGATTACCACCAGACATGCGGCCGGCAATGATATTGCCGTCGCGTACGCGGATGTCGAAGCGCCGCTTGGCCTTTGCAAGCGCTGCCGCTTCGCTGATGGGGCTCAGATAGCCATGGCTGACATGGCGTTCGAGCGATTGCAGCGTAAGGTTGGCGATCATACCCGAACCGAGCAGCAGCCCCTTCGACTTGCGGTCCTTGGTCATATAGGCAAGACCGGCGCGATTGGCGGCACGCGCATCGCCCGAAGACACGCTTTCGCCGTGGATAACGACCTCGCCGGAGAGGCGCGAACGCAGGCCGGCAACAGCTTCCATCAGCTCGGTACGACCCGAACCGATAAGTCCGGAAAACCCGATCACCTCGCCCTTGCGCACTTCAAAGCTCGCATCCTGTACATAGCCGGTAGACACCGAACTGACGCGAAGCACGACTTCCTCGTCGACATTGGGCTCGACTTTGGCGGGATAGAGGCTGGAAAGCTCGCGACCGACCATGAGCTGCGCGATGGATTCGCCATCCAGCATGGAGGTCGGCGCAGTCTTCACCCACTGGCCGTCACGCAGGACCGTGACCCTGTCGGTCAGTTCCATGACCTCATCGAGCTTGTGGGAAACGAAGACGAAGCTGGTGCCCTTATCGCGAAGCTTGCGCACCTGCTTGAAGAGCATATTGATCTCCTCGCGCGACAGAACCGCCGTCGGCTCGTCCATGAAGACCACACGCGCATCGCGGCTGATCGCCTTGGCAATCTCGACCATCTGTTTGTCGGCAATGGAAAGTGAGCTGATCATCGCATTCTCATCGACATGCGAACCGAGCATGTCGAGCACCCGGCGCGTCTCACCGCGCATATATTTACGGTCGAGCACGCCGAAATGCGTGACCTCGCGTCCGAGAAACAGGCTCTCCGTTACGGTCAGATGTTCAGCGAGATTGAATTCCTGATGGATGATGACGATGCCCAGTGCCTCGGCAGCACCGTTCGGCGGCAACACTATGGACTTGCCGTCGAGTAGGATCTCGCCCGAGGTTGGCTGCTCGAAGCCGGAGAGAATCTTGACGAGGGTGGATTTTCCGGCGCCGTTTTCACCCATCAGCGCATGGATTTCACCGGCGCGAAGATCGAAATTGACGCTGAAAAGAACCTGCACGCCGCTGAAAGACTTGCAAATGCGCTTGGCGGACAACACCACCGGTGCAGCCTCTGCGGTATCCACGGTCATGATTTCCTCCTGCGGCTCCCATCCGCTTATGTTGGGCATATGTAAACCTTTACATCAGGCATGTAAAGGTTTACATCGTGGATTTACACAGACTTGTCAGCAGTCGCCTTTGACCTCCCGGTAAGTCTGTGTAGTGTGCGGCGAAGACAGCCCAAGGCAGAGCCCCGTGTCGAATTCCACGCCCGCAACAATCGAAGACGTCGCCCGTATCGCCGAGGTTTCCATCGCGACGGTTTCGCGGGCAATTCACATGCCCGAAAAGGTGGCCAATTCCACGCGCCTGAAGGTCAACCAGGCGATCGCGATCACCGGCTACACGACCAATGCCATGGCGCGCAGCCTGCGGCTCGGTCGTTCGAACATGATCCTGGTCGTGGCACCCGATATCGGCGACCCCAACTTTTCCAATATCCTCATCGGGCTCGAAAACGAAGCACGGGCCCATGGCTACGGCGTGCTGATCGGCCACACGCAGAATGATGCGCAGCGCGGCCTGGAATATCTGAAGTTTTTCAGTTCCAACCAGGCCGCCGGCCTTATCCTCTTTACCGGCATCCTGCCCTTCGGCCACCAGACTGTGACGGCGCAGCTGCCGCCGAGCGTCGGCGTCTTTGAACCCGTCTTCAATGGCGGCATTCCCTATGTCGGCGTCGACGATATGGAAGGCGCAAGGAAAGCCGTCGATCTGCTTCTGGCGGAGGGACACCGCAAGATCGCCTTTATCGGTGATTCCCGCACCCGCCTCGCCTATAGCCGCCGCCGGCAAGGCTACGATGCCGGCCTGGACGCCGCCGGCGTGCCGAAAGACACGCGTATCGTGCTGGAAGGCGATGGCACGATCGAGAGCGGCCGCCATGCCGTGGAGCAGCTCTTCATGCGTGACACGCTGCCGACCGCCTTCATGTGCGTCAACGACCAGACGGCGATCGGCGTCATGATCGGCCTCAACGCCCGCGGCTATAACATCCCCCAGGATTTCTCCGTCACCGGCTTTGACGACGTACCGCAAGCCGTGTTCATGAGCCCGTCGCTGACGACCATTCGCCAGCCGCGCACGGCAATCGGCAAACAGGCCATGGCGCTGCTCCTGGAGCTTCTCTCCGACGGCCGCCCTGCCGAAACGGAAATCCTGCTGCGGCCGGATCTCGTCGTGCGCAATTCGGTGTCTGCGCCACCGCGCAACTGGCAGAAGCGATAAGCGAGTTAGGTTCTAAAGCTGAGCCTCGATAGCCGCCTTGTCGATGACCGACCAGACCTCGAATATCCGGCCGTCCATGAACGCGTAGACGACATTCTCAGCAAAGCGCACCCTTCTGCCATTGACCGGCAGACCGAACAGCATCCCTTTCGGCGTGCAGTCGAAAAGCAGGCGGCTCGCGATGCGCGGCGGCTCGCAGACCAGCATGCTGATATCGAAAAACAGGTCGGGGATAGCCCGGAAATCGCCTTCGAGCATCTCGCGATAGCCGGAGAGCCCGATACGCTTGTCATTATAACTGACATCCTCATGCACGAAATTGCTGAGATTCAGCCAGTTCTGGCTGTTCAGGCACGCAACATAGCCGCGATAGAGATCTGGAAGCTCAGTATCGGTCATGGAAACTATCCCCGCTCGTAGGTTGTCGGCTGGAAATTAGGACGGTGGGAGCACCAGACAATGTCGATCCGCGCATAAAAAAGCCGGGGAGCTCTCGCTCCCCGGCCCTCATGAGAAATCAAACCGGCATCAAACGTAGCGGTTGACGATGTTTTCGAGCAGTTCCTGCTTGCCGGATTTCGGCTGCGGGTTGACGTCCTTGCTCTCGACCCAATGGGTGATCTCTTCCAGCGAATATTCGCCGCGGAAGAGCTTCTGGCCCTCAGCCGAATTCCAGCCGGCATAGCGGTCTGCGAGCGGCTGGGAGAGCGCCTTGTCCTCGATCATCTTGGCAGCGGCCTTCAGACCGCGGGCGCAGCAATCCATGCCACCGATATGGCCGATCAGGAGGTCTGCCGGGTCGAGCGACTGACGGCGCAGCTTGGCGTCGAAATTGGTGCCGCCGGTCTTGAAGCCGCCGCCTGCCAGAACGTGGTAATAGGCGAGCGCCATTTCCGGAACATTGTTCGGGAACTGGTCGGTATCCCAGCCGGACTGGTAGTCGTTGCGGTTCATGTCGATCGAGCCGAAGATGCCGAGCGCGTTGGCGAGTGCCAGCTCATGCTCGAAGGAGTGGCCGGCCAGGATCGCATGGCCCTGCTCGATGTTGAGCTTCACCTCGTTTTCGAGGCCATGCTTCTTCAGGAAGCCATAGACGGTCGCGACGTCGTAGTCGTACTGGTGCTTGGTCGGCTCCTGCGGCTTCGGCTCGATGAGGATCGTGCCCTGGTAGCCGATCTTGTGCTTGTACTCGACAACGAGGTTGAGGAAGCGGCCGAGTTGGTCGAGCTCGCGGCCGATATCGGTGTTGAGCAGGGTTTCATAGCCTTCGCGGCCGCCCCACAGAACATAGTTTTCGCCGCCAAGCTTCTGCGTGGCGTCGATGCAGGTCTTGACCGTCGCAGCAGCGAAAGCAAAGACATCCGGATCCGGGTTGGTTGCCGCACCCGACATATAGCGGCGGTTCGAGAAAAGGTTCGCCGTGCCCCAGAGCAGCTTGGTGCCGGTGGCAGCCTGCTTCTCAGCGAAATAGTCGACGATCTCGTTCAGGTTCTTGGTGTTTTCGGCAAAATTCTTGCCTTCCGGGCGCACGTCGGCGTCATGGAAGCAGTAGTAGGGCGCGCCGAGCAGCGAGAAGAATTCGAACGCAACGTCGGCCTTGAGCTTGGCGGCCTTCATCGTGTCTTCAAACCACGGACGCAGGAAGGTCTGGCCACCGAAGGGGTCGCCGCCCGGCCAGGTGAAGGTGTGCCAATAGGCGACGGCGAAGCGCAGATGGTCTTCCATGCGCTTGCCGAGAACGATTTCGTCCGGCTGGTAGTAACGGAAGGCCAGCGGGTTGGTGCTGTCAGGGCCTTCGTACTTTATTTTCTGAATGTCGCCGAAAAATCCGGTGCTCATTTGGGTTCTCCTTGGGTTCAGTTCTTATGGATGGATCAATGGGCCAGCGACTTGATCGCCGGGTAGACGGAGCGGTAGCGCTTGTAGGCATCTTCATAGGCGCCGCTGAGGGCGGCGACAGGCTCGATCGTGCCGGCAGTGACCGGCGGCGTGCAGACGGCAACCGGATCAGCACCTGTTGCCGCAATCAGGCCAAGGCGGGCAGCACCGAAGGCGGCGCCGAAATCGCCGTCCGCCGGCATGTCGACGGGAACGTCGAGCGCGGTCGCAATCGAGGCGAGCCAGTAGCGCGAACGCGAGCCGCCGCCGATCGCCGTGACGCGGGAAATATCAGTACCGGCCGAACGCAGCGCTTCCAGATTGTCGCGGATCGCAAAGGAGACGCCTTCCAACACTGCCTGTGTCAGCACCGCACGGCTGCTTTCATGCTCAAGACCGATGAAGGCGCCGCGGATGACCGCATCATTGTGCGGCGTGCGCTCGCCCGAAAGATACGGAAGGAAGGTGACGCCGGTCGGCGCCTTCAGGCCTTCGCCGATTTCGCCGGTGAGATCGGCGGCCGACTTGCCGGTAACCGACGAATGCCAGTTCAGCGCGTCGGTCGCCGAGAGGATGACGCCCATCTGGTGCCAGGTATTCGGCAGCGCATGGCAGAAGGCATGAACAGCACTTTCGGGCTTCGGCAGATAGGCGGCATTGGCGGCAAAGAGAACGCCCGACGTGCCGAGCGAAACGAAAGCAGCCCCATCGCTGACCGTACCCATGCCGCAGGCCGAAGCCGCATTGTCGCCAGCGCCACCGGCAACGACGACATCACCGGAAATGCCCCAGGCCGAAACGAGCTCGCCGCGTAGCTTGCCGCCTTGCTCCGTGCCTTCGACAAGCGTCGGCATCTGCTTCTCGTCGAGATTGGTCGCAGCCAGCAATTCCGACGACCAGGCGCGCTTGCCGGTATCGAGCCAGGACGTACCTGCTGAGTCGGACATCTCAGAGATATGTTCACCCGTCAGCCAGAGGCGCAGATAGTCCTTCGGCAACAGAACCTTAGCGACCTTGGCGAAGATCTCGGGCTCGTTCTTGGCGACCCAGGCAAGCTTCGGTGCGGTGAAGCCCGGAAAAACGATATTGCCGGTCAGCTTGCGGAAGCGCGGATCGGCGTCGAGGGCCGCAGCCTCAATATGGGAACGCGTATCGTTCCAGAGGATGCAGGGACGCAGGACCTTATCGGAGGCGTCGAGCAGGGTGGCGCCGTGCATCTGGCCAGAGAGGCCGATACCCTTGACGGCTGCAAGCTCCTTCGGATGTTTGGCCTTGAGGCCGGCAACAGCCTCTTCCGTTGCGCGTACCCAATGGGCCGGCTCCTGTTCGGACCAGCCGGAATGCGGACGCGAGACGTCGAGCGAACCATTGGCGGAGCCGATGATCTTCTGATCGCCGTCGATCAGCATCGCCTTGACGCCCGAAGTTCCGAGATCGAGACCCAGATACATGTGGTATTTCTCCCTTTGCCGTTACGGCAGATTGTCTTTCAGGAATATGTCGAGGCGAATGCGCTCCTGTGCGTCGATGACCGAAAGCCCGTCCGCCTTTGCCTTGAGAACACGGATCGCGCTGCGCACCTCATGGCCGGCATCCTGATTGAGGATTGCGTCGATAGTGCCGTCGAGAAGGGCAGCGCGAGTATGTGCCGTCAATTCATGGGCAATCACCGTCAGCGCCCTGTCGACGGCCTTTTCCTTCAGCGCCCGGATCAAACCGCGGTTACCGGCACCGAGGCTGTAAATGCCGATGATGCCGTCGTTCTTCCCAAGCGCATCGGCAATCAGCATGTGGGCAACTTCAGGGTCGTCCCGGCCTTCGAGAACCGATAATAAATGCAGCGCCGGAAACTCCTGAGCCATGACGGCGGCGAAGCCCTCCAGGCGTTCGCGATGGTCGCGTACCAGCATAGAGCCGGCCAGAATGGCAATCTCGCCCTTGGCGCCGCCGAGGAAGCGTCCGAGCAGGCGCGCAGCGGTACGCCCTGCCGCAATATTGTCGACGCCGGCATAGTGGTGGCGCAGCGAACCCGTCAGATCGGAAACGAGCGTGACGACCGGAATGCCATCTTTCACCAACCGGTCGACGGCGGAGCGCACATCGGGCGCATCGGTCGCGACAAGTGCAACACCGGAGGGCTTTTCGGCCGCGAGCGTTTCCAACTCACGCACCAGCGCCTGCGGATCGAAGGCGGGCACCTCGACGATGCGGATATCCGTACGCTCGGCGACCGAACGCGCGATCGCTGTGCGGATTTCGGCATTCAGGCCATGCATGAATGAGTTGTCGCTGGCGGGCAGGATGAAGGTCAGCGGATAGACGCGACCTTTGGCAAGGTTTGCAGCGGCCACGTCGCGCACATAGCCGAGATCGCGGATCGCGGTTTCGACCTTCTCCCGCGTCACATGACGTACGCCCGGCCGCTGGTTCAGAACCCGGTCCACGGTCGCAAGACTGACGCCCGCCGCAGCGGCGATATCATGAACGGTTGGCCTCATCATTCCTCCTGGACGAGACCATTAGCGCCAAATTTGATGTACGTAAATCAAAAAAGTGCACGAGGTGGCAAACACCCTGTTGAAGGGAAGCGAAACYACCCRTGCAGAAAAACAAAAAGGCCCTCCGAAGAGGGCCTTTCTTGCAATGACGGCCGGAGGTCAGTGGCCGCCACCGCCTCCCCCGCCGCCTTGCGGCGCGGGTTTCTTGATCATGAAGACGCCAAGGACCATCGCCAGGAAAAGCACAGTCAGCATCAGGAAAATGTCGCCGAACGAAAGGATCATCGCCTGTTTGGTGGCCAAGCCGACCATCTGCTTGACTGCAACATTCGCACCATCCAGACCCCAATTATTGAAGTTGTTGGTCATGTTGTTCATCTGGTCGATCGCAGCCGTGTTGCCCCAGTGCACGTTTTCACGCAGACGCTCGTAGTGCACGTCCTGTCGGGTGGTCAGCACGGTGTTGATAACAGCAAGACCGACGGCGCCGCCGAGGTTACGCGTCAGGTTGAAGAGGCCGGATGCGCCACGGATACGCTGCGGCGGCAGGGTGCCGAGCGCAATGTTGTTGATCGGCACCATGCACATCATCAGGCCGAAACCGCGCAGGATCTGCGGGATGAAGAGCTCGTAGAAGTCCCAGTCCTGCGTCAGATGCGTCATGATATAGGTGCCGGCCGCAAAGCTCACGAAACCGATCGCCATCATGAAACGCAGGTCGAGTTTCGTCGACAGTCGGCCAGCAATCGGCGCGGTGAAGAACATCGCAAGGCCCGACACGAACATCGTCTCGCCGATCATCTGCGAATCGTAACCGCGGATGCGGCCGAGATAGACCGGATAGATATAAGTGAGCCCGTAAAGGCCGATGCCCATGACGAAGGAGAACACCGAACCAAAGGAGAAATTGCGGTTGGCAAAGGCCGTGAGATCGACGACCGGGAATTCCACCGTGAAGGCCCGGTAGAAAAAGACGACACAGGCGACGGCGGAGGCAACGGCGCCGATGACGATGGAGCTATCGTTGAACCAGTCGTTCGAATTGCCTTCTTCCAGCACATATTCCAGTGCGCCAAGGAAAACACCCATAGACAGCAGGCCGTACCAGTCGAACTTCTTGAAGAGCGACAGTTCCGGCTTGTCGAAATCGATAAAGTTCCAGGTGACGATCGTGACGATGATACCGGGCACGATATTGACCAGGAACAGCCAGTGCCAGGAGAAGGCATGGCTCAGGTAACCGCCGACCGTCGGGCCTATGGTCGGCGCCAGCGTGGCGATGAGGCCAATGATCGGCGAGACGATCGCACGCTTCGACGGCGGGAAGATCGTGAAGGCGGCCGCGAAGACCGAGGGGATCATGCCGCCGCCGATGAAGCCCTGAATGACACGGTAGACGATCATCTGGTCGATGTTCGTCGCCGTTGCGGCCAGGGCGCTCGCCATGGTGAAACCGGCAGCCGAGATTGCGAAGAGATACCGTGTCGAGATGATACGCGCCAGCGTGCCCGACAGCGGGATCATGATGACTTCGGCGATCAGATAGGCAGTTTGCACCCAGCCGATTTCGTCCGTGCCGGCAGACAGGCCTGCCTGGATTTCGGCGAGCGAAGCGGAGACGATCTGAATGTCGAGGATCGACATGAACATGCCGAGCACCATCGCGAAGAAAGCGATGAGCCTTTTGGGATCCATGCGATCGGCGGCATGCGCAGGCGCTGCCGGGATCGAACCTGCCGTTGCTGTCGCGCTGCCGGCCATGGGACTACCTCCGCCCTAAGGCCTTACTTCACCGGTGCCGTGCGGGTATCGACGTCGACCACGACGCTGAGACCGGCGCGCAGGCGGCCGCTATCGAGCGCATCCTGTGGCAAGACGATGCGAACCGGCACGCGCTGGATGATCTTGGTGAAATTACCCGTCGCATTTTCCGGCGGCAGCATCGAGAAGACCGAGCCGGAGGCCGGCGCAATCGATTCAACGGTGCCGACAACAGGATAATCGCTATAGGCATCGACATGGACGTTCACCTTCGAGCCGGCAACGAGATGCTGGATCTGCGTTTCCTTGAAGTTGGCGTCGATATAGAGCTGGCGCGTCGGCACGAGCGCCATCAATCGCTGGCCAGGCGAGACGAGATCGCCTTCCTGAACCGAACGGTTGCCGACGACGCCGTCATAGGGTGCCTTCAGCACCGTGAAGGAAAGGTCGCGGGCAGCCTTGTCGCGCTGGATTTCCATCGTGCGGACGGAGCCTTCGGCTTCCTTGCGCTGAGCCTCGAGGATTGTGATGTTGGCCTGCGCGAAAACGATGTTGGCATCGCCGCCGGCAAGGTTTGCCTTGGCCTGATCGAGCGCCGTATTCGCATCATCGAGATCGGCCGTGGTGCCGACCGACTTCGCCTGCAGGTCGCTCTGGCGCTTCTGCTTGATCTCTGCGCCGCGCACCGTGGCTTCGAGGGCAGTCTTCTGGGCCTGGGCCTGCACGAGGCTGGCCTTGGCGCCTTCGATCTGCGCATCGATTCGGCTGAGCGACAGCTGCTCGGTTTCGATCTGAGCGTTCGCCTGGTCGAGGGCGTTCTGGTAGTCGCCGTTATCAAGGGTAGCGAGAACGTCGCCTGCCTTGACTTCCTGGTTGGCGACAACATTCACCTTCGCGACATAGCCGGTGACCTTCGGCGAGATCGTCGCGATATCGCCCTCGATATAGGCGTCCTCGGTCGACACCATGAAGCGGCCATTCGTCCACCAGTCGTAGCCATACCAGCCGGCACCGGCGAGAAAAGCGAGCACGACGACGGGCAGCACGAGGCTACGGCGCTTCTTCGGGGCAGACGGAGCCGGTGCGACAGCAGGCGCGGACTGCGCGGGAGCCGTCTGCGGTGCCTCGGCCTTCGGGGCTTCAACGGGAACTGCGGTTTCCGCTTTTGCCTCTTCGGCGTCGGCATTTTCGCTGACGATGCGCGCGACGTTGCTTTTCTGGTTTGTCGACATGGACAAGCTACCGATCTGGAGTAAAATAATCGAACTGAACGGTTCGGTTCAGTTGACATAAATGGTTTTTGACTTCATATCAAGATGCATAGAACCAATCGGTTCGATTTCTTTAAAAGAAAACATGAATTCGCCAAGACGGTTAAGGAGACATGACACTGAAGCCCGAGGATACCGCCGTATTCAGCCCACCCGTTCCGGGAGGCCGCTTTGCTGCGGGTGAGGATCCTGCCAAGCGCCAGCAGATCCTTGATGGTGCCAGGCGCGTGTTCCTAAAGATGGGCTTCGACGCGGCCAGCATGAACGACGTGACCCGCGAGGCCGGCGTCTCCAAGGGAACGCTCTATGTCTACTTCGCCAACAAGGAAGAACTCTTCCACGCCATGGTCGAGACCGAGCGCGCCGCCTTCGTCGCAGCCGTGCGCATGGTCCTTGCGGAGCACGACGATGTCGAGGCCGGCTTGTACGAATTCGGGATAACCTTCGTTACCCACATGACCGAAGACAAGGTCATCGATGCCATGCGCACCGTGCTCGGTGTGCGTGAGCGCATGCCCCTTCTCTGTCAGCGCTTCTTCAAGGGGCCGCAGAACCTGCGCACTATCATGCACGACTTCCTGGAGCGGCACGTGCAAGCCGGCACCCTGAAGATCGAAGATATAGATCTCGCCGCCGGCCAGTTCCTCGACCTTGCAAGCGGCAGCTTCTTCAAGCTGCGTCTCTTCGGTAACATGGAAGGCCCGCCGCCGCGCAACGAGATCGAGCGCGTCATCCGAGGCGCGATCTATGTCTTCATGGCCGCCTATGGCGTGCGCAAGCACGAGCCCGCCTGATCCCATCTTGACCCCGATTGGTTTTCTGCCGGATTTGCGCAATAGCGATCAAATCCGGCCGCCGCATTTCCTCTAGGAATGAGGCGGCAACCAGGGGAGAAGAGATGAGCGCCATCGGACGGGCGATATGGTTCATCGAGAGCCATTTCGAAACTGATATAAGCCTCGATGAGATCGCAGAAGCCGCCGGATTGTCGCGCTATCACCTGTCGCGTGTCTTCGGTCTGGTGACCGGCCATTCGATCAGCGGCTATATCCGCGCACGGCGCCTGAGCGGTGCCGCGCTGTCCCTCATCTCAGGCTCATCCAGCATCCTCGAAGTTGCCCTCGATGCGGGCTACGGCTCACACGAGGCTTTCACCCGTGCCTTCCGCGACCAATTCGGCATGACACCGGAAGCGGTGCGCCGACAGGGGCACATTCGCAACCTCGCTTTGATGGAGCCTATCAGGATGAAAACCGCAAACCTTACCGATCTCGAACCGCCGCGTTTCGAAACCCTGCAGCCGATGCTTTTTGCCGGCCTCCAGGAAACCTACGCCTATGGCGGCAATGCCGCGATCCCCTCGCTCTGGCAGAAGTTCAATCAGCATTTCGGCCATATACCCAACCAGAAGGGCAATGTCGCTTACGGAATCTGTACCCATATCGACGGCGAGGCCGAGAAATTCCGCTATATGGCGGCGGCAGAGGTGTCCGACGCCGACGATCTGCCGGATGGCTTTGCGACACTGAAGTTGCCGACCCAGCGCTACGCCGTCTTCTCTCACCGCGGTCATGTTTCCGGTATACCGGTCACGATGGACCTGATCTTCGGCAACTGGTGGCCGACTTCAGGCCTCGAACACGGCAGCATGCCCGACATGTTCGAACGCTACGATGAGCGCTTCGATCCCCACACGGGGATGGGCGGAACGGAAATCTGGCTGCCGATCAAGGAATAAAAGCCTGATCGTTTTCGTATACCCCCTTGCGGCGCTTGCCCGGCAGGTCCGCAACGATACATTGTCCGCGTCCTTATGTGACGCAAGGGGGAAATACGCCGATGCAGGATATCATGACGCTCATTCAGGACCCGGCTGCCTGGGTGGCGCTTGTCACGCTCGTGGTGATGGAAGTGGTTCTCGGGATCGACAACCTTATCTTCATCTCCATCCTCACCAACAAGCTGCCGCCCGAGCATCGGGAAAGAGCCCGCAAGACCGGTATCGCCCTTGCTCTCGTCATGCGTCTTGCCCTGCTCGGCACCATCGCCTGGATCGTCCAGCTCACCGAACCTCTTTTCGAGCTTTTCGGCCACGGCTTCTCCTGGAAGGATCTCATCCTGATCGCCGGCGGTCTCTTCCTCGTCTGGAAGGCCACCAAGGAAATCCATCACAATGTCGATCCGGAGGATCAGCACGAGAATTTCATTGCAGGCAAGACAGGCACGAGCTTCGCCTCGGCGATCGGCCAGATCCTGCTGCTCGATCTCGTCTTCTCGGTGGACAGCATCATCACCGCCGTCGGCATGACCCCGCATCTGCCGATCATGATCATCGCCGTCATCGCTGCCGTCACGGTCATGCTTGTCGCCGCAACGCCGCTCGCCAATTTCATCGAGCGCAATCCGACGATCGTCATGCTGGCGCTCGCCTTCCTGCTGATGATCGGCACGACGCTGATCGCGGATGGCATGGGCTTCCACGTGCCGAAGGGCTACGTCTATGCCGCCATGGCCTTCTCGGCCCTCGTCGAGATACTGAATATGTTCGCGAGGAACGCGCGCCGGCGAAAGCGTGAGGGCAGCCACTAAGGCCGCACTTGCCGCACGGTTTAGCTGACTATCTCCGCCTTACTGAGTGAGGCGGAGATTTTTCTCAGCGCCGGCCGCCTTGCTGAAGAGCACCGACATCGCCGTCTTCATGTCGTCCCCAGGCTTCACTTCGAAGAAAAGATCATCCGAAGCGCACTCCTTGAGCTTCGGTCCGATCTGCGTGCCGAAGGTCGGATTGATCGCCCGGTTCCAGATCGGGTCCGTCGGAATGGGAAGATAGGTCGTGTAGAGGATCGCGAGCTTGATATTGCGGCTTTTGAGCTGCGAGCAATATTTCAGATCGATGGGTTCGAGACAGCGATCGGCATCGGCCCAGCCGAGATAGCCGGTGCAGCCGGAAGGCTTGCGACTGTCCCCTAGGCCATCGGTGACGAAGAAGATCACGGTCTGGCGGTCGCTTGTGCTCGTGCCGTTGCCGCCATTTCCCTTGATCTCATTTCCCATGTTTGTCAGCGCAGTATCGAAGCTCGTCAGCGCGTCCTCGTTGTAGCCGTGGTGGTCGGTCGTCATCAGCGTCACCTGCCCCACGGCATTGGCGATGCTTGCCATGTCGATCGTCGGCGCGGCGACTTTCAGGATGCCGTAGCCGGGCTCCTTTGCGGCCTTGCCGAAGTTGTAGGCTGCGACGCGGAACTGGTCCGGCGAGGTGCGCAGGCTTGTCACGTCATCCATCAGCGCCTTGGCGGCCTGCGCCACCACGTCGATGCGAAGCGTCACGTTATTGGCGCGAGCGATGTAGAAATTGCTGGACGTATCGTCATGCACGGTGCCGTCATTGCCGGTCCACGACATATGGCAGGCAAAGGCGCAGTTCCGTCCGGCAGCGTCCTGAGCATTGGCCGAGACGGAGACAAGCTTGTTGATATCGGCCTGCGTGGCACCGATCCCCATCGATGGGGTGTTGTCGAGCAGCATGTAGAAATCGGTATAGATGCGCCTCTCGGCACCATAGGTCGCCGTCGCAACACCGGTCACGGTCATCGTGTCCTGGCCGAGGATCTGCATGAAGGTTGTCGGAACCTGTGCCGTGAAGGTCACCTTGGAGCTGATGTCTCCTCCCGACTTGATGACCTTGACGTCTACGTCGAGCGCAGTCGTGCCGATATGCACGTCGCGCTGCGACAGGAAAAGCGTCTTGCCGTCGGCATCGCCGACATCCACTTCGCCATCCTGCTTCATCTGCTGGGCAGCAATCAGAGCCGGCGATTTTGACGATATCGCGCCAAGTGCTGCGGCATCCGCAGCCCCCATCAAATCCGAATGAATTTCGAGAGCGCTTCCATAATCGACCGCAATGCCGGCGGCGCCGAGCAGTGGGACGATCGCGAGAGCAGTCAGGATACCGAAATTGCCGCGGCGATCTCCGAGGAGACGCAGGAAAGGGGCGCGCATAATATGACCTGTAAAAAATCAATGATTGTTCAATGAGTAAAATAATGGATGGAAGAGCTTAATATATTGCCCAATGACCTCCGCTCCGGCGGGCCGGAAGTAGGCCGTCGAAAGCGGTTTTTCTTGACGCGCCCTTTTGAATATGGCCTAAGCGCAGCCACACGGATAATCGGCGGATTATGCGGGCAGACGCCTTGCTCCAGCCGATTTCTGATAGATATCTGCATTCTCCAGGCCGGACGTCGCTTTCATTGAAAAGCCGCTCGGCATTCATTGACGGGCACATAAAATGACAGCTTCCGGCGTCCGCGTCCGCATCGCTCCCTCGCCGACCGGCGAGCCGCATGTCGGCACCGCTTACATCGCTCTCTTCAACTATCTCTTTGCCAAGAAGCACGGCGGCGAGTTCATCTTGCGCATCGAGGATACCGATGCGACGCGCTCGACCCCGGAATTCGAGACCAAGGTGCTGGATGCGCTGAGATGGTGCGGGCTGGAATGGAAGGAAGGCCCCGATATCGGCGGCCCCTACGGCCCCTATCGCCAGTCCGACCGCAAGGACATGTATCAGCCCTACGCCCAGGAGCTGCTGGAGAAGGGCCATGCCTTCCGCTGTTTCTGCACGCCCGAGCGGCTGGAGCAGATGCGCGAAAGCCAGCGCGCTGCCGGCAAGCCGCCGAAATATGATGGTCTCTGCCTGACGCTCAAGGCCGAGGAAGTCACCTCGCGCATGGCCGCTGGCGAAACCACCGTCATCCGCATGAAGATCCCGACCGAAGGCTCGTGCGACTTCACCGACGGCGTCTATGGCGATGTGTCGATCCCGTGGGATTCCGTCGACATGCAGGTGCTGATCAAGGCGGACGGCATGCCGACCTATCACATGGCCAACGTCATCGACGACCATCTGATGAAGATCACCCATGTGGCACGCGGCGAAGAGTGGCTGGCATCCGTGCCGAAGCACATTCTGCTCTATCGCTATTTCGGCTGGGACCAGCCGGTGTTCATGCATCTGTCGCTGATGCGCAATGCCGACAAGTCGAAGCTGTCGAAGCGCAAGAACCCGACCTCGATTTCTTATTATTCCGCGCTCGGCTACATCCCCGAAGCGGTGATGAACTTCCTCGGCCTGTTCTTCATCCAGATCTCCGAAGGCGAAGAACTTCTGACCATGGACGAGCTCTCCGAAAAGTTCGATCCGGAAAACCTGTCCAAGGCCGGTGCGATCTTCGATATCCAGAAGCTCGACTGGCTGAACGGCCGCTGGATCCGCGAAAAGCTGTCCGAAGAGGACTTCCGTGACCGCGTGCTCAACTGGGCGATGGAAAACGATCGCCTGATGGCAGGCCTGCGCCTGTCGCAGACGCGTATCTCGAAGCTCGGCGAACTGCCGGATCTTGCAGGCTTCCTGCTGAAGTCCGATCTTGGCCTGCAGCCGTCCGACTTCGCCAAGATCAAGTCGCCGCCGGAAGAGATCCTCGAGATCCTCAACACGGTTCAGCCGGATCTCGAAAAGATCCTGGAATGGAACGTAGAAACGATCGAAGCCGAACTGCGTGCTATCGCCGACCGCATGGGCAAGAAGCTGAAGGTCGTGGTAGCCCCGCTCTTCGTCGCCGTCTCCGGCTCGTCGCGCTCGCTGCCGCTCTTCGATTCCATGGCGATCCTCGGCCGCTCGGTCGTTCGCCAGCGCCTGAAGCTCGCCTCGCAGGCGGTCGCCGCCCTCGTCGGCGCGAAGTAAGAACAGTCAGAGGATTTCGACAATGGCTGACAACAAGACCGAAAGCACCCTTTCTTCCGATGCAACGGAAGTGCGCGCCCAGAAGCTGAAGCTGCTGCGCGAGCAGATCGGCGACGTCTATCCGGCGCATTTCCACCGCACGCTGACCAATGCCGAGCTAGCTGCGAAATACGAGAACCTGGAACCCGACGTCGAGACACAGGATGTCGTGACGGTTGCCGGCCGCGTCTACTCGTCGCGCAACTCCGGCATGTTCATGGACATCCACGATGCCGGCGGCAAGATCCAGATTTTCAGTCACAAGGACACGACCCCGGAAGAAGCGCGTGCGCTTCTGCCGATGATCGACATCGGCGACATCATCGGCGTCACCGGCATCGTGCGCCGCACCAAGCGTGGTGAACTGACGATCAATGCCCAGAAGATCGAGATGCTGACGAAGTCGCTGCTGCCGATGCCCGAAAAGTGGCACGGCTTGTCCGACATCGAGCTGCGCTACCGTAAGCGCCACCTTGACATCATGACTAACGAGGAATCGAAGCTGCGCTTCCAGCAGCGTTCGAAAATCCTCTCCGGCATCCGCCGCTTCATGGAAAATGACGGCTTCATGGAAGTCGAAACGCCGATGCTGCATTCGGTCTATGGCGGTGCTACCGCCGAGCCGTTCAAGACGCATCACAACACGCTGAAGCTCGACATGTATCTGCGCATCGCGCCGGAACTGTTCCTGAAGCGCACGCTGGTTTCGGGCCTCACCGACAAGGTCTTCGAGATCAACCGTAACTTCCGCAATGAAGGCGTCTCCACCCGGCACAATCCGGAATTCACCATGATGGAGTGCTACTGGGCCTATGCCGATTACGAGGACATCATGGACCTCGTCGAGCGGCTGTTCGAGAGCCTGGCGCTCGCCATTCACGGCACGACCGAATTCCCCTTCGGCGACAAGACCATGTCCTTCAAGGGGCCGTTCAAGCGCGTCCCAATGCCTGATGCCGTCAAGGAAGTGACGGGCATCGACTTCCTGGCGATCAAGACCGATGAGGAAGCCCGCGCCGCAGCCGAGGCTGCCGGCTTCGAAGTCGAGAAGGACTGGACCTGGGGCGAATGCCTCGCC
The DNA here is from genome assembly GCF_056398505.1 of Rhizobium sp. 01T437. Lineage (NCBI taxonomy): Bacteria > Pseudomonadati > Pseudomonadota > Alphaproteobacteria > Hyphomicrobiales > Rhizobiaceae > Rhizobium > Rhizobium sp. 01T437. The sequence goes on from NZ_JBFTPM010000004.1 coordinate 345,597, forward strand.
TTCATCTTCGAAGAGAAGGTCGAGCAGACGCTGATTCAGCCCTCGCACGTCACGCATTTCCCGAAGGACATCTCACCCTTCGCCAAGGAAGTGCCGGGCGAGCCGCGCCTGGTCGAACGTTTCGAGACCTATTGCAATGCCTGGGAACTCGGCAACGCCTTCTCGGAACTCAACGATCCGGAAGAGCAGCGCCGCCGCATGGTCGAGCAGCTCGAACAGGCCCATGCCCGCGGTGAAAAGGAAAAGCAGCTGGACGAGGAATTCCTCGATGCGATCGACCAGGGCATGCCGCCCGCCGGCGGTCTCGGCATCGGTGTCGATCGCCTGATCATGCTACTGACCAACGCACCGTCGATCCGCGACGTCATCCTCTTCCCAGCCCGCCGCAACAAGGCCGACTGAGAAACGGATTCTTCAGATGAAAAAGCGGAGCGCCCGAAAGGACGCTCCGTTTTGTTTTGAAGCCCTTCCCTCAGATCATGTAACCGCCACCGACTTCGATCGTCTGCGCGTTGACCCAAGCCGCATCGTCGGAAGCTAGCATGGCGATGACCCGGCCGACATCTTCGGCTTCGCCGATACGGCCAAGCGCTGTCTGTGAAGCGAGCAGCGCGGCAAATTCCGGATTTTTGTCCAGCGCAGCGTCGGCGAGGTTGGTGCGGATAGCGCCGGGCGAAATGGCGTTGGCGCGAATCCTGCGGCCACCGAATTCCTTCGCCTGATAGCGGGTCAGCGTTTCAAGTCCGGACTTGAGTGCTGCATAGGGCGCAACACCGGCCGTTGCGACGCGCACGGAAGCGCTCGTCACGTTCAGGATCACGCCGCCATCCGCCATCAGCGGTAAAAGTGCCTGCGTCAGGAAGAACGGTCCCTTCAGATGGACATTCGTGAGAGCGTCGAACTGTTCCTTGGTCACCGTCTCCATGAGATTGAAAATGCCGAAACCGGCATTGTTGACGAGGCAGTCGAAATCGCCGCGACCCCAATAGGTAGAGAGCAGTCGTTTGACCTCTTCCACAAAGATCGGGAAACTGTCGGCATCGCCGACATCGAGGGCAAGCGCCACGGCCTGGCCGCCTTCCGCCTTGATCTCGGCAACGACCTCGTCCGCACCAGGCTTGTAGCTGTTATAGGTGAGGACGACACCCATGCCTCGCCTTGCACATTCCTGCGCCGCCGACTGACCGATGCCCCGGCTGCCGCCGGTGATGATTGCAATTTTCATCTCTATCTCCTTTGCTTTGACAGCCGGAAGCTATGGGAAACAGCCGATCTGCGCTCCGCCGGAAACTGCCTCGTTCTTGCCTAATCCTGCTTTTGCCTTGCGCTCCGTTCCACCCTGGTCCAGAATTTCGTCATGCAAACAATGCTCGAAGAGATGCGCCGCTTGACGGCTCATGCCGAAAACCGGCCGACGGAAACCGGCATACCCGGCATTCTTATGGTCAAAGGGGAGATCCCCGAACACAAGCTCGGCGCCGTCTACGAACCGATGGTCAACCTGATCCTGGACGGCAGGAAGACTTTGACGATCGCCGGCCAGGACTACTGTTACGATCCCACCAGCTATTTCGTGATCTCGATCGATATGCCCGCAACCGGCACAGTCCAGCAGGCAGGTCCAGACAGGCCCTATGTCGGCGTTAGTCTGTCGCTTGATCCGGCAAGGGTCACAGCCCTTCTCATGGACCTTCCACCACAGTCCTATCGGGACGGGCAAAGCGGCGGCTATTCGGTCTGCCGCATGACCTCGGAACTCCTGAACGCATGGCTACGAATGCTGCAGCTCATGGAACGCCCGCAGGATATCCCTGCCCTTGCCCCGGCCTACGAGCGTGAAATCCTCTATCGTGTTCTGCAGGGACCGCAAGGCTGGATGTTGCACGATATCGCAGCACCCGACAGTGCCCTGGCGCGGATAAAGCTCGCCATCCGCTGGGTTCGCGAGCACTACGCCGAAGCGATCGAGGTCGAAAGGCTCGCTGCCCTCGCCTCCATGAGCGTCTCGGCCTTTCACCGCCATTTCAAAGCCGTGACGGCGATGAGCCCGATCCAATTCCAGAAGCGTATTCGTCTGCTGCAGGCCCGCCAGCTTCTGATTGCCCAATCCGGAAACGCATCGTCTGTCGCCTATGCCGTAGGCTATGAAAGCGCCTCGCAATTTACCAGGGAATATGCGCGCTTCTTCGGCCGGCCACCGGGGCGCGATATATCCTTGATAAGGGAAAGCATCAGGCCCGCGGCCTGATCGGCTTAATGTCCGCTCTTGGCCGGGGGTTCCTCTGCCGGAGTGGCTGCATCCTTTGCAGCCTGCTCTTCAGCAGACGGTTCCTTGGGCTCCTTGGCCGCCGGCTTGCTCTCTTTCTTGGTGGAAGCAACGGCAACCGGATCGATGCAATCGGCTGGATCCTTGAGGCTCGCATTCAGCGCTGCGATCCGATCGTCCGGCAATTCGATGCGCTCGCCATAGAAGAGGCCCTGCTCGCTCGCCTTGCCGTCATAATAACGGGCCGTATAGGGCTTGTCGTCGAGCCCTTCGACCATCTTGTCGGGATGCGCAATATAGACCACATCGGCACCGATCGCCCGGCCGCGAATATCCGAGCGCAAGGTCGGACCATTCTCGTCGAGGACAACGACCTGCACGAGGTCGGGCTTCTGTGCTTCATAGACCGCCTGGGCGACACGCAACGCCGTCTTGATGCGCGTCATGCCGTCAACAGGTTCGGTCTTGATGTACTTGCGGACCCAGACGTGATCCTGCTTCTTGATCGTCACCAGATTGACGTCGGTGCAGGCCACGCCATCGGCGGATTCCTCATCACCGAGCAGCCTGTCTTTACCGACATAAACCGCAGCACCGCCGGAAACGCCCGCTAACAGGGCGCTACCACCGATGATCAAAGCCAATTTCCGGGAAGGCCGGAATATGCGCAGTAAGGCCTTCACGCCAACTGCTCCGCCATCTGAAAACTCCAACGCAATACAAGTGACTGTGAAGCTAGGGAAATGACGTTTCCGAATCTTTAAGTGGACCGTCCGACTTTGTCTCGAATTGAATAAATACCAAAAAAGGTCCAGCCATTCGCAAGCTTGCCAGATCGCTCGAGCACGTGCTCTAAAATGCCATGGCCTTCACGCTTCGCCAGATTCAATATTTCGTCGCCGTTGCCGAACAGGGTTCGGTCACGCGCGCCGCGCAGAACCTGTCGATCTCCCAATCCTCGATAACGGAGGCGCTGAAGGAACTCGAAAACGACCTTGGAGTTGTGCTGTTCGATCGACACCCGCGGGGATTGTCAGTCACCCACAACGGCCATCAGTTCCTGCGGCACGCCACGAAAATCCTGGCAACGGTCTCCGACGCCCGCACCAGCTTTTCCGGCCAGGAGAACATACCCTCCGGCACGCTCAATATCGGCGTCACCTCGCTCGTTGCGGGCTATGTGCTTTCGGATCTGCTGGCACGCTATCGCCGCGCCTGTCCAGGTGTGGAGGTCAGCGCCATCGAGGACAATGGCAGTTACGTTGAGCATCTGCTGGTCGGTGGCGAGCTGGATGTCGCCGTCATGGTGATTTCAAATCTGCGTGATCGAATGGCCCTGCAGGCCGAAATCCTGGAAACCTCACCCTATCGCCTGTGGCTGCCGATGGGGCATCCGCTGGTTTCGGCGGATATCATCTCAATTGCCGACATCGCCCGCGAGCCTCTGATCATGCTGACAGTGGATGAAATCGAGGAGAATACCGGCAAGCTGCTGACCGCACTCGGCGCCCGCCCGCATGTCGCCTTCCGCACCCGCTCGGTTGAAGCCGTGCGCAGCCTGGTTGCGACCGGCGCCGGCGTCGCGCTGCTGCCCGATCTCGTCTACCGCCCCTGGTCGCTGGAAGGTGACCGCATAGAGAGCCGCGATGTTTCGGGCGCCCTGCCCGTCGTGCAGGTCGGTATGGTCTGGCGCAAGGGCTCCAGCCTGCCGCAGGCGGCACGCGATTTCGTGGCCATCGCCGAGAACATGCGATCGGGAAGATCCCGCTAGATATCGGAATTTCCGATATCGCCTTTCTGATAAATGAATTTGCGAAACCGGCCTTTCCGCGTCACCCTTTCTTCCGGGAACAAAACGCCGCAAAAGCGGCACCGAACCGGGAGACAGACGATGAAGCATCTTCTGAAATCGTGCACTGCTGCGCTCGCGAGTCTGAGCTTCGTGACACAGGTTGTCGCTGCCGAACCGCTGAAGACACTGGGCAAGGGGGAAGGCGCCGTCAGTATCGTCGCCTGGGCTGGCTATATCGAGCGTGGCGATACCGACAAGAATTACGACTGGGTCACTGACTTCGAGAAGGAAACCGGCTGCAAGGTTTCCGTAAAGACCGCTGCCACCTCCGATGAAATGGTGGCGCTGATGAACGAAGGCGGTTTCGACCTCGTCACCGCCTCAGGCGACGCATCCCTCCGCCTCGTTGCCGGTAAACGCGTCCAGCCGATCAACACCGACCTCATCCCGAGCTTCAAGACTGTCGACGAGCGCCTGCAGAATGCGCCCTGGAATACAGTGAACGGCGTCCACTATGGGGTGCCCTATCTCTGGGGGCCGAACGTGCTGATGTATAATACCGACACCTTCAAGGATAAGGCGCCGACGAGCTGGAACATCGTCTTCGACGAACAGAACCTGCCGGATGGTAAGTCCAACAAGGGCCGCGTGCAGGCCTATGACGGCCCGATCTACATCGCCGATGCCGCTCTGTATCTGATGGCGCACAAGCCCGATCTCGGCATCAAGGACCCCTATGAGCTCAACGAGGACCAGTACAAGGCCGCTCTCGACCTGCTGCGCGGCCAGCGCAAGATCGTCTCGCGCTACTGGCATGATGCGATGATCCAGGTCGACGACTTCAAGAACGAAGGTGTTGTCGCCTCCGGTTCCTGGCCGTTCCAGGTCAACCTGCTGCAGGCCGACAAACAGAAGATCGCCTCCACCTTCCCCGAGGAAGGTGTGACCGGTTGGGCCGACACGACCATGCTGCACGCCGACAGCGAACATCCGAACTGCGCCTATATGTGGATGGAACATTCGCTGAAGGCCAAGGTCCAGGGTGATGCTGCCGCCTGGTTCGGCGCTGTGCCATCCGTTCCGGCCGCCTGCAAGGGCAATGAACTGCTGACCGATGCCGGCTGCAACACCAACGGTTATGATCACTTCGACAAGATCAAGTTCTGGAAAACGCCGGTCGCCAAATGCGCAAGCGAGAGCGAATGCGTGCCCTATCATCGCTGGGTATCGGATTATATCGGCGTGATCGGCGGGCGGTAACGCCAAGCCGGTTCACGTAAACAAAGTCCCCTCCCCAACCCCTCCCCACAAGGGGGAGGGACCAGAGTGGCGCCGCCGCATTCCTGCCGAAACGCCGAAATGTTTGAGCGTGGGCGCGGCAGATTAAGCCCCTCCCCCTTGTGGGGAGGGGTTTGGGGCAGGGTCTTTTTGAAGATCAAAGCCTCTCTCAGATAATACAGCTCCGGAGCCCCCATGACGTCCGCCGTCCGTTTCCAGAAGGTCTCTCGCCATTTCGGTGCGGTGCGCGCCGTCGATGGCGTCGATCTCGAAATCGTACCAGGCGAGTTCTTCGCCATGCTCGGCCCGTCCGGTTCCGGCAAGACCACCTGCCTGCGGCTGGTTGCAGGCTTCGAACAGCCGACATCGGGACATATCGAAATCTTCGGCGAAACCGCCGAAGGCATCCCGCCCTATCGCCGCAACGTCAACACCGTCTTTCAGGATTACGCGCTCTTTCCGCATCTCGATATCCTCGACAACGTCGCCTACGGACTGATGGTCAAAGGCGTCGGCAAAGCAGAGCGGATCAAAGAGGCTGAAAGGACGCTGGAACTGGTGAAACTGCCGGGCTATGGCAGCCGCCGCCCCGGCCAGCTTTCCGGCGGCCAGCGGCAGCGCGTAGCGCTCGCCCGCGCCCTGGTCAACAAACCCCGCGTGCTTCTTCTGGACGAGCCGCTCGGCGCTCTGGATCTGAAGCTGCGCGAGCAGATGCAGGAAGAGCTGAAGAGCCTGCAGCGCGCCCTCGGCATCACCTTCATCTTCGTCACCCACGATCAGGGGGAAGCGCTCTCCATGGCGGACCGCGTTGCGGTCTTCAACAATGGCGGCATCGTCCAGCAGGGCACGCCGCAGGATATCTACCGCCGTCCGAAGACCCGCTTCGTCGCCGATTTCGTCGGCTCGTCGAATGTCATTTCCCCTGACGTCATGACGGCTCTTGGCGGCGAGAAGCGCTGGGCGAGCCTGCGTCCCGAGGCAATTCACCTCGCCACCGACGGCGTCGAAGCCAGGGTCGAGAATGCCAGCTTCCTCGGCGCGGCGACCCGGCTTACCGTCGATATCAGGGGATCGCGCCTGCATGTCATGCTGCCGGCCGGCAGCGACATCCCCGATATCGGCACCGCCATCCGCCTCGTGTGGCAACAGGGCGACGTGCATTACATGGATGATGCGGCATGACGGCTCTGGCGATAATCAAGGCGGAAACCTCGATCCTGCCGCGCCGCGGCGGTTTCTTCGGCCGCCTGTCGGATAGCTTCTGGCGTCAGCCGAAACTGCTTCTCTTCCTAATGCTGACGCCGCCGCTGCTCTGGCTCGGCATCATCTATATCGGCTCGCTGATCGCGCTGCTGTTGCAGAGTTTCTTCTCGATCGATGATTTCTCGGGAATGGTGAACCACGAATTCACCCTCGATACCTATGCCCAGCTCCTGAACCCTGGCAATTTCGACATCATCGTCAGAACCATCCTGATGGCGGCGCTGGTGACGGTGGCCTCCTCGGTCATCGCCTTCCCGATTGCCTATTACGCCGCCCGCTATGCGCAAGGAAAATGGAAGGCCCTGTTTTACCTTGGTGTCATGCTGCCGCTCTGGTCGAGCTATCTCGTCAAGATCTATGCCTGGAAGCTGATCCTCGCCAAGGAAGGCATCCTCACCTGGCTCTTCGACAAGCTCTATCTTTCCTGGCTGCTCGACGGCGTCCTCGCTTTGCCTGTTGTCGGCGGCAATTCGCTCTCCGTCAGCTACCTCGGCACGTTCATCGTCTTCGTCTATATCTGGCTGCCCTATATGATACTGCCGACGCAGGCAGCGCTTGAGCGCGTGCCCGGCAACCTCATCGAAGCATCCGCCGATCTCGGCGCAACGCCGCGCCAGACATTCCGCACCGTGCTTTTCCCGCTGGCGCTGCCCGGCATCGTCGCCGGTTCGATCTTCACCTTCTCGCTAACCCTGGGCGACTACATCATCCCGCAGATCATAGGCTCCTCACGCCTCTTCATCGGTCAGGCCGTCTACGCACAGCAGGGAACTGCCGGCAACGTGCCGCTCGCCGCCGCCTTCTCCGTCGTGCCGATCGTCATCATGGCGATCTACCTCGGGCTCGCCAAACGCATGGGAGCCTTCGATGCGCTCTGACCGCGGACAGAAATCACCCCTCGTCCTGAAGATCGCAGCGGCCGGCGGCCTGCTCTTCCTGCATCTGCCGATCCTGCTGATCTTCATCTATGCCTTCACGACCGAGGAGAAGAGCTATCAGTGGCCGCCACCCGGCCTGACGCTGCAATGGTTCGGCATCGCCTGGAATCGGCCGGATGTCTGGTCGGCACTTGGCCTCTCCCTGCAGGTTGCCTGTATCGCGACCGTGATTGCGCTGATCCTCGGTACGCTTTGCGCGGCCGCCGTCAGCCAGACGAAATTCTTCGGCCGCGAGGCGATCTCACTGCTCGTCATCCTGCCGATCGCCCTTCCCGGCATCATCACCGGCATCGCGCTGCGCTCCGCCTTCAGCCTGTTCGACATACCCTTCTCGGTCTGGACGATCGTGCTCGGCCATGCCACCTTCTGCGTGGTTGTCGTCTACAACAACGCCGTCGCCCGCTTCCGGCGCACGTCAGGCTCCCTGATCGAAGCCTCGATGGATCTCGGCGCCGACGGCTTCCAGACCTTCCGCCATGTCATCCTGCCGAATATCGGCACAGCGCTTCTGGCCGGCGGCATGCTCGCCTTCGCCCTGTCCTTCGACGAGGTCATCGTCACCACCTTCACCGGCGGCCAGCAATCCACCCTGCCGATCTGGATGCTCGAAGAGCTGATCCGTCCGCGCCAGCGCCCGGTCACCAATGTGGTCGCGATGGTCGTCGTGCTCGTCACCTTCCTGCCGATCCTGGCGGCCTATTACCTCACGCGCGACGGCGACCAGATCGCCGGCGCCGGCAAATAACCCGCAGTGGGACGCGGAGCCCCTTCCGCTCCCACTCGATCAACCACAAGGGAGAACGCCCATGGACACGCAAATGCTGATCGGTTCCCGCTTCGAGACCGGTACGGAAACGGAAGAGCACATCCTGAACCCGAAAACGGGTGAGACCGTGCTGAACCTTGCCGAAGCCTCGCTCGGCCAGATCGATGCCGCCGTGGATGCGGCCGAGAAGGCCTTTGTCGCCTGGTCGCAGACGACGCCATCCGAACGCTCCGCCTATCTATTGAAAATCGCCGATGCCATCGAAAAGGACGCGCAGGGCTTCGCCACGCTCGAGGCGCTGAACTGCGGCAAACCGATCAATGCCGTGCTGAATGACGAAATCCCGGCCATTGTCGATTGCTATCGCTTCTTTGCCGGTGCGGTGCGTAATCTGCACGGACCGGTCGCCGGCGAATATCTTCCCGGACACACCTCGATGGTCCGCCGTGACCCGATCGGCATTGTCAGCTCGATTGCGCCCTGGAACTATCCATTGATGATGATGGCCTGGAAGCTGGCGCCCGCCATCGCCGGCGGCAATACCGTCGTCTTCAAGCCGTCTGAACAGACGCCGCTGACGGCGCTCAAGATGGCAAAGCTCCTTTCCGATATTCTCCCCGAGGGCGTGGTCAATGTCATCCTCGGCCGCGGCGAGAGTGTTGGCAACACGCTGATCAACCATCCGAAAATCAATATGGTGTCGATCACCGGCGACATCGCGACCGGCAAGAAGGTGCTGCAGGCTGCCGCCAAGACCGTCAAGCGCACCCATCTGGAACTTGGCGGCAAGGCACCGGTCATTGTCTTCGACGACGCCGATATCGATGCCGTCGTCGCCGGGATCCGTACCTTCGGTTACTACAATGCCGGTCAGGACTGCACCGCCGCCTGCCGCGTCTATGCCGATGCGAAGGTTTACGACAATTTCGTCGCTGATCTGACCTCCGCTGTTTCCAGCATCCGTTTCAACCAGACCAATGACACCGAGAACGAAATCGGACCGCTGATTTCCAAGCGCCAGCGCGATCGTGTCGAAAGCTTCGTCACCCGCGCCGCCGAACACAAGCACATGGAAATCACCACCGGCGGCAAGGTCTCTGGTGACAAGGGCTTCTTCTTCGCGCCAACGGTTATCGCAGGCGCCACGCAGGAAGATGAAATCGTCCGCCGTGAAGTTTTCGGCCCCGTCGTCTCCGTTACCCGCTTCACCGATGTCGAGGATGCGGTGAACTGGGCAAACGACAGCGATTACGGCCTCGCCTCCTCCGTCTGGACCAAGGATGTCGGCCGCGGCATGAAGACTGCTGCTCGCCTGCAATATGGCTGTACCTGGATTAATACGCATTTCATGCTGGTCAATGAAATGCCGCACGGTGGCCTGAAACAATCAGGCTACGGCAAGGACATGTCTGTCTACGCCCTTGAAGACTATACGGCAGTCCGCCATGTGATGATCAATCACGGATAGTTGAACAGAAGCGTCTTAATCTTCTTCAAAAGTCACTGCCGCCATCAGTGACTTTTGTCACTTTGTCACAATACAACTGCAGATACTATTTCTGAACGTGGAATTGCCGTTTCGCTATATATGGCAACCCGCGATAAACGTGGTTCTTCACTGGATCAAAGAAATCGGTCAGGCATTACTTACCCATGGCGACGCGCATCGACATCTCCGAGCTCGAAACGGCCCTGGACGGATTGCTGGAATCCGCTCTGGTACCGGCAAGCTGGGAGCGCACGCTGGAGCAGATCAGCCGCGCCACCGGTTCCACCGGCACGCATATCATGCCGGTGCGCGGGAAATTCCCCTCCGGCTTCCTGAGCACACCGAATCTGCTGGAGGCCTTCCAGGTCTATTTTGACGAAGAATGGTACAAGCGCGACTTCCGCGAACGCGGCCTGGCGGTTGCGATGGCCAAGGGGGTCATCATTGAACACGACATCGCCGGCGATGAGGAGTTCAACCATCAGATCTTCTATACGGAGTTCCTGGCCCGCTTCGGCTTCCGCTATTCCGCCATGGTGGGCTTCACCTCCGGCGATACGATGCTGAGCCTCAACCTGCAGCGCCGCATTCAAGACCAGCCTTTCGATCGCGATGACGAGCGCCTGCTGATAAAGATGCAGTCGAAACTGACGGCCGCCGCCGAGATCATTCGCGCGCTGCATGTCGCCAAGATCGACAGCATGAGCGAGGCCTTTGAGTTCGCTGGCACTGCCGTGGTCTTCTTCGATCGTTTTGGCCGCATCACCCGGCTGAACCAGCGGGCGGAAATGCTGCTCGATGGCAATATCCGGATTGTCGATCGGGAGCTTACGGCTCTCAGTCAGGAAGAGACGGGGCTTCTGCGCCGCCATCTACAGGCGATCCTTTCGAAGGAGCCTTTCACCAATCCGGCCGTCTCCACGCCGGTTCTGTTTTCCCGCCCGGGAAAGGCGCCGCTGATAATCCGTGCCCAGCGGCTGAACGGAGTACCGGCCGAACTCTTCTCGCATTCCGCCGCCGTCGCCATCATCACGGATCTCTCCGAACGTGCGGCCCCGAGCCGCGATCTGCTGCGCCGGCTCTTTTCGCTCACTCCTCAGGAAACGACGGTAGCGCGCCTGCTGATGGATGGTTCGTCGCCACGCCAGATCGCCGAAATATCCGGCCTGACTTATGAGACGACGCGCGGCTACGTGAAGAAGGTTCTCGCCAAGACTGGCACACAGCGCCAGTCCCAGCTTATCTCCCTGCTCTCAAGCCTGAAAATCTAGACCCGTTTTAGGCCTGACCATAGAGCGCAAGCAGCTCAATGCCGCCTTCCCATATCATGTCGAGCGCCACATAGACGATGATGGCAAGGCCGATCCAGCCGATCCAGCGGAAGCGGTTGAGCAGCTTTGCCACAAAGTTGGATGCGACACCCATCAGGATGACGGAAAGGATGAGACCGAAGATCAAGGCATTCATGTTCGACTTCGCAGCACCGGCAACGGCCAGGACGTTGTCGAGCGACATGGAAAGATCCGCAAAGATGATCTGGCCGATCGCCTGACGAAAAAGCTTCGGCTTGTGAGCGTGACGTCCGGCTTCCTCGCCGGTCTCTTCGTCGTCCACCTCGCGCAATTCCCTAAACATCGTCCAGCAGATCCACAGAAGCAGCAGACCTCCGACGAGATTGATGCCCTTGATGACGAGCAACTGCGCGGCAATGACGGCGAAAACGATGCGGATAACGGCGGCTGCGGCAATGCCGATTACGATCGCCTTCCCGCGCAGCTCGGTGGAAAGGCCTGCAGCTGCCATGCCGATGACGACCACATTATCCCCTGACAGGATGATGTTGATCATGATGACTTCGAGGTAGGCGGAAGTGACCTGGGGGTCCAGAAAAGCGTGCATGGAGGGTGGCTTTCGTCGATGGGGCAAATCGATGATGATCCCTTCAAACAGATCGAGACACCTTTGAAAAGTCCGTGCAGGCCAGAGCGGTATGCCCTTAAGGAACGGCGTTCCATTTTCAACGATTTGGAACAAAATCAGCTTTGGCGCGTCTTCTTCCGGCAATCACGGAAGGAAGATATCCATGTTAAAATGGGCTCTGATATTTCTGGTAATTTCGATCGTCGCCGGCTTTTTCGGCTTCTCAGGCATCTCCGCGGCGACCACGACGATCGCCCGTGTGCTCTTCGGAATTTTCCTCGTTGTCTTCCTGATCTTCCTCATCCTGGCCTTGATGGCAGGACAGGCGATCTTCTAGCCACGGGGCTATGAACGACGACGACGACGGCAGCAGCTTCAAGACAAGTTCACTACAGCACCGCCGTCAGCCAGGGATGCATTCCCTTCATCTGCCTTTTCATGAAATTGTCGATAGACACCGATCCTGCACCCGAAACCGCAAGCACGAACATGCCGCCGGCAATTGCGAGATCCTTCTCGAAATGCAGCAGCTCATTCTGACTCGCGAAGTTGGTGTGGAACAGAAAAGCCGTCGCGAGGCAGAACAACCCCAGGGCCACCGCACCGAGCCGGCTAAGGAAACCGGCAGCAATAGAAAGGCCGGCACCGAGCTGCAGAGCAATGACGGCAAACGTCACCAGCGCCGGCAGGCCAAGCTTTTCGAAGGTAGCAAGCGTCGCGGTGATGTCTGAGATGAGCGACGAGCCCTCATGCAGGAAGATCAGGGATAGGAGAAGCCTACCCAGAAGAAGAATGAGATCGGCCAGCCGAGGCCGGATTGCAGCGTTTTCCATCATATCCTCCACTTTATCAGGAGCAGGCAGCGAACCACCTGCTCCCGCCGTTGATGTGTCGGTCACTTACCGCCCTTTGCGGTGATGGCTCCCTGAAGGTCTTCGAGTTCCTCGCAGCCGCCGGGGCAAAGCTGTTTAAGGACTGCCACCTGCTCCTCAGCCTTCGCCATATCGCCGGTCTCGACATAGAGTTCGCCGAGATATTCGCGTGCCGCCTTATGATTGGGCTGAAGCTCCAGCGCCTTGGTATAATAGGTCAGCGACGTCAGGTAATCACCGGTCTTGCGCAGCGTGAACCCCATCAGATTGTAGACGTCCGCCTGCTGATTATCTTCGGCAAGATCGCGAAGCTCCGCAAGTGCGCCGGCATAGTCCTTGGCGTCGATCTTGGCCCGCACCGAAGTCAGGTCCGGAGCGTCAGTCGACTCCATGTTGTCGACGGCGAAGGCTGGAAATGTGGTGACCGCGGAAAAGCCGGCGGAAATGGCGCAAGCCCAGATGAATCCCAGAATTGCATACTTCATCATTGTAACCTCCTCCGGCCTTTCAGGCCTGGATTGTTGGGGTGAAGGCATAGGCGCTTCCGTCCTTGACGAAGGTGCCCGAGCCGGGAAACGGGAAGTGCGAGCCGCAGATCGCGATATTGTCGGCAATGACGCGATCGATGAGACGGCGGCGCGTGTCGATGGCCGTCGGCCCATCCTGGTCGTAGCTGCCCTGCCATTCGGGATGCGGGGCAAGCAGCGCCGGCACATACATGATGTCGGCGGAGACGAGCAGTTGCTTGTTGCCGGAGGTGACAAGGTAGGTTGAGTGGCCGGGCGTGTGGCCCGGCGCTGAAAGCAGCCTGATGCCGGGAGCAACCTCGGCCCCGTCATCCACCAGCTTCCAGTTCTTCCATGTCGGGAAGACGGCGGCGATGCGCTTGCCGGCCGGCTTCCGACCTTCGGCGAGCTTCTCGACGCGACCCGGTGCCGTCCACCAGTTATATTCGGCAGCATTGACGATGAGCTCGGCATTCGGGAAGACCGGATTGTTCGTTCCCTTTTCCATCAGGCCCCAGACATGGTCCGGATGGAAATGCGAGATCATGATCATATCGATCTTCTTATAATCGATACCGGCCGCCGCCATATTCGCCGGCAGATGTGTGGCATTTTCCTGCCATTGACCGACGCCCGAGCCGGCATCCATCATGATCAGCCGGCCGCTGACTTTCAAAACGACCACCGTCAGCGGGATCGGCATGAATTCTGTCGTCAGCCCTGCCTTGGAAAGCGCCTCTTTGGTATCCTCGATCGAGGCGTTCTTGATGAATGCAGGATCATGCGGTTTTTTCCAGATGCCGTCATAGATCGCCGTGACCTCGATATCGCCGACCTTGTATTTATAGAAGCCGACCGTCGGTTCCAACGGTGTCGCGGCAAGTGCCGGCATAACGAATTCGAGCTTCGATGACAGGCCGAATGCAGCCGCAGCAGCGGCCGATCCCAGGACGGCGCGACGTGACATGGTAAACATGAATATGCCTCCTCTTGTTGATGGCATTTCGACTGGCGAAGACTGCAATTCATCTGACGCCCTCGCTGACGAACTAGATCGCCAGCGGGGCGCTGTTATTCCCGACCCGAACGATATTTTCGACAATCCATTGAAAATGCTCTGTTATTTTAACGGCGCACATCTTTCGTACCGCCGCGTGCAAATAAACCGGCGCTATTTGGAATAAAATCGCGCGCCGATCGGTCTAGACTGCAAGGGACCCGCATGTGACCGCGGCTCTCGCGTGCAATCGGCTGCTGTTGAAGCAGGGAAGATGATGACAAACGCTCAGATCACCTATCCCGTCGGATCGATCGACTGGATGCTGCTGCTCAATCGGCCGCTGCCGGAGACACGCATTCGAACATCAGCGCTGGCAACGCTTTTGGCGGGCGCTGTGCGGCTGTTCCACCTTATGGCAGCTGAAAAATCGGCCGACAGCCGTATCGCGTCGAAGGACGATGCGACCGCGCAGCGTGAATTCATGCAGCGCTTCCAGCACGTGATCGTTCCGCACCTGGACGCGGCCTATAATTTCGCCCGCTTCCTCAGCCGCGATGCCGAGGCCGCGCAAGATATCGTCCAGGAAGCGTTCCTGCGCGCCTACCGAAATTTTGAGACCTATCGCGGCGGCGATCCGCGTTCCTGGCTCTTTGCGATCGTCAGAAACTGCTGCCACGTCTGGCGCCAGCAGGATCGTCGCAAGACACATTTCGAGCGGCATCTTGACGATACCGGTGGTGCCGACCCCGATGAGGATGAAGGCTACCAGATCGCTTCGGAAGAAGATTCTCCGGAGACGGCGATGATCCGGGCAAGCGAACAGCAGCGTGTACGATCCATCATCAGCAAGCTTCCGGAAACGATGCGGGAGATCCTTGTCTTACGTGAACTCGAAGATCTCTCCTATCGGCAGATCGCCGAAATCATCGATGCACCGATCGGCACCGTGATGTCGCGCCTTGCGAGAGCCCGACGCGAATTCGCCGACATCTGGGATGCATGCAACAAGAGCGAGGCGGCAGGATGAGTGAGACCCATCAGAAAAGCTGCCCCGAATGGCGCATCATGCTGCATGGTTTTATCGACGGCGAACTCGACTCCGTTCATGCAGCACAGTTCGAGGATCATCTGGCGGCCTGCGAAAATTGCCGGGCGGAGATGGAAGGGGTCGCTGCCGTGAGGAAGATCATCGATCAGGATGGCGTGCGATGGAGAGCACCGGAGGCCCTGCGTTCACAGGTGCTTTCCATGCTGTCTTTCGAACAGACGGCGGCGATCTCCAGCCTGCCGGTGCCACGCCAAGCGCCTTTCTGGCGCCGCACTTTCGACTTCATCCGGCAATGGAGCTTCGTACCGTCCTTGGCGGTGCTCGCGGCAA
Organism: Rhizobium sp. 01T437; assembly: GCF_056398505.1. Taxonomy (NCBI): domain Bacteria; kingdom Pseudomonadati; phylum Pseudomonadota; class Alphaproteobacteria; order Hyphomicrobiales; family Rhizobiaceae; genus Rhizobium; species Rhizobium sp. 01T437. Next base: position 361,065 of record NZ_JBFTPM010000004.1, read on the forward strand.
GCGGTTTTCTGTTCGTCAATGCACCGTCACAGACCCTGGTCCTGCAGGACGAGATCATGGCAAGCCATGTTCGATCCATGATGGCCGATCATCTGACCGACGTCCTGACTTCGGATCAGCACACGGTAAAGCCCTGGTTCAATGGCAAGATCGATTTTTCGCCGCCCGTCAGCGATCTCGCCAAGGACGGCTTCCCGCTGGTCGGCGGCCGTGTCGATTATATCGGCGGCCGCGCCGTCGCCGCTCTCGTCTACAGACGCCATGGCCATGTCATCAACCTGTTCATTTGGCCTGCGGCTTCAGGTGCCCAGACGACAACGGAGCACGACGGCTACAACATGGTGCAATGGTCGGATGGCGGACTGACGTTCTGGGCGATTTCGGATGTCGCCTCGGGTGACCTTGCGGAGTTCGAGAGCTTCTTCCGGTCTGCAGCAAGACTCTAAAGCAGGCTTGCGCCAACATTGATCGCAAGTGCCAGAATGGTGGTGTTGAACAGGAACGAGAGCAGCGCATGCAGCAGGGTGAACTTGCGCATCGTCGTCGAGGTCACTGCTACATCGGCCGTCTGCGCCGCGACACCGATTGTGAAGGAGAAATAGAGGAAGTCCCAATAAGCGGGCTCCTCGATTCCATCAGGGAATTTAAGCCCTTCGCACTTATCCGAACCGCCATAGAAATAATGGGCATAATGGATCGTGAAAAGCGTGTGCAGGAAAAACCAGGAGATCAGGATAGTTAGGATCGCCGCAGCCGCACGCCACAGCGCGACATCTGCCGGTGCATCCTTGATCGAATGAAGCTCGATGCCGATTCCGGCAATGCTGGCGAGAGCCGCTGCAATCGATAGGAAGAGCAGGAAAGTATCGGAAAAATCGAGATCTTCGGATCGCTTCTTGATGCTTTCAACGGTCGCCCGAAGCATCTTGCGCCAGCTCAGCCCGATGAAGAAGATCGCCGAGGCATTCCAGCCGAACAGGATGTTGCTGGCGCTGACCTCCCGCGAAGTCAGCAGTAGAAAGACGATGAAACCGCCGAGCACCGAAAGGAAGAAGCTTGCATGCTTGTAGACAAGCGAGACCAGCGAATTTCCGTCATCCTCGTCAGCCACCACGATACTCCTGCCTCTATGCCCTTGATATCAACATGAAAAAGGCGCGGATGCCAGCGGCACCCGCGCCTTTCATCAAAGTTCGGCTTGCGCAGCCTTACGCAGCAGCGAGCTGCAGCTCCTTGCGGACCTGGCTGCGCAGCGTGCCGAGATCCTTTGCGAATGCGCGAATGCCTTCTGCGAGCTTTTCAGTCGCCATGGCATCCTCGTTCATCATCCAGCGGAAGGTCTTCTCGTCGACCGTGATCTTCGGCTCAGCCTTCTTGGTTTCCGGTGACAACTTACGCTCGAGCTTGCCCTGATCGTTGGACAGTTCGTCGAGCAGGTTCGGAGCGATCGTCAGGCGATCGCAACCGGCCAGCGCTTCGATTTCGCCGGTGTTGCGGAAGGAGGCGCCCATGACGACGGTCTTGATGTCATTTGCCTTGTAGTAGTTGTAGATGTCGCGAACGGACAGAACGCCCGGATCTTCTTCGGCAGTGAAATCCTTGCCGGTCGACTTCTTGTACCAGTCGAGGATACGGCCGACGAAGGGCGAGATCAGGAATACGCCGGCGTCAGCGCAGGCAATTGCCTGAGCCTTCGAGAAGAGCAGCGTCAGATTGCAATCGATGCCTTCCTTCTGCAGGACTTCCGCTGCGCGAATGCCTTCCCAGGTGGAAGCGAGCTTGATGAGGATGCGATCCTTCTCGATACCGCGCTCCTTGTAGGCCGCAATGATGCTGCGTGCCTTCTTTAGAGACGCTTCCGTATCGAAGGAGAGATCGGCATCGACTTCGGTCGAAACGCGGCCGGGAACGAGCTTTACGAGGGCAGCACCTACGGAGATGGCAAGGCGATCGGCAACGGCTGCGGCCGCAGCATCGGCATCACCGCCGAGCTTCTTGCCCCAGGCGATCGCTTCCTTCATGTCGTCGGCAAACATGTCGGTGCCGAGCGCCTTGAGAACGATGGAAGGGTTGGTCGTGCAATCAACCGGCTTCAGGCGAGCAACAGCCTGGATATCGCCGGTGTCGGCGACGACGGTTGTGATCTCGCGGAGTTGGTCAAGCTTGGATGTCATGGTCAAATTCCTTTGTGAACTTGGGCTGCGGACCGGCGCGAGTTCCGCCCGGCAAAGAGGTGATCTAAGGACAGATGGTTTGCATGCAGCAGGCGAATAGTCGCGCGTCCGTCACGGATGATTCATAAACGTGAGAGACACTGGCGGTGTTCCCGGGTGCGGAGTTCCCAACGCCGGAATACGACGAGCACATCACAAGCGCTGCCGCCTGCGGCGTAAAGGCCGGTCGAGACTTTCCGCATGCCCGCACATTGTCCTCCTCGGACGGACAAGAACGATATTGTCGACCACGACTATCGCCGCTCCAGCAACGAAAAGTCAAGGACATTTGTGCATTTCAATTGACATAAGTGTCACACCCGGCATTATCGCGGGAACAAAGCCGATGCCACAATCTTATGTCATCAATGACAAAGATCTAGGGCGAAATCGGCGCGGGAGGAGATGTGGTCAAGCTGAAACGCGGCACGCATACTGCCTATTCGGAAGCCTCTTCGCTCCGGCTGCGGGCCGCATGGCTCTATTATAATGAGGGCCTGACCCAGAAGGATGTTGCCGAACAGCTCGGTATCAGCCGCACGACCGTCATCCGCCTGCTCGACGAGGCGATGAAGCGCAGTGAAGTGCAGATATGGATCAACGACTCGATCGGCGACTGCGTAGAGCTTTCAGTCAAGCTGGAACGGGTCTATGGCCTCGATGAGGCGATCGTCGTGCCGGAGCCCGCGAATTGCGACGTGAATTCACTGGCAAAGAATGTCGGTCTGGCGCTCGGCCAATTCCTGTCGGAGGCCATTCCGGACGATTATACGATCGGCGTCGGCTGGGGCCGCACCATGACGGCCTCTCTCGCAAGCTTCCGGCCGCCACGACGCGACAATTGCAAGATCGTCTCCCTGCTCGGCGGCATCGTCGCCGTCCACCAGACAAACCCAATCGACTACACCTGGCGCCTTGCCAATCAGCTCGGCGCGGAATGCTATATGTTCCTGGCCCCGCTGCTCGTCGATTCCACCGAGACCAAGCGCAACCTCATCGAAAAATGCGGGCTCGATACGATCTATCGGCTAGCGGAAAACCTTGATCTCGCGATCGTCAGTTGCGGCGATATCGGCCCGCATTCGACGTCGCTGTCCGAGGGATGGATTTCGAAGGCCGAACTGCAGCAACTGATCGATGCCGGCTGTGTCTGCGACACCATGTTCAACTTTCTGGACAAGGACGGCAATTCCGTCGACCACTCGATCAATCAGCGGGTGATGTCGGTGGATCTCGATACGCTGAAGGAGGCGAAACACATCGTACTGTCCTCCGGCGGCGCGCATCGTGCCGTCGCGATCCGTGCAACGATCAAGCGGATCGGCTGCAATACGTTGATCACCGACGAGAGCGCGGCAAAGGCGTTGCTGGAGCTCGTCGAGGCCGCTTGAACGGCTTCGACTGATCCGGTCAGGCGTGCGCCGATTCCCAGCCAAGCATGGCCCGTTTGCGCGTCAGACCCCAATGGTAACCGGTCAATGCTCCATTTTTCCCGAGCGCGCGGTGGCAGGGCACGACGAAGGAAATTGGATTAGCCCCAACTGCCGCACCGACCGCGCGCATGGCAGTCGGCCGGCCGATGTCCTTGGCAATATCGCTGTAGGTTACCGCTTTGCCGAAGGGGATTTTCAGAAGGCTTTGCCAGACGCTGACCTGGAAATCAGTTCCGATCAGCACAACCCGCAACGGCTGGTCCGACGTCCAACGGCCCGGCTGGAAGATACGCTCGGCGTAAGGCGCCGTCGCTTGACGGTCTTCCACATATTCCGCATTCGGCCAACGGCAGGTCATATCCTCAAGGCAGGCCTTCTCATCACCGGAATCGCTGAAGGCGAGGCCTGCGAGGCCGCGGTCTGTCACCATAACGAGTGCCGTCCCGAAGGGGCAGGTATGGAATCCGTAACGGATCGTCAGCCCACCGCCCTTCGCCTTCCATTCGCCCGGAGACATTGCCTCATGCGTCACGAACAGGTCGTGGAGACGGCTGGGACCGGAAAGACCCACCTCGATGGAGGTTTCGAGCAGCGGCATTTCTTCCTTGCGCAGAAGCCGCTTGGCATGGTCGAGCGTCACGGCTTGCAGGAAGGCTTTCGGCGAAAGGCCGGCCCAGCGGGTAAAGGTCTTCTGGAGCTGCGTCGGCGACTGGTGCAGCCGAGCGGCAATCGCTTCCAGCGACGGCTGGTCGCGATATCCCTCGCTGATAAGTTCGATGACCTGGCGGACGATATCGTAATCAGGGCCATCAGGAGTGATATCTGTGTCGAGCTTCGCGATCATGTTCATCGTCTTTCTCCTTTACAAAGGAGATAATCAAGGGCGGGCAGCCAAACCACCCGTTTCTTGCGCGACATCTCAGATACGCTGTTTTACCGTTGCCAGCGCGCGCTTGAAGGCCTTGGCGAAGCTCTCCCGATCGTCGGGATTGAGGAAGGAGCCGACATCCGTACGTTTGCCCTCCCCGAAAATATGCATGGAGAGGATGCCGATTTCCTGATGCCGCCGCACGAGGAAGCGCGTCCAGAATGGATTGAAGTGGTGCTCGATCATACGGCCGGACGGAGAGAACTTGCGCACGGACACATCTGTGCGCGAAACCGTCACCTCTTCCCGCACCCTGCCGGATCGGTAGCTAAGCCAGAAGGCGCCGTAGAGCAGCAGGAAATCCAGCCCGAAAAAGAAGCCGATCGGCCAGGCGCCGGTGACGATGAAAAACATGCCGTATACGAAGCAGATGGCGCCGGAAACACTGAGCAACACCTTAAAGCCCTTCCGGCCGAGCGAGCGGTAAGGAAAGAGTTCGGCTGCGAAAACAGGCTGATCGTTACGGCTGTCGGCGTTGCTTTCCATCATGGCCAATGAGTATAGATTTTCCATGGCGAATCCGAAACTCAAATCCGTTACCAAATCGTCGCAAAACTCGAATGTGATCGTCCGCCGCAAGCCGGCGGCGGCGGTGAAAACCGCCTATTCATTGGCCGAGCGCGAGGAAATCTTCCGCCGTTTCTCCATCCAGCGTCCGGAGCCGCGAGGCGAGCTGGAACACACCAATCCCTTCACCCTCGTCGTGGCAGTGGCACTCTCTGCGCAAGCGACGGATGCCGGTGTCAACAAGGCGACTCGCGCGCTCTTCAGGATCGCCGATACGCCGGAGAAAATGCTCGATCTCGGCGAAGAGAAGGTCCGCGAATACATCAAGACGATCGGTCTCTACCGCAACAAGGCGAAGAACGTCATCGCGCTCTCGCAGATGCTGGTCGATGAATTCGGCGGTAAGGTGCCGGAGACGCGCGAGGAACTGGTTCGCCTGCCGGGCGTCGGCCGCAAGACCGCCAATGTCGTACTGTCAATGGCCTTCGGCCAGGCGACGATGGCGGTTGACACCCATATCTTTCGCATCGCCAACCGCATCAGGCTGGCACCTGGCAAAACGCCGGACGAGGTTGAGGACCGGCTGATGAAGGTAGTGCCGAAGCAATACCTTTATCACGCCCATCACTGGCTCATCCTGCATGGCCGCTACACCTGCAAGGCCCGTCGCCCGGAATGCGAACGCTGCGTCATCGCCGATATCTGCAAATCGCCGGAGAAGAGCAGCGATATCCCCGCACCACTGGTCGAGTTACCGCCGCAGGTGATCGGCGAGGCCGTCGAGTAGGGCAGCTATCGCCTGCTCGTAGTCCCCACGACTGCCGCCTGCTTCGATGGCGATCGCCGCGCGATCGAAAGCTGCTGACAGCATCGTCGTCAATGGTCCGAGCAAAGCACTGGCCTGCGGCAGCAAGTCTTCGAGCCCTGCCCGCAATGTCGCCTCTGCATTCTCGGCATCGATCTGCGCAGTCGCGGGCAAGCCGATGACCGCCGGTGCCTCGAGCAGAAGCAGCCGCGTCCGCCCTTCCACTTCCATTGCATCGAAATAGGCCGCAGCGCCTTTAAGCAGTGCGTCACGCGGTTCGGTTTGCCCCTTTGTGCGCCGCTCGACCTCGTCGGCGACATCAGCCGCCTCCCTTTCGATCACGGCCCGAAAAAGCGCTCTCTTGTCTTCGAAGTGATGATAGAGCGCACCGCGCGTGACGCCGGCCTCTGCGACGATATCGGGCGTAGCCGTCTCGGCATATCCCTTCTCGACGAAAAGCCGGCGCGCGGCATCCATCAGGGCCTGCCTGGTCTGTTCGGTTCTTTCGCGATTGCTGCGGCTCATCACCTCTATTTACATACAATCTGCCTGTATGTTAAATACAAAAACATACAGAGTGTACGTAAAATCCGAAAAGAGGAAAGCGATGAAATCGACGAGCTATTATCCCGTCATCATGACGGATGACGTTGCCGGCACGGCGGCCTTCTATTGCCGCCATTTCCGTTTCCAGCCGCTCTTCGAAAGCGACTGGTACGTTCATCTGCAATCGATAGAGGATGAACACGTGACACTCGCCGTGCTCGACGGCAGCCACGAAACCATCCCGGCCGCCGGCCGCGGCAAGATCTCCGGCCTTCTCCTGAATTTCGAGGTCGAGGATGTGGATGCGATCTATGCCACCTGCACCGAGGCCGGCCTGCCGATCCTGCGCGAAATCCGCGACGAGGATTTCGGCCAGCGCCATTTCATAACGGCCGATCCGAACGGCGTGCTGATCGACATCATCAAGCCTATCCCGCCGAGTGCAGAATTTGCGGCGATGTATGACGCTGCAGCGCTGCCCAACTAGACTTTGAAACCGGGATCGCGCGCCGAGACCAGCTTGTGCAGATGCACCATCATGCCGGCAGCAAAGAGCGGCGTGAGCAGGTTGACGATCGGGATCGCCAGGAAAAGTGCGATCACCAGACCGCCGAGAAATACGGTCGAACCATGCTTGGCGCGAAACAGCCTCGCCTCCGACGGCGAACGGAAGCGCATGGCCGCAAACTCGAAGAATTCTCGCCCGAGCAGGTAGCCGTTCACCAGGAAGAAGGCCACGAGATTGACGCCGGGAATGAAGAGCAGCAAGAGCGCGATGATATTGCCGACGATCACCACGCCGAGGAATTTGAGCGAGCTTGCCATTGCAGGGCCAAGCGGCATGGCCTTGCCAGCGGCATCCTGCGGATAATCCCGCTTTTCGATCACCTCGGCGACATCATCGAGAAAGAGGCCGGCAATCAGAGCGGTGACCGGCGAAAGCAGCAGCGCCAGCCCGAGTGCTAGACCGATGCCCGCAGCAATCAGGAAAACGAAGCTGAGCCAGCCCGCCCAATCAGGCATCTCAGGAAAGAAGCCGGCCACCCAGGGAAATGCGAAACTGATGAACAGACCGCGCAGCGCAAACCACAGGCCGATCAGCACCAGCACCGTCAGTCCCAGAACCTTCCAGAAAGCCGACCGGGTCTCCGGCGCAAACAGGTTGGCAAGCGAAAGGCGAGCGGCGTCAAGGATCATTCTCTGGCGTCTCCGTTACGCAGCGTGATGTAGGGAGCCGGCGTCCTCCCGGCAAGTCAGTTGAAAATTACATGCTTGAATAGAAAACTTGTCGAAAATTACATGCTAATATATAGTTCTCAATGTTGGAAATACGTGTGGGCCTAAGAAGAGCTTCCGGACAATATTAAGAAACAAGGATTCGGCTCTGCATGAATCCACGGAAGGYCTCTGAGGAAATGGGGGAGGCTGCGACGTGGAAGACTTTGTAGAGAAGCTTAGGCAATACGCGAAATCCGGCACGCCTGCCGAACGACGCATCGCGAAATATTTCACCGAACATTTGAACGACCTGCCGTTCGAAACCGCTGCGTCGGTTGCCGACCGGCTTGATCTTTCGCCGATGACGGTCGGCCGTTTCCTGCGAGCGCTCGGCTACCAGGGCCTGGACAGCGTCAAGGTGGAGATCCGCGAGACGGCAACAACCTCACCCGTCCAGTTCCAGAGCGCGATGACGGAGCTGCAGACGGATGCATCGGAAGGCAAGCCGCTCGCCGTTCTCGTGGCGGAGCAGATACAAGCGCTGCATCACATCTATCATCTGACTGCGCAGCCGCATTGGGGCGAAGCCGTCGCGATGATCGGCGCCTCCAGAGAGGTTTTCGTCGCCACCCATGCCAGACTCGCCGGCTTTTCCAATCATTTCTGCCAGCGACTGACCCTGGCTCGCGACGGCGTGCGTGCGATCGACGGCGCGGGTAACCGCTTCGCGGAGCTTTTCGCCCGCTCCTTCGTCGAGGACGCAGTGCTCGTCATCATCGATTGTCGGCGCTTCGCCAGGTCACGGCTGCTTGCGCGCACTGCCCGGCGTTACGGCTACAAGGTGATCCTGATTTCCGCTCAGCATGCGGACTGGCTGCCCGAACAATCGAACGTCGTCCTGCCTTTGCCGCCTGCCCGCGCGCCCGACATGGATAACCTGCCACCGCTGATCGCCTTGCTCGACTGTCTGTCCGAGGCGGTCATTTTAGGCGCCGGCGAGGAGGCGAGCCAGCGGCGCCGACGCATGGTGGAATTTGCAACTATCCTCGGCGAAACGGCAAATCGCTGAACTATTCCACCGCTTCCAGTTCCGCCCGATGGCGATACATGGCAAGAAAGCGGCGATAGTCGCGATCGTAAAGCGCCTGCTTGCTCCTGTCGGGAAGCCGCTGAGAGCCGCCGGGATACATTGTCTTGCCAGCCGCCGCCAAATCCTTGTGCAAGCCGCAGGCAACCGATGCAGCGATCGCGGTGCCGAGCAGTACCGCCTCGTTCATGTCAGGCACGACGACCTTGCAGCCCGTCACATCCGAATAGAGCTCCATCAGAACGGGGTTCTTCACATGCCCGCCGGCCACATGCAGCGTATCCGGCACGTAGCCGTGATCTCTCATCTTTTCGAGGATGTGGCGGATGCCGAGCGCAATCCCGACCGCGGTCCGCCAATAGAGCGCGCAGAGCCCGTCGAAGGACGTATCGAGCGTCAGGCCGCTGATGACGCCGACAGCATGCGGATCGGCCAGCGGCGACCGGTTGCCGTGAAAATCCGGAAGGACGAAGATCCGTGCACCGAGCGCGTCACCCTCTTCTGTCCTGAGTTCAGCGATACGCGCAACGATCCTCTGATGCAGCGCCGCAGTCGGCTCACCGCCGGCCGCGTGCATGCGCACAATATGATCGAGCAGCGCACCGGCCGCCGATTGGCCAGCCTCGACGAGCCACGATTGCGGAAAAACCGCCTCGTAATAGGGGCCCCACATTCCCTCGCTCGGCTTTCGCTCGAGGGAAAAGGCAACGATGCAGCTCGATGTTCCTGCAATCAATGCAAGCTGCTGCTCGAGCTTCGCCGGATCGCCAGCATAGCTGCTGAGTGTGCCGAGCGCGCCGGCATAGGCATCAATCATCCCGGCCGAAACATGGCAATCGGTGGTCAGACCCAACGCTTCGGCAGCCTGCGGCGTCAGTTTACCGATGCTCTCCCCAACTGCCACCGTCTCCTCAGGCAGCCTGCCGCGCAGCAGTAAATCCTCAAGACCGATCTGCTGCAGGAAATCCTGCCGCCAGCCCCTTTCCTTATGAGCTAGGTAATTCCATTTGGCCGTCAGCGTGCAGCGGGATCTGGCAAGCGAGCCGGTTGCCTTCCAGGTCAGGAAATCGGCAAGGTCGAAGAAGTATCCGGCTTTCTCCCAGGTCGCCGGCAGCTTCTTCTTCAGCCAGATCAGCTTCGGCATTTCCATTTCTGGCGACATGACATTGCCGGAATGTTCCAGCACTTCATGCTTCGTCGCCGTACAGAAATCGGCTTCCTTCAGCGCCCGATGATCGAGCCAGACGATCGTATCGAACCGCGTCTCGCCGCCGGTGGAAACGCTGATCTGCCTGCCTTCGGTATCGCGCACCACAAGCGAACAGGTGGCGTCGAAGCCGATCGCGCCAATTGCGGCCGCCCCAATGCCGGACTGGCCCATGGCCGTGCGCACGGCAGTGCAAACGGCCGACCATATATCCTCGGAATCATGCTCGGCATGGTTCTCGCGCGGCCGGTTCATGACGATTGGATGTTCAGCCTTGGCAAGCAGGCGTCCATGCGTATCGAAGACACCGGCGCGTGCGCTGCTCGTGCCGACATCCACCGCAACCACATGATCACGCATCAATGCTGAGTCCCGTCCAGCTTTTGTTTGCGGACAAGGTGTATCAATTCCGGCATGGCGTCAAACACGACTTCCGGCGAAAGACGGTCGAGTTCTTCACGGTAGCCGGCAAAGTTTGCATGCGAGCCGCCGGTAAAGGCAAAGACCGTCATGCCCGCCGCCTTGGCTGCAGCAATACCCGCCGGACTGTCCTCGATGACGATGCAGTCACGGGGCTCCACATGCATCTGGTCGGCCGCATAGAGGAAGAGATCAGGCGCCGGCTTGCCGCGCTTGACCATGGTGGCGCTGAAGATGTTTGGCAACTTCGGCAGCAGCCCGGTGACAGAGAGCGACAGTTTGATCCGCTCGACCTGGCTGGACGATGCAACACAACAGGGAACGCCAAGCGCATCGATCGTATCGCCAATGCCCGGCATGGCCTTCAGCTCGGTGCGGAAACGGGCATAGAGATTGGTGCGGATGCTTTCCAGGAATTCCTCGTTGGCATGCACGTTGAATTCCGTCTCCAATATGGAGATGAGGGTTGCGAGGCTCTTGCCGAGGAAGCGTTCATAGGCTTCGTCCTCGGTAATCGCCACGCCGAGATCGGCCATCGCCTTGATGAGTACGCTGATCGAAATCGGTTCGCTGTCGACGAGCACACCGTCGCAATCGAAAATGACCAGCCGTGGTTCAGCATCAGCCATGGAAGACCCAACCTGAGTTCAGTTCGGACGCAACCGTCCTGCTTTGTCCGCAAGGCCGGGATGGCGACAGAAATGCCGCCATCGTGATTCCTTACACTGCGAGCTTACCGTCGAGATAGAGCTGCAAGGTTTCCTTCGTGCCCTTTTCCCACAGGGTTTTCAGCGCATGGGCGAAACGCTTGCGGAAAAGATCTGATTTCGCGACTTCGCCGAAAATATCATCGAAGACGAGGAAGGCCGCCGGATGGTCCTTTGCCTTCACCGCCGCCGCATGCAGACGTTCTGCGCTGGCATCGTTGAAGACGATCTCCTTGCCGCTGTCGCTCTTGCCGAAGAAGTAGCGGCACCAGAGCGCCGAGACGAGCGCAAGCCCCACGACATCCTTGCCCTGGCGAAGATTGTCGAGCGTCGAGGGCAGGATGAATTTCGGCTGGCGGTTGGAGCCGTCCTGCGCCAGCCGCGGGATCGTGTCGGCGATTTTCGGATTGAGGAAGCGGCGCTCGATCAGCTTGAAATAATCGGCGAGCGACGTATCCGGCACCGGCGGCACGATCGGGATGATTTCCTCGTTCTCAAGCTTGGCGAGGAAGGCTCGGATCAAATCATTCTCCATCGCCTCATGCACGAAATGAATATCCATCAGCGCCGCCGGATAAGCGATCGTCGCATGGCCGCCATTGAGGATGCGGATTTTCATATGCTCATAGGGCGTGACATCGGGCACAAAGGTGACCCCGACCTTTTCAAGCGCCGGGCGGCCCATCGGGAACTTGTCTTCCAGCACCCACTGCTTGAACTCTTCGCAGTAGACCGGCCAGTTGTCCTCGATGCCGAAATTCTCCTTGAGGAAATCGATCTCGCGCTGGCTGGTCGCCGGGGTGATGCGGTCGACCATGCCGTTCGGGAAAGAGACGTTGGTCTTGATCCAGTCGGCAAAGGCAGGATCGGAAAGCTTCGCCGTTCCGACGATAGCATTCGCAGTGACGACGCCATTATGGGGAATGTTGTCGCATGACATGACGGTGAAGGGCTCGATGCCCTTTTCTTTACGCGCCTTCAGGCCCGCAACGATCAGACCGAAGACCGTCTTCGGCGTCGCCGGGTTCTGTCCGTCGGCGGCAATCGCTGGATGCGCCGGATTGAACTTGCCCGAGGCATCGATGAAGTAACCGCCTTCGGTGATCGTCATCGAGACGATGCGGATCGTCGGATCGGCGAGCTTGGCGATGATAACAGCGGGTTCGCCGACCGGCAGGATATCGATCATCGGCCCGGTCACGCGTGCCGCCGTCTTGTTATTGTCCTGCTCGACGACGGTCGTCAGGAAATCCTGTGCCGCGAGCTTGTCACGCATGGCTGCATCCGAAGGCAGGACGCCGGCGCCGATGATTGCCCAGTCATGATCACTGCCGGCGTTGAAGAGGTCGTCGAGATAGATCGCCTGATGGGCACGATGGAAATTGCCGACGCCGAAGTGCACGATGCCGGCTTTCAGCGACGCCCGCTCATAGGCCGGAACGGCTGCAGTCTTTGCTGCCTCGGCGAGCGTTGCCAGCGATAATTTGCACGTCATGTTTCAGTCCTCTTGAAGGTCTTGCGAAAGGGCTTTCGTCCTCCCGGTAGCGCGGGCCGGACGAGACTGCCCGGTCCGCATGTCTGCCCCCAGCCGGCGGCCGCCTCAGATGGCGAGGCCGCTCTCGTTGAATTTATGGATGCGTGTCTTGTCCGGCGTCAGGTAGACCGTGTCGCCGGCCTTGGAAGCAAAATCGCCGTTGCTGCGCGCCGTCGCCATCCCGATCCCGTCGACATCGACATGCAGGAACGTATCGGAGCCGAGATGTTCGGCCACCATGACCCTGCCCTTCCAGTCGCCACTTTCGGTCGACAGCAGCACATGTTCGGGACGGATGCCGATCGTGCGCGCATTGAGCTGCGCAGCATTCTGCCCCTTGATGAAATTCATTTTAGGCGAGCCGATGAAGCCTGCAACGAAGAGATTTCGCGGGCTGCGGTATAGCTCCAGCGGCGAACCGACCTGCTCGATATTGCCCTTGTTGAGCACCACGATCTTGTCGGCCATGGTCATGGCTTCCACCTGATCGTGGGTGACGTAGACCATCGTCGTCTTAAGCTGCTGGTGCAGTTCGCTGATTTCGATGCGCATGTTGACGCGCAGCGCCGCATCGAGGTTCGACAGCGGCTCGTCGAAGAGGAAGGCCGAAGGCTGGCGCACGATCGCACGGCCGATGGCGACGCGCTGACGCTGACCGCCCGAAAGCTGGCGCGGCTTGCGATCCAGATAGTCGCCGAGATTGAGAACGCGGGCGGCATCGGTCACCTTCCGGTCGATCTCGGCTTTGTCCATGCCCGCCATCTTCAGCGGGAAGGCGATGTTGTTGCGCACGCTCATGTGTGGATAGAGCGCATAGGACTGGAAGACCATCGCCAGACCGCGTTCGGACGGCGCCTTCTCGGTCGCATCCTTGCCGTCGATGACGATTTTGCCGCCGGAGACGTCCTCGAGGCCGGCGATCAGGCGCAGCAAGGTAGACTTACCGCAGCCGGAGGGACCGACGAAGACGACGAATTCGCCGTCCCTGATGTCGAGATCGATCGAAGGGATGACCTTGGCTTCGCCGAAGACCTTCGAAACCTTTTGAAGGGTAATGCTGCCCATGTTTCTCTCCCTATGATCTTATTTCACCGCGCCGAAGGTCAGGCCGCGGACAAGTTGTTTCTGGCTGAACCAGCCGAGGATGAGGATCGGCGCGATCGCCATGGTCGAAGCCGCCGAAAGCTTGGCATAGAACAGGCCTTCGGGGCTCGAATAGGAAGCGATGAAGGCTGTCAGCGGCGCGGCCTTGGAAGCCGTGAGGTTCAACGTCCAGAAGGCTTCGTTCCAGGCGAGGATGATGTTGAGCAGCAGAGTCGAGGCAATGCCCGGGACGGCCATCGGCGTCAGCACGTAGACGATTTCCTTGACGAGCGAGGCTCCGTCCATGCGTGCGGCTTCCAGGATTTCGCCGGGGATTTCCTTGAAGTAGGTATAGAGCATCCAGACGATGATCGGCAGGTTGATCAGCGTCAGCACGATCACCAGCCCGGTGCGCGTATCGAGCAGGCCCGAATTGCGGAATAAGAGGTATATCGGGATGAGCGCGCCGACCGGCGGCATCATTTTGGTCGACAGCATCCACATCAGCACATCCTTCGTCCGCTTGGTCGGCGCAAAGGCCATGGCCCAGGCGGCCGGGATGGCGATGATGAGGCCGATCAGCGTCGAGCCGAAGGAGATCACCACCGAATTCATGAAGTGGGTAAGATAGTCGGACCGGCTCTGCACCTCCGAATAGTTCTCGGTCGTCCAATGGAAGAACAGGAACTGCGGCGGCGAAGCGATGGCATCCGCCTCCGACTTGAAGCTTGTCAGAAACGTCCAGAGGATCGGGAAGAAGATCAGGATGCCGAGCGACCAGGCGATCGCGGTCATGACGACCTTGCGTTGGGTAGTGACCTTTCTAGCCATCTCAAGCCTCCAGATTCTTGCCGACGAGGCGGACGAGGAAGATCGCAACGATATTGGCAAGCACGACCGCCACGATACCGCCGGCCGAAGCCCCGCCGATATCGAACTGCAGCAGAGCCTGGGAATAGACGAGAAAGGTGAGGTTGGTGCTCTGCGTCCCCGGGCCGCCATTGGTGGTGACCAGGATTTCGGCGAAGACCGAGAGCAGGAAGATCGTCTGGATCAGGATCACCACGGTGATGGCACGGGCCATATGCGGCAGGATGATATAGATGAACTTCGAAATCGGCCCGGCGCCGTCCATCTCGGAGGCTTCCTTCTGCTCTTCGTCAAGCGATTGAAGCGCGGTGAGCATGATGAGCGTGGCAAAGGGAAGCCACTGCCAGGCAACGATCAGGATGACCGAGAAAAGCGGCACGCTGGCCAGCCAGTCGATCGGCTGCAGGCCGACAGCCTTTGCCATATAGGCGAAGAGACCATTGACCGGGTTCATGAACATGTTCTTCCAGACGAGTGCGGCCACTGTCGGCATGACGAAGAAGGGCGCGATGACCAGGATGCGCACGATGCCCTGGCCGTAAATCGGCTGATCGAGCAGGAGTGCAAAGAGAATGCCGCCGACCACGGTGATAACGAGCACGCCGGCAACCAGAACCAGCGTGTTGATGAGCGCGGCAAAGAAGGCCGGGTCGGTGAGGAAGTATTGGTAGTTTAAGAGACCGACGAAATTCTCCATGCCCGGGTTGAGCAGATTGTAGTTCAGCAGGGAGAAGTAAATCGTCATCGCCAGCGGGACGATCATCCACGCGAAGAGCAGCACCACGGAAGGTGCTATCATCAGGCGTGCTGCGGAGCGAGTGTGGAACGTTGCCATAGCAATCACCGGTCTGATCTGAAGCGGAAATGGCTGCGAAACAGCTCTGAAAAAGAGGCCGCCGATGCAGTTCGGGCAATCGGCGGCCCAGAGGTGCGGAATGTCAAACATTCCGTACATTCTCAGGAGGTTTTTACTTGATATAACCAGCCTTGGTCATTTCGCGGGTGGTCAGCTGCTGTGCGCTCTGCAGGGCCTGGTCGACCGAGATCTGGCCGGCAAGAGCTGCGGAGAACTGCTGGCCGACGGCCGTGCCGATACCCTGGAATTCCGGGATCGCCACGAACTGGACGCCGACATAGGGAACCGGCTTCACAGTCGGCTTGGTCGGGTCGGCGGAGTTGATGCTGTCGAGCGTCATCTTCGCAAACGAAGCGGCCTTCTGGTAATCCGCATTGGCATAGAGCGAGGTGCGGGTGCCGGGAGGTGCGTTCAGCCAGCCTTCCTTTTCGGCGACGAGATTGGTGTAATCCTTGCTCGTTGCCCAGGCGATGAACTTCTCGGCTGCTTCAGTCTTCTGCGAGCCTGCCGGGATGGCGAGGTTCCAGGCCCAGAGCCAGTTGCCGCGCTTGCCGAGGCCCTTGTCCGGAGCCAGCGCAAAGCCGACCTTGTCGGCAACCTGCGACTGCTTCGGATCGGCCACGAAGGAAGCAGCAACCGTTGCATCGATCCACATGCCGCACTTGCCGGTCTGGAAGAGCGCCAGATTTTCGTTGAAACCGTTGGAAGAAGCACCGGGAGGGCCGGCTTCCTTCATCAGGTTGACGTAGAAGGTCAACGTGTCCTTCCACTCGGGCTGATCGAACTGCGGCTTCCACTGTTCATCGAACCAGCGGGCACCGAAGGAGTTCGACATAGCCGTCAGGAAGGCCATGTTTTCGCCCCAGCCAGCCTTGCCGCGCAGGCAGATGCCGTAGATTTCCTTGTCCTTGTTGGTGACCTTCTTCGCAGCGTCTGCGATGAAATCCCAGGTCGGCGCGTCGGGCATCTTCAGGCCGGCAGCGTCGAACAGGTCCTTGCGGTACATGACCATGGAACTTTCGCCATAGAACGGAGCTGCATAGAGCTTGCCGTCCTGGCTGATGCCGCTGCGGATTGCCGGCAGCAGATCGTCCACGTCATAGTTGGCGCCGAGGTTGTCGAGCGGCAGGAGCCAGCCTTTCTTCGCCCAGATCGGAACTTCATAGGTGCCGATCGTCAGGACGTCGTACTGGCCGCCCTTGGTCGCGATGTCGGTCGTGACCTTCTGGCGCAGAACGTTTTCTTCGAGAGTTACCCATTCAAGGTCGATGCCGGGATTCTTCGCCTTGAAATCATCCGTCAGCTTCTGCATCCGGATCATGTCGCCGTTGTTCACGGTCGCGATTGTCAGCGTTTCGGCCGAAGCCATGCCGGCAAACGCCATTGCTGAGCAGGCGCCCAGCAGGAGAGTTCTCAATGTCATATCTTCCTCCCAGAAGATGAGTGTGAGCATTCGCTTTGCTCATGGGCAATTACTCATCAACGGAGAAAATTTGTCAATTGGCAATCGTTGCTGCGATGCCGAACAATCGAGCTATGCTATTGATTCAAAATGGCAATATTTTTGCTCAACTACTGAGCAAAAACTCAGCCGTCTCTTCGTCGGTAATCAAACCGTTCACCTGATGGCCTGTGATGGCAGCCCTGATCGCCTTGAACTTGCGCTTGCCCTTGGCAATTCCGATGACAACAGACGAATCGCGCGGCGGGATGGGAGCGGAAGCAACACGCTCGTTGATCGGGTTGTCGAGCAACCTGCCGTCCACGTCGAAAATCCAGCCGCAGATCTCACCCACGGCGCCGCCGCGCATCAGCTCCATCATCTCGTCTTTTTCTAGGAAACCATCGACGCAGAGCGGGCCATCGATGCCGAGTTCGCCGATACCGACGAAGGTGACATCCGCCTGCGCGCTGATCGCCAGCGTCGAGCGCACGAGTTGCTGGCCGTGCAGAAGCTCCCGCTCCTCCGCCGAGGTGACGAGAACCGGCAGCGGCATTGGATAGTGCCGCGCCTTGACGGCATCGGCCATGCTGAAGATGACGTTGTAATAGGCCGCCGAACCGTCCGGCGCGATATTGCCGGTCAGCGAGACGATGCGGTGATTGGGACATTCGATCGCCGGCAGCTGGTCGACAGCCGCTTTCAGCGTTCGCCCGGTGCCGACGGCAAGCACGATCGGATCGGGGCGTTTCAGCCAGCGCTCGATTTCGGAAGCAGCCGCTTCGGCAATGCCAACCGTCGTCGACGATGAGCCCGGATCGCTCGGAACGATCTCGACATGCCGCAGACCGAATTTCTTGCGCAGCTGGTTGCCGAGCTCAAGGCAGGCGGCAATCGGATGGTCAAGCCGTACCTTGATCAGCCGCTCGGCCACGGCAAGCGAAACGAGCCGCTGCGCCGACTGACGCGAAATACCCATCGAGGATGCGATTTCATCCTGCGTGCGGCCGGCGACATAATAAAGCCAGCCGGCGCGCGCCGCATCGTCCAGCCGTCCGGAAGTCTCCGCTCTTTTTACCATCTATCGCCGCCGATTAATTTCTTTGAGTCTATCTGGCGCCAGATCAAAACAAAAATCGGGCAAATGTCGAGGGCGTTGAAAAAATGAGCAGCCGCTTCCTTATCCAAACCACTGCATGACGATGTAGATGGCCGCCTTGGCGAGACCGTAGATCACCCCGCCGGCAACGATGAGCGAGACGGCCGTCATCGCGAAGCCGAGAAGCGAAAACAGCCCGTCTCGGCCAAGAATGGCAAAGGCGAAGAGCGAAATCGCAATCGCCGGCAGGATATTGCCGAGCGGCACCGGCAGCACGAGAACGATCGCCAGCACCAGACAGCAGAAGCCCGCCAGATATTCCGCCGGCGGCTCGACGAAAATGCTCAATCGTGGCTGCAGCATGCGCTCCGCCCAGGCAAGCCAGGGATGAATGCGCCCGACGATCGTCTCGAAATCCTCGCGCCGCATGGAGCGCGCCGCAATCGCTTTCGGCAGCCACGGCTTCAGGCCAAAGGTAAGCTGTGCGGCAAGGAAAATCAGCGGTGCGCCGAGCAGGGAGGACGTGCCGGGCGGCGTTGGAAAAGCGTTCGGTAGCGCAAAGATCAGCATCAGCGCGCCGATCGCCCGATCGCCCATCGTCTGGAACAGGTCGCCGATCGACACGCGTTCGCGGCTTCGATCCGCCGCCATCTGTCGCAGGATGGAGGACAGGCGCCGGCCTTTCGGACGCGGCCTGCGGGCGATCGTTCTGTGAGTTTCGGTATTTTCGATTGTCATGAATCCGGCCGGGGAGGGTGAATGATGGGAAGCTTGCCCATGCAATATGCCAATAGCATGACCTTGGCGGATGAAATTATTAGCTCATAACGATCGGGCTTTGTTCATTTATCGAATAATCCTTGTAATTCGCCGCCAAGAGTGCGAGCAGACGCCAAGCACAGACAATTGGCAGACATCAGATGATTATTTCATTCGATATCGGAGGCTCCGCCATCAAGGGCGGGATTGCGCGTTCGGAATCCGACATCGTACCACTTGGCCGCCGCCCGACCCCCAAGGATGATTTCCCGGCCTTCGTCGAGACGCTGAAGAGCATCATCGCCGAGACCGGCGAACAGCCCTCGCGCATTGCGCTCTCGATTGCCGGTGTCGTCGACCCGGACACGCAGCGCCTCATCGTCGCCAATATTCCCTGCATCCACGACCGCAACCTCGCCGCCGACCTGGAGAATGAGCTCGGCCTGCCTGTGCTGATCGCCAATGATGCCGATTGTTTCGCGATGGCGGAAGCCGAACTCGGCGCCGGTCGCGGCCACCGCATCGTCTTCGGCGCCATCCTCGGTACTGGCGTCGGCGGCGGCGTCGTCTCAGATGGTCGCCTCATCAATGCGTCGGGCGGCTTTGCCGGCGAGTGGGGCCATGGCCCGATCATCGCATCGCAGGCCGGCGCTCCGCCAGTCGCCATCCCCGCCTATGCCTGCGGCTGCGGCCAGAAGGGCTGTGTCGATACCGTCGGCGGCGCGCGTGGTCTGGAACGCCTGCACAAGACGCTGCACGACCTCGATTTCTCCAGCGAGGAAATCATCAACAGCTGGCGCAATGGCGAGGAAAAGGCCAATCGCACGATCGACGTCTATGTCGATCTCGTCGCCTCGCCGCTGGCGCTCGCCATCAACATCACAGGTGCAACCATCGTGCCCGTCGGCGGCGGTCTTTCGAATGTCGAGCCCCTTCTGGCAGAGCTGGATCAGGCGGTGCGCGCCCGTGTTCTGCGGAAATTCGATCGTCCACTAGTCGTGCGCAGCGAATGCCGCATCGAACCGGGGCTGATCGGCGCGGCACTTCTAGGCCTCAAGGCTGAAGCTGCATAGTGCAGTTCCAATAAAACTGTGCGGCGGCTTTGCTGGATCGCGTAAAAACAGAGTTCTAAAGCATCGGCCACATCCGGACGATCGCAGCAAAGCGCAGCCAGTCCTTACGCAGACAGGGAGTCCAGGCCGCTTCGGCGACGGCCGGCAGCCGCGGGAAGACCAGCCGGTTGAAATAGGCTCGCGAGACGAAATTCTCGCCCCAGATGCAGGCCTGGATGCCGCGCATCCTCTCTCTCAGCTCCTCCGGCAGTTCGCCTTCGGCTTCGTAAGCATAGGTCTTTTCCGGTGGTGTGAAGCCGGCCCAGCTGGCACCCGGCTCTCCCCAGTCTTCGGCCTGCGCCATGTCGAGATAGTAGGCCTGACCCGGCGTCATGACGATATCATAGCCCTCACCTGCCAGCTCGATACCGACGTCAGGTTTTTCCCAGGCCATCAGCAGCGTGCCTTCGCGATCGACGCCGCCGCCTTGCGAAACCTCGTTCCAGCCGGCAAGCTTCTTGCCGCGCTCGGCAAGCATCGCCTTGATCCGCCGGAGGAAATAGGATTGCAGTTCGGCCGTACCCGCAAGCTTCTCACGCTCCAACAGCGTTCTGCAAAGCGGCGAGGCAAGCCAGGAGCCATGTGGCACCTCGTCGCCGCCGATATGAATATATTCGGACGGAAAGAGCGGGAGCATTTCGTCGAACACCTTGCCGAGGAACTCATAAGTGAATTCGACCGCTGGATTGAGCGCATTGTTTGGATATCCCTGCACCGACCGGTAGCCGTCCGGCGCCTCCTGTCCATCGACGAGCTGCGGTAGAGAGAGGAGTGCGGCGGAGCTGTGCCCTGGTATATCGATCTCCGGCACAACTTCGACACGCAGCATGCCGGCATGAGCAACGATCCCTCGGACATCATCCTGGCTGTAAAATCCTGAACGTGGCTCCGCGCCATCGCCGAGCTGTGGCAACAGAACTTCGTCAGGCCCACGCTTTGCACCGATCTCCGTCAGCTCAGGATAGGCCTTGATCTCCAGCCGCCAGGCTTCGTCGTCGGTCAGATGCCAGTGAAAAATATTGAGCTTGTTCCAGGCGAGGATATCGATCAGCCGTTTGATATCAGGGACCGCATAAAACTGCCTGCTGACATCGAGATGACAGCCGCGCCATGTGTAGCGGGGCTGATCGGCGATAGTGCCGAAGACCGGAAACTGGAAGGTTTCCGGATCATGGCGCGCTCCATGCAGCAGTTGCGCAAGACTGATCAACCCGTAAAGCAGCCCGGCCGCATCGTCGGTACCAAGAATGATCTCCCGTGCCGTGAAACGCAGCTCATAGGCCGCCTCCATGATCGAGGATTCCCCCTTGAAGCGGATCTGCCGCCCCCCCTGAACCGGCTGCAGCGCGAAAGGCACGTTGTCAGCCGGAAAGAGCCGCTGGTAGAGGGCGAGCACCTTTTCCACGGCCCTGATATTCTTGGCACTCGAGCCAGCTGCCGGATAAAGTGCGACGGGCGGCACATCGCCCGGCCGCAACGACAGGTGCAACGGCCAGGGCAACAGCGAATATGGCTCAGTCACCTCACCATTCGGCAGAAGCTCTGGCAATTCGCCGCGCTCGGCACCATCGAGCATCAGATCGCCAAAGCTGACGGGCACGTGCCGGCCATCGGCTAGCGTGAGGTAAGCGGATTTGATGCCCGACGTGACATGTTTCGGGCCGTTCGTCAGGCCTTCCACCGTAAACTGCCAGCTGCCACCTGGCTTGATGGTGAGCCCCTCGGGCGGAGAATACTCATGAAAATTCGCCAGGCGCCGCTTGAGTGTCGCACCCTCGGCGGCATGCTCGTCCGCCACGCGGGTTAACGACGTGTAGGCAAGTGTAAAGCCGGACAGTGGCTTGGCGGACAGATTGAATAGCGTGAAGGTGAAACGCCCAAAGCTTCCTTCGACCGGACTCCAGCTCGCTTCCAGACGGTAATCGGCCACGGTCATACCTCCCTCCAGCTTATATAGAGCGATCTTTACTCCCGTTTAGCGCCACCGTCTTCTCGGCCGCTGGAAAATATCAGGCTGTACCGGCTACCTGCCGAACCCGATGGGCTGAAACAAAAATGGCGCGGCCTCGACCGCGCCATTGCCTCATTCGGCTGCCAATGCCGGCGGATGATGGATATCCCCGTCCGCCTCTTCCTGGTTGGCATTGGCATGTTCGTCATTCCTGGTCTTCGGCTCGCGACCGAAGAACAGGGCATAGCCTGCCGGCAGCACGAGGATGGTCAGCACGGTGGCGACCAGGATGCCGCCCATCATGGCGTAGGCAAGCGGACCCCAGAAGACGCCGCGCGAGATCGGGATCAGCGCCAGCACGGCCGTCAGCGCCGTCAGCGTGATCGGCCGGAAGCGGTTCACGGCCGCGCTGATGATCGCCTCCTGCCTGTGCATGCCCGCCTTGATGTTCTGGTCGATCTGGTCGACGAGGATGATCGAGTTGCGGATGATAATGCCGAGCAGCGCGATGACGCCGAGGATCGCCACGAAGCCGAAGGGTGCGCCGCTGATCAGCAGGGCCGAGGCCGCGCCGATGATGCCGAGCGGACCGGTGGCGAAGACCAGCATCGCCTTGCCGAAATGCTGCAGCTGGGCCATCAGCAGGATCATGATGACGACGAGCATGATCGGCGCCTTGGCGGCGATCGAGGCCTGGCTTTCGGCCGAATCCTCCGCACCGCCCTGGATCTCGATCTTGTAGCCGGCAGGCAGGCTGTCGCGCAGGCCCTGCATGTCGTTATAGAGCTTGGTCACGACGTCGTTCGACTGGACATTGTCGGGCAGGGTTGCACGCACCGATATCGTCGGCAGGCGGTCGCGCCGCCATTCGAGGCCCTGTTCAACGACAGGCACGACCTTGGCGATCTGTGAGACCGGAACGAAGCCACCGAAATCCGTCGGCACGTAGACCGAGTTGACGGCCGAGAGCAGCGAGCGGTTCGCGTCCGGCTCGCGGGCGACGATCGAGACCGTCTCCTCGCCGTCGCGGAAATCGTCGAGCGGCGCGCCGGACATGGCGGTCTGCAGCATCTGTCGGACGCGCTGCGAGGTGACGCCGAGTGCGCGGGCACGGTCTTGGTCGATGACCAGCTTCATCGCCGGCACCGGCTCCAGCCAGTCGTCATGAACAGCACCGAGTATCGGATCCTTGGTGAAGCGCTCCTTCACCTGATCGGCAATCCTGCGTACTTCGGCGCGGTCGGGACCCATCACGCGCATCTGCACCGGCCAGCCCGTCGGCGGGCCGAGGAAGAGACGATCGACCTTGCCGCGGATGTCGGGGAAATCTTCCGCGAGGATCGTCCTGAGCTTGGTGATCAGCCGCTCGCGGGCAGGCTCGTCATTGGCCATGATCAGGAGCTGGGCATAGTTCGGGTTGCGAAGCTGCTGGTCGAGCGGCAGGAAGAAGCGCGGCGCACCTTCGCCGATATAGGTGGCGATGAACCTCTTGTCGGGATCGTCCATCATCTTGGCTTCCAGCGCCTTGGCCTCGACTTCCACCTGCTTGATGCTGGTGCCCTCCGGCAGCCAGAGATCGACGAGGATTTCCGGACGCGAGGACTGCGGGAAGAAGTTCTGCGGAATGAACTGGAAACTCCACAGGCTGGTGACGAAAGTGGCAAGCGTCAGCGCAAGTACGATGACGCGATGGCGTACCGCCCAACCGACCGTACGGCGCAGGCCGCGATAAAAGCGCGTGTCGAACACGTCGTGATGCTCGCCGGCATGCTTGCGCTGCTTGAGGATCATGTAGCCGAGCCACGGCGTGAAATAGACCGCCACGAACCAGGAGGTCACCAGCGCAATGCCGACGACATAGAAGAGCGAGCGCACATATTCGCCGGCCGTCGATGCAGCAAAGCCGACGGGAATGAAGCCGGCCGTGGTAATCAGCGTACCCGTCAGCATCGGGAAGGCGGTGGACGAATAGGCAAAGCTTGCCGCATCGATCTTGACCAAGCCCTCTTCGAGCTTTCGCTCCATCAATTCCACGACGATCATCGCATCGTCGACGAGCAAGCCAAGCGCGATGATGAGCGCGCCGAGCGAGATGCGCTGCAGGTCGATACCGAGCTCGTACATGATGGCGAAGGTCGCGGCCAGCACCAGCGGAATGGCGATGGCGATCACCAGACCCGAACGCCAGCCGATCGACAGGAACGAAACGATGAGCACGATGGCAAGCGCTTCGCCGAGTGCATGCATGAATTCGCTGACCGCATCGGTGACGACGTCAGGCTGGTTGGAGATCTGGTCGACGGAAACGCCGTAAGGCAGCGAGTCCTCGAAGCGCTTGTAGGTCGCATCCACGTCCTTGCCGACGTCGGTGACCTTGAAGCCCTTGGCCATGACGACGCCGACCTGCACGCTCTCGTGACCGTTATAGCGGTACTTGCGCTGATAGGGATCTTCGAGGCCGGAGGTAACGGTGGCGATATCGCCGAGGCGCGTCACCTGATTGCCGGAGCGCAGGCGCAGTTCGCGGATATCCTCGACTTTGTGGACATTGCCTTCGACCGAGATGCGCACCGAGCGCAGGCCGGTATCGACATTGCCGGCCGGGTCGACGGCGTTTTGGCCTTTGATGGCATTCTGCAGGTCGAGGATCGTCAGGCCGCGCTCGGCGAGCGCCTTGGAGGAGACGTCGATATAGATCTTCTCCGGCTGGTCGCCGATGATGACGGCCTTTTCGACGCCGGGCGTCGTCAGCAGCATGTCACGCGCCTGGATCGCGTACTTTTTCAGCTCCGGATAGGAATAGCCGTCACCGCTGACCGAATGCAGCGTAATGAAAGTATCGCCGAATTCGTCGTTGAAATACGGGCCGAGCAGGCCCTGCGGCAGGTCGCCGCTGATATCGCCGACCTTCTTGCGCACCTGGTAGAAGGCATCGGCCACCTGGGCGGAATCCGTATCGCCCTTCACCTGCACGGTGATGATCGTGCTGCCGGCGCGCGTATAGGACTTCACCCAGTCGAGATGCGGCGTTTCCTGCAGCTTGCGCTCGATCTTGTTGGTGACCTGGTCTTCCATGTCCTGAAGGGAAGCGCCCGGCCAGAGCGCCTGGACGACCATGACGCGGAAGGTAAAGTCCGGATCTTCCTTCTGGCCCATGCGGGTCAGGCCGAGCACGCCCGTAATCAGGATCAGCCCGAAAAGGAAGCGCGCAATGCCCGGATGGCCGATCGCCCAGCGCGAAAGATTGAAGGGGCGCTTTTCCGTGGTGTTTGCGTCCATGATCCTGTTCCCTCTCCTTGAGCCGCTCAGCGAACGGCTGCGTCCGTTTCGGCGGCAGCCGATTGCTGATCGGGAAGCTTGACCTTCAGGTTTTCGCTCATGAATTGCGTGCCGGCGGCCACGACGAGATCGCCGCTATCGAGCCCCTTGGCGACACGAACACCGTCGCCGGTGAAATCGGCGACCTCGATGCCACGGGAGTGCACGGTCGCCGTTCCGCGATCGACGGTCCAGACGACCTTCTTGCCGTCCTTCTGCGCCAGTGCGCTGAGCGGGATGGAAACGTAGGTATCCATATTGCTGACATCGGCCTCGATCGTCGCCGTCATGCCGAGCAGCACACGCGGATCGTTCGGCAGGCTGACACGCACAGCGAAGGTGCGCGACTGTTGGTCAGCACTACCCGCGACCTCGCGAACGGTGCCGTCATGTACAAGCTTGTCATCGGACCAGAAGCTCGCCTTCACGATCTTGCCCGGCTTGAACTGGGCGATATCGTTTTCCGGCACCGCGATCTGCACTTCCTTCTCGCCATCGACGGCAACGGCAACGACCGGCGTGCCGGATCCCACGACCTGTCCGACATCGGCATTGATGGTGGTGACGATACCGCTATGGTCTGCCTTGAGTTCCGTATAACTCACCTGGTTCTTCGCCTGATCGAGCGCGGACACTGCGGCATCACGGCTCGAAATCGCCTGGTCATGGCTGAGCGAAGCCTGCTCGACCTGGGATTTCGGCGCGACATTCTTGTCGAAGAGCTGCTCGGCACGGCGGTTGACGAGATCGGCCGTCTCGACAGCCTTTTCGGCAGCGGCGAGATTGGCGTCGGCGGTCTTCACCGCAAGCTGATAGTCGGTCGAGTCGATCCGCGCGAGAACGTCACCCGGCTTCACCTGCTCGCCGATATCGACGAGACGCTCGGTGATCTTGCCGGCGACGCGGAAGCCAAGGTTCATTTCCGTGCGCGCCCTCACCGATCCGGAATAATCGAGCGTACGGGTATCGCCAGCCTTGGCGATTTCGACCACCTTGACCGGACGGATAACGTCCTTGACCTCTGCCTTTTCTTCCGTGCAGCCGGCGACGCCGAGCCCGACCGCGCCAAGGAGCGCGAGGCTCAGGACGGACGGCACGCGGTTGCTGAAGGTCTTGAGCGAAAACATCTTTCGCACTCCTGATCGTTTCGGGTTTTTCTTGACGGTCTTTGCCGCGCTTATTTTCTGAGTGCCCTGATCGCAAATTCGATCAATTCGTCCACGGTCGCCCGGTTTGTCTTGGCAAGACATTGGGCAACCATTTGCGGGTGGCAGAGATTGATGGTCGCCGCCCCGAAGCAGCGGGAGGCGACCTCGGGGTCCTGGTCGGCGAATTCACCGGCAGCGATGCCTTCGCGGATAACGTCGGCAATCAGTGCATGGATGGAGTCGATGTGCTTCTCGATGACATGCCAGTCGCGTTCGATCGCGACGATCACCATCTCATGTACCTTCTGCTGGTCGAGCATGGTGTCGAGCGTCAGCTGGTACTGGCTGCGCACGAACTGGCGCAGCCGGTCCGAAGCGCTGATCCTCTGATGGCAGATATTGGCTGCAAGCTCATAGCTCATCGCCAGCATGCGTCCGCAGATCGCCTGGTGGATCTCAACCTTGGAGGCGAAGAAACGGTAGATATTGGCAGGCGACATGCCGAGGTCGCGGGCCACATCCGCGACCGTCGTCTTGGAATAGCCGTAGTGGCGGAACAGCCGCTCGGCCGCATCCAGGATGCGGGTGATATTTTCCTGCCGTGTGACGTCCAGCGTGTTTTCCGCGATGTCATTCATGGTTTCGGCCTGATATTTTACGACTGACGAATTTTGATTTTCATCAGTCGTAAAATATCATCCTTCACTTGTCAATGATTTTGCGATGCAAACAAAAATGCCGCAGCCTGGGCAGGCTGCGGCATCGCAACGAAAACAGGTTTGAAAGATCAGACGAGCTTGACGTCGAGCGTGATCGGAACGGCAGAAAGTGCCTTGGAAACCGGGCAACCAGCCTTCGCCATGCCGGCAAGTTCTTCGAACTTCGCCTGGTCGGCGCCGGGAATGCTGCCCGATAGCGACAGGTGGATGGCGGTGATGGCAAAGCCGCCTTCGACGCTTTCCAGCGTCACCTTGGCGGAAGTTTCCATATGGTCGGCCTTGAGACCGGCTTCGCCGAGGATCAGCGACAGCGCCATGGTAAAGCAGCCTGCATGGGCAGCGCCTATAAGCTCTTCCGGGTTCGTGCCGGCGATGCCTTCGAAGCGGCTTGCGAAGCCGTAGGGATAATTGCTCAATGCGCCGCTCTGGGTCGAGATCTGCCCCTTTCCGTCCTTGAGACCACCCGACCACTGGGCCGAAGCTGTACGATTGATCTGCATGCCGTCCTCCTGTTTCGATTGATTTTCGAAGCGTTGCGCCGCTCCACCGCGAAGGACACTCTGCCCTTACGACCGGCAATATAGTCCTCTATCCGCGGAAGACGACACCAGATTGAATGCCAATCATCATACAAGAGCATTGTTTATGTATGATGATTGCTTTAAAAGACCGGTCACGAGGAGCCTTTCGATGCAGCCTGCAGCAAGACGCGACGAAAAGAGCTCGGCGCCCGAGCGCCGTCCGCGCGTTCGCCGTAATGTCACGGCGGCGATTGCTGAAGATATCTGCGCCAACCGCTATGCCGTCGGTACGCTGCTGCCGCGCGAAAACGATCTCTGCGAACTCCATGGCGTCAGCCGCACCGTCATCCGCGAATCCCTGAAGGTTCTGGAATCCAAGGGACTTGTGCGCGGCAAGCCACGCATCGGCACCACCGTCTGCGACAAGGATGAGTGGAATATCCTCGATCAGGATGTGCTGGAATGGATGGGACCGCATCTCGGCGATTTCGACTTGCTTGCCAGCATTCTCGAAGCTCGCCGCACCATCGAGCCGGCTGCCGCCGAATATGCTGCAAGCCGCGCGACCGCCCAGGAGATCGCCAATCTCGACGATGCCTGGCAGCGCATGCAATCGGCGAGCGACGATTCCGAAGCTTTTACCGAGGCGGATCTCCTCTTCCATACGGTGCTTCTCAAGGCGAGTCATAACCAGGTCTTCCATCGCCTCTCCAGCGCTATCCATGCTGCCCTGAAATTTGCGCTCCACGCCTCGAACCTCGCCATGCCTGATCACCGAGAGGCGCTTGCCCTGCATGGCAAGGTGGTCGAGGCACTGCGTCTGCGGGATGCGGCAGGCGCGCGCGATTGCGTCAACCGAATTCTCGACCTCGCCAAACGCGACCTGACCGCCGCCGGCCGAACGAGATAACGAAATGACGAAATAACAGAACTCAGAACAATATCGGCGGCTCGGCCGCTGATGGGAACACGAAGCGAAACGAAAGCACGACGTCCATGAAGATCACCAAACTGACCACCTACATCGTCCCACCGCGCTGGCTGTTTCTGAAAATCGAAACCGATGAGGGCATCGTCGGCTGGGGAGAGCCGGTCGTCGAAGGTCGTGCTCTAACCGTCGAGGCCGCCGTCCACGAGCTCGCCGATTATCTTGTTGGCAAGGACCCCTTCCTGATCGAAGACCACTGGACCGTCATGTATCGCGGCGGCTTCTACCGCGGCGGCGCCATCCATATGTCGGCAATCTCTGGCATCGACCAGGCGCTCTGGGACATCAAGGGCAAGGCACTCGGCCAGCCGATCCATTCGCTGCTCGGCGGCCAGGTGCGCGATCGCATCAAGGTCTACTCCTGGATCGGCGGCGACCGCCCCTCTGATGTCGCCCGCAACGCCAAGGATGTCGTCGCCCGCGGCTTTAAAGCCATCAAGCTCAACGGCTGCGAAGAGATGCAGATCGTCGATACCAACGAGAAGATCGACAAGGCGGTCGAGACCATCGCCACCATCCGCGAGGCGATCGGCCCGCATATCGGCATCGGCGTCGATTTCCACGGCCGCGTGCACAAGCCCATGGCCAAGGTGCTTGCCAAGGAACTCGAGCCCTACAAGCTGATGTTCATCGAGGAACCGGTTCTGTCCGAACACCGGGAGACGCTCAAGGAAATCGCCAACCATTGCTCGACGCCGATCGCGCTCGGCGAACGCCTCTACTCCCGCTGGGACTTCAAGTCGGTTCTCTCGGACGGCTATGTCGACATCATCCAGCCGGATCTGTCGCATGCCGGTGGCATCACCGAATGCCGCAAGATCGCTGCCATGGCTGAAGCCTATGACGTGGCAGTCGCCCCGCATTGCCCGCTCGGTCCGATCGCCCTTGCCGCCTGCCTGCAGCTCGATGCGGTCTCCTACAATGCCTTCATTCAGGAGCAGAGCCTCGGCATCCACTATAACAAGGGCAACGACATCCTTGATTACATCTCCAACAAGGAAGTCTTCCATTATGCCGACGGTTTCGTCTCCATTCCGCAGGGCCCCGGCCTCGGCGTCGAAGTGGACGAAGCCTATGTCATCGAGCGCGCCAAGGAAGGCCATCGCTGGCGCAACCCGATCTGGCGTCACGAAGATGGCAGCTTCGCCGAATGGTAAAAAGAAGGGCCGCGAAAGCGGTCCTTTTTCATTCCCCTTGTCGGATATCGGGCGCGTCGTCCGTCATAGTGGAAACTCAAAGAGGAGATTTCAAATGGCCAGAGCAGTCGCAATCATCATTGCCCGTATCATCTTCAGCTTCATCTTCTTCATGGCCGCCGGCTTCAAATTTGCTGATATCGGCGCGACGGCGGCCTATATCACTGCGGCAGGCTTTCCAGCGGCGACATTCTTCACCTGGATTGCCGCCTTCTTCGAGATCGCGCTGGCGCTCGCTTTTATCACAGGCGCCTTTTTCAGCGAGGCAAGCCTGCTTGCCGGCATCTACGTGATCTTCCTCGCCTTTTCCTTCCATGGCCCGTCGCATTGGCAGCAGAACCAGGCCGAATTCGGCTTTTTCGTCGATCACTTCACCTTCCTGGCCGGCCTGCTCTTCGCCGCTGTTCACGGACCGGAAAAGTGGGCGCTTCGCCATAGCCTCCTGAAATAGTCCTCAACGCCACACGCTCCGGAACCAAGAGCCGCCCCGATCATTGCCTTTTCCGGCAACAGCAAAGAGGAGCGGCTCATGGAATTGCAGGGGAAGATCGCATTGGTGACCGGCGCAGGCTCCGGCATCGGCAAGGCAACCGCACTGAAGCTCGCCGTCGAAGGTGCAAAGGTCGCGGTGTTGAGCCGCACCGAAAGCGAAGTGCAACAGACCTGCCAGGAGATCGTCGCCGGCGGCGGCCAGGCGATCGAATTGACTGCCGATACAAGCGATGAAACGCAGATGCGCGCCGCCATCGATAAGATGACCGAAAGCCTCGGCGGCATCGACATCGTCGTCGCCAATGCCGGCATCAACGGCGTCTGGGCGCCGATCGACGATCTCAAACCCGACGAATGGGATCAGACCATGGCCGTGAACCTGCGCGGCACCTATCTAACCCTGCATCTGACCGTGCCCTACCTGAAGATGAATGGCGGTGCGATCGTCGTCGTCTCCTCCATCAACGGCACGCGCACCTTCACGACGCCAGGCGCCACGGCCTATACCGCCACCAAGGCCGGCCAGGTCGCCATGGTGCAGCAACTGGCGCTGGAGCTCGGCAAACACGGCATCCGCGTCAACGCCGTCTGCCCCGGCGCGATCGACACCAGCATTTCCGCCAACACCACCTCGCGCCATCGCGAGGAAACCGAGGTACCCGTGATCTGGCCGGAAGGCGAAATCCCGATCACCGGCGGCAAGGCCGGCTCGAGCGAGGATGTCGCCGAAACGATCCTCTTCCTCGCCTCCGAGCGAGCCAGGCATATCACGGGTACGCCCGTCTGGATCGACGGCGGACAGGGATTGCTGCGTTAAACGAGGTCAATTCAGGTCGTCAGCTGTTCTTCGGGCGGCTGGATCATCGGTTGTGTGCATAGGCTGCAGAGACTGCATAGGCATTTTTGGACGTACGTGGGAAAATGTCAGTCATTCACATGACAGATATATAATCCGACATTTCCTAGAAAGCGTGGGGAAGTGCCTATGCAGCCCCGGCAGCCTATGCAGGCACTGAAGCCTCGCAGATCTTGCCGAAGCTTGAAGCCTGTCGCGCGAAAATGCGAAACGATCCGCAACGGATCCGGTCCATCGCTCGGGCCATGAATTCGAGTCGCCTATGCCTCCGGCCGACCGAATCATCGGCAGTGCGCATAGGATGCATAGCTTGCATAGGTTTTTTCCTACCTACGCGGAGAAATGTCAGACATTCACATGACAAGGAATCTGACATTTCCTAGAAAGCGTCGGAAAGTGCCCCTGCATCCTATGCATCCTATGCAGGCACTGAGCGCTGATGGATCTTGCTGGTCAGCCGTTCAGCCGCGCGCTTTCCAGCGTATACAGCAACTGCGGGCGCTTGACGCCGCGTAGCGCATAGCGGCCGATACAGGCGAGAACATTGCGCTCCGCCTCGGGGATCGCCGCTTCGAAATCCGACGACATCAGCACGTTGAGATCGACCGACCGGCAGATAGAGGCGATACGGCTCACCTCGTTGACGGCCGGGCCGATGACCGTGAAATCAAGGCGGTCCTGGCTGCCGATATTGCCGTAGAAGACATCGCCGATATGCAGGCCGATATAGACATCCGTCGTTGGCCGGCGGTCCACCTCGCGTGCCGCGTTCAGCGCTGCAAGCTTCTGCCGCAGCAGACGCTCGGCCTGCAGGGCCGCGGCACAGCTTTCCGAGGGATGCTCGCCCTTGAAGATGGCGAGCACACCATCGCCGATCAGCTTCAGCACATTGCCGCCGGCCTCATGGATCGCGGTGATCGCCACCTCGCTATATTCGTTGAGCAGCGGGATGATCTCTTCCGGGGCGGAATTGTCTGAGATCTTCGTGTAGTTCAGAAGATCGGAAAACCAGAGTGCGGCCGAGATCCGCTCGGATTTACCACGCGAGATCTTGCCGTCCATCACCTGGCGCGCGGCATCCTCGCCGAGATAGACTTCCGCGATGGTGCGGGCGATGCGGGCGAGCGCCACGCATTTGATCGCGAGCCCCAGCACAGGAACCAGTTTGCGCAGAATGACAAGGTCCTGATCCGAGAACCCTTCTGGATGTTTGGTCGAGAAATGCGAGAAGAAGCAATCCATCTCGCCAATCGTGCCGGCCGGCGCGAAACGGTGCGCCATGGCGACATAATCGGTATGGCCCGATGCACGGATCTGCTCCAGCATGATGAAATCGATCGGATCGCCAAAACCGATCCTGCGCCGCACCTCTTTGGTGCCTGTTGTCCAGAGATGATAGAAAGCCGAACGGCGCCAGGTATCGAGGCCCTGCCCTTCGCTCGAAGGGCCATATTCGAATTCGCCCTCGAAGTCCTCTGTACTGTCCCAGCGAAAGGCCCGGCCTTCATGGACGGGATGAAGCGTATCCATCAGCGCCATGGCACGATCAAGCCGCATGCCAGCCTTGCGGCAGGCCTGGCAAAAACCGATCAGCAGCTCGGCTTCAGACACGCCATTCAGGCCCTGTTCCGTCACCCAGGCTGCAATTGTACTGACGTCGCTATAGTCCATGCGCGCTCCTCGCCACCCTCAAGCTGTAGCGTGAATCTGCTGCGGATGGAAAGACAATCAACCAGAACGGATCATTGCAGAACCGGCATATTGTAGGGCGTAACGATTTCGACGGCCGAAAACGCCGCCGGCGGCGTCCGGCTGGCAGGGATCGTGCGGGCCATGATGGCGCGAAAGGCCGAACGCGCATCGGTTCTGAGATCGTGATGCAGCACGAAATCGATCCGCCGCTCGGCAAGCAGCGCCCGGTTATCGGCATCGAGATCATGCGCCACGAAAACCGAGACCGGCCGCCCCGCCGCCTCGAAGGCCGCAAGCACGGCGCGATTGCCGCCGCCGACCGAATAGACGGCATTGATGGCAGGATCGCCGGCAAGTGCTGTGGCAGCGAGCGTACCTGTCGCGGCATCGGTGCCGTGCCCTTCGCTGACTTCGATAATACCGATCGAAGGATAATGCGCGCGGATCACCCGGCGAAAGCCGATCTCCCGCTCTTCCTCACCCCGGAAACGACCGCTCGACAGCGTCACCAAAACCTTGCCCCCAGAAGGTCCGAGCAGCCGGCCGATGAGATAGGCAGCCGTCTCGCCTGCCGCCCGGTTATCGGCCCCAGCATAGGCGAAACGCGCCGAATTCGGTAGGTCGGTAACAAGCGTAACGACCGGAATGGACGCCGCCTCCAGCCGTGCGACGGCAGCGACAACATCAGGCACATCGGGCGCTTTCAGCACTATGCCATGCGTGCCGCGCAGTCGGATACGGTCGAGAAGTTGCACAAGCTCGGCTGCCCGCATCACCTCGGCGAAATGGAAGCGGCAGCGGAAGACGGTCGGCAGGAAAGTCGCAACCTCCGCTTCAAATGCCGCCCGCACCGCATCGCTGAACCGCTCCGGCGTCTCCATGACGATATCGACCGCAAGCTTGCGGCCGGCCACATCGGCACCCGCCTGCTTTTCGAGTTCGACCATCGCCGCCCGCACTCGCATCTCTGTCTGCCGCCGCACGCCGGGGCGACCATTCAGCACCCGATCGACGGTCGCGGTGCTGACGCCAGCCTGGAAAGCAATGTCCTTGACGAGAAAGGGATGGGCCATAGCCGTCTTTATACCCTTGGCATTATGATGGATTTTTGATGGATTCCTGATCTATATCAGGATCACCGGCGGCGTATAGTCCATCCATCGGAAATGGAGGATCACCCGATGAAAACCGACGACCAGCAAAAACTGCGCGCCGACCGCGTCTGGCTGACCGAAGACGCCTGCGATCTCGACGATTTCCGCGCGCTTGCCGAAAAGACCACGGCCCTCGCCGATTATCCCTCGGCCGCAGCCGTCGAGAAAAACGTGCTGATCTATGACAGCCGCACGGTGATCGAGGCGGCATCGACGCCGGAAGGCCGCCGCGCCATTCTCGCCGAAATCTCGGAAGCCTTCGGCATCGGCCCCGGCGTGGTCGTCTTCAAGCACGCCTATGAAGACACCGGCATCATCGACCGTGCGAGCGTAATCTTCGACGAAATCATCGAGGAGCAGCACCGCACCTCGACCGGCGGCGGCGACCATTTCGCCAAGCCCGGCGCCAATGACCGCATCTGGAACTCGCTGGAAAAACACTGCCTGGCCGATCCGGAAAATTTCGCCCGCTACTACGGCAATGCCATCGTGGCACTGGCAAGCGAGGCATGGCTCGGGGCCTACTACCAGATGACGACGCAGGTCAACCGAGTGAACCCCGGCGGCGCGGCGCAATCGGCCCACCGCGACTATCACCTCGGCTTCCAGTCCTCCAAGGTGATCGAGCAATTCCCGGCCCACGTTCACCGCCTCTCGCCGGTGCTGACCCTGCAGGGGGCGGTTGCTCATTGCGACATGCCGCTCGAAAGCGGCCCGACGCTTTTCCTGCCGCACAGCCAGACCTATGAGCCGGGGTACCTCGCCCTCAAGCGCCAGGAATTCAAGGATTACTTCGACCAGAACCATATCCAGCTGCCGCTGGAAAAGGGCGATGTCGTCTTCTTCAATCCCGCCCTCTTCCACGCCGCCGGCACCAACCGCTCGAAGGATATCAAGCGTGTGGCGAACCTGCTGCAGGTCTCCTCGGCTTTCGGCCGGGCGATGGAAACCGTCAATCGCGAGCGCATGAGCGCAAAACTCTTCCCCGCCCTCAAGGCGTTGAAAGCCAAGCTTTCGGCAGGCGAGATCGCCAATGCCGTCGCGTCCTGCGCGGAGGGTTATTCCTTTCCGACCAATCTCGATCGCGACCCGCCACTCGGCGGCCTCGCGCCGAAGACACAGGCCCAGCTGATGCACGAGGCGCTCGCCGAAAACTGGAGCGACCACACATTCACCAAGGCACTTGCCGAACAGGCAGCCAGGAAGCTGAGCTGACACTGCCATCACAACACCATCATCCCAGAGCCCCTTACCGCCGGTAAGGGGCCATTCGCATATCATCAGGAGGAAAAGACACATGAGCACGGATTACGCCCGCCTCGACGGCAAGATCGCCATCGTCACCGGCGGCACACAGGGCCTCGGGGCCACCATCGCCCGCCTCTTTGCCGAACGCGGCGCCAAGGGCATCGTCATCTGCGGCCGCAACGAAGCCAAGGGCAAGGCGAAAGCCGAGGAGATTTCGTCAAAGACGGGCGCGAAGGCAGTCTACGTCAAGGCCGATCTCGGCAAGGTCGAGGATGCGCAAAATGTCGTCCATGTCTGCGATCAGACCTTCGGCCGCGTCGACGCGCTGGTCAATGCCGCTGCCATCACCGACCGCGGGACGATCCTCGATACCAGCCCCGAACTCTTCGACGCCATGTTTGCCATCAATGTCCGCGCGCCCTTCTTCCTGATGCAGGAAACAGTAAAAGTCATGCGCCGCGAGAAGATCGAAGGCACCATCGTCAATATCGGCTCCATGTCCGCCAAGGCCGGCCAGCCCTTCATCGCCGCCTATTGCGCCTCCAAGGGTGCGCTGGAAACGCTGACCAAGAACACCGCCTATGCGCTGTTGCGCAATCGCATTCGCGTCAATGGCCTCAACATCGGCTGGATGGCGTCCGAGGGCGAGGACCGCATCCAGAGAGAGTTTCACAAGGCTTCGGATGACTGGCTCGCCAAGGCCGCCGTAAGTCAGCCTTTCGGCCGGCTTGTCGACCCGGAAGAAGTGGCTCGGGCCTGCGCCTATCTCTCGTCAGCCGAATCCGGCCTCATGACCGGCTCCGTCATCTGCTTCGATCAGTCGATCTGGGGCGCCTATGACGGTTCGCCGCATCCTGTTGCCGCGCTTTGAAAATTCACGAGCAATTCCAGCAAAACTGTGCAGCGGCTTTGCGTTCGGAGTTGCGTAAAAACACCCATAGCCCGACGCTTTCTGCCGTCGGGCTATGGCAGATTCAATCGTTTGCCGCTACGAAGATGCAATATCGATCTGGGAGGAATCGGGCATGGCTGGCAGCGAGCTTTATGACGTCAGAGACGAGCGCTTCGGGGCGCTGATCGCCGGTAGCGCGGTACTGGAAGAACTGTACAGAGGCTGCCGCTGGGCCGAGGGACCGGTCTGGTTTTCCGATCTGAACTGCCTGATCTGGAGCGATATTCCGAACGAGCGCRTGATGCGCTGGGTGCCGGATGGAACAGTCTCTGTCTTCCGCTCGCCTTCTAACTACGTCAACGGCAATACCCGTGACCGGCAGGGCCGTCTCGTTTCCTGCGAGCACGGCGGACGCCGTGTGACCCGCACGGAGCCTGATGGACGCATTACCGTTCTCGCCGACAGCTATAACGGCAAGCGGCTGAATTCGCCGAACGACGTCGTGGTCAAATCCGACGGGTCGATCTGGTTCACAGATCCAAGCTACGGCATCATGTCGGATTACGAAGGCCACAAATCCCCGGAAGAGCAGGAAAGCCGCAACGTCTACCGCATCGACGCCGCAACCGGCGAGATCGAAGCCGTCGTGACCGATTTCATCCAGCCGAACGGCCTTGCCTTCTCGCCGGACGAACGCCAACTCTTCATCGCCGATTCCGGCTCCTCCAATCATGAAGTCCCGCGCCATATCCGCGTCTTCGATGTCGTGGATAGCCGCAAGCTGACGAACAGCCGCTATTTCTGCTCCATCGACAGCGGCGTGCCGGATGGTTTCCGTTTTGACGTCTCGGGAAATCTCTGGACGAGCGCGGCCGATGGCGTGCACTGCTTTGCGCCAGATGGAACCCTGATCGGCAAGATCAAGGTGCCGCAGACCGTCTCCAACATCACCTTCGGCGGCCCGAAGAAGAACCGCCTCTTCATTACCGCAACGCAATCGCTCTACTCGATCTATACGACGACGAACGGCGCGCAGTACCCGTAAGCCTATCCCTTGCGGGCGGCAGCCCTGAGACCCTGCTGGAAAACCTGCTTCATCTCGGCAAAACCGTCAAAGCCGAGATGACGCGCGAAGCGGATGACGCTGGTCTGCGACACATTGCAGCGCTCGGCAATCTTCTGGCTGCTTTCGAAGGCGAAGACATCGGGCCGCTCGGCGGCGAGCCGTGCCAGCGCATCGAGCCGCTGCGGCAGATCGCGATGGATGGAAACCCAGAATGCCTTGCTGAAAAAGGCATCTCCATCCGCCCTCATCGAAACAGTCTGCATTTCTGCCTCCATCGTTTACCCCTCGCGGAGGCCGAAGCCATCATGACCCCAGCCCCCGCGGAGGAACTGTTTAAGCCTTCACCTTGCCCGGCCGGCCATGCAGCGGCTCCTTGCGGTGCCAGTTTTCGAGGATGCGTCCGTCCGTATGCTTCTGCTGTGCCCAGCGGATGCCGTTCGAGATGACCTTGTGCACGGTCTTGTCGTGATAGATTGGATAGGTCTCATGGCCGGGGCTGAAGAAGAAGATGCGCCCGCGACCGCGCTGGAAGGTGCAGCCGCTGCGGAACACCTCGCCGCCGGAATACCAGGAGATGAAGACCAACTCGTCCGGCTGCGGAATATCGAAGGGCTCGCCATACATTTCCGAGGCGTTGATCTCGAAATAGGGCGGCAGGCCTTCGGCAATCGGATGCGAGGGATTGACCACCCACACACGCTCGAGGTCGCCTTCCGGCGTTTCGCGCCAGGAGAGGTTGGCATTGGTGCCCATCAGCCGGCGGAAGAGCTTGGAGTGGTGGCCGGAATGCAGCACCAGCAGGCCCATGCCTTTCAACACCCGCTGCTGTACACGGTCGATCAGCCCGTCGCTGACCTCTTCGTGCGCCATATGCCCCCACCACAGCAGCACGTCGGTATCGTTGAGCACCGAATCCGGCAGGCCTTCATCCGGATCGTCGAGCGTGCCGCGGCGGATCTCGAAATCGGGATGGGCGATACCGGCGGCGATCGCGCCGTCGATACGGTCGGGATAGATATCCTGAACTTCCTTATGGACCTGCTCGTGGCGTCCTTCGTTCCAGATCGTGACCTTGATTGTCATGTCATTCCTCAATGTGTTTCAAGCAGTTGCCGAACGGATAACCCGGCCGGCGGAATCGAACAGATGGCAGCCGGCGCGCTCCGCCGTCAGCGACACGCGATCGCCGGGACGGATGGTCA
The DNA here is from genome assembly GCF_056398505.1 of Rhizobium sp. 01T437. Lineage (NCBI taxonomy): Bacteria > Pseudomonadati > Pseudomonadota > Alphaproteobacteria > Hyphomicrobiales > Rhizobiaceae > Rhizobium > Rhizobium sp. 01T437. The sequence continues at coordinate 399,333 of NZ_JBFTPM010000004.1, forward strand.
TGTCGCCTTCTGTGCGCACGACGATCGGCTGCTGCTGCGAACCGACCGTCAGATAGGTCTCGACGCCGAGCCGCTCGACGATGACGACCTCGGCCGAAAAATCGCCCTGCCCTTGCTGTGCGAGCTTCAGATGCTCCGGCCGGATGCCGAGCTTCGCCTCGCCCTGCGGCACGGAACCGTTGGCATCGGAGAGATCGATGGCGAGGCCGAGCGGGCTTTCCAGATGCACCTTGCCGGCATCCCGGCGCGTCGCCGTCATCGGCAGCACATTCATTTTCGGCGAGCCGATAAAGGTCGCGACGAACTCGTTTTCCGGCTGGTGATACAGCTCCATCGGCGCGCCCTGCTGGGCGACGACGCCCTTGTTGAGCACCACGATGCGGTCGGCCATCGTCATCGCCTCGACCTGATCGTGCGTGACATAGACGACGGTTGCCTTCAGCTCGCGATGCAGGCGCTGCAGCTCGGCGCGCATCTGCACGCGCAGCGCCGAATCGAGGTTCGACAGCGGCTCGTCAAACAGGATCAGCGACGGCTTCTTGATGATGGCGCGGCCGATCGCCACGCGCTGACGCTGGCCGCCGGAAAGCGCTCCCGGCTTGCGACCGAGGTAGTCCGTCAGCTGTAAAATCTCGGCGACGCCTTCCACCTGCTTCTTGATATCCGCTTCCGGCACCTTCTTAAGGCTGAGCGAAAAGCCGATATTCTCCGCGACCGTCATATGCGGATAAAGCGCATAGGACTGGAACACCATGGCGATGCCGCGTTTATCCGGCGGCACGTCGTTGATGCGCTGGCCGTTCAGCACCAGATCACCCTCGTCGATGCCTTCGAGGCCGGCGATCATGCGCAGGAGCGTGGACTTGCCGCAGCCGGAGGGGCCGACGAACACGGCGAATTCGCCGTCTTCCACCGTGATGTCGACGCCCTTGATGACTTCCAGCGCGCCGTAGAATTTGCGAACGTTTCTGAGATTGATCATTCGTTTCTCTTTCTTGATCTCAGCCCTTCACACCGCCCGAGAAGGTCTGGACGAGGAAGCGCCGCGCAAAGCCGAAGGCGACGACGGCAGGCAGCAGGTAAATGAAGGCGAGAGCCGTCAGCAGGCCGTAATCGATCTCGTTGATGCGCAGGAAGGCGCGGAAGAGACCGAGCGGCAGCGTCTGCAACTCCGGCGACGACAGGAAGATCAGCGGCAGCAGGAAATCGCCCCAGGCCGACATGAAGGCAAAGAGGCCGGCAGCCGCAAGCCCCGGCATAGCAAGCGGGATCAGCACGCGGCGGATGCGTTGCATCATCGTCGCCCCGTCCATGACGGCCGCTTCCTCATAGTCGCGCGGCAAGCCGTCGAAGAAGGTCTTCATGATCCAGAGCCCCAGCGGCAACTGCATGGTCGCAAGCACCAGCATGATACCGAGATAGCCGTCGATGAAGCCCGTCCAGCGCATGATGTCGCGGGCATAGCTGCCGAAGATAGGCCGCAGGATTGCAGCTTCCGCATTGTTGAGCGTCAGCAAAAACTTGTAGAGCGGCACGACGAGTGCAGTAGGCGGCAACACGCGGATCAAAAGGATCGCGTAGAGGAAAGGCAGCTTCCACCAGGCCCGCGTGCGCGACAGCGCATAGCCGCCGAGCCCCGCCAGAACCATGACGATAAGGGTCGCGCCGCCGACAACGAAGAGCGAGTTGAACAGCCATTTCGCCCCGTCCTCCTTGGTGAAGACCCGCACATAGTTTGCGAACGTCCACTGCTCCGGCCAGCGCAGGAAGAGCTGTGCATTACCGTCGAAGGAGGCAAGCAGCACCCAGAAGAAGGGCACGGCGCAGAAGATCGAGATGATCGACAACGTCACATAGGCAAGCAGGTCGGAGCGGGTCTTGTTGGCCCCTTCGCTCGGGGAAATAACGGCCATGTCAGACCTCCACTTTCATGGCGCGCACATAGCCGATGCCGAGGATCAGCGAGATGAGGAGCGCGACGACCGCGACCGCAGCGCCGTAACCGAGCTGGAAGGCCGTAAACGACTGGTTATAGATGTAGATGCTGACGACCTCCGTCGCTCCGCCAGGCCCACCGCGCGTCAGCGCATAGACGAGACCGAAGACAGCGATTGTGGAGACGGCCGAGATCAGCATGTAGAGCAGGATCGTCGGCATCATCAGCGGCAGGGTGATGCGGCGGAACATCTGCGAGGGTGTCGCGCCATCCATGCGCGCCGCTTCGTAGATCTCCGAGGGAATAGTGCTGAGGCCGGCCGTCAGCAGGATCATCGCTGTCGCGATGCCGCGCCAGGTATTGACGATGATGATCATCGACAGCGGGAAAGCATTCAGCCAGTCGGCAGGATCAATGCCGAAGAAGGCGACGATGCGCGACAGCGTGGCATGCTCGCCGCCAGCCAGCATCGAGATCCACATAAAGCCGGCAACGACCTCAGGTGCCGCGTTCGGCAGCAGGATAATTGAGGAGAAAAACTGCCGGAACCGAATCGGCCGGCGCAAGGCCATCGCCGAAATCAGCCCGAGCACGAACTGCCCGATGACGGCCGAACCCATGACGAAGACGAAGGTGACAAACAGCGAATTCCAGAACTTCGCATCGTTGAGGAGCCGCGTGTAATTGCGGATACCGACGAAACGCGGCCGCAGCGCCGCAGCACCCGTCAGTGCCTCGTTGGTGAAGCTCAGATAGACGGAATAGAGGGCGGGATAGATCACAAAGGCCAGAAGCAGGATCAGCGACGGCAGCAGAACCAGCAGGAGTTGGCGCTCGGTTCGCTTTTCATGAGAGTTTCGGGCCATTGAAGCTCACAACCTTATCGAATGAATCCGGCTTATCGAATGAAAGCGGGAAGACGCGGCGCTAATGCCGCGTCCCCGTCTTGGGCGGGAAAAGAAGGCCGTGGCTTACTTGACCATGTCGTCGCCGAGCGTTTCCTTGACGTAGTCGACAAGGATCTTCTGGGCGCCGGCTGCATCTGTTTCCTTGCGCAGCAGGGCTTCGGTGGCGCGCGCCACACCCTCGGCAACCGTGCCGAAGCCGGAAGCCTGCTTCAGGAAGACGCCGTTTCCGGCAGCAGCATGGATCGGAACCAGTTCCGTCAGCTTCTGGAATTCAGGATCCTTGGCAGCATCCTTGCTGGCCGGAATGTTGCCGATGCGCGCGGCATAGGAAACCTGCGTTTCGACCGAGCCGATTTCCATCAGCGCCTTCTTGGCAAGTTCCACATTGGCCGACTTGGAGTTGACAGCCCACGGAGCAGCGAGATTGGCAAGCACATACTGGCCGCCGCTCTGGCCCGGAACCGTCCAGGTGCCGACGATCTTGGTCACGTCAGGGATCGGGTTCTTGCTCTCGCGACCCCAGTCGAAGATGTAGCACCAGGAGCCGCAGGTGGTGGCGGCAAGCTTGCCGGCCGGGAACATCTCGTACTTCGGCACGACCCAGGGCTCCGGTCCGAGCAGCGGCTGTACCGGCATCAGATCCTTGTCGATCAGCGTCTTGTAGACGTTGAAGACATCCTTCACGCCTTCGCCATTCAGATCGAGCTTGCCGTCGGCATCGACCAACTGCGGCGTCTTGGAGCCGACGAGCAGGTGCTGGAAGCCTTCGTCGAAGGCGCCGCTGCCCCAGGAAACGCCGGCCGGGAAGAGCAGGCCGTAAGAACCGGTCTTCTGCTTGACCTCGGCGGCGCGGTCGAGGAGTTCCTGCCAGGTCTTCGGCTGCTCGGTGGAAATGCCGGCCTTTTCGAGAACGTCCTTGCGGAAATAGATTTCCTGGATGCCGAGCATGAACGGCATCACATAGGTTTCACCGTCAGGGCTGACGGCGAGCTGCTTGGCGACGTCGTAGAAATTGGCATAGCCGTCCCAGGCCTTGAACTCGGCGGTAACGGGCGCGAGGTAACCGGCTTCCACCATGTCGGCAACGGCAGCCGTCGTCGGGATAGAGAAGAGGTCGGGCGCATTGCCGGCACCGAGCTCGGTCAGAAGCTTGGTGAGATAGTCCTTGTCCGGCGCCGGATATTCGACGACCTCGACCGTCACGCCGTATTTTTTCTCGATCCGCTCGACGGTCGACTTCATGGCGTCGATGCCGGCCTGACCGTGATTGGCAATGCGAATTGTTTCAGCATGAGCCAGCGTCGAAACCGCGCTGAGCAGGATGGCGCACAAGCCACCGATAACCGTCTTCTTCAACGGAAGTCCTCCCTTTAATTAGAGCCACGGCGCCCTCCAGCACCGGTGAGGAAAATGTACACGCATTCTGAATGCTGACAAGATGATTTTTAAATCGCTGACCGGCATAAAACTATATAGTTGATTTTGCTGCTTTATTTATGGCTTGCATCAAATGTATCGTTTGTGTAATCGTTTGCACAACGATATCAGGGAGGATTTCGATGTCTCAGAAATTGCGCCTCGGCGTCATCGGCGCCGGCTTGAAAGCGGCTGAATATGCAGAGAGCTGGGCAAGGATGCCGGAAATTGAATTCGTGGCGCTTGCCGACACTAGCGAAACCTCCCGCAAGCGCCTGATTGACGTCTGCACGGCGGCCGGTGCGCCGGAGCCGAAGGGCTTCGCCGATTACCGGGATCTGCTCACAAAATGCCGCGACGAACTCGACATCATCTATATCTCCACCCCTCACGCTTCTCATGCCGAGCAGGCGACGGCCGTCGCCGAAGCCGGCCTCGACCTCTTCCTCGAAAAGCCGATGGTGACCACCGTTGCCGAGGCACAAACGCTGATCGCGGCACAGAAGAAGAGCGGCGTCACCATCGTCACCGCCTTCCAGGGCGGCCTCTCGCCGCTCGTGCTCGACACCCGCAAACGCGCGCTGTCGGGTGAATTCGGCGACCTCATCGCCATCTCAGGCATGATCTGGGAAAGCTGGTCTTCGAACTATGAGGGCCACTGGAAGCAGCAGCCTGAAATCTCCGGCGGCGGCTTCATGTTCGATACCGGCGCGCACATGATGAACACCGTCTGCCTGCTTGCCAATTCCGATTTCGACAGCGTTTCCGCCTATATGAACAACCACGGAAAGAAGGTGGATATTGCCACCGCTGTCTCCGCCCGCCTGAAGAATGGCGCGCTCGCGACGCTGACAGCCGCCGGCGAAGGCCCTCCCGGCTGCGCCTCCTACATCACCTTCTTTTATTCGAAGGCGATCGTGCGCATCGACGCCTGGGGCGGCTGGCGCGAAATCAGCGTCGGACGCACCAGCGAACCGCGCGAGGAAGCCGAGATTCTCGGCAATCCGATGAAGAATTTCCTCGCCATCCGTGCCGGAACGATGGAAAACTCCGGCTCCGTTGAAATGGGTCTCAGATTCGCTAGGCTCTGGGATGCAATCAAGGAATCGGCAGCAGCCGACGGCACCCCCGTCAGGATTGCCGGATAGGCGCAAAAATAATGAGCGGAACGAACAGACGGCGGATCACCTCGAAGGAACTGGCGAAACTCGCCGGTGTGTCCTCCGCGACGATTTCGAGGGCTTTCTCGCCGGATTCGCGGATCGGCAGCGCCACGCGCGACCGCATCCTCGCCGTTGCCCGTGAATATGGCTACCAGCCGAATGCGATCGCCCGCTCTCTGAACAACCAGCGTTCGCGCCTCGTCGCCCTCGTCGTCAACGCCATCGGCAACCCCTGCGAGGCCGAGGAGCAGCAGCTCCTCGTCCATCGCCTGCAGGCCCGTCAGCTCCTGCCCATCATTCTCTGCTGCGCCGATCATTCGGATCGCCTGCAGTTGATGCGGCTCGCCTCCACCTATCAGGTCGATCACGTCGTCATCTTCTCCGACATGGTATCGATGCAGGACGCCGTCGACATCTTCCATACCACGAAGCCGATTATCGTTTCCTTCGAGCCGCTTGAGAACGAGGATGTTTCCAACATCCGCATCGATGGCGCCGTCGGCGCCGGCGAGATCATCGACAAGATCGTCGGCGACGGCAAACGGCGCTTCGCCTATCTCTCCGGCACCAAGTCGAGCTGGATCGACAAGCTGCGCCGCAAGTGGTTTGCCGACGCTCTGGCGCGTCACGGCCTTGCCTTCGAAGCGGAAGCCTTCGGCGATTATTCCTACGATTCCGGCTTCAAGGAGGCCGTTCTCTTGCTGCACCGTTCCAAGGTCGATGCCATCATCTGCGGCAACGATGTGATGGCGATCGGCGCGCGCGACGCTGCCCGCCGCGTGCTCGGAAAGAATACGCCTGAGGATATTGCCATCGTCGGCCAGGATGGCATTGCCATGGCCGCCTGGGACTGCAACGACCTGACGACGCTGAGCCTTGACCACGTGGCCTTTATGGACGCGGTCGTCGAGGTGATCGAACGCCATGAGGCCGGCGACGAAGGTCCGCACAGCATTACGCTTGCCTGCACACCCCGCTGGGGTTCGACCGCCTGAGGGGCGACTCCAGTCATTCGCATCGAGGAGGAATATCGATGATCACCCTTTCACGCGCCGCTGCCAGGCGCCGCCTCTCCCCTGCCGCCTGCCGGGGAGCCTGAGATGCGTTCCGTCGTTTCCCTCAATGAATCCTGGAGCTTCCACGAAGGTTTTGGCGAGCGCCTGACCGAGGCTTTCGACGGCGACCATATGGTCAGCCTGCCGCACACGGCTGTCGAGCTGCCCTTCAACTATTTCGACGAGAAACGCTATCAGCGCGCCTTCACCTATCAGAAGGTGCTGCGCTGGCTGCCGGAATTCGAAGGCCGCGAAGTCTCCATCCTCTTCGATGGTGCCATGGCCGACAGCGTCGTCTATCTGAACGGCGAAGAGATCATTGCTCATAAGGACGGCTATACGCCCTTCGAAGCCCGCCTGACCGGCAAACTGATCAAGGGCGAGAACCTGATCACGGTCAAGATCGACGGCAATGAGAACCCCGCCATCCCGCCCTTCGGCGGTCGCATCGACTACCTCACCTATGCCGGCATCTATCGCGACGTCTGGCTGAAGGTCACCGACAAGGTCTCCATCCGCAATCTCAAGATCGAGACACATGACGTTCTGTCCGACATGAAGTCGGCGACGGTCCGCATTGATGTCGCCAATCCACAGAGCCTGACCTATGCCGCGACCATTACGGCCTCGCTGAAGGGTGCCGATGGTATCGTGCTCGCAAGTGCTGCCGGTGAAACGATCGGCTCCGTGACGACGCTCTCGTTCGGCGGACTGACGGGCATAGAACTGTGGGACCTGTCAAACCCGGCGCTCTACGAAATTGTCGTCGATCTCAGAACCGAACATGGCTCGGACAGGGCATCCGCCCATTTTGGCTTCCGCACAGCCAAATTCACGCCGGAAGGTTTCCTGCTCAACGGCCGGCCCGTGAAGCTTCAGGGCCTCAACCGCCATCAGGCTTACCCCTATATCGGTTACGCAGCCGGCCGCTCCGCACAGGAGCGTGACGCCGACATCATGAAAAAAGTGCTTAAGTGCAATATCGTGCGTACTTCGCACTATCCGCAGTCGAAATGGTTCCTCGACCAGTGCGACCGCATCGGCCTGCTCGTCTTCGAAGAAATCCCCGGCTGGCAGCATATCGGCGATCTCGATTGGCAGAGGGAGTCCATCGAAAACGTTCGCCGCATGATCGAGCGCGACTGGAATCATCCCTCGATCATCATCTGGGGCGTGCGCATCAACGAGTCGCTCGACAGCCACGACTTCTATACCGCGACCAACCGGCTGGCCCATGAGCTCGATTCCACGCGCCAGACCGGCGGCGTTCGCTACCTGACCGAAAGCGAGCTTCTGGAAGACGTCTATACGATGAACGACTTCATCCTCGGCAATGAGGAATTGCCGGGCGCCAATCGCCCACGCACGGCGCTTCGCAGGCAGCAGGAAAATACCGGCCTCTCCTACAAGGTCCCCTACATCATCACCGAGTTCAACGGCCACATGCATCCCACCAAGATGTATGATGCCGAGCAGCGCCAGGCCGAGCATGTGCGCCGCCATCTGGAAGTGCTGAACGCTGCTTACGGCGACCCCGATATTTCGGGCGCGATCGGCTGGTGCATGTTCGACTACAACACCCACAAGGATTTCGGCTCCGGCGACCGCATCTGCTATCACGGCGTCATGGACATGTTCCGCGAACCGAAATTCGCGGCCTACGCCTATGCCAGCCAGTGCGACCCTTCGGATGAGATCATCATGAAGCCGGTCACCTTCTGGGCGCGCGGCGAACGCAGCATCGGCGGTGTGCTGCCGCTGATCATCCTGACCAACTGTGACGAGGTTGAGCTGAAATACGGCTCGCTGACGAAGCGCATCGGTCCGGATCGCGAGAACTATCCGCACTTGCCGCATCCGCCCGTCGTGCTCGACCACCGCCATTTCACCCAGGATGAACTCGGCCGCTGGGGGCTGGAATGGATCGACGGTGAATTCACCGGCTTCATCAATGGCGAGCCCGTGGCCAGACTGACGCTGGCAGCCGATCCGCTGCCGACCACACTGGAAGTCGCGCCCGACAGCACCACGCTGAAGGCCCGCGAACGCGACACGACCCGCGTCGTCATCCGCGCGCTCGACCAGCGCGGCCAGCGCCTGCCCTTCCTGAACGATGCTGTAACGCTGACCGTCAAAGGCCCTGCAAAGATTGTCGGCCCGACGACCGTACCGCTCCAGGGCGGCACGACGGGCTTCTGGCTGGAAGCAACCGGCTTGACAGGGGAAATCACGGTCGAAGCGACATCGAGCCACTTCGCACCGGTAACACTCTCGGTGGCGGCCGTCTGACGGCCGACAGAGCATTTCCGTTTTTCTTCGAATACGGAAATGCTCTATCTCTTTGTTTTCACGCAATTCCGGACCAAAACCGCTGCACACTTTTGCTGGAATTGCTCTATGCAATCCTGAGCTGGCTGGCGGGATCGAAGAACACCGCCTTGTCGAGATTGAAGGCAAGGCGGGTGTTCTGACCAGGCAGAATGCCGGTATCGGCCCCAAGGCGCGCCACCACCGACTTGCCGCCGAGCTTGGTGACGGCAAACGTATCCGAACCCGCCGGTTCCACGACTTCGATGGCGCAGTCGCCATGAACGACCGACTTCGCCTTGCGGTCGGCCCCGTCAGGGTCCGTCAATGCTTCGGGACGAATGCCGAAGATCACCTGCTTGCCCGCATAACCGGTCAGGCTGTTACTGCCAGAATTGACCGGTAGCTTCAACGGCTCGGCATTGGGACGCTCCAGCGAGACCTGCAACCCGCCGTCGCCGTTTTCGACGGTCGCGTTGAGCAGGTTCATCGCAGGCGAGCCCATGAAGTCTGCCACGAAGACATTGGACGGGCTGTTGTAGATTTCCGCCGGCGTACCGAACTGCTGCAGCACGCCGTCCTTCAGCACGGCGATCTTCGTCGCCAGTGTCATCGCCTCGATCTGGTCATGGGTGACGTAGACGATCGTCGTTCCCATGCGCTGGTGCAGGCGCTTGATTTCGGTGCGCATGTCGACGCGCAGCTTCGCATCCAGGTTGGAGAGCGGCTCGTCGAACAGGAACACTTGCGGATTGCGCACCAGCGCACGGCCCATCGCCACGCGCTGCCGCTGGCCACCGGAAAGCTGCGAAGGCTTTCGATCCAGGAGATGGCCGATCTGCAGCATGTCGGAGACCTGCTTGATCGCCTTCTCGCGCTCATCCTTCGGCACACCGCGAATTTCCATGCCGAAGGCGATATTGCCGGCAACGGTCATGTTCGGATAAAGCGCGTAGCTCTGGAACACCATGGCGATATCGCGCTTGGACGGGTGCAAGCCGTTGATGGAGCGGCCATCGATGCGGATCTCACCCGAAGTGATCGCTTCCAGCCCGGCGATGGTGTTGAGCAGCGTGGACTTACCGCAGCCGGACGGGCCGACCAGCACCAGGAAGCCACCCTTTTCGAGTTCCAGGTCGATCCCCTTGAGAATGTCGACGGCGCCGAAGCGCTTTTTGAGACCGGAAATTTCAAGGAAAGCCATGGATCACCCTTTGACGGCGCCCGCCATCAGACCGCGCACGAAATAGCGGCCGGCGAGGATATAGACGATGAGCGTAGGAACGGCCGCGATCATCGCCGCAGCCATGTTGACATTATATTCGACCACGCCGGTCGAGGTATTGACGACATTATTGAGCGCCACCGTCATCGGCATGGAGTCACCCGTACCGGCATAGGCCGAGGCGAAGAGGAAGTCGTTCCAGATATTGGTGAACTGGTAGATGACCGTCACCACGATGATCGGCAGCGAATTCGGCAGCATGATACGGCGAAAGATCTGAAAGAAGCTCGCGCCATCGACCTGCGCGGCCTTCACGAGTTCAGTCGGAAAGGCCTCATAGAAATTACGGAAGAACAGCGTCGTGAAGCCGAGACCATAGACAACGTGCACGAAAACGAGGTTCACAGTCGGATTGCCGAAACCGAAGCTGAAACCGGTCGCGTTCTGAAGCGTCATACCGAAACGGCCGAGCGTACCGAGAATGGTCGCCATCGGCAGCAGCACCGACTGGAACGGAATGAAGCAGGCAAAGAGCATCAACCCAAAGACCAGCGTATGGCCGGGAAAACGCCATTTGGTCAGCACGTAACCATTGAGCGCACCCATGATGGTCGAGATGGCAACCGCCGGCACGACCATCTTGATCGAGTTCCAGAAATAGCCCTTGATACCGGCGCAGGTGAGGCCGACGCAGGCTTCGCCCCAGGCCTTGAACCAGGGATCGAGCGTCGGTGCCTGCGGCAGAGCCAGCATATTGCCGTTCTGGATCTCATCCATGGTCTTGAACGAGGTCGTCAGCATCACGAAGAGCGGCATCAAATAGAGAACAGCGAAGATCAGCAGCAGGCCGTAGATGATGACGCGGCCGACCCAGCGGCCGCTATTGCCGCCTTGCGCGGTCGCGATATCGGGAGAGGTAACGCTGCTCATCGCGCCTTCTCCTTCAGTTCGGAATAGAGATAGGGCACGATGATCGCCGAGATGGTCATCAGCATGATGATGGCGCTTGCGGAACCGACAGCCATTTCATTTCGCTTGAAGGTATATTCGTACATGAAGTTGGACGGCAGCCAAGCCGAGCCGCCGGGGCCGCCTGAGGTCAGTGCCACGACGAGGTCGTAGGACTTGATCGCCATATGGGCGAGCACRATGAAGGCCGACAGGAAAATCGGCCGCAGCATCGGAATGACGATGCGCCGGTACATCTGGAAGGGCGATGCGCCGTCAATCTGCGCAGCCTTCATGATTTCGCCGTCGATGCCACGCAGGCCCGCGAGGAACATCGCCATGACGAAGCCGGAGGCCTGCCAGACACCGGCGATGACGACGGTGTAGATGACGAAATCCTTGTTCTTGATCCAGTCGAAATGGAAGCTCGTCCAGCCGAAATGATGCAGCGTCTGCTCAAGCCCAAGGCCCGGATCGAGGAACCACTTCCAGGCAACACCCGTCACGATGAAGGACAGCGCCATCGGATAGAGGAAGATCGGACGCAAGATGCCTTCGCCGCGGATTTTCTGGTCGAGAAGGATCGCGAGCAATAGGCCGAGCGCCAGGCAGATGAAGATGTAGAGGAAACCAAAGATCCCCATATTGGTGATCGATGTGTACCAGGAGGACGGCGGATCGCTTTCGAAGGTCCAGCGCCAGAGCCGCTGATAAGCGCGCGCGCCCGTAATTGCATAAGACGGAAAGGTCTTGGAATTGGTGAAGGAGAGATAAGCCGTCCAGACGATGAAGCCATAGACGAAGATCACCGTGATCAGAAAGCTCGGCGCCAATACGATCTTGGGCAGCGCATCCTGCAGCCGGCCGCGAATGGACGTGCGGGTTGAAGATTTCGATGTCAGGACCGGATCGGTGGTCGCAACTGTGCTCATGTGATCATCTCCTCCCCGCATCGCAGGGGCTGCGGCCTCCCCGCAAGAGTGCGGGAAAGCCTTGATCGATTGGAAGATTAGCGAGCGTCGTCGATCGCCTGGACGAGCTGCTTGACGGCTTCGTCGGAGGTCTTGATCTGACCATGGACGAACTTCGAGACAACGTCCTTATAGGCGTTGGCGATAGCCGGCGGTGCGCCATAGCCCTGTGCCAGTGAGCCGAACAGGGTGCCGCCCTCGTTAGCAGCCTTCAGATCGGCAATACCCTTCTTGCCGCAGGCGTCGAAAGCCGTATCCGGAACGTCGGTACGGGCCGGAACCGAACCTTTGACGACGTTGAAGGCGGACTGGAAGCTCTTCGACAGCGTTGCCGTGGCGAGCGCGACCTGAGCGGCCTTGCGGTCGTCAGGAACGTTGAACATGCCGAACATGTCCGAGTTGTAGATCACGCTGCCGTCGGTGCCCGGAAAGCGGTAGCACAGGAAGTCGGTGTTCGGGGTCTTCTTGGCGGCTACGAATTCGCCCTTCGCCCAGTCACCCATGACCTGCACGAGTGCATCGCCCTTGATAACCATGGCCGTCGCCAGGTTCCAGTCACGGCCCGAGAAGTTCGGATCGACATACTGGATGATCTTGGCGAGGTTATCGAACGACTTCTTCATCGTGTCGGACTTCAGGGAGGCCTCGTCGAGGTCGTTGAAAGCCTTCTTGTAGAATTCCGGACCACCGGTGGACAGCACGATGGAGTCGAACATCGTGGCTTCCTGCCAGTTCTGACCGCCGAGAGCGAGCGGGATGACGCCGGCTGCCTTAGCCTTGTCGAGTAGGGCGATCAGGTCGTCGAAGGTCTTCGGTTGCTTGCCGCCGATCTTGTCCATGACGGACTTGTTGATCCACAGCCAGTTGACGGAGTGGACGTTGACAGGTGCTGCGACCCACTTGCCGTCATAGACGGAAAACTTCTGCAGCGCTGCCGGAACAGACTTGTCCCAGCCTTCCTTCTTCGCCGTCTCGGTCAGGTCGCCCATGACGCCTGCCTGGGCATAGTCGAGAACGGTATAGCCGAGCATCTGAGAAGCGGTCGGATAGGTACCTGCGGCAACCATCGCCTTCAGCGCGGTCATGGCTGCGTCGCCGCCACCGCCCGCAACCGGCACGTCCTTCCAGGCAAAGCCTTCCTTAGCGAGGTCCTGCTTCAGCACGTTGAGCGCCGCGGCTTCACCGCCGGACGTCCACCAGTGCAGCATCTGAACTTCCTTGACGTCAGCGGCGTGAGCGCTGCCGAAACCAGCCATCATCACGACAGCAAGAGCTGCCGAGCTCAAAAACTTGCGCATGAATATCCTCCCGTTCGTAAGTGGCGGCGAGATCCACCTCGGCCGCCCCGATGTCTTCCGCCGTGAGGGCGGCCAAACACCACACTACACCGCACCTCCCAGCGCGGTTAACAATTTAAAACGTTATAAACACGGTCACGTCAAGTCCTTCCTCGACTCCCGAGAAAAATATGATTAGTCCGATAAATATTGATTTTATTTGCCTTTTTTCTGATCGCCTAAGAAACTGTAAAAATTTAAATCGTTTGCATTGATTGATTGCGTGCCGGTTTCATCGTGTTATTGTAGCCGCGATCCAGCACGGAATGTCCCCAGTGACCGAATCGTCCCAACTGCAACGCGGTGAAAATCCGGATGGTGCGCAAAAGCGCGGCAAGCCGACCTTGCGCACCATCGCGACATTGACCGGTCTTGCGGTGACGACGGTTTCGCGCGCACTCAGCGACGCACCGCAAATATCAGTCGAAACGCGCGAGCGCGTCCATCGCATTGCCCGCGAGATCGGTTACCTGCCGGACCGCGCTGCCCAGCGTCTCAAGACAGGACGCACCAACGTCATCAGCATTCTTCTCGACCCGCATCAGGAAGTGGTCGGCTTCGGCACGGCCATTATGTACGGCATCGCCAAGGTGCTGAAAGAGACATCCTATCACCTCGTCGTCGCCCCGAACTTCCTGTCGACGACCGATCTCGAAGCGGCGGAATATATCGTTCGCAACAATTTCGCCGACGGCCTGATCTTCACGCGGACGGAACCCTTCGACGCAAGGGTGCGGATGCTGCAGGAAGTCGGCTTTCCCTTTGTCTGTCATGGCCGCACCGAGTTTTCGACACCGCACCCTTACGTCGATTACGACAATTATGCCTTCGCCTACGAAGCCACCCGGCGCCTGATCGCCAAGGGCAGGAAAAAGGTCACAGTCGTCATGCCGCCGAAGCGGCTGACCTTCAGCCAGCACATCCTTCATGGCTTCATGACCGCCGTGCGCGAGGCCGGCGTCGCCTACGAGATATCGGAAGCAGTCACGCTCGATTCACCGGCCAACGAGATCAGGGATTTCTTCCGCGCCCGCGCCGCAGCCCCCGATGTTCCCGATGGCTTTGTCTGCCCGGGCGAGGTTTCCGCGCTGGCGCTTGTCAGTGCCATGGGTGATGCGGGCCACGTCCTGGCCGAGGACTATGACATCGTCGCCAAGGAAACCTCACATCTCATCACCCATCTTCAGCCGAAGATCGAAACCATCTATGAAGATTTGGTGGAAGCTGGCGAACATCTCGGCCAGATGCTTCTTCAGCGCATCAGCAATCCGGCAGCGGAGAGCCAGAGCCTGCTCTTACCACCGCAGATCAATTTTCCGGTGGCTTAGAGCCTTTCGGGAAAGGCTCTAAGCCACGTCACGACCGTTTATCGGCTTCTCGCGGAAGGCGAAGACTTCGACGGGCTCCCCGAGCCCGCGCAGCGGAAAGGTGCCGAGATTGTCCATCTCTTCCGTGCAGGTCGCCATCTCAACGAAAGCGCGCGACAGAAGCACCGGCCGCTTGACCTCCTTGGTCAAGGTTTCAAGCCGCGAAGCGACATTGACTGCCGGGCCTATGACGGTGAAATCCAGCCGCCGACGCGAACCGATATTGCCGTACATGACGTCACCGACGTGGACGCCGACGCCGTATCGCAGGGGATCACGTCCCAAACGCTGATGTTGCTCATTCAGTTTCGCCATCGCCTCCTGCCCTTCACGGATCGCCGTCAGCAGATCCTCGCATGCCGAAGGCTTCGACAGCGGGAAGATAGCAAGCAGTCCGTCACCCATGAATTTCAGGATTTCGCCTCCATGCCGCTCGATCGGATCGGACATGGCATCGAAATAGTCGTTGAGCAACTGGATCACGTCATCGCGCGGCCAGAGATCGGAGATCGCCGTGAAATCGCGCAGGTCGCAGATCATGATCGCCGCGCCGACGGTCGTGCCGCTGCCGCGGGTGATGACGCCGGAGAGAATCTGTTCGCTCGCATGCGGCCCGACATAAGTCTGCAGCAGCGTGCGCGCCATGATGTTCTTGAGCCGGATCTCGCTGACGAGAGTGAGAGCCGGCAGCAGATCGCGCAGGAAATCCACGTGTTCGCCGGTAAAACCGCCTGGCCTATTGGTGGAGAACGTAACGACGTGGCGCTTGTCGAACGTATGATCGATCGGCCAGGCGATATATTCGGAATAGCCGTCGTCGCGCAGTTCCTGGTAGAAGGGATAGTCGTCGCCCTCCCATAAATCCTCAAGGTTCTTCCGCACCTCGTTGGCGCCTTTGTGGATCTCGTTGACCGGGCTATTGAGGAATTGCGGCGTGGTTTCCACCCCGTAAGCAAAGGTGTCGATCTTCGCCTCTTCCATGCCTTCCACCCACAGGATGCGAGCGCCGATCCATTGCGGATGGTTCGTGCGGAAATGCAAGCTCGACCGGTTCACCGGCACGCCGGCTGCCAGCAGCCGCTTGCACATCTCCACCAGGATATTGTCGATGAAACGCTCGTTGCGGGTCTCGTTGATCAGCCAATCGAGAATTCGGCGCCTGCGGATTGGCCAGACGCCTTCGGCAGCTTCACTTGCCGGATCAGTCGCTTCGAAAGAGGGCCTCATAAAAACTCCCGCTACGCCACATTCAACGAATACACCGCGCTGAATGTGGGCGATAGCGGACCGAATGATAAGAGGCTTCGTAAAGATAAACCTCAGAAATCCCAGTCTTCGTCCTCGGTCGCCACCGCCTTGCCGATGACGTAGGACGAGCCGGAGCCGGAGAAGAAGTCGTGATTCTCATCGGCATTCGGTGAAAGGGCAGACAGGGTCGCCGGATTGACCTTGCAGGCTTCGGCCGGGAACAGCGCCTCATAACCGAGGTTCATCAGCGCCTTGTTGGCATTGTAGTGCAGGAACTTCTTGACGTCCTCAGTCAAACCAACGCCGTCATAAAGCGCTTCGGTATATTTCGCTTCGTTGTCGTAGAGCTCGAGCAGCAGGTCGAAGGCAAAGTCCTTGATCTCCTGGCGGCGCTCTTCGGAGAGTTTTTCAAGTCCGCGCTGGAACTTGTAGCCGATATARTAGCCGTGCACGGCCTCGTCGCGGATGATSAGGCGGATCAKGTCGGCCGTGTTYGTSAGCTTGGCCCGGCTCGACCAGTACATCGGCAGATAGAAGCCAGAATAGAAGAGGAAGCTTTCGAGGAAGACGCTTGCGACCTTCTTCTTCAAGGGATCGCCGGACGCATAATGCTCCATGATCAGCGCCGACTTCTTCTGCAGGAATTCGTTTTCTTCCGACCAGCGATAAGCGTCATCGACGTCAGGCGTCAGGCAGAGCGTCGAGAAGATCGAGGAATAGGAGCGCGCATGCACCGCCTCCATGAAGGAGATGTTGGAAAGCACCGCCTCCTCGTGTGGCGTTACCGCATCCGCCATCAGCTTGACGGAGCCGACACCGTTCTGGATCGTGTCGAGCAGCGTCAGCCCGGTGAAGACGCGGATCGTCAGCTGCTGCTCGGCCGGCGTCAGTGTCCCCCAGGAGGGAATATCGTTCGACAGCGGCACCTTTTCCGGCAGCCAGAAATTGCCGGTCAGCCGATTCCAGACTTCGAGATCCTTGTCGTCCTCGATGCGGTTCCAGTTGATGGCGCGCACGCGGCTGACCGGTTTGAATTGCATGTTCATCATTATCTCCGGTCGGTTAGAGCGTGCAGGAAACGCAACCCTGCACCTCGGTGCCGGACAGCGCCATCTGGCGAAGGCGGACGTAATAGATCGTCTTGATGCCCTTCTTCCAGGCGTGGATCTGGGCGCGGTTGATGTCGCGCGTGGTTGCCGTATCGCGGAAGAACAGCGTCAGCGACAGGCCCTGGTCGACATGCTGAGTGGCCGCCGCATAGGTGTCGATGATCTTATCAGGCCCGATCTCGTAGGCATCCTGATAGTAGTCGAGATTGTCGTTGGTCATGAACGGCGCCGGATAGTAGACGCGGCCGATCTTGCCTTCCTTGCGGATCTCGATCTTCGAAACGATCGGATGGATCGAGGAGGTCGAGTGGTTGATGTAGGAGATGGAGCCCGTCGGCGGCACCGCCTGCAGGTTCTGATTATAGAGGCCCGAAGCCATCACGGCCTTCTTCAACTCCAGCCAGTCTTCCTGTGTCGGGATATGAATGCCGGCATCATCGAACAGCGCCTGAACCTTCGCGGTAGCCGGCTTCCATTCCTGGTCCGTATATTTGTCGAAATAGTCGCCCGAGGCATATTTCGAATTCTCGAAACCCTTGAAGCTCGCTCCACGCTCCACCGCCAGACGATTGGAGGCGCGGATCGCGTGATAGGTCACCGTATAGAAATAGATATTGGTGAAATCGATGCCTTCTTCCGAACCGTAATGGATGCGCTCGCGGGCGAGGTACCCATGCAGGTTCATCTGTCCCAAGCCGATCGCGTGGCTATCATCATTGCCCTTCTCGATCGACGGCACCGACGAGATATGGCTCATGTCGGAAACGGCCGTCAGCGCGCGGATCGAGGTCTCGATCGTCTTGCCGAAATCGGACGAATCCATCGCCATGGCGATGTTCAGTGAGCCGAGATTGCACGAGATATCCTTGCCCATCGTCTTGTAGGAAAGGTCGTCATTGAAGATGCTGGCTTCGCTGACCTGCAGGATTTCAGAGCAGAGATTGCTCATGCTGATGCGGCCGGCGATCGGATTTGCCCGGTTCACCGTGTCTTCGAACATGATGTAGGGATAGCCGCTCTCGAACTGGATTTCGGCAATCACCTGGAAGAATTCGCGCGCCTTGATCTTCTTCTTGGTGATACGGGCATCCGCCACCATCTCGCGGTACTTTTCCGTCACCGAGATTTCGGTGAAGGGCACGCCATAGACCCGCTCCACGTCATAGGGCGAGAAGAGGTACATATCCTCATTGTTTTTGGCGAGCTCGAAGGTGATGTCGGGCACGACGACGCCGAGCGACAGCGTCTTGATGCGGATCTTCTCGTCGGCATTTTCGCGCTTGGTATCGAGGAAGCGCATGATGTCAGGGTGATGGGCGTTGAGATAAACGGCACCCGCACCCTGCCGAGCACCGAGCTGGTTGGCGTAGGAGAACGAGTCTTCGAGCAGCTTCATGACGGGGATGATGCCGGAAGACTGGTTTTCGATCTGCTTGATCGGCGCACCGGCCTCGCGGATGTTCGTCAGCGACAGCGCCACACCGCCGCCGCGCTTGGAAAGCTGCAGCGCCGAATTGATGGAACGGCCGATCGATTCCATATTGTCTTCGACACGCAGCAGGAAGCAGGAAACGAGCTCGCCGCGCTGCTTCTTGCCGGCATTGAGGAAGGTCGGCGTTGCCGGCTGGAAACGGCCGGTGATGATCTCTTCGACCAGATCGCGGGCAAGCTGCTCATTGCCTTCGGCAAGAGCCAGCGCCACCATGCAGATACGATCCTCGTAGCGCTCCAGATAGCGTTTACCGTCGAAGGTCTTAAGCGTGTAGCTGGTGTAATATTTGAAGGCGCCGAGGAAGGTCGGGAAACGAAACTTCTTGGCATAGGCTTCGTCGAACAGGTCGCGGACGAAATTGAAGGAATACTGGTCGAGCACTTCCTGCTCGTAATAGCCTTCGGTCACCAGATAATCGAGTTTCTCCCTGAGATTATGGAAGAACACCGTGTTCTGGTTCACATGCTGCAGGAAATACTGCTTGGCCGCAAAGCGATCCTTGTCGAGCTGGATCTTGCCTTGCTCATCGTAGAGGTTCAGCATTGCGTTCAGCGCGTGATAATCCAGCGCGTCTGCTGCCTTTAGCGGTTTTGCGCCCGCATCCCGCGTCAGATTTGTTCCCGTGTCCAAAATCGTCCCATCCCGTCTTTGACATTGGCGACATCCTCAGCAGTCCCCAAAAGCTCGAACCGGTAGAGGTACGGCACCTGGCACTTCTGCGAGATCACGTCGCCGGCAAGCCCGTAGGTCTCGCCGAAATTGCTGTTGCCCGCTGCGATCACGCCGCGGATGTTGGAGCGGTTTTCCGCATCGTTGAGGAAACGGATTACCTGCTTGGGCACGGCTCCCTTTACGATCCCGGGGCCGCCGTCGCCGCAATAGGTGGGCGAGATCAGCACATAGGGTTCGTGAATGAGGACGTCTTCAGCGCCGAGGGGAATGCGCGCCGCACGCAGTCCCAGCTTCTCGACGAAACGATGGGTATTTTCGGACCGGCTGGAATAATAGACGATCAGGCCCATCGCTCTTCTCCGATCAGGAGAGTGCGCTGATCATATCGGGACGGAAACCCGCCCAGTGGCTGTCGCCGGCAACGACGACCGGAACCTGCATGTAGCCCATGCCGCGCACACGATCGAGCGCATCGGCATCTTCGGAAATGTCGATGATCTGATAGTCGACGCCCAGACGGTCGAGGGCGCGGTAGGTAGCGGTGCACTGTACGCAGGCAGGCTTGCTGTAAACGGTAACGCTCATCATGTTCCTCGTGATTTCAATGGATTCCGGACGCAATACTGGGATCGGGCGCCTTGCGGCGTCCGAGGCAACGCTTGATATTGATCTGGCAAGGTTGGCGCTTTACACGCCGAATTCGACCCCTCGCGGGATTTGCGCGGGCAGCGGCTTTGATATTCTCGACATAACTTCAACCCCGAAGTTCTCATGCGGACGTTCGGGGGCAGCGCAACAGCTGCGGATTTCATCCGCCTCATACATACGCGACCTTCCGGACACCCCGCCCGTGGACATCTAGTTCAAGGCAGGTCTCCTGGCTCGCGGGTCGAAGCACCCTGCCCCCAGCCTTCCCAAAGCTTCATGCCTCAGTGACCTGAAATCGGACAGTTGCTCGCCGCTTACAGTTGCGGGGGCAGCTCCGGCCTTGTTTTGCCCTCATGGCAAAACGCACCGTATTCCCATCTTAGCCTGCGATCCCTAGCGAATCGAAGGAACCTTGAACACTAGATATAGTACGCGAATCCCGGTTTGCGTCAACGGATGGTTTGTGCATCGCGTTACGGCATGTTTGAAATCACTGCATTCCTGTGAAAAACGTGGTTAACGAATGCTTAAAGAAAGCAGGCTGTGGAGAAGGCGCTAATGAAGAGAGCCGGCCTATAGCCGGCTCTCTGATTTTCGAGTCCAGGTTCAGGCCCGAATCGTCGATGCGGCATGTCGTAATATTCGGGCGGCAGCGACCATGTTGACAAGCGCCGGGCGAACCTCTTCCCACCTGCGTGTCTTCAATCCGCAATCCGGATTGATCCAGAGCTGCCCGTCCGTCAGACGCTCGCGCGCCAGCGCCAGAAGCTCCGTCATCTCCGCGACATCGGGAACGCGCGGCGAATGGATGTCGTAGACGCCGGGGCCGATCTCGTTCGGATATTTGTAGCTGCGGAAGGCCTCCAGCAGTTCCATCTTCGAACGTGACGTCTCGATGGAGATCACATCGGCATCCATCGCCGCGATGGCATCGATGATCTGGTTGAACTCCGAATAGCACATATGCGTATGGATCTGCGTTTCGTCTGCCACGCCGGAGGCGCATAGGCGGAAACTCTCGACGGCCCAGTCGAGATAGGTCTTCCAGTCGGCCTTGCGCAGCGGCAGGCCTTCGCGGAGCGCCGCCTCGTCGATCTGGATCATCGCCGCACCGGCCCTCTCGAGATCGAGCACCTCGTCGCGGATCGCCAGCGCGATCTGCCGGCTGACATCGGCACGAGAGAGATCGTCGCGCACGAAGGACCAGTTGAGGATCGTCACCGGCCCGGTCAGCATGCCCTTCACGGGCTTCTCCGTCAGCGACTGCGCATAGCGCCACCACTCCACTGTCATCGGCTTCGGCCGGGAGACGTCGCCGAAGATAACAGGCGGTCGGACATAACGGGAGCCATAGCTCTGCACCCAGGCATGCTGCGTGAAGGCGAAGCCGGAAAGCTGCTCACCGAAATACTGCACCATGTCGTTGCGTTCGAATTCACCGTGGACGAGCACGTCCAGGCCGATCTCCTCCTGCCAGCGGATCGCCGCTTCGGTCTCCTTTTTCAGGAAGGCATCGTAGTCCGCCTCGCTGATCGTGCCCTTGGCGAAAGCGGAGCGGGACTTTCGAACATCTGATGTCTGCGGGAAGGAGCCGATCGTCGTCGTCGGGAACAGCGGCAGGCGAAGCTTACGCTCCTGCAGTCCGGTCCGCTCGGCAAAATCGCTGCTGCGTGTCTTCATCGCCTCGTCGATCGCGGCAACCCGCTGTCTGACCTTCAGATCATGTACGCGCGTAGATGCGGCGCGCGATGCAACGGCCCGCGAGGCTGCCGCAATCACCTGAGAGGCCTTGCCGGCATCGCCGAGCGCTGCGAGCTCATCGAGCTTCTGGGCAGCGAAGGCGAGCCATGATTTCAGCTCACCATCCAGCCCGCTCTCCAGTTCCAAATCGATCGGCACGTGCAGCAACGAACAGGACGGCGCGATCTGTAGCCGGTCCGCACCAAAGTGCTCGACAAGCGGCTCGATCCTTTTCCGGATCGCCACAAGGTCTGCCTTCCAGATATTGCGCCCGTCAATGACGCCAAGCGAAAATGTCAGATCGCTGGGTGTCTTGAGAAGGGCATCGATCTGCTGTGAAGCGCGAACGAGATCGACATGCAGGCCGGCAACCGGCAGCGAGAGCGCCGTCGGCAGATTGTCGCCGATCTCGCCGAAATAGGTGGCGAGCATGATCTTCAGGTCGGGCACCAATTCATGCAGCGCACGGTAGGTATGCTGCAGTGCTGCCTGCTCTTCCTGTGAAAGATCGAGCCCGAAGCAAGGTTCGTCGATCTGCACCCAGTCGGCACCGGCTGCACGAAGTTCTGCCAGTACTTTTGCATAAACAGGTAACAAGCGTGCAAGCAGGTCGAGCGGCGCAAAACCTTCTTCGCTTCCCTTGGCGAGTTTCAGGAAGGTGACCGGACCCAGGATGACTGGCCGGGTGTCGATGCCAAGTGTCTTGGCCTCGATGAAGGCATCAAGTGGCTTGTTCGCCGTCAGGGCGAAGGTCTGATCCGGGCCGAGTTCCGGCACCATGTAGTGGTAGTTCGTGTCGAACCATTTTGTCATTTCCAGCGCCGGCACGCCATGCCCGTGATGGTGCTGATGGCCGCAATCGGCATGCGCCTCTTCGCCGGTGGAGCCGCGCGCCATCGCGAAATAGGTGTCGAGAGAAACTTGCCCGCCCTTCCAGCCATAGGCGGCGGGAATGGCACCGACCATGACCGCCGTATCGAGCACATGGTCGTAAAATGAGAAATCGTTGGAAGGGATGATATCGATCCCCTTCTGCTTCTGCAGGAGCCAGCTTTCCGCCCGCAGCCGCTTGCCGACATCGAGAAGCGCGCCGGCATCGGATTTGCCGGCCCAGTAACTTTCCAATGCGAATTTGAGTTCGCGATGCTTTCCGATCCTGGGAAAGCCGAGATTTGCAGTCTTGATAGTCATTTTCCTTACCCCGAAGGTTATGGGCAAGGCTGCGGCACGACGCATCGACGAGATCCGGCCATGGGAATGCCGTCTCGCGCAAAGCGGCACACCGGGACACCCCGCCCGTGGACGTTATCTATCGCGGCAGGTCTCCTGGCTTGCGGGTCATCGACATCGTCCAGTCTTCCCGGGCGTCTTCCCAGTGACGTCGAAGGACGGTGTCTCTCCGCTTACAGTTGCGGGGGCAGCTTCGGTCTTGGCAATGGCCGCACCGAATTCCCTCTTAGCTTGGGATCAACAGATCCCAAGAACCAACGATGGGGCAAGCATGCACCTGCCGCATCGCAACGTCAAGATGATATAAAGAAATCTTTATGTCTTTATCTGAAGAAGCCGAAGCGCATTCATCGTCACCAGCACGGTCGCACCCGTATCGGCGAGGATCGCCGGCCACAGGCCGGTAATGCCGATGATGGTGGTGACCAGGAACACGGCCTTCAGCCCGAGCGCGATGGTGATGTTCTGGAAGATATTGCGCATCGTCCGCTTCGAAAGGTCGATCATCCGGGCTACGTCGCCGACACGCCCATGAAGCACAGCCGCATCCGCCGTTTCCAGCGCCACGTCGGTGCCTCCACCCATGGCGATGCCGACATCGGCAGCGGCAAGTGCCGGCGCGTCATTAATGCCGTCACCCACCTTGGCAACGAACAGACCTTCCTTCTTCAGTTCGCCAACAATGCGCTGTTTGTCCTGCGGCAGGAGTTCGCCGCGCCAGTCGATGCCGAGATCGCCGGCAACGGCTGCCGCCGTGCGCTTGTTGTCGCCGGTCAGCATGATGGCGCGCACGCCCGCTGCCTTCAGCGTTGCAAGCCCGCTCTTTGCGTCTTCACGAGGCTCGTCGCGCATAGCAATGAGACCGGCAGCGACACCATTGACGAGCAGTACCGAGACGCTCTTGCCCGCGCCGTTCAGCACCGCGACCTGTTCGTCCTGTTCCGCATTCAGCGCCCCGCGCTCGCGCGCAGCCGGCGGTGACAGGAGATCGAGCGTCTCCCCACCCACCTTGCCGGTCATGCCCTTGCCGGGCAGCGCTTCGACTTCGAAAGCTGGCGGCACGGGTACGCCATCGGCCTTGGCGCGATTAAGGATCGCAAGCGCCAGCGGATGGCTGGAGCCTTGCTCCAGAACAGCAGCGCGCGAAAGCACTTCTGCCTCGGTGCGTCCATAGGAAATGACATCGGTGACTTGCGGCTTGCCCTCGGTCAACGTGCCGGTCTTGTCGAAGGCAACGGCCGTCACCTTACCGAGCGATTCCAAAACCGCTCCGCCCTTCATCAGCAGACCGCGGCGCGCACCCGCCGAAAGCGAGGCGGCAATCGCCGCCGGCGTGGAAATGACCAGCGCACAGGGGCAGCCGATCAGCAGGATTGCGAGACCCTTGTAGACCCATTCGCCCCATGCCCCGCCCATCAGCAGCGGCGGCAAAACGGCGACCAGAGCCGCCACGACGACGACACCAGGCGTATAGTAGCGGGAGAAGCGGTCGATGAAACGCTCCGTCGGCGCCTTCGATTCCTGTGCCTCCTCCACCAGCTTGACGACGCGGGCAATCGTATTGTCCTCGGCAGCGGCCGTGACACGCACACGCAATGCGGCATCGCCATTGACCGTGCCGGCGAAAACCGTCTCGCCTGCCCCCTTACGCACCGGCGTGCTTTCGCCCGTCACCGGCGCCTCATCGATAGCGCTCTCACCAGAAACAATTGTACCGTCGGCGGAAATCCGGTCTCCCGGCCGCACGAGAATGACGGAACCGACGGAAAGCGTCTCGGCCGGTACTTCCTTCACCTCGCCACCCGTCTCGAGCAGAGCGTTCTTCGGCACCAGCGTCGTCAGTGACTGGATGCTGGCGCGCGCCTTGCCGGCAGCCACTCCTTCCAGCAACTCGCCGACGAGGAACAGGAAGACGACCGTCGCCGCCTCTTCGCCAGCATTGATGATGACGGCGCCGACAGCGGCAATCGTCATCAGCATTTCGATCGAAAAGGGCGTGCCGGAAAGTGCGGCCATCACCGCACGGCGCGCGATCGGCACCAGCCCGACCAGCATGGCAACGATGAAGGCATAGGAAGCGATCGATGGCACCAGATGGCCGAGCACATAGGCGGCAACGAGTGCGAGGCCGGAAAGGATCGTCAACCGGCCCTTCTTGCTCTGCCACCAGGGACCGGTCATCGGCCCATGATCATGGCCGTGCAGCCCCTCGACCTCCTCGGCGCCGTGCGAATGATCGAGACCGGAATGATCATGACCAGCATGATCGTGATGGTCGTGATCATGATGCTCATGCCCATGGTGATTATGGTCGTGATGCGCATGATCATGGCCGGTCTTGCTCTCGCGAGCAGGTGCGTTGCCCGTGAGCGGAGCAACCGAATAGCCGAGGCCGGTCACCCTCTTCTCGATCGCTTTGAGATCGCTGCTGCCATCGTGGCGCACCGTCATCGTACCTGCTGTCACCGACACGGAGACGTCTTCGACTCCGAGCACGCGCCTGACGGCCGTATCGATTTTCGTTGCGCAGGCGGCGCAATCCATGCCGCCAACCCGGTACCGTGCCTGTGCTGCTTCGCTCATGATTTCGATCCTTGCTTGTAAGCAGTATCGTTCCTACATCCTCTAGCGACTAGAGGTGCAAGAGGAAAATCATGAAAAAGATCACCATCGGTGAGGCTGCCCGCCAGAGCGGCGTCAAGGTCCCGACGATCCGCTATTATGAGGGCATCGGCCTGCTGTCGGCGCCGAGCCGCAGCGAGGGCAATCAGCGCTCCTACGAACCATCAGACCTCAACCGCCTCGCCTTCATCCACCACGCCCGCGAACTCGGCTTCGAGATCGATGCAATCCGCACATTGCTGCAGCTGCAGGACGACCCTTACCAGTCCTGCGCATCCGCCGATGCCATCGCCAAGGCTCGCCTGATCGAGGTTGAACAGCGCATCCGCAGCCTCAACGCCCTGAAGGCCGAGCTGGAACAGATGGTCGAAGGCTGTGGCCATGGCCGCGTCGATCAATGCCGGGTCATCGAGGTGTTGGCCGATCACGGCAAGTGCGTGCATCCGCATCATTAGAGCGCCGTGCGCCCGTTCGGACGCACAAAGGACGCTCTACTCTTTGAATCGACGCATCGGGCTTTCCGAAAATCGAATCCGATTTTCGGGCCGATGCCGTAGGGCTTGCGCTCGTTGACCGCCCGCGCCAAGAAGGCGCTATGAAACAAAAGACAATCGCGATCATCGGCGGTGGCCCCGCCGGCCTTTCGGCAGCCGAAGTTTTGTCGGCAAGCGGTCATGCCGTTTCCGTCTATGACGCGATGCCGACCTTCGCCCGCAAATTCCTGCTCGCCGGCAAGTCCGGCCTCAACATCACCCATTCCGAAGACTACGAGCGCTTCGCTACCCGCTTTGGCGGTGCCAATCCCCATCTGCGCTCCGCCCTCGACGCCTTCACCCCGGCCGATATCCGCGCCTGGGCGGCCGGCCTTGGCACCGAGACCTTCGTCGGCTCCTCCGGCCGGGTCTTTCCCGAGGTCATGAAAGCCTCGCCGTTGCTGCGCGCCTGGCTCGCCCGTCTGGAAGCCCGCGGCGTCAGCTTCTTCACCCGCCACCGATGGATCGGCTTTGCAGAAGGCGGCCATGTTTTCGAAACACCCGACAGCAGCAAGACCATTTCCTGCGACGCAACACTGCTCGCACTCGGCGGTGCCAGCTATCCGCGTCTCGGCTCGGATGCCGGTTGGGTGCCGCTACTCTCCGAACGCGGCATAGTGATCGCGCCGTTTCGCCCCGCCAATTGCGGTTTCGATGTCGCCTGGAGCGAACTCTTCCATGATCGCTTCGCCGGAGAGCCTCTGAAATCGGTGACGGCAACATCAGGCACCGGGACATTTCCGGGCGAATTCGTCATTAGCAAACACGGCATCGAAGGCAGCCTCGTCTATGCCCACTCGGCCGCTTTGCGTGACGACCTGTTGCAGCATGGCAAGGCAACCCTCTCGATCGACCTAGCTCCTGGCCGCACGCTCGAACGCCTGTCTCGTGATCTCGTTCGGCAGGATACCAAGACAAGTTTCTCCAACCGCCTGCGCAAGGCCGCCGGCCTCGACGGCGTAAAGGCAGCACTTCTGCGCGAGCTCATGCCTGAGACCGATCGCAACGATCCGCACAAACTCGCCGCCGCCATCAAGGCCCTGCCTGTTCCATTGCTGCGCCCACGCCCCATCGCCGAGGCCATATCCTCTGCCGGCGGCATTACCTTCAGCGAAATCGACGAGACCTATATGCTGAAACATCTCCCTGGCACATTTGCAGCCGGAGAGATGCTGGATTGGGAGGCGCCAACGGGCGGCTATCTGCTGACCGCCTGTTTCGCCACGGGCCGAGCAGCAGCGAGAGGCGTCGAGGGCTGGTTCAGCCGAAGGTGAAGGCGAAAGCCTGCACGCCGGGATCGAGGAAATGGATCTCGAACGTGTGGTCGCCGACCGGCCCGGTCTCACGCACCAGCTGGTAGAGCCGCTGGCAGCGTGCTGCGCAGGAAAGGCTGGCCGGTACGGGCGAAAACGAAGGGCAGCACCGGCAGGATGCAGGGGCTGACAATCGTCAGCACCCCACCGAGATAGGCAAGGACGAAGAGAAGCATCGGGGTAATCCGTCAATCAGGCAGAAGCCGGGTGGAATGTCATGGCCACGCCGTTCATGCAGTAGCGTAGGCCGGTCGGCTTCGGCCCGTCATTGAAGACGTGGCCGAGATGCCCGCCGCAGCGGCCGCAATGAACGGCATCGCGCACCATGCCAAAGGTGGTGTCGCGCGTCGTGCCGACGACCTTGTCGTCAAGCGGCGCCCAGAAGCTCGGCCAGCCCGTTCCGCTGTCGAATTTCGTGGTCGAGGAAAAGGCCTCCTGATCGCAGCCCGCACAGGCGAAATTGCCCTTGCGTTCTTCGTGCAGCAACGGGCTTGTGAAGGGATATTCCGTTCCCTCCTGCCGCAGCACCGAATATTGATCCGGCGTCAGAAGCTTGCGCCACTCTTCGTCGGTATGGGTAACGGCGAAGCTCTCCTCCGCCATGGCGTGGCTGCCAAAACCGAAGCGCAGGGCAAAGGCGCCAAGTCCGGCTGTGGTCAGCAGCAATCGTCTGTTCATCATCGCTTTGCTCTCCTAGTCAGCAGCTGCGACAGGTTCTCTTGTCTGGTAGACAACGCCAGGTGAGACTTATTCCCGGCATAGCGATTTTTCTTTCGTTGTTGCCTACTGAGGAAACTACGAAGCCGCGCTGCGATCTGTTTCACTGTCACCAGCGCAAACACTGAAATGTGAAGTCCGCGATATCAGCAGCCGGCGCCCGCCGGCCGCTATATCCATTGAAATACGGCGCTACTCCGCAAAATCAGCCTCGGGCAAGCAGCCGGCTGGTCATATTATCGCGATCACGATGCTCGGGCGGACAGCGCAACTGTCTCAGAAATGCGACACTCACCACCAGGCAAATTCCATTCACGCAATCTGCCGTCATGCCGGCCTGATTGCAAAGCTGCCATATTTACATCAGAATATGCGCAAGTTCTGGGAGGAGCCTCTATGCACGAACAATCCGCGCATGCGGAGCATGTCTATACGTGCGCCCAGCAAAATTCCGCTGCGGCCAGCTCTCCAATCGTGGCTTCCTGGCGGCGCTGCATGACAATGTACCAACTGGCGCCAGAAGATAAGCGCGTGCCGCTACGCCTCACCGAGCAGGAATTTGGCCTGGCGCGGGAGCAATCCGAACAGTTGATCGCCGATGCCCGGGAGGAACTCGACCGGCTCTTTGCAACCGTCGGCAAGGCCGGCTGCTGCCTTCTGCTGACGGATCGCGATGGCATTGCGCTTGAGCGCCGCGGCGCCGCCGGCAATGACAAGGAGTTCCACGATCTCGGCCTCTGGACCGGTTCCGTTTGGACCGAAGCCAGCATCGGCACCAACGGCATCGGCACGGCACTCGCCGATGACCGCGCCGTCGCCGTTTTCCGTGACCAGCATTTTTATTGCTCCAACATCAAGCTGAGCTGCACCACTGCGCCGATCCGCGATCACCGCGGCCTGCTGGCCGCTGCGCTGGACATTTCCACCTGCCGCGACGACGTCAATGAGATGACGCTCAGCATCCTGTCGCAAGCCGTGCGTGATGCGGCGATGCGCATCGAGCTCAACCTCTTCCGTTCCGCCTTTGCAGGTGCCCGCTTCGTCATGGTGCCGGCCGGCGTCAATTCCGCCAACGCGCTGCTCGCCGTCGACCGGCATGATCTCGTTCTCGGCGCTACGCGTGCCGCCCGCCTTGCACTCAAGCTTGACGACAGGCACATCGCCGCCGGCATTCCGGCTTCCGATGCACTGCATGAAGGCCGCGTTTCACAGGAAGAAGAGATGGCCGAAGCCGAGAAGGCGGCGCTGCTGCGCGCGCTATCGCGCACGCACGGCAATGTCTCTCAGGCCGCTTCAGCCCTTGGCATCAGCCGCGCCACGCTGCACCGGAAGATGAAGAAGCTCGACCTGCACTGAGACGGACCGAAAGGTTCAATCACGTTTTCGTGGCGCTCTAGGAACCTGTCGCAACTCTGCGACACTGTGCACTGCGGTATTGGCGAGCCGCCCTGTTCCGTCAGGCGAAAGCGACACAGATTTCCTCCCATGGTTCGATCCGGAACCGTTCATCAAGGGAGGATGACATGCTTCATCAGAAAATCGTCGAGTCGCCGTACAAGCTGAGATACGGCAACTACATCGGTGGCGAATGGCGTGAGCCGATCGGCGGCAAGTATTTCGACAACGTCACGCCCGTCACCGGCGGCAAGCTCTGCGAAATCCCGCGCTCGGATGAAAAGGACATCAACGCCGCGCTCGATGCCGCCCATGCCGCCAAGGAAAAATGGGGCCGTACATCGACCACCGAGCGCTCCAACATCCTCATGAAGGTCGCCCAGCGCATGGAAGACAAGCTGGAGCTTCTGGCCCAGGCCGAAACCTGGGACAATGGCAAGCCGATCCGTGAAACCATGGCGGCCGACATTCCGCTCGCTATCGACCACTTCCGCTATTTCGCCTCCTGCATCCGCGCACAGGAAGGCACGATCGGCGAAATCGACCATGATACCGTGGCCTATCACTTCCATGAGCCGCTCGGCGTCGTCGGCCAGATCATTCCCTGGAACTTCCCGATCCTGATGGCGACATGGAAGCTGGCCCCGGCACTCGCCGCCGGCAACTGCGTCGTCATCAAGCCCGCCGAACAGACACCTGCCTCGCTGCTACTCTGGGCAGAACTCGTCGGCGATCTCCTGCCGCCCGGCGTGCTCAACATCGTCAATGGCTTCGGTCTCGAAGCCGGCAAACCGCTCGCCTCCAGCCCGCGCATCGCCAAGATCGCCTTCACCGGCGAGACGACGACGGGCCGCCTCATCATGCAATATGCCAGCCAGAACCTCATTCCGGTCACGCTGGAACTCGGCGGCAAGTCGCCCAACATCTTCTTTGCCGATGTGGCGGCCGAAGACGACGATTTCTTCGACAAGGCGCTCGAAGGTTTCGCCATGTTCGCGCTGAACCAGGGCGAAGTCTGCACCTGCCCGAGCCGCGCTCTCATCCAGGAATCGATCTATGACCGCTTCATGGAACGGGCCGTCAAACGCGTCGAAGCCATCACGCAGGGCAACCCGCTCGATCCGGCAACGATGATCGGTGCACAGGCCTCAACCGAGCAGATGGAAAAGATCCTCGCCTATCTCGATATCGGCAAGCAGGAAGGCGCACAGGTGCTAGCAGGCGGCTCCCGCAACGATCTCGGCGGCGAGTTGTCTGAGGGCTATTACATCAAGCCGACTATCTTCAAGGGCCACAACAAGATGCGTGTGTTCCAGGAAGAAATCTTCGGCCCGGTCGTCTCGGTCACCACCTTCAAGGATGAGAAGGAAGCGCTCGAGATCGCCAACGACACGCTCTACGGCCTCGGCGCCGGTGTCTGGACCCGCGACGGCAACCGCGCCTATCGCTTCGGCCGGGAAATCCAGGCCGGCCGCGTCTGGACCAATTGCTACCATGCCTACCCCGCCCATGCGGCCTTCGGTGGCTACAAGCAGTCCGGCATCGGCCGTGAAACGCACAAGATGATGCTCGATCACTATCAGCAGACCAAGAACATGCTGGTCAGCTACAGCCCGAAGAAGCTCGGCTTCTTCTGAGAAGCAGTCGATCATGCTATTATCGCGCCTCCTCCCTTCACGGGGAGGAGGCATTGTCTTGGAGGAGGCAATCATGGAACAAATGGTCAATGGCGAACCGCGCGTGCTCGCAACCGATGCAGCGCTCGACCTCATCAAGGAAATCCAGCGGGATTATCCAGAGATCCTCTTTCATCAGTCCGGCGGCTGCTGCGATGGCTCCTCACCCATGTGCTACCCCACGGACGATTTCATTGTCGGCGACCAGGACGTGAAACTCGGTGAAATCGGCGGCGTGCCCGTCTATATCAGCGCCAGCCAGTTCGAGGCCTGGAAGCATACCCAGCTCATCATCGACGTCGTGCCAGGCCGCGGCGGCATGTTTTCGCTCGATAACGGCCGCGAGAAACGCTTCCTCACCCGTTCGCGCATGTTCGGCGGCGGTGAGGCCTGCGCCATCCCGGATGTGAAAGCCCATGCGACCATCTGATCGGGAATTCCGTGTAGTATTCCCTTAGTACCCGCGGCCCGCGATCCTTTGTTAAAGTCCATCTGTTGGTTTTTACGGGAGGAAGAAATGCCAGCGTCCAAGATCCTGATGATTACAGGCGATTTCACGGAAGATTATGAAACCATGGTGCCGTTCCAGACGCTGCTTGCCTGCGGCTATACGGTCCATGCCGTCTGCCCCGGCAAAACGGCCGGCCAGACGGTCGCCACCGCCATCCACGATTTCGAAGGCGACCAGACCTATTCGGAAAAGCGTGGTCATAACTTCGCACTGAACGCCACATTCGAAAGCATTCGCGCCGAGGATTACGATGCGCTCGTCATTCCGGGCGGCCGTGCGCCGGAGTATCTGCGCCTCAACCCCGAGGTCATCAAGGCTGTCAGGCATTTCTTCGATGCCGATAAGCCGGTCGCCGCGATCTGCCACGGCGCCCAGCTTTTGGCCGCTGCCGGCGTGCTGAAGGGCCGCACCTGCTCAGCCTATCCCGCCTGCCGCCCGGAAGTCGAACTTGCCGGTGGTACCTATGCCGATATCGCCATTACCGATGCCGTCTCCGACGGCAATCTCGTTACAGCACCGGCATGGCCGGCCCACCCCTCGTGGCTGCGCCAGTTCATGACGGTGCTTGATGCGGCAAAGACCCTGGAGACCAATGCCGCCTGAGTGGACCCGCGGGAGGAACGTGATGTGTGAACTGTTCATCAAGGCCGATGCGCGGCTCTGGGAAAGCACCACCCGGTCGTTGCGCATCGACGGCATGGTTACCAGCGTGAGGCTGGAGAATTTCTTCTGGTCAAAGCTGGAGGAAATTGCCACCCGCGACGGCATGAACGTGGTCCAGCTGATCACCAGGCTGCACCATGAGTCGATCGATGCCGGCCATGATCTCGGCAACTTCACCTCGTTCCTCCGCGTCTGCTGCGCCCGCTATCTGGATCTCCAGCTCGCCGGCGACATTCCCGCCGATCTCTCGAGGCCGATTGCCGGCCTCAACGCCCCGGAAATTCTGGGGCGAGAGAAGCGGAAATATCATTGAATCGTCCCGAACCTGAGCCGATGATTTTTAGATAGGCGGAATGCCCTTCTGCGTGAGACAATCGCTCACAGCCGCCGCCAAGCCGTACCGCTCGGTTTGCCCACGCGGCGGAGAGAGCGGAGAGGAAAATGGCAGCGCGCTTAGTCTTAGTGCGAGTATACTCCGTGACCGGTAGTGGTCCCGATGACTGACAGTTCCGCATTACGCACCACCAATATGGCGGGCATCGTCCGCGAGGAATGGTTCTTTGGCGTGAGCGTCGCGACCAGCCTCGCCTTCCTTGCTTTCTCTGAGACAATCTTCGAGAAACTATCTCAACCTTTCTGGTTCATCCTTATTTTCCTGTGGCTTTTTGGCGTCGTGCTCGGGTCAGCCCTGTCGGTCGTTCGCCATGCCGAACATCTGGCAGAGCAGCTTCGGGAGCCCTACGGGACCCTCATCCTGACCCTTGCGATTACCTCGATCGAAGTGATGGCGATCTCGGCTGTCATGCTGCATGGGGAAAATAATCCGACGCTCGCCCGCGACACGCTGTTTGCCGTCGTCATGATCATCCTGAACGGCATGGTTGGCCTGTCGCTGCTCTTTGGCGCCTGGCGGCGGGAAGATCAGCAGCACAATCTGCATGGCGCCAATGCCTATCTCGGCGTCATCGTGCCGCTCGCGACCCTCAGCCTCGTCATGCCGACTTTTCTCGCCGGCCCGGATGGTCCGCACCCCTCAGCCCCGCGGCAAATGTTTCTCGGCATCGTCTCAATTGGTCTCTACAGCATATTCCTGCTGTTGCAGACCGGCCGCCATCAGCGCTACTTCGCCGAAGACGGCAACCACCATGAACAGCACATCGTCAACATGCGGCACCATCGGGCGGTATGGCATCACGCCGTTCTGCTGCTTGCCTACATGGGACCGGTCGTCTTCCTGGTGGAACAGCTTGCCAAGCCAATCGACTACGTCATCGAAACCCTGCACGCTCCGACAGCCTTTGGAGGTGTGGTCATGGCGGTGCTTGTCGCGACACCCGAGGCGATCAGCGCCGTGCGCGCCTCCGTCGCCAACCATCTGCAGCGTTCCATCAACATCTTTCTCGGCTCGGTCCTGTCGACGATTGGCCTGACTGTGCCGGCCATGCTGGCAATCAGCCGCCTCTACGGGCACCCGGTCACGCTAGGGCTTCAAGGGCCGGATCTCGTCATGTTCGTGCTGACGATCGCCGTCAGTATCATTACCTTTTCAAGTGGCCGCACCAATCTCATGCAGGGTGCCGTTCACCTGATGCTGTTCGTGGCTTACGTGCTGCTCATCACTCAGCAGTGAATGCAAATATGTGCAGACTGAGCCGTTGTACGGACTACGCGGCCATCAATCGTTTAGGCACAGCTAAATTGCATGCCAGAAGCTATTGCAATTTCAGGCGACCCCGCGACATAGTACCACATGCCTGAAACACCCGGCGGCTTATGGGGGCCGCCGCGAAGGCACGCATGAAGACCGGGGCACATAGATCGTCGGGGCGGAAGCAATGCGTGAGGGATTGCATCGGGGTCTGCAGATTTTTGTAACGCTCATCGGCATGGCAGCGCTCTCTGCATGCGATGGAAGCAGCAATACCTACGTCCCGCCTCCGCCGCCAGCCGTTCGCGTCGCCCAGCCGGTCCAGGAGCCAATCACCCTCTATTTCGATCTGACCGGCAATACCGCACCGCTGAACTCGGTCGATATCGAAGCGCGCGTCCAGGGCTATCTTCAATCGATCGATTATCAGGATGGCACGACGGTGACGAAAGGCACCAAGCTCTTCGGCATCGAGCGCGATACCTATCAGGCGCAGCTCGACCAGGCAAAGGCATCGCTCGCCTCGCAACAGGCGTCCCAGGTCGGCGCCAAGCAGGAATATGACCGTCAGGTCAATCTTATGAAGCAACAGGTCACCACGCAGACAGCCGTTGACAGCGCCAAGGCGACGCTGGATGAAGCGAACGCGTCAATCCTCAACGCCCAGGCCAATCTCGAACTCGCGACGATCAACCTCGGCTATACCGAAGTGCTTGCCCCCTTCGACGGCACGGCGACCAACCACCTCGTCGATATCGGCACACTCGTCGGCATCTCAGGCCCGACCAAACTTGCGAGCATCGTCCAGACGGATCCGATCTATGCCTATTTCAACGTCAGCGAAACCCAGGTGTTGCTGATCAAGGATATGTTGAGAAAGCAGGGACGCACCTTCAAGCAGACGGACCTGCCGAGCATCCCTGCCGAACTTGGCCTGCAATCCGAGGAAGGCTATCCCCACAAGGGACATCTGGACTACGTCTCGCCGCAGCTCGATGCATCGACCGGCACGCTTCAGGTGCGAGCTCTGTTCGACAACAAGGACAAGGCCATGCTGCCCGGCCTCTTCGTGCGCGTTCGCGTGCCTATCGGCCACAATGAAAAGGCGCTGCTCGTACGCGACGATGCGATCGCCACCAACCAGCTCGGCAGCTACCTGCTCGTTCTCGGCAAGGACGACATGATCGAACAGAAACAGGTGAAGACAGGCCAGCGCAAGGGGGGCCTCCGCGTCATCGAATCCGGTCTCGATCCGGCCGACTGGGTCGTCATCCAGGGCATCCAGCAGGCAATCCCGGGCAGCAAGGTTGCGCCCGAGAAAATCGATATGAACGCGCAGCCGGCCGCAGCCGGCGCCGATGCAAAGGCTACGACGACGACGCAGTAAATCAGCCACCACGCTTCATCTGAACGTCCAAGGACAACAGCATGATCTCGCGCTTCTTCATCGAACGGCCGGTGCTCGCCAATGTTCTGGCATTGGTCTTTGTTCTCATCGGCGCGGTGGCCCTCTTCCAACTTCCGGTGGCGCAATATCCGAATGTCGTTCCGCCGACAGTGCAGGTGACGACCCGCTTTCCGGGCGCCAGCGCCAAGACGCTCGTCGATACGGTTGCATTGCCGATCGAGCAACAGGTCAACGGCGTGCAGGACATGCTCTACATGCAGTCCACCAGCGCAAGCGACGGCACCTACTCATTGACCGTGACCTTCGCCATCGGCACCGATCCCGATCAGGCACAGGTCCTGGTGCAAAACCGTGTTGCGATCGCCATGTCGTCGCTTCCGCAGTCGGTGCAGGTTCAGGGCGTCTGCACCCAGAAGAAATCGACAGCGATCCTCGGCTTCGTCAGCCTGACTTCGCCGGACGGCCGTTATGACAGCCTGTTCCTCTCCAACTACGCCGTCATCAACCTGCAGAACGAACTTGCCCGCCTCCCCGGCGTCGGCAATGTCACGGTCTTCGGCGCCGGCCAATATGCCATGCGCATCTGGATGGATCCGAACCTGCTGCAGGCCCGCGGGCTGACGCCGCAGGATATCGTCAATGTCGTGCAGCAACAGAGCCAGGAGGTCACGGCCGGTCAGATCGGCATTCCGCCGGTTCCCCAAGGGCAGACATTCCAATACACGCTGAACATCAATGGCCGGCTGAATGATGCCGTCGACTACGAGAACATCATCGTCAAAGTCGATGGCACGGACGGCGGCCGGGTAACGCGCATCCGCGATATAGGCCGGGTAGAATTGGGTGCGCAGACCTATAGCCAGACCTTCATGCAAAATGGCCGACCGGCTGCGGGCATCGGTATCTCCCAATTGCCGGAAGCAAACGCCATTGCTGTGGCCCAGGCAGTCGATGTGAAGATGGCGGAACTGGCGAGGGCCTTCCCGCCGGGCCTCGAATATCATCTCCCCTTCGACACGACGAAATTCGTCAAGGCGTCGATCAACGAAGTCTATGTCACGCTGATCGAGGCAGGCGTTCTCGTTCTCATCGTCATTCTGCTGTTTCTGCAGGACTGGCGAGCCATGCTCGTACCGGCAACCACTGTTCCTGTCACCATCATCGGCGCCTTTGCGGCGATGGCGGCCATGGGCTTTACCGTCAACCTCTCCACTCTGTTCGCAATCGTCCTTGCCATCGGGATCGTCGTCGATGACGCCATCGTCATTGTCGAAGGTGTCGCGAGACATATCGAGGCGGGCATGTCCGGCAGGCAGGCAGCCGAAAAGGCGATGGAAGAACTGCTCGGCCCCGTCATCGGCATTACGCTGGTGCTGATGGCCGTTTTCATTCCAGCCGCCTTCCTGCCGGGGCTGACGGGCCAGCTTTATCGCCAGTTTGCTCTCGTGATCGCCGCCACGGCGCTGATCAGCGCCATCAACGCCGTGACGCTGAAACCGACGCAATGCGCCCTCTGGCTGCGCACCCCGGTGCCTCCCGAGAAGCGGAACTTCGTCTATCGCGGCTTCAACCGGATCTACGGCTGGGGCGAACACGGATACGTCCGGCTGATCGGCTCGATGACTCGCCACGCCGCGGCCATGGTTATTCTGGCGCTGGCGCTGATGGGCGTCGCCGTCTGGGGGCTGACACGCGTGCCGACTGCATTCCTGCCGATTGAGGACCAGGGCTACGTCCTGATCGGCGCGCAACTGCCGGATGGTGCCTCCAAGGAGCGCACCGACTCTGTCATGGCGGAGGTCGGCAAGATCGCCCAAGCGACACCAGGCGTCGATCAGGTACTGACGATCAGTGGGATATCCGTTCTCGACAACAATGCCAGCCTGCAGAATGCCGGCGTTGCATATGTCGTGCTGAAGGACTGGGACGAAAGGCTAAAGGAAAAGGGTCAGGATCTCCTGTCCATCTACCAGCATCTGAACGGCGCGCTGCAAAACGTACTGGTCGCGAAAACCCTGGTCATCGTGCCGCCCCCCATCCAGGGCGTCGGCAATGCCAGCGGCTTCACGATGCAAGTAGAGCTCAAGAATGGTGTTTCCGACTATGCACTGTTGCAGTCCCTTACCGATACGATTGTGAAAAATGGCGAAGCCCAGTCATCGCTGCAAAGGCTGAGCACGTCGTTCCGCTCGAACGTGCCGCAACTGGAGGTCGTGGTCGACCGTATCAAGGCCGAGACGTTGGGCGTCACGGTCGGACAGGTTTTCTCCGCGCTGTCGGGCTACGTCGGATCGAGCTACGTGACACAGTTCAACAAGTTTGGCCGCACGTTCCAGGTCTATGCCCAGGCATCTCCGGAATTCCGCGTCAGTCCTGACGATATCCGCAATCTGGAGGTCAAGGCTGGCGATGGCACGATGGTGCCGCTCGGAACCGTTGTCGATATCAAGCCGATGCAAGGCCCCTCACTGATCAGCCTCTACAACCTCTACCCCTCAGCAACCATCGTTGGCGGACCTGCCGCCGGCTTCAGCTCCGGCCAGGCACTCGACGTCATGGAGCAGATCGCCGACCAGACCTTGCCGACAGGAACCGGCTATGAGTGGACGGCGCTCTCCTATCAGGAAAAGGCGGTCGGCGGACAGATCTACTATATCTTCGCGCTCGGCATGCTGCTCGTCTACTTCGTGCTTGCGGGTCAATATGAAAGCTGGATCCTGCCGCTTGCCGTGCTGCTGGCCGTACCGCTCGCCCTCCTCGGCACCGTCGGCGCGCTGATGGCGGCGGGTGTCGCCAACAACCTCTACACCCAGATCGGCTTGATCCTTTTGATCGCGCTGGCATCGAAGAATGCCATCCTGATCGTCGAATATGCCCGTGAAAAGCGTGAGGAAGGCATGGAGATACTCGATGCCGCGGTAGAGGCGGCCCGCCTGCGCTTCCGCCCGATCCTCATGACATCCTTCGCCTTCATTCTCGGCGTTCTGCCGCTCGTCCTGGCAACGGGAGCCGGCGCATCCGCCCGCAAGTCGATCGGCATATCGGTCTTCAGCGGCATGATCGCATCGACCTGCCTTGCCGTGCTGTTCGTTCCTTCCTTCTACGTCGTGCTGCAGCGCCTTGAGGAGTTCAGAAGGCGCCGCAGCAAAGCTCGTGCGGTCGCAGATGCGGAGATGAAGGCGCAATAGAGCAATTCCAGCAAAAGTGTGCAGCGGTTTTTCGTCCGGAATTGCGTAAAAACAAAGAGATAGAGCAGTTCCGGAATCGCCGAAAAACGGAAATGCTCTAGCCTCGCATGAGAGCCTATTGCACGATCACCTGCACATAAACGCCGCCGCTCTTGGCATAGTACATGCCGCCGCAGCGGTAATAATAGCCGCCATAATAAGGGCCGTAGATACAGCCGGGAGGCAGGACTGCAATGGTCGTCGCCGTTCTCCGGACAACCCGACGCGTCGTCCGGCGGGCAACGCCGGCATAGGAGAGCGGCGTCAGAGGCCGACCGATGACGGCACCCGCCGGTGTGGCGAAGCCGATCGACACCGGCAGCGGACCTTGCCCTTCCGTGCGAAAATCCGTGAAAGTCACTACGGCGGCAAGGCAGAGGGCGAAAAAGAGCTTGCTGCGGGTCATTGCATCTCTCCTCTAACGGCAGGCGCCGGAAGCTCATCGATCGATTGAAGTTCGCTCAGATCGACGGTCTTGGCATTGTCCGGGATCTCGATGTTGTAGGAGGTGGCGGCAACATCCGCGCCGCTTTTGAAGTCGCTGATCTCGAGCGTGTATTGCGGTGCCTGGACGACGTGTTTGCTGGTGATCACATAGCGCCGCGGTATCGGCTGCGGTCCCGTCTGTATCCAAATCTGCCAGTCGAGTTCCGGCGTACGGAAGGCCAGATATTCGCATTCCACGCCATCCACGAAGGCGCTGGAAATGTGCTTCGCCTCGGTCACGTCAGTCATCAGGATATCGTAGACATGCGCCGACAAAAGATCGGCGCCCGGCGCCTCGACGCCAGCATCGGCGAGCCTGTCGATCAGATCATCGAGCGAGCCCTTACCGTCGATCTTCGCGTAAGCGTCGAGGTTCTTGCCATGCACGGTCAGCGTTGAACCGTCGAAGCTGACATCGATATCGGCAAAGCCGCCGGTTCTCGTAACGCGCAGTTTGTCAGGCCGGGTGATATTGGCCGTACCCGAGCTGACGAATTGCAGCTTCTCGAAGTCCGGCGTCACCGCCTCGAGTGAGGACTGGTAGTTGAAGGATATTGTCTTCTGCGCCACCAGAAAATCGGACATGGCCTTCAGAAGATCTTTTGCATCATCCGCCCATGCATGGGTTGGCAGAACGAGGCCGGCGACAACAGCGGAATAGCTCAATATTCGTTTCAATCGCGATAGATGAGAAGTCGATGACATGGCAACTGCCTTTCATTTGTGTCGTCATTGAATTCATCGAATGCGGAGATTTCGGATCATGCTGTGACGATCGCGGAATGGCTGTGCGGAACCATCAGGAGAATGCCTGACGCTCAGACATTCCCAACGAAACCGGATACGAATTGGAAGGCCGCTACAGCCCCGAGGTCAGCACCCTGTGGCAGGCTGGCGATACGCGCTGTAGATTGTCCCGGAGGCACGAGATGACCCGCCCCCCGCCGATCGGCACCATTCGGCAAAAAGCTCGGAAGTCAGGCCCGCAGGTCTCGCGCACGATCATCATTTCCTCGCGCGGAGAGAAGACAGGCATGGCAGCTGTTGCAGCACCTGCACCGGCTGCGGGCGCGCCTGCTGCACCGATGGCCGCAACGGCCTGCTGGCAAGGTGCCGACAGGCGGGCGCTATGCTGCTGCAGGCAGGAGAGTGCCGCAGCACCTCCCGGGGTCACTCCGGAGCATTGCGCCATGAAATCGGAACGGCAGGCTGACTTGACGGCATCGCGCTGCGCCTCGGTCGGTTGAGCCGCCGTCTGAGCACCGGCTGCCGGTGCCGGTGCCGACGTCGCCGCCCCTGTCGTAGCAGGCGCCGTTTGAGATGGTTCTGCAGATGTCGATTTCGGCTTGGCGGTGATCGCTGACACCGCCTTGCGGCAGGCGGCGGAAAGAGTGGAATCATGTTGCTGCAGGCAGGTCAGCGCCTCGACGCCGCCCGGCTGCACGCCGGAGCATTGCGCGATGAAATCGGAACGGCATGCCGCCCTGACCTCGTTGCGTTGCTCGTCGGTAGGTGTCTGGGCAACGGCAATTCCGGTTAGAAGACCGGCTGCGCAGAAGATGCTTGAGATCGATAGCCCGAACGAAAACCAACGCCCCCCGCGCCGTATTGCCGATCGAGAAGATGCATATTTTCGCATTGTTCCCCTCCCTGGAAAGTTCATCGATTTACGGCATGAAAACAAATACTCCGGCTGAACGAGACAGCAGACCTGGAAAGACCAACAGAAATCTGTGCGTGGAAACTTAAAGCAGCACGCGAAATTACTTTAGCACATTCGAAATTGTGATAGTAGAGTTGAATATTCGGATAAGGATTAGCCCACTATGCTTACGACGGACCAAAGCACCGGCGGCATTGGCGTTGGTATTTTGTAGAGCTGGAATTGCTTAGGAAGGTTTTTGTTTGGGGATTTGGTTGATTTCCCGTCCCGCTTATCGGCTTTGCCTTGTGCATGCCGCTTGTGAGGGGCGAGGTCCTGGGCTGATTGGCAATAAAAAAGCCCTCATGTGTGCGGGCTTGTTTTGGTTGCGGGGGCAGGATTTGAACCTGCGGCCTTCAGGTTATGAGCCTGACGAGCTACCGGGCTGCTCCACCCCGCGTCCAGCGCAAATCCCGTTGGGATTTGTCGCGGCTACGCAAAGCGCTTGGGCTTTGCGGATCTCAGCCGAGCGGCCGTGTTCGGAAAGGGAACGGGTGCAGCCACCCCGCCATGACCACCAGGTCAGCGAAGCGCAACTTGTGTTGAGAAGCTGGTGGATGTTTTCACATCCTTTTTTATTTGAA
Organism: Rhizobium sp. 01T437; assembly: GCF_056398505.1. Classification (NCBI taxonomy): domain Bacteria; kingdom Pseudomonadati; phylum Pseudomonadota; class Alphaproteobacteria; order Hyphomicrobiales; family Rhizobiaceae; genus Rhizobium; species Rhizobium sp. 01T437. The sequence goes on from NZ_JBFTPM010000004.1 coordinate 440,590, forward strand.
CACGTCTTCAAGCATCATCGATCCGGACGAACGCTTTGGCGTTCGCCGGGGGATGAGCATAGTCAATGAGAACGATCAAGCCAATCGAGCTATTAGTACCGGTAAGCTTCATGCGTTGCCGCACTTCCACACCCGGCCTATCAACGTGGTCGTCTTCCACGGCTCTGATAGGGAATACTCGTTTCCAGGTGGGTTTCCCGCTTAGATGCCTTCAGCGGTTATCCCGTCCATATATAGCTACCCTGCTATGCCCTTGGCAGGACAACAGGTCCACCAGAGATATGTCCATCCCGGTCCTCTCGTACTAGGGACAGATCCTGTCAATATTCCTACACCCACGGCAGATAGGGACCGAACTGTCTCACGACGTTCTGAACCCAGCTCACGTACCGCTTTAATTGGCGAACAGCCAAACCCTTGGGACCTGCTCCAGCCCCAGGATGCGATGAGCCGACATCGAGGTGCCAAACAACCCCGTCGATATGGACTCTTGGGGGTCATCAGCCTGTTATCCCCGGCGTACCTTTTATCCGTTGAGCGATGGCCCTTCCACGCGGGACCACCGGATCACTATGACCGACTTTCGTCTCTGCTCGACTTGTCAGTCTCGCAGTCAGGCGGGCTTATGCCATTGCACTCGACGACCGATTTCCGACCGGTCTGAGCCCACCATCGCGCGCCTCCGTTACTCTTTCGGAGGCGACCGCCCCAGTCAAACTACCCACCATACACTGTCCCGGACCCGGATAACGGGCCGCGGTTAGACATCCATGACGATAAGGGTGGTATTTCAAGGATGGCTCCACAGAAACTGGCGTCCCTGCTTCAAAGCCTACCACCTATCCTACACATGCCGACACGAATGCCAGTGTAAAGCTATAGTAAAGGTGCACGGGGTCTTTCCGTCTGACCGCAGGAACCCCGCATCTTCACGGGGAATTCAATTTCACTGAGTCTATGTTGGAGACAGCGGGGAAGTCGTTACGCCATTCGTGCAGGTCGGAACTTACCCGACAAGGAATTTCGCTACCTTAGGACCGTTATAGTTACGGCCGCCGTTTACTGGGGCTTCGATTCAAAGCTTGCACCTCTCCTCTTAACCTTCCAGCACCGGGCAGGCGTCAGACCCTATACGTCGTCTTGCGACTTCGCAGAGCCCTGTGTTTTTGATAAACAGTCGCTACCCCCTGGTCTGTGCCACCCCACAATAGTTGCCTACTATGGGGTCACGCTTCTTCCGAAGTTACGCGTGCAATTTGCCGAGTTCCTTCAACATAGTTCTCTCAAGCGCCTTGGTATACTCTACCTGACCACCTGTGTCGGTTTCGGGTACGGTCTATACGGTGGAGCTATTTCCTGGAACCGCTCCGCTGCCCATCCAATCCAATCAGAATGAACAACTTGTGCGATCCGTCACTTCCACCAGGCCCACGAATATTAACGTGGTTCCCATCGACTACGCGTGTCCGCCTCGTCTTAGGGGCCGGCTAACCCTGCTCAGATTAACTTTAAGCAGGAACCCTTGGTCTTTCGGCGAGAGGGTCTCTCACCCTCTTTATCGTTACTCATGTCAACATTCGCACTTCCGATACCTCCAGGAGCCCTCACAGGTCTCCCTTCATCAGCTTACGGAACGCTCCGCTACCACTCCTCAAAGAGGAATCCTCAGCTTCGGTGCATGGCTTTAGCCCCGTTACATTTTCGGCGCAAAGACCCTTATTTAGACCAGTGAGCTGTTACGCTTTCTTTAAATGATGGCTGCTTCTAAGCCAACATCCTGGTTGTTTTGGGATCCTCACATCCTTTCCCACTTAGCCATGACTTGGGGACCTTAGCTGGAGGTTAGGGTTGTTGCCCTTTTCACGACGGACGTTAGCACCCGCCGTGTGTCTGCCTGGTAGTACTTCCCGG
>NZ_JBFTPM010000004.1:447500-491816 GCF_056398505.1 Rhizobium sp. 01T437
CTTTCGAAAGGCGACGTCCTGCGCATCGGTATCATTCAGAAGGGCGAGCAGGCGAAGATCATCCGCGCCAGCATCTATCGCGGTGCACGGCATCTGATTACCGTCGCCCTCGACGACAAGGGCCGTTTCGTGGCCGGCAGCGAACCGCCGATGCTGGATGCGGTCGCCACCGCCTTTGAGGACAATTCCTTCGCTCCGCCCGCCGGCCAGAATCTGCCGCGCGTTTACGATGGAATTTACCGCGCATCTCTTTCCTATGGCATGACCAAGGACATGACGGCGCTGATCATCAAGCTGCTCGCGGCCAATGTCGACTTCCAGGCGCAGTTGAAGCCGACGGATTATCTTGAAGCCTTCTTCTCCGTCACCGACAGCAACGGCCAGGCGACCGAGGATTCCGATCTTCTCTACGTCAACGCCCGCTTTGGCGATACGTTGACGCGCTTCTATCGCTTCCAAGACCCGGAAGATGGCACGATCGATTACTTCGATCAGGACGGTAAGAGCATCCGCCAGTTCCTGCTGCGCAATCCTGTCCCGAACGGCATCTTCAAGTCCGGCTTCGGCATGCGCCGCCACCCGATCCTCGGCTTCGCGCGCATGCATACTGGCGTCGACTGGGCGGCCCCTCGCGGCACGGCGATCATTGCTGCCGGCAACGGTACGGTTGAAAAGGCCGGCTGGGATTCCGGCGGCTACGGCAACCAGACCATCGTCCGCCACGCCAATGGCTATGAATCCTCCTATAACCACCAGAGCGCTATCGCCAAGGGCATCGTGCCTGGCGCCAAGGTGCGACAGGGCCAGGTCATCGGCTGGGTGGGTACCACGGGTGAATCCACCGGCCCGCACCTGCACTACGAATTGATCGTCAACGGCACCAAGGTCGACCCGCTGCGCATCCGCCTGCCGGGCGGCAAATCGCTCCAGGGCGATGCGCTGGCCAAGTTCGAGGACGAGCGCAAGCGCATCGACACGCTGCTGAACAACCAGCCCGCCACGGATCAGGTCGCAAGCAAATAACTCTCCCCTTCTGCAGAAACAAAAATGGCGGCCCGAGGGCCGCCAATTTCTATTCTCGTCTGCGCAGCCTTACGCCGCTTCGCTGACCGACTGTTTCGACCGGAATAGCAACCGGTCCGAGCCGCTGGTGATCGTCACCGTCGATCCGTCCGGTACCTGACCCGAGAGGATCTGCTCGGCGAGCGGATCCTGGACGAACTTCTGGATCACCCTTTTCAGCGGACGGGCACCGTAGACTGGATCGTATCCCTTGTTCGCCAGCCAATTGCGGGCATCCTCGTCGAGATCGAGTGTGATCTTGCGCTCGGACAGCAGCGAGATCAGCCGCTTCAGCTGGATATCGACGATCGCGCCCATCTCCTCACGCTTCAGGCGGTGGAAGAGGATGATCTCATCGATACGGTTCAGGAACTCCGGCCGGAAATGACCGCGAACGACATCCATCACCTGCTCGCGAACTGTCTCGCTGTCCTCACCCTCACGCAACTGCGTGAGGTATTCGGCACCGAGGTTCGAGGTCATGATGATCATCGTGTTGCGGAAGTCGACCGTCCGGCCCTGACCATCGGTCAGGCGACCATCGTCCAGCACCTGCAGCAGGATGTTGAAGACATCAGGATGCGCCTTCTCGATCTCGTCGAACAAAACGACCTGATAGGGCCGGCGACGGACAGCTTCCGTCAACGCACCACCTTCATCATAGCCGACATAGCCGGGAGGGGCACCGATCAGCCGGGCCACGGAGTGCTTCTCCATGTACTCGGACATATCCATGCGCACCATCGCCGTCTCGTCGTCGAAGAGGAAACGGGCGAGCGCCTTGGTGAGCTCCGTCTTGCCGACGCCGGTCGGGCCGAGGAAGATGAACGAGCCGATCGGCCGGTTCGGATCCTGAAGGCCTGCGCGGGCACGGCGCACGGCGCGGGATACGGCCTGAACCGCATCACCCTGGCCGATCACCGACTTCGCCAGCTCGTCTTCCATCCGGAGCAGCTTGTCGCGTTCGCCCTCCAACATCTTGTCAACAGGAATGCCGGTCCAGCGGGAAACGACATGGGCGATATTGTCAGGGATCACGACCTCCTGCACCATCGCGTTGCGACTGTTGTCTTCCTTGCTTTCAGCCTCGGTCAGCTGCTTTTCGAGATCGGGGATCACGCCATAGGCGAGCTCGCCGGCGCGCTGGAATTCACCCTTGCGCTGGGCGATTGCCAGTTCATTGCGGGCATCATCGAGCTGCTTCTTAAGGTCAGCGGCAAGGCCGAGTTTCTGCTTTTCCGCTTGCCAGCGGGCCGTCAGCGCGTYGGCTTCTTCCTCGAGAGAAACGAGCTCGCCTTCCAGCCGCTTCAGCCGGTCGGCGGAAGCCACGTCGGTTTCCTTCTTGAGCGCCTCGCGCTCGATCTTCAGCTGGATGATGCGACGGTCGAGTTCATCGAGTTCCTCCGGCTTGGAATCCACCTGCATGCGCAGGCGGGCAGCCGCCTCGTCCATCAAATCGATCGCCTTGTCCGGCAGGAACCGGTCGGTGATATAACGGTTCGAAAGCGTTGCAGCAGCAACCAGCGCAGCATCGGCGATGCGCACCTTGTGATGCTGCTCATACTTTTCCTTCAGGCCGCGCAGGATCGAAATCGTATCCTCGACCGTCGGCTCTTCGACCATGACCGGCTGGAAACGGCGGGCAAGGGCCGGATCCTTCTCGACATGCTTGCGGTATTCATCGAGCGTGGTTGCGCCAACGCAGTGCAGATCGCCGCGGGCAAGAGCAGGCTTCAGCAGGTTGGAGGCATCCATTGCCCCATCCGCCTTGCCGGCACCAACAAGCGTGTGCATTTCATCGATGAAGAGGATGATCTCGCCGTTCTCCGACTGAACCTCGTTCAGCACGGCCTTCAGGCGCTCTTCGAATTCGCCGCGAAATTTCGCACCGGCAATCAGGGCACCCATGTCGAGCGCCATCAGCTTCTTGTCCTTCAGGCTTTCCGGCACGTCACCATTGACGATGCGCAGCGCAAGGCCTTCAACGATCGCCGTCTTACCGACGCCCGGCTCACCGATCAGGACAGGATTGTTCTTGGTGCGACGCGAGAGAACCTGAATCGTACGGCGAATTTCGTCGTCGCGGCCGATAACCGGGTCGAGCTTGCCTTCGCGGGCATCGCTCGTCAGATCGCGCGCATATTTCTTCAGGCTGTCGAAACCCTGCTCAGCACTCGCCGTATCGGCGGTGCGGCCCTTGCGGATTTCGTTGATGACCTGGTTGAGCGCCTGTGCGGTCACCCCGGCATTCTTCAGCGACTGATAGGTCGAGGCAGAAGTTTCGATCGCCAGTGCCTGCAGCAAACGCTCGACCGTTACGAAGCTGTCGCCGGCTTTCTTCGCGGCCTCTTCCGCAGTGGAGAAGACCTTGGCGAGCGGCTGGGCAAGATAGATGTTGCCGTTGCCGCCGGAAACTTTCGGCAGTTTGGCAAGTGCGGCATCATTGGCGAGCCGCGCAGCCTTTGCATCGCCGCCGGCGCGCTCGATCAGCGAAGCGGCCATGCCCTGATCGTCATCGAGCAGGACTTTGAGCACATGTTCTGCGGTGAATTGCTGGTGCCCTTGCGCCAGCGCATAGGTCTGGGCGGACTGAACGAAACCGCGCACCCGCTCGGAGTATTTTTCGATATTCATATGTTACCTCCATGAATCGCCCTGCCCTTCATAAGGCACAGACCGATGATTGAGATTGAGCTCCCTCAAAAGGCAAGCCCCTGTTTGTCGCCATTGGGATTTGCGGCAAACAACCTGGGCAGGATATGGTGGAGAATCCCAATAGTTTAAAGGGGTAGGGCAAGGGAAAACCAGCAATTCAAAGCGGCCCCCCTGCAGCCATGTCTTCCTTGCTCCCCGTCGGTTTCTCCCGAAGGATCAGCCGATGACGTCTTTAAGTGTTCCGTGCCGTCATCCAATTTGACGTTCCATCGAATGGCCCGGCGGCAGCTCTCGAAACGCCATGAGAATGCCAATGAAATAGAGGAGGATGAAAAGAGCCTGTCCGATCAGCCAGATATTTTTCCCTTTAGAGATTGGCGAATAGTAGAAGCTCGGCCAGATGGCATCGAAGACGAAATAGCCGGCATAACCGACGCCGAAAACGCCGAGCAGACCCACCACACATAGAAGAAGCGGCAAGCCGGATGCTGGAAGCTGTAGGGATGCACGCTCCATCACCGCCATGGTCAGCCCGACCGCGGCCATGCCAAGGCCACCGGCCTGGACCGCCGCGACCGACAATGTCCACGGGCATGCCCACCAAAGCGTAATATTCTGCATGAACAATTCGCCGGTCGGCCATCGCGCCCCCACGCAGTAATGAGCGATGACGCCGAAGCTCAGAAAGACCCCGAACAGGAAGAGCCCAATCCCCCATCTCGCGAAACGTAGTCCGTTATTCATCGGCCTATCTCCAGGTAGCTTTGATTGCCCGGCTTGCGAGAGCAGATTGCCTCTCAGCCTTACTTGCTCATCAGCGTGACATCCGGCAGCACCCACTTCTTGTCAAAGAAGTCCTTGGTTGGACCATAAGCGCGGAACATCAGCTCAAACTTCCGCTTCGGGTCCGTCGGCACCCAATTGGCCTCCTTGCCTCTCGGCGCACTTGGTCCGAAATAGAGGTCGATGGAACCGTCCTCGTTCTTGACGAGCTCAGAAATCTGCGATGAGCGGCTCGCGCGCGAAACATTCTTGATCAGCGCATGCGTCTGCCGGTCATAAGCCGTTACCGACCAGTACTGCTCGACGGGCACATTTGGGGGAACGTTGAGGCGATAGGTCTTGCCACCGTCAAAATCATTCCCGTCCTTGTCGCGGATCGAGATCGAATAGAATTGGCCTGCGCCCAGCCGCTTGATGCCGATATAGGCATAGCTGTAGGCAACACCACGATAATCGACGGGATAGGCATCGGGCTCATCGAAGTTGAACTGCGAAGCCTTGATGAGATCGGGGTAGGCTGGGAAGGTCCAGCGGCTTTTCTCGGTGAAAAATGGGGGAAGCCCGGCATCGTATTTTGCCTCCAGAAGCGCCCGTGCTTCCTTGATGCCTTTGCTCAGAAAGGACTGCACATGCCGGTCCGGCTTGAAGGGTCTGCCCTTTTCGATACCGATCGATTTCAACTGATCGATCATCACGCGGTCACGAACAATCCACGGCTCCTCCTGAATGACGCGGTTCAGATTGTCGAAGAAGCTCTCATCCCATTTGATGGTGGAATCAAAGAGGATGTTTTTGACGTCGGCGAAAATGGTCTCCGGCGGATTGCCGGCAGCGGAGAGAGGGTAGATCTTCAGCTTCTTGCCATAGTCGATCGAAGCCTGCACGTCTGCGTCGCTGTGGCTCTTCAGGTTTGAACGGAAGAGCATGTAGCCGCCGTAGACCTCCGACTGCAGCGGAATGAAACCATCCGGCAGCTTGTCTTTATAGTCCGGCGGCAGGATTACGAATTTTCCACCCTTGCCTTTATCGATTCCGAGCAAGCCGGCGTCCTCGAGCGGCAGTTGCCAGGCATTGACGATGTTGCCGTTGAAAGAGGCGCCGCTCTCTGCGGCCGGCAGATCGAGAACAACGGGACCATCCCTCGTGGTGAAGAAAACCATGAAATAGAGAGCATCGGGATTGGGCGTCAGCGTCTGGTTCTTCCAGTCCAGTGGCCGGCCCCAATAGATGACCTGCCCAACCTTGCCCGGCGTCTTGGTCAGCATCTCCTGGCGCATCAGGTCATAATTGACGACAGGAATTCCCCATACGACAGCCTGGACGGCCTTCCGCTCGATCTCATTGTCGAAGACTTGCTGTGCTGCCTTCTCCGCGCCATGGGCGGAGGCTGCGACCAGCAGCATGCACAAGAACACAAGATACTTCATGATGGCGTTCCTCCGGTCCCGACAGGTGTCCTGGAGTGAATGCCTCGAAGGCTGAATGCGGAAGTACGTTACTGTAAATTCGCGTGTAAACGCACCCTCGCAATAGTCGCAGCAACCGAAAGCAGCAGGCGCCCGCAAAAGAAAAGGCCGCCCGGAAAGGCGGCCTTTCAAATTCTACGATTGAAGCAAGCTTATTCGGAAGCAGCTTCAGCTAGAACAGGGGCTTCTGCGGAAGCGCCTTCCTCACCGGCGGCCTCACCTTCAGCACCGCGACGCGGACGGCGCGGGCGGCTGCCGGTATTGCGACGGCGGGGCTGGCGCTCGCGCTGCGGCGCAGCAGAGCCTTCGTCTTCCATTACCACTTCGGCGGGAATACCGTCGATTTCCGGCTGAGGGCCGGTTCCGTCAATCGCTTCCGCCTGCTGCACCGGCGCCGCTACCGGAGCAGCCTGCTGCTGTTCGCGCTGCTGGTGAGGCGGCTGAACGATGACGACGTCGTCATTGTCACCCGCATCCATATCGTCGCCATCACGGTCCGCACCGTCCCGATCATTGTAATCCTGGCGGTCGTCGCGCTGGAAGCGTTCCTGCATCTGCGCCTGGGCGGCGGCAATGATGCGGTTATAGTGTTCGGCGTGCTGCAGATAGTTTTCAGCGATGACGCGGTCGCCGGAGCTCTGGGCGTCACGGGCGAGCTGCGCATATTTTTCAGCTATGTGCTGGGCAGTGCCGCGGATTTTCACATCGGGGCCGGAGCTGTCGTAGGTCCGGGTCAGCGGGTTCCCACCCTTACGGTTGAAATTATTATTGTTGTTATTTCCACCGCCGCCATTGTTATTGTTGTTGTTATTGCCACGCCCTCGACCGCGCTTGTTCTGCTGTCCTGGCCTCATCGATCGCTCACCTGAATTCTCTGTTTGTGATTGGATACATGGCACAAACTGCCAAGACCGGTCCATCCGGATCAGGGCCTTCGTGCCGCAAGCATAGTGCGCCTTCGCGCCGACCTGCCGCTTGTCTTCAAGTCAGTTTGACTGATTCACGCATTGGGTCGTGTTCAACCTTTGAAACTCTCGTTTAAAAGAGCAGACCCCCGAGGCTGAGCAAGTACCGAACGAATCTCGTTCATTCCTATGCGCCCAACGCGTGAGGGCAACCTATATTGCTTCCTCAGGAAATCCAAGCCTTTTCTTCGCAATAGCAATAATGTCCAGTTAGATGCTGCAATTTGTCGCCGGTCATGCCAGCGAGAACACGAGCACTCTGTCATTCTGGCCATAATCTTTCACGGATTTGAGCCACTTGAAGCCTTCCGCTTCGAAGATCGCCGTCACATCGCTTCGTTGATCATAGCCTATTTCCAGTCCGACGATTCCATTTGGCCGTACGAACCTTCCCGCATCCTTTGCTATGGCTTTGTAGGCGTCAAGCCCATCCAAGCCGCCGTCCAGAGCTGCAGCCGGATCAAATTTCGTCACTTCGGGAGCGAGATCGTGAATGACACTGGAAGCAATATAGGGCGGATTTGAGACAATCGCATGAAACGTCCCGTGGATGTTCTCGAACCAGTTCGATCGAATCGTCGTGAATCGGTCCCGTAATCCGTTTCTTTCTGCGTTTGATCTTGCCGTCTCAAGTGCATCGGTCGAAATGTCGCTGCCGATGCCTGATGCTTCCGGACATTCATTGAGGAGCGCAAGGCAAATCGCTCCAGTCCCGGTTCCTATGTCGAGGATATGGATATTGCTTTCCGTCTTTGCAAGATCGTGCAGATAAGGAATGATCGTATCGACGAGGATTTCCGTATCGGGCCGCGGCTCCAGTGTGCCTGCGGACAGCGAAAGCGGCAGGCCGTAGAATTCCCGCTCTCCGAGAATGCGATGCACCGGCTCGTGCTTCAGCCGCCTTTCGATAGCGCGGACGATACTGCCCGCCTGCTCCTCCGAAACCGGCTCGCGACCCGCCGTCAGCATCTCGGTCGGCGAAAGCTTCAGCAGTCCCGAAATCAGCAACCGCGCATCGGTCTGTGGATCGGCAATGCCGGCTTCCGTGAAGCGGCGCCGGGCCTCGGCAAGCATCTCGGAAACCGTCGGCCCCGATGTGGTCATTGCTGTTCGCCAAGCTGCGCGAGCTGACTCGCCTGGTAATCGGCAAGCAATGCATCCACCACTTCGTCGATCTCGCCGATCATCATCCGGTCGAGTTTGTAGAGCGTCAGGTTGATGCGATGGTCGGTCACGCGCCCCTGCGGAAAATTGTAGGTGCGGATGCGCTCCGAGCGGTCGCCCGAACCGACCTGGCTTTTGCGGTCGGCCGAACGTTCGCTATCGGCCCTCTGCCGCTCGGCATCGTAAAGACGCGAGCGAAGCACCTGCATGGCCTTGGCGCGGTTTTGGTGCTGCGATTTTTCCGAGCTGGTCACAACGATACCCGTCGGCAGGTGGGTGATACGCACCGCCGAGTCCGTTGTATTGACGTGCTGGCCGCCCGCACCCGAGGAGCGCATCGTATCGATGCGGATATCTTCCGGCCGGATTTCGATATCGATCTCCTCCGCTTCGGGAAGAACGGCAACCGTCGCAGCCGAGGTGTGAATGCGCCCTCCTGCTTCCGTCTCCGGTACGCGCTGCACGCGATGCACGCCGGATTCGAATTTCAGCTTGGCAAAGACCCCCTTGCCGGTGATCGTCGCGATGATTTCCTTGTAGCCACCGGCTTCACCTTCGCTCGACGACAACACTTCCACCTTCCATCCGTGCGTTGACGCATAGCGCTCATACATGCGGAAGAGATCGCCAGCGAAAAGGGCCGCCTCATTGCCGCCGGTGCCGGCGCGGATTTCCAGGATCGCGCTCTTTTCGTCGGCCGCATCCTTCGGCAGCAACAGGACCTGGATTTCGTTCTCCAGCACCTCGATCCGCTCTTTCACGTCAGGCAGCTCGAGTTCAGCAAGCTCACGCATGTCGCGGTCGACGGACTTGTCCTCAAGCAGCACCTCCAGATCGGCAAGCTCGCCGACGGCCTTCTGATAGGCACGGATCTTGGTGACGACGGGCTGCAGTTCTGAATATTCAGACGCGAGTTTTACATAGACGTCGGCCGAAGGGCCGGCCGACATGCGCGCTTCGATCTCGCCGAAGCGGCGCTCAAGCTCGCGCATCTTTTCAATGGGAAGCTTCGCCACCCCTTACTCCAGTTCTTCTTATATATGTCTAAAGGGGAATATTGTGGCTCTCGGCGAAGCGGGCAAGCACCTCGCGCATAGGCACGGTCGCATTCCGGTCGTCCAGCGCCTCATTGACAGCCTTCGTCAGAGCCTCGGCATCGAGGCCGAGCAACATCGCCTTGACCGGTCCGATCGAAGCCGGCGACATGGAGATGGAGCGGAACCCGACACCGAGCAACGCCATGGCCGAAAGCGGCTTGCCCGCCAGTTCGCCGCAAAGTGTCAACGGCGTCTTGTTGCGATCCGCACCGCGCACGATATCGCGCAGGAGACGCAGGAACGGCCGTTCCAGCGGATCGAAGCGCTCGGAAACCCGTGCATTACCGCGATCAACAGCCATAGCGAACTGAAAGAGATCGTTGGAACCGACCGAGACGAAATCGACCGCATCCATCAGCTCATCGAGCTGCCAGAGCAGCGCCGGTACTTCCAGCATCGCGCCAAACTGCAGCTTGCGCGGCAAACCGTGGCCGAAACGCGAAAGATGCTGCACTTCCTTTTGCAGGAGTTCGCGCACCTGCCTGAGCTCAGAAACCTCAGTCACCATCGGCACCATCAGCTTCAGCTCGGCGCCCGCCGCAGCCTTCAGCATGGCGCGCAGCTGCGTGCGCAACAATCCCGGCCGATCGAGCGACAGACGGATTGCCCGCCAACCGAGCGCCGGATTCTCTTCCTCATGGCCGCGGAAATAGGGAACAACCTTGTCGCCGCCGATATCGAGCGTGCGGAAGGTCACGACACGGCCGCCTGCCTGCTTCAGTACATTGCGGTAGAACATTTCCTGCTCTTCCGCCTTCGGCATGGTCGATGCGATCATGAATTGCAGCTCGGTGCGGAAGAGGCCGATACCCTCTGCTCCAGATTCCGCCAGCTGCGGCAGGTCGACCAGCAGGCCGGCATTCATCAGAAGCTGGATGCGCTGCCCGTCCCGGGTGACCGGCTCGACGGAGCGCAGCGCCCGGAACTGCTCCTGCCGCCTGGCACGGAAGCGGACCTTTTCTTCATAGGAGCGCTGATGGTCCGGCATCGGCCGGATATGCACATGCCCTTCGTCGCCGTCGATAATGACGGCATCACCATTTTCGGCAAGCGCCACGACACCCGCCGCCTGGCCGATAACCGGAATGCCCATGGCACGCGCGACGATCACCACATGGCTCGTCACCGCGCCTTCTTCCAGCACCAGCCCGCGCACATTGGCGCGCGGATAATCGAGGAGCTCCGCCGCACCCATCGCCCGCGCCAGAATGATTGCGTCAGTCGGAAAACCCTCGGCCGTCGTGCGGCCGGTATAGCCCGTCAGCACACGCAGCAGCCGGTTCGCCAGATCCTCGAAATCATGCATGCGCTCGCGCAGATAGGGATCGGTCAGGCGCATCATACGCGCCTTGGTGTCGCTCTGGACCTTCTCGACCGCTGCTTCCGCCGTCAAGCCGTTTCGGATCGCCTCTTCCAGCTTGCGCACCCAGCCCTGGTCGTGGGCGAACATGCGATAGGTTTCGAGCACCTCGCGGTGCTCACCTTCCATCGACACATCGCGGCGCGACAGCATGTCGTCGATGGAGATCCGGAGCGAACCCATGGCATCAGCCAGCCGCCGGATTTCCTTCTCCGCATCTTCGTTGAGCAGATTGGTGACCACGATGCGCGGCTCGTGGAGCACGACGTAACCAAGGCCGATGCCGTCATTATAGGTATCGCCATCGACCGTGACCGAACGGGTAAGATCGAGTTCCAGGCCCGGCTTGGTGATCTTCTTGAGTTCGCCGGTCGCGATCATCTCGGCGAGAACCATCGCCGTCGTCTCGAGCGCTTCCAGCTCCTCATCGCGATAATTGCGGCTCGCCTTGTTCTGCACAACGAGAACGCCGAGCGAGCGTCCCGTACGCAGGATCGGCACGCCGAGGAAGGAATGGTAGATCTCTTCGCCCGTTTCCGGCAGGTAGCGAAAGGCCGGATGCGACTGCGCGTCGGAAAGATTGAGCGGCTGGGCCGATGCGGCGATCGTGCCGACGAGGCCCTGTCCCATCTTCAGCTGCGAGAGGTGGACGGCTTCCTTATTGAGACCTTCGGTAGCATAAAGCTCGAGAACGCCGTCGGCGCGCAGCACGTAAACGGAGCAAACCTCCGCCACCATGTTGCTGGCGATCTGGCGCACGATCCGGTCGAGTCGCTCCTGCGGCTCCAGCGGTTCCGCCATCAATTCGCGCAGCCGCTTGAGCAGCACGCGCGGACCGCCGGAAAGGTCTCTCATTGCGTCTCAAGCTCCCCGAAACAAACGCTTAATGCGGCTAGAAGAACCGGCCGCATCTTCAACCTGAAGGGGCAGGCCGCCCGCTGGGAATCAATTCTTATCCAGACCGTAGCAGGAATGCAAAGTTCTGACAGCGAGTTCTGCATAAGGACCATCGATCAGGATCGAAATCTTGATCTCTGAGGTTGTAATTGCCTTGATGTTGATGCCTTTTTCGGCAAGTGCCCGGAAGGCAGTCGCTGCAACGCCCGCATGACTGCGCATGCCGATGCCGATGACCGAGACCTTTACCAGACCCGATTCGCTCTGCGCGACGTCGTAGCCGATCTTGTCCTTGTTGTCGGAGAGAACCTTGATGGCCTTCTCCACATCACCCGAGGGCACGGTGAAGGTCATGTCGGTCTTCGAACCGTCTTCGGAAATGTTCTGGACAATCATGTCGACGTTGATGTGGCTTTCAGCAAGCGGCCCGAAGATCGCGGCGGAAACACCCGGCCGGTCGGCAAGACGGCGAAGCGAGATCTGAGCCTCATCCTTGGCATAGGCGATGCCGGTGACTACTTCCTGTTCCACGATTTCATCCTCGTCACAAATCAGCGTTCCGGGCGGGTTCAAGAGGTCGCCCATGCCCGGAGCATCGGGATCCTCGAAAGACGAACGCACGAAGGTGCGTACCTTGTGCACCATGGCAAGCTCGACCGAGCGCACCTGAAGAACCTTGGCGCCGAGCGACGCCATTTCCAGCATTTCTTCGAAAGCGATCTTCTTCAGGCGCCGTGCCTTGGGCTCGATGCGCGGGTCGGTCGTGTAAACGCCGTCGACATCGGTATAGATGTCGCAACGATCGGCCTTCACGGCGGCCGCAATCGCGACTGCCGACGTGTCCGATCCGCCGCGCCCGAGCGTTGAGATACGGTTATCAGGACCGAGTCCCTGGAAGCCGGCGACGACGGCGACTTGACCCTCGCCCATGCGCTTGATGATATCGGCCCCGTCGATTTCCATGATGCGCGCCGCGCCATGTGCGTTGTCGGTGCGGATCGGGATCTGCCAGCCCTGCCAGGAACGGGCGTTGATGCCCATGCTCTGCAGCGCAATTGCTAAAAGGCCTGACGTAACCTGCTCGCCGGAAGCGACAATGGTGTCGTATTCGCGCGCATCGTAGAAGGGCGAGTTGGCGCCGATCACCTTCGGCGTATTCTGAACCCAGCCGACCAGTTCGTTGGTCTTGCCGGACATGGCGGAAACGACGACCGCCACCTCATGGCCGGCATCGACTTCACGTTTCACATGGCGGGCAACGTTCTTGATGCGATCCAGATCAGCGACGGAGGTTCCGCCGAATTTCATAACGATGCGTGCCATAAGCCTCTACCACGACCCGCGCGCGATTGCCGGAAAACGGGATTTGCTTCCCCGGCACGCCACGCGCCATTCACAAACCGCCGGGAGACGCATTGCCCTCCCGGACATCAGAAAACCCCAGCTGTCAAATGGCCGAAGAGCCCGGAAATACTGGTTTCTGGAACGCTTCTAAAGCCCCGCCAACCAAGGACGAAAGTTGGCGCGTCTCTTAGCGAGTTTGACAGGGGGTGGCAAGGGCGGGCAAAGGGTGAAGTGGAAGTGGCAGGATTTCCTCAGAAATGGTCCCTGCGACTGCTGCAAAGCGCCCTATTTACCCTGTCGATAAAGCGAAGGCGTGGAGGCGGTTGAACTTAATGGCCCCAAATGCGTTTAAATCGCAATAGATGTGTCATGAAAGCTGGTGAGTAGAATGAGAAGATTAGCGATAATTGCATTGTCAATAGCGACCGCATTCTCCGGAATGCCTGCCTGGGCAGGGCCGGCGTATACGTCAAACCCGATCCAGTCGGCAGCGCAACCCCAAACCGCCGGCGACCAAGCCGAGCTTCTTCAGGTGGGCTGCAACAACTTCACGAAATGCCCTCGTTATAACCAAGGTTGGGGCCGCGATTACCGCTATTCGGACCGTTATCGCTATGATCGCGGATGGGACAGGGACCGCCGCTATTATGGCGACCGCTATTATGGAGACCGCTACTACCGCGACCGCTATTATCGCCGCCATGACAATACTGGCGCCATTATCGGTGGCTTGGCCGCCGGCGCGATCATCGGTGGTATCATAGCCTCGCAGCCGCGCGTGAGTGCGGGCAGTTCGCATGCCGAATACTGCTACAGCCGTTATCGCTCTTACCGCGCATACGATAACACGTACCAGCCCACGTACGGCCCGCGCCGTCAGTGCCGCTAAATCGGCATCACCTAGGATCCGAAACCCCGCGAAGAAGCGGGGTTTTTTACTGCCTTCAGACTTGCTCTATTTTTACGGTCCTTGCCAAGCCTCCGGTGCGACCTGAGCGCCCTTGACTTATCGCCTCGATCGTCCGACTTCACTGATAGGACATTAAGGAGTGGCAGATGAACGAAGCGGCAAAGACCACCATCGACCAGAGCGAAGTCGATCGCTTTTCCGCCATGGCAGCCGAGTGGTGGAGCCCGACAGGCAAGTTCAAGCCGCTGCACAAGTTCAATCCTGTTCGCCTGGCCTATATTCGCGACAAGGCAGCAGAGAATTTTTCGCGCAGTCCGAAGAGTGCCAAGCCGCTTGAAGGCCTGCGCGTGCTCGATATCGGCTGCGGCGGCGGCCTCTTGTCCGAGCCGGTCGCCCGTATGGGCGCTGAAGTCGTTGGCGCCGATCCGTCGGAAAAGAATATCGGCATCGCCTCCACCCACGCCAAGGCATCCGGTGTTGCGGTCGACTATCGCGCCGTCACCGCCGAGCAGCTTGCCGAGGCAGGCGAGACCTTCGATATCGTGCTCAACATGGAAGTGGTGGAGCATGTGGCCGATGTCGAGCTTTTCATGAATACCTGCGCCAGCATGGTCAGGCCAGGCGGCCTGATGTTCGTCGCCACGATCAACCGTACCATGAAGGCGGCCGCACTTGCCATTTTCGCGGCCGAAACCGTCCTGCGCTGGCTGCCGCGCGGCACGCATCAGTATGAGAAGCTGGTACGCCCGGAAGAACTGGAAAAGCCGCTTGCCGCAAGCGGTCTCGAGATTGTCGACCGCACGGGCGTCTTCTTCAATCCGCTGGCAAATCAGTGGAACCTGTCGAAGGACATGGATGTGAATTACGTGCTGCTGGCAAAACGGCCAGCCTGATCACGCCACAGGCCAAAATTATAAAAGACCGGCCGCCCGCATATCAGTTCACGTCTTCGGGCAAGACCGGCAGGGCAGCGATCTCGATGCCTTCTTCCACCAGCGCCTCAGCTTCGTCGGGCGTTGCCTGGCCGATGATACCGCGGGCATCCGCCTCACCGTAATGGATTTTGCGAGCTTCCTCGGGAAATCGGGTTCCGACATCCTCGGAATTCGCCTTGATCGCGGCGACAGCTTCCTTGAGCTTCAGGAAGGCTTCGCGGCGGGCCGTATCCATCGCGACCGTCTGCATCTCTTCCTTCTTGCGCGCGGTCGAGACGGAGGGAGCCATGAGTGACTTGGAGATGGAAGCGGAATTGCAGACGGGGCAGGTCAGAAAGCCGCTTGCGACCTGCCGGTCAAAATCGGCGCCTTCAGAAAACCAGCCTTCGAATTCGTGGGCATTCTCACAAATAAGGGAATAGCGGATCAAGCTGCTACGCCTCCTGTAATTTCCCCCGCAATCCTCTCGATGGAAAACTCCCGACCGTTCTTAAGGTTCGGAATCTTGTCATGGGCGGCTTTCACAGCCGCCGGATCGATCTCCGCCAGAATGACCGCCTCGCCGGTCGGACCGGCTGATGCCAGGACCTTGCCCCAGGGATCGATGATCATCGAATGACCGAATGTCTCGCGTCCGTCTTCATGCAGGCCGGCCTGCGCTGCGGCGATGACGAAGACACCATTTTCAATGGCGCGCGCCCGCAGCAGGATTTCCCAATGCGCCTCGCCTGTCTGCTTCGTGAAAGCGGCCGGAACGGTCATCACTTCGGCACCGGCAACCGCCTGCGCTCGGAAAAGCTGCGGGAAACGCACGTCGTAACAGATGGTGAACCCCATCTCGGCAAACGGTAACGACAGAACGCGCGCTTCCGAACCCGGCCTGTAAGCTGCACTTTCGCGCCAGCTCTCGCCATTGTCGAGATCGACATCGAACATGTGGATCTTGTCGTAACGGTTCAGGATCTTGCCGTCAGGTCCGAAGAGGAAACCGCGATTGGCCATCTTACCATCGTCGAGCGCAATCGCCGTCGAGCCAACATGCATGAAGATACCGAGTTCGGCAGCAAGCGCCGAGCCGGTTTTAACGATGATGTCATTGCTCTCGTCGCACAGCACTTCCTTTGCCGCAGCGCGGTTACGCTGGAGCATGCCAGTCATTTCAGGCGTCTGCACGTAAGTTGCGCCCTTTGCAGCAACCTCTCGGACGAGGCGCGCCATCGAAGCCGCATTTCGCTCTGGATCGACACCGGAACACATCTGGATGGCGGCGGCTGTGAAGCTCATCGCTCTTCCTCACGGTGCCAGCAGCGGATCGAGCTTGCCTGCCCGATCGAGCGCGTAGAGATCGTCGCAACCGCCGACATGCGTGCTGCCGATGAAAATCTGTGGAAAGGTGGTGCGGCCGTTCGACTTGCCAAGCATTTCCTGGCGAAGCTCGGGCGAGAAGGTTGCGTCATGTTCGACATAGTCGACGCCCTTCCCTTCAAGAAGAGATTTGGCGCGTGCACAATAGCCGCAGAATTGACGCGTGTAGATGGCAACCGGTACCATGAAGGTCTCCAGACAGTGCTGTTTTCTTTCTGTCATATAGTTTCTGCAATAGCCCTTGCAAAGGTCAAAACCGTTATATCGGCAGCCCCCGCCTTGCGCAGCGCACGCGTTGCCGCACCAACTGTCGCCCCTGTCGTAAAGACGTCGTCGACAAGCACGATGCGTTTGCCGAAGACATCGCTTTCCCTGCCCGCGGCGACCGCAAAAGCGCCACGGACATTGTCCTCGCGCGCCCGTATACCAAGACCAACCTGCTGGCTGGTACGCTTCACACGCAGAAGCGTTTCGGGCAACAGCGGTTTTCCTGCAAGCCCCGCCAAATGTCGGGCAAGCTCCGCGGCCTGGTTGAATTTGCGCGAGACCATGCGGGTGCGATGAAGCGGAACCGGAATGACGGCATCGCAGCGTTCGACCATGCCGTCCGACGCGCGCAGCATCCAGCCGGCCATCATCGGCGCGAGATCGGTTCGATCCCGGTATTTGAGGCCGTGTACAAGAGTGCGAACGGCATGATCAAGGGTGGCTGCTGAACGCAGCCGATCGAAGGGCGGCGGATTGGCGATCGCCTCGGCGCTCAGGATGCCGGCCCCGAGATCATGGGAAAAGGGAAGGCCGAGCACCTCGCAATAGGGCCGCTCGATGAAGCGGACCTCGGACCAGCATTTGGCACAGAGCCCGCGATGACCGCCTGTCGAAATACCGCAAGCCGCACAGGACGGCGGATAGACAAGATCGGCAAGCATGGAAACGGGCCGCAGAAGCTGCGCGAATATCCGCCCCGTCTCACTTTTCATCTCGATCGTCCCCATATGAGGCAGACTAAAGCATGTCGTGCAAAACTGTGTAGCGGTTTTGCGATAACGACATGCGTAAAAAATGAAGACCTGAAGCGTGGCAAGCGGATCTCAAAGATCGCGACGCGCTAGCGTCTCGCGCGCCAAAGGAAAATCGCCTTGCCGCCTGCCGGATGGCGGAATATGGAAATCGCCATGGATATCATCTTCGACAAGGCGCAGATTGCCGCGAACCGTCGGCGCGCGCTCGCAAATAACGACCCGAAAGCGGGCTTCCTGCTCGATATCGCCGCCGAGGAACTGGCAGAGCGCCTGGCCGTCGTGGAGCGCAGCTTCGAACATGCGGTGGAACTGCACGGCACCACGGGCGCGGCCGCCCGTGCAGCGATCGCGACCGGCAAGGTCGGCAGCCTCACCCGCGTGGAAAGCGACTTTCACTATGTCGCGCCGGGCGAACCTTTTCTCGAAGCACCTCTCGAAGACGTGCCGCTCGCCCCCCAATCGGCCAATCTGGTAATTGCACCGCTCAACCTGCACCTGACCAACGACACACCCGGCGTCTTCATCCAGATCCGCCGCGCGTTGAAGCCGGACGGCCTGTTCCTGGCCGCCATTCCGGGCGCCGGTACGCTGCAGGAACTGCGCGAGGTGCTGCTCGCGACCGAGATCGAGATGACCGGCGGTGCAAGCCCGCGCGTCATCCCCTTCGCCGATGTCCGCGATGTGGGCGGTCTGCTGCAGCGCGCAGGCTTTGCGCTGCCCGTCATCGACGCGGAGAATTATACGGTACGCTATGATTCAATTTTTCCGCTGATGCGCGACCTGAGAGCGATGGGCATGGCCAATCCGCTGGTGGCCCGCAGCCGCAAGCCACTGTCGCGCGCCTTCTTCCTGCGCGCCGCTGAAATCTATACCGAGCGCTATTCGGACCCCGACGGCCGCATCCGTGCGACATTTTCAGTGATCTACGTGTCGGGATGGGCACCGCATGAAAGCCAGCAGCAGCCGCTGAAGCCAGGAACGGCCAAGGCGCGGCTTGCTGACGCACTGAAGGTGGAAGAGCAGAAGCTCAAGCAGTGAGGCCTAACGCATAGCTCAGTTGATCGTCAGGTTATTCTCGACGGTGTTGAACACGCCGCGCAGGCCATTGGTAAACACACCCAGGCCCCCAATGAGGGCAACCGCCATCAGCGCTGCAATCAATCCATATTCGATCGCCGTCGCACCGCTTCTGTCTGCCAGAAATTTCTTCAGCAAATTCATCAACCCAACCCTTCTGCGCGCAAAACAGCAATGAAATTCATGGCCCCCTGGGACGGGAGCTTCATTTCCTCAGCAGCCGGCGCCGACGCCGTAGCCCTGGACGACACAGACCGAACCAGGCGTATCCTGGAGCACGCTGCGGCGGATTGTATAGCGCTTGCCGTTCTCGCTCTTCGGGCCATTCTCGGTCTTCGGGATGGAGCCGGTGGTGATCGTGTCGAAATCCGCCGGCGCGCTGGCGAGCACGCTCTTCTTGGAAGAATCCGCCAGCATTGGCGTCAGGATAAGGGTCAGCGCCACTACGGCCGTACCGAAGAGAAGGGCAATATTGAGCGCCCCCGTCCTGCGTGAAGCAGACGAAGAAGCACGTTCCTTTTCGCGCACAGCTTTCCAGAAATCGTCGTCCATGACGTCAAGCCCTTAAATACACACACGCCAGTTGCTTGAGTGAGGCCGATCATTGCCAGAAGGTGCTAAATGATCGATTAATATCCACAGGCGAAATCAACGTTTCGCCTCAATAATCAGCAAAGGCTAAAGTAGATCCTGCAGTACAGGGATGAGCGGCTCGTCGGCCGGCGGCATCGGATAATCGCGCAGCGCCTGCGGGCGCACCCATTTGATTGCCTGGCCTTCACGGCCATGCGGAATGCCTTCATAGCGGCGGCAGACATAAAGCGGCATCAGCAGGTGGAACGTATCATAGCTGTGGCTGGCGAAGGTCAGCGGCGCAAGACACGCCACCTTCGTCGAAATACCGAGCTCTTCGTTCAGCTCACGCACCAGCGTTTCCTCCGGCGTCTCGCCGGGTTCGACCTTACCGCCGGGGAATTCCCACAGGCCGGCAAGAGACTTGCCTTCCGGCCTCTGTGCCAGAAGGATACGCCCGTCCGCATCGATCAGCGCACAGGCTGCGACCAGGAGCAGCTTCCTTCCGGCTTCGCTCATTCGCAGCGCTCCTGCCAATAGCAATAGTGATAGGCATCACGGAAGCCGAGACGCTCATAAAGAGCAATCGCCGGTGCGTTGGAGAGCTTCACCTGCAGCCAGGCGGTACGGGCGCTGCGCATCCGCGCCCAGCGCAGTGCCGAAGTCAGGATCTCGATGCCGAGCCCCTTGCGGCGATGGCTGTCAGCGACCGAAAGCGACATGATGCCCGCAAGATCGTTGTCCTGCACGCAAAGGACCGTTGCCAGCGAGCCGTGGACGGTATCCTCGATCATGAAAAGGCCGGATGGCGGCTTGATTGCCGAGATGATCTCGGCAAGCGCCGGTTTCAGAGAAAGCTGCGCCTGATCGACGGTGAGATTGGCATCGACGAACCGGCCGACATCGTGGGTCGGAAGATGATCGAGCGTATCGGGCAGATCGGCCTGCGAGAGATCGCAGACCATGACGGCCGTCTCATCGAAACGCTTCCATCCCTGTTCCCTGATCAGGTCGATCAGAACAGGCGAGGCAAGCGGCGTCTCACGCACGACGGCAGGACGGCCATAGGCCTCGAATTTGCGGCTTGCCTTCTCCAGCCTGATCTCGACATCGCGATGGTCGGAGGGATCGAGCGGCACAATGGAGTTCAGGCGGTTGGAGGGATGGCCCGCCGTCAGGCGAACCTGCCAGCTTCCGTCATATTGTACGGACGCGGCCGGCCAGGCGCGAAAGCCCACGGCTTCCAGCCGCCGGACCAGCGGCAGGTTCTGCTTCGGAAGGGATGCCTGCATCAACGAACGATCAGCTCCGGTAGTCGCCATTGATCGCAACATATTCCTTGGTGAGGTCGCAGGTCCAGACCGTAGCCTTGCCGGAGCCGAGGCCAATATCAACTTTGACAGGAATATCCTGCTTCTTCATCACGGCGGAGGCCGCATCCTCGGAATAGGAAGGATCGCGCTCGCCATTGACGGCAACGCGCACATCGCCGAACCAGATGGCGAGCCGGTCGCGATCGGCCATTTCACCGGCCTTGCCGACGGCCATGACAATACGGCCCCAATTGGCATCCTCGCCTGCGGCCGCCGTCTTGACCAGCGGCGAATTGGCGATGGAAAGGGCGATCGTCTTGGCAGCGGCATCGCTCTCGGCACCGGTCACGGTGATTTCGAGCATCTTCGTGGCGCCCTCGCCGTCGCGGGCGACCTGGATCGCCAGATCCTTGAGGAGTTCGTTGAGGGCTGCGCGGAATGCGCCGAGCTGCGGATCGTCCGCACTCGTGATGCGAGCCTGTCTGTCGGTTGCTGCGGCACCTGTCGCAAACAGCATCAGCGTATCCGAGGTCGAGGTGTCGCTGTCGACGGTCATGGAGTTGAAGCTCGGCTCGACACCGGCAGACAGCAGAGACTGCAGGGCGGAAGACGCGATATCGGCATCCGTGACGACGAAGGAAAGCATGGTCGCCATATCGGGCGCGATCATGCCGGCCCCCTTGGCGATTCCGTTGATCGTCACCTTCACGCCACCGATTTCGGCATTGCGGGTAGCAACCTTCGGATAGGTGTCGGTGGTCATGATGGCCTTGGCAGCTTCGAACCAGAAATCGCCTGTCGCATCGGCATGCATCTTGTCGAGCACACCGGCAAATTTGGTGGCGTCGAGCGGTTCGCCGATGACGCCGGTCGACGCAAGGAAGATTTCATTTTCGCCGCAGCCGACGGCAGCGGCGGCCGACTTTGCGGTGAGCTCGGTCGCAGCGCGGCCCTTCAGGCCGGTGAAGGCATTGGCATTGCCGGAATTGACGACGACGGCGCGTGCCGTGCCGTGCGGCAGGTTGGTCCGGCAAAAATCGACGGGTGCCGAGGGGCACTTCGACTTGGTGAAGACGCCGGCAACGGCAGCCGGGGCGTCGAATACCATCATCAGCACGTCCGTCCGGTTCTTGTACTTGATGCCCGCGGAAGCGGTCGCCATGCGCACGCCGCGAAGTGCGGGCAGCGAAGCAAAGGTTTTCGGGGCAAGCGGAGAAACGGTAGCGGACATGGAATTTGACCTGCCAATGAGCACTTCCAGCGAAATGGTAAACGGCTCGCCCTGTGGAAATGCGACAACAAACGATGATAGTGAAGGGCCCGGAAAAACCGGGCCCCAATGCTGATGATTACTGCTGCGGCGCAGGCGCCGGCGCGGCGCCCGGGTCAGGCTGCTTGTTGGCGTCTTCGTAACCCTTGCGGAGCGTTTCGTCCGTGATCTCGACCTTGGACGAAGCCTTCGCCTGGTTCAGCAGCGCAAGATATTTGTCGCGCATGACGAGCTGACGAACCTGATCCTTGACCTGGTCGAACGGCGGCGGCGGCGCGTCGCGCTTATCTTCGACCAAAATAACGTGATAACCGAAATCGGTCTTTACCGGGGTCTTGGAATAGGTACCCTTGTCGAGCGCGAAGGCTGCATCCTCGAATTCCTTGACCATGCGGCCACGGCTGAAATAGCCGAGGTCGCCGCCGTCATCCTTGTTCGGATCGGTGGACTTTTCCTTGGCGAGCGCAGCAAAGTCCTTGCCGGCGTCGAGCTGCTTGATGACGTCCTTGGCTTCGTCCTCGGTCTTGACGAGGATGTGGCGGGCGTGAACCTCTTCCTGCTTCGGCAGGGCAGAGACTTCCTTGTCGTAGCGAGCCTTTACATCGGCATCCGTAACAGTATCGACCACATGCTTCTTGAAGTAGGCGTTATGAAGCTCGCGGTCGGTGAGGTACTGCATGCGCTTCTTGAAGTCGTCCGACTGGTCGAGCTTCTCGGCGGTGGCATCGGCAGCAAGCAGCTTCACATCGATGGCGGCAGAGAGGGCGGCTACCTTCTTCTGGTCGTCAGGGAGCTGCGCAAGCTGCGGGTCGAGATTGGCCACAGCCAGATCGAGTTCCGACTGGTGGATTTCCAGATTGCCGACCTTGGCGACGACGGCATCATCGGCATAGGCCGGAGCCTGGAAGGCGACGAAGGCCGTAAACGCCAGCGCAGCAAGTTTGTTGGTGCTCAACATCAAATAACCCTTCACAATTATACCCGCCGGCTTCAGCTTTCGTGAATCCAGCCCGAAAACAGCCTTCAACACCGGAATGTGGCCTTTCTATATCAGCCAAATCCGTTGACATCATTTGCCCCCCCTCTTATCTGTCACGCAACCTCGCGTCCAGAACAGTTTCCTGGCGTTTTCAAGCGTGCGCCTGTTTTTCGGCTGGGCAGCGAATAAGAAACGTCGGGGAAGAATATTCAGAAAGGACCAGTCATATGGTCAGCTTTGGCGGTATTGCCCGCAAGTTATTTGGCTCAGCCAACGATCGCCGCGTGCGGTCCTTCCAGCCGAACGTCGCCGCAATCAACTCTATTGAAGAGAAGACCAAGGCGCTGACGGACGAGCAGCTTGCCGCGAAGACGGTGGAGTTCCGCGCGCTCCTCGCAGAAGGCAAAACGCTGGACGATATCCTGATCCCGGCCTTCGCGGTCGTGCGCGAAGCCTCCCGCCGCGTCCTCGGCATGCGACCTTTTGACGTACAGCTCGTCGGCGGCATGATCCTGCATTCCAACGCCATCGCCGAAATGAAGACCGGCGAAGGCAAGACGCTGGTCGCGACCCTGCCGGTCTATCTGAACGCGCTTGCCGGCAAGGGCGTGCATGTCGTCACCGTCAACGACTACCTCGCTCAGCGTGACGCGGCGACCATGGGCCGTCTTTACGGCTTCCTCGGCCTGACCACGGGCGTCATCGTCCACGGCCTTTCCGACGAGGAGCGCCGCGACGCCTATGCCTGCGACATCACCTACGCGACCAACAACGAACTCGGCTTCGATTATCTGCGCGATAATATGAAGTACGAGACGAACCAGATGGTCCAGCGCGGCCACAATTTCGCGATTGTCGACGAAGTGGACTCGATCCTCGTCGATGAAGCCCGCACGCCGCTCATCATCTCCGGCCCGCTCGACGACCGCTCCGACCTTTACAACACCATCGACACCTACATTCCGCTGCTGACGCCGGAAGATTACGAGATCGATGAAAAGCAACGTTCGGCGAACTTCTCCGAAATCGGCACCGAGAAGCTGGAAAACCTGCTGAAGCAGGCTGACCTCTTGAAGGGCGCATCGCTCTATGACATCGAGAATGTCGCAATCGTTCACCACATCAATAACGCGCTGAAGGCCCACAAGCTGTTCCAGCGCGACAAGGACTACATCGTCCGCAACGGCGAAATCGTCATCATCGACGAATTCACCGGCCGCATGATGCCAGGCCGCCGCTACTCGGAAGGTCAGCACCAGGCGCTGGAAGCCAAGGAAAAGGTGCAGATCCAGCCGGAAAACCAGACGCTGGCCTCGATCACCTTCCAGAACTACTTCCGTATGTACAACAAGCTTGCCGGCATGACCGGCACGGCCCAGACGGAAGCGGAAGAATTCGGCAACATCTACAATCTCGACGTTCTCGAGGTGCCGACCAACCTGCCGATCCTGCGTATCGACGAAGACGACGAGGTCTACCGGACCGTCGAGGAGAAGTACAAGGCGATCATCACCGAGATCCTGGACGCCCACAAGCGCGGCCAGCCGGTGCTCGTCGGCACGACCTCGATCGAGAAGTCGGAGTCTCTGGCCGAGCTGATGCGCAAGCAGGGCTTCTCCAACTTCCAGGTTCTGAACGCCCGCTATCACGAGCAGGAAGCCTATATCGTTTCCCAGGCTGGTGTGCCGGGCGCCGTGACGATCGCCACCAACATGGCCGGCCGCGGTACCGACATCCAGCTCGGCGGCAACCTCGACATGCGCATCGACCATGAGCTTGCCGAAGTCGAGCCAGGCCCGGAGCGCGACGCAAAGGTCGCGGCGATCCGCGAAGAAATCAGGGCGCTCAAGGAAARGGCGCTTGCGGCAGGCGGTCTCTACGTTGTCGCCACTGAGCGCCATGAAAGCCGCCGCATCGACAACCAGCTGCGCGGCCGTTCCGGCCGTCAGGGTGACCCCGGCCGCTCCAAGTTCTACCTGTCGCTTCAGGACGACCTGATGCGCATCTTCGGCTCCGACCGCATGGACAGCATGCTGCAGAAGCTGGGCCTCAAGGAGGGCGAGGCGATCGTCCATCCCTGGATCAACAAGGCTCTGGAACGCGCGCAGAAGAAGGTCGAAGCTCGCAACTTCGACATCCGCAAGAACCTTCTGAAGTACGACGACGTTCTGAACGACCAGCGCAAAGTCATCTTCGAACAGCGCGTCGAGATGATGGAAGCGCCGAACATTTCCGAGACCGTATCGGACATGCGTCGCGAAGTGGTCGACGATCTGGTCACGACCCACATTCCGGAACGCGCTTACGCCGAGCAGTGGGATGCCGTCGGCCTGAAGACACAGGCCGCCAACATCCTCAACCTTGATCTACCGATCGAGGACTGGGTGAAGGAGGAAGGCATTGGCGAAGACGATATCCGCGAACGCCTGACGGAAGCCACCAACGCCGCCTTCAACGAGAAGGTCGAGCGCTTCGGCCCCGATATCATGCACTATGTCGAGCGCCAGGTCGTCATGCAGACGCTCGATCATCTGTGGCGCGAGCACATCGTCAACCTCGACCATCTGCGTTCCGTCATCGGCTTCCGCGGTTACGCCCAGCGTGATCCGCTGCAGGAATACAAGTCGGAAGCCTTCGAACTCTTCCAGGCATTGCTCAACAATCTGCGCCAGGCCGTCACCGCACAGCTGATGCGCGTTGAACTCGTCCAGCAGGCTCCGCCGCAGCCGGAGCCGCCGATCATGCAGGCCCATCACCTCGACCCGACGACCGGCGAGGATGAATTTACGAACACGACCTATCAGGCGCTTGAAGTCACCGTCCCGCCGGAAAACCGCAACCCCGACGATCCTGCGACCTGGGGCAAGGTCGGCCGCAACGAGGCCTGCCCCTGCGGCTCGGGCAAGAAATACAAGCACTGCCACGGTGCTTTCGAACAGGTCTGAGAATGGCGCCTTCGGGCGCCATTTTTCTTGGTATTTCCGCCCAATTATGGATCACCGTGGCAGGCAATGCCGCCTCGTTGGGCATACCGTTTCTTAACTCTGATCTGGCAAGACTTGCCGGTGCGAATGCCCTGCCCCTAGAGTTTTGCGTGTTAAAATGGCGGTCATAGAAACAGCGGAAAAAATGCTGCCCGCGGGGCTGCGGCCGATCGCCGGCCGCGTGCTGCGCATGCTCGCCGCCGTGCTGACCGAACGGGGCGACAAGGCAGCCGCACAGCGCATGGCGTTGATCGCTTTTTCGATCCGCATCCTGAGCGCCGCTCTCGCCTTCCTGTCGCAGATCGTGCTCGCCCGGCTGATGGGCGAATATGAATACGGCATCTTCGTTTTCGTCTGGGTGCTGGTCGTCCTCTGCGGCGATCTTTCCTGCCTCGGTTTCCACACCGCGATCGTCCGCTTCCTGCCGCAGTATCGCGCTGCCGGCGCCTTCGCCGAAATCCGCGGCCTGACCGGCACCGCGCGCGTTTTCGCGCTGCTCTCGGGCACGACCGTTCTCATCGCCGGCATGTTCGGCCTGCATTTCCTCGGCGACAGGATCGAGAGCTATTATCTGGTGCCGATCTTCCTCGGCCTCATGGCCATGCCGATGATCGCGCTCGGCGACATCCTTGAAGGCACGTCGCGGGCCAATCATTGGCCCGTCATGGCGCTCAGCCCGGTCTATATTGTCAGGCCGATCCTCATCATCCTTTTCATGCTGACTGCGATCTTCTTCGGCGCACCGCACACGGCGGTCACCGCCATGCAGGCGGCGCTCGCGGCAACCTTCGTCACAGCACTCGGCCAATATGCCGCCACCCTCTATCGGATGCGCAAGCACTACGATGTCGGCCCCCGCAAGGTGGATTTCGTGGAGTGGCTGAGCGTTGCCTTCCCGATCTTCCTGATCGAGGGCGTGAGCTTCCTGCTGACCAATTCCGATGTCGTGATCGTCGGCATCTTCCTGGAGCCGCATGACGTCGCGATCTACTTTGCAGCGGCCAAGACCATGGCTCTGGTGCATTTCATCAATTTCTCGGTGAAAGCCGCCTCCGGCCCGCGCTTCTCCTCGATTATTGCCGAAGGCAACCGCGCTGATCTCGCGGCTGCGGCTATCGATGCTGCCCGCTGGACCTTCTGGCCTGCCCTCGCCGTCGGTCTCGCGGTCCTGGCGGCCGGGCATCTACTGCTGTCGCTTTTCGGCGACGCATTCACGGCCGGTTATATGCTGATGGCGATCCTGCTGGCCGGTATCCTCACCAAGGCGCTGGTCGGTCCCGCCGAGACGCTGCTGATGATGGCAGGCAAGCAGAACCTCTGCGTCGCCCTTTATGCTGGAGCGCTCGCCGCCAATGTCGGCCTCAATATCCTGCTGATCCCGCACTACGGCATCGTCGGCACGGCGATCGCCACGGCCTCCGCCATGGCCGTGGAAGCGATCCTGCTGCATGTCTTCGTGCGCCGAGCACTCGGCTTTACGCTTTTCGCCTTCGCAACCCCTTCCGCTGCAACGCCAGAAATGAGAGCCCGATAGATGGTGCGCATACCACCCATCACCGAGAGCACCGACAGCAACGCGAACCGCATGGTTCACGATCTTGCCGCGCTCAAGTTCGAAGCCCCGCAGGCTGAAGCACGGATCGAAATCGGCCGGCTGGGGCGCGAGCTCTGCCTTTACCCCGGTAAGCTGGGTTACGATCTGCAGGAAGAATTGGACTTCCTCTCCAACCGCGCGATGGAGCCGAATGTCTTCTTCAGCGGCCGTTTCCTGGCGCCTGCTATGCCGCGGCTGGAAGACCGGCAGGTCAATTTCGCGATCATCCGCGACGAGAATGAACATCGCAGCCGCATGCGCCTGCTCATGCCCTTCTCTGTCGACAAACCGGGTTTCGCCGTCGGCCCGTCGATCATCCGCGGCTGGGCAAACAGCTTCGGTCCGCTCGGCACCCCCTTGGTCGACGCCGAGGATGCGGCGGAGACGCTGGACAACCTCTTCGAAGGCCTGATCACGCCGGACCTCGGCTTGCCGGGTACGCTGGTGCTGCCGGACGTTCGGCTGAACGGCATCTTCGTGCGCATGGCAAAGGCCGTGGCGCTCAGCCGCAATCTGCCGCTGACCGTCGCCAATCCCTATGAGCGGCCGATGCTGCAGAGCGATGACGACGCCATGGTCTATCTCGGCCGGACCGTATCCTCCTCTCACCAGCGCGAGATGCGCCGCCAGTGGCGGCTGCTCGATGAGCTTGGCACGGTCGTTCACACCGTTGCCCGCCAACCGCGGGAGATTCACATGCGCTTCGAGGAATTCCTGGCGTTGGAGGCCGGCGGCTGGAAAGGCAAGCGCCGCAGCGCGCTGGTGACCGACCGCTATCACACCGCCTTCGCCCGCGAGGCCGTCTCCAATCTGGCGGAAGTCGATGCCGTGCGCATCCACACGATCGACATTAACGGCAAGGCGATCGCCGCCGTGGTCGTGCTGATGATGGGCGGCGAGGCCTACACCTGGAAGACCGCTTATGACGAAAACTACTCCCGCTATTCGCCGGGCAAGCTGTTGATGAGCGAATTGACCGAATGGCATCTCGACGATGCCAATGTCCTGCGCTCGGATTCCTGCGCCGTCTCCGATCATCCGATCATGAGCCGCTTCTGGCAGGAACGCGAGGAGATGGGCACGTTGGTGATCGGCCTCACCCAGAACGGCGACCGCGACATGCGACAGGTCGCGGCCCAGCTTCACATGTACCGCAGTACCCGCAACATGGCGAAGATGCTCCGTGAGAAGATCATGTCGCTTGCCGGCCGGGGTTAGTTTTCAGCTTCCGCCGCAGCCTTCTCCCGCAACAGCCGGCGGATGACCTTGCCTGTGGTTGTCAGCGGCAGCGCATCGACGAATTCCACCTCGCGCGGATATTCGTGCATCGAAAGCCGGGTTTTCACCCAGTCCCGGATTTCCGCTGCCAGCTCCGCACTCGGGCTGTAGCCCGGCGAAAGCACGATATAGGCCTTGACGATCTCCGTACGCAGCGCATCGGGCTTGCCGACGGCAGCGGCAAGCTGGACGGCCGGATGGCCTATGAGACAGTCCTCGATCTCCGCCGGCCCTATGCGGTAGCCGGACGAGGTGATCACGTCGTCGTCACGACCGGCAAAGGTAACGTAGCCCTCCGCATCCTGCCGGCCGATATCACCAGTCAGCATCCATCCCTTGGCGTACTTCCTGCTGGTCGCCTCGGGGTCGTTCCAGTAGCCGAGGAACATTACCGGATCGGGGCTGGCGATAGCGATCTGCCCCTGCTCGCCGACCGGCAGCTCGTCGCCCTCATCGCTGATGATCGCCACCCTGTGGCCGGGCGAAGCGCGCCCGATTGCACCGGCCTTCGTCACCCCGAAGGCAGCGCTCGAAGACAGCACGAAATTGCACTCCGTCTGCCCGTAAAATTCATTGACGGTAATGCCGAGCGTACGGCGCACCCACTCGTAGGTTTCGCGCCCTAGGGATTCACCTGCCGAACCGATGGTGCGCAGCACGAGATCGTATTTCGAGCGCGGCTCCTCGACGGATTTCAGGAGCCGGAGCGCCGTCGGCGGAATGAAGGCATTACGCACCCTCATCTCGGCCATGATGCGATAGGCCATGTCCGCATCGAATTTCTGTGCTGGCGAGGAAACAACAGGCACGCCGAGCAGCAGGCTCGGCAGCAGCGCATTGAGCAGCCCGCCGGCCCATGCCCAGTCGGACGGCGTCCAGACCTTGTCTCCCGCCTGCGGGAAACCCTCATGGGCAAACTGCATGCCGGGAATATGACCGGCGAGAACCCGGTGGCCATGCAGCGCGCCCTTCGGCGGCCCCGTCGTGCCCGACGTGAAGATCATCAGCGCTGGCTCGTCCGGGCCTGACTGCGCAATTTCGAAAGTGGAAGAATGTGCGGAAACCAGATCGGCAAAGCCGAGCGTGCTTGCGGAGGCCCCATCGACGCTGATGACATGTTTGACGTCAGGCAGTCGGTCGCGGATCTGGTTGATGCGCGCAAGCCCGAAACCATTGGTGACGACAGCCGTCGCACCCGCAGTCTTCAGCCGGTACTCCAGCGCCTCGACCCCGAAAAGCAACGCGAGCGGCAGCGCGACCGCGCCCATCTTGTAGATCGCCACATGCGAAATGACCGTCTCGAAGGATTGCGGCAGGAGCAGCGCCACACGATCGCCCTTACCGATACCAAGTGCTGAAAGCGCATTGGCGAAGGATGAGGAGCGGGCGGCAAGCTCGCCATAGGTCAACGACAGATGGTGGCTGTCGGGACTGAAATGTTCGAGACAGACGCGATCAGGATCACGCGCGGCCCAATCGTCGCAGACGGCGCGGCCGATATTGAAATCCTCTGATATCTGCCAGGAGAAATCGCGGTAGAGCGTGTCATATCGATCGCCGGGCGGCAGTTTCATGGGCATGATCCGGTAAAATGCTGCACCAGCTAACACCTTGCTCCGCGGATGCGCAAGCGGTGTAAGCCCCAATGATGAGGCGACAGTCCCGGCACGCATCACGCATTATTGCGCTGACTGCAGAACACATTCTCCGTTAGGCTTGCGGAGACTTCGGTGATTTCCGCGCTACATCATATGTATGCGCCCGGGGAGTCGCTGAAATTCATCACGGAGCACTTTCATGGAATATGTAAAACTCGGGAAGACCGGTCTCGAAGTCTCGAAGATTTGCCTTGGCTGCATGACATATGGCGATCCCAACCGCGGAAATCACGCCTGGAGCCTGCCGGAAGAGGAAAGCCGCGCGCTCCTCAAACAGGCGATCGATCTCGGCATCAATTTCCTCGATACGGCCAACACCTATTCCAATGGTTCCTCCGAGGAGATCGTCGGCCGCGCCATCAAGGATTTCACCAAGCGCGAGGATATCGTACTCGCGACCAAGGTCTTCAACCGCATGCGGCCCGGGCCGAATGGCGCCGGCCTGTCGCGCAAGGCGATCTTCGACGAAATAGACAACAGCCTGCGCCGCCTCGGCACTGATTACGTCGACCTCTACCAGATCCACCGCTGGGACTATACGACACCGATCGAGGAAACGCTGGAAGCTCTCCATGATGTCGTGAAATCAGGCAAGGCGCGTTATATCGGCGCTTCCTCCATGTATTCCTGGCAATTCGCCAAGGCGCTCTACACCTCGCGCCTCAATGGCTGGACGGAATTCGTCAGCATGCAGGACCACGTAAACCTGCTCTACCGCGAGGAAGAGCGCGAAATGCTGCCTTTCTGCGAGGACCAGAAGATCGCCGTCATTCCCTGGAGCCCGCTTGCCCGCGGCCGCCTGACCCGTGACTGGGATGAGAAGACCAACCGCAGTGAGACCGATGAATTCGGTAAGACGCTTTATAAGCAGGCCGAAGATGCCGATCGCAAGATCGTCGAGAAGGTTGCCGAAATCGCCAAGGCCCATGGCGTTTCCCGTGCGCAGGTCGCCACCGCCTGGATCCTGCAGAAGAGCGCCGTTACTGCCCCGATCATCGGCGCTTCCAAGGCGCAACACCTGACGGACGCCGTCGGCGCGCTGACGGTGAAACTCAGCGCCGATGATATCGCCGCACTCGAAGCACCCTACATCCCGCACAACGTCGCCGGCTTCAAATAAGCCGCTGAGTGACAGCCTCCCTCCGCCAATGTGGAGGGGCGCCCATTCCTTTCCCGATATCAGGACTTCCAGGCGGGTGCCCGCTGTGTGAGTTCGGCCGCGACCTATTGAAGCAGATCATGCCGCTCTGGCGCTGGGTGGCCGAAAACGTCGCCTCTTTCGAGGCCGCGCATGCGCGATCCAAGAAACCATCACAAGCCGGTCACAGTCGAGCCTTAGCGGTTTGCGGCAAACAGAGGACCGTTCGCATGACTATCGTTCCTTTCGAAGCTCGCCGCTTTCGTACCACTGCCGTCTACTACAACCGCTTCCGTGTCCCCTATCCGGACAGGCTGATCGAACGCGTCGCCGAACGCACCGGCCTGAAAGCCGGCGATCGTGTGCTCGATCTCGGCTGCGGACCAGGACCGCTCGGCGTCGCCTTCGCACGCCTCGCCGGCGCCGATGTGATCGGGGTCGATCCCGAGCCGGAAATGCTGGATGCCGCGCGCGAAAATGCAGCCGAAGCCGCCGTGAACATAAGGCTCATCCAGGGCTCCTCTTACGATCTCAACCCGGATCTGGCGCCGCTGAAACTTGCTGTCCTAGGCCGCTCCTTCCATTGGATGGACCGCCCGGCGACGCTTGCGGCACTCGACAAGCTCGTCGATCCCGGCGGAGCTGTCGTTCTCTTCTCCGACAGGCATATCGCAGCGACACCGGATTGGCGTGACGTGCTGCATCAGCTGTCGGAGACCTATTCGCCGGAAAAAAGCGCCGAGCGTAAACTACGCCGCGCGCAGGAATTCGGACCGCATGAGGCGGTTCTGCTGCGCTCCCCCTTCCGCAGCCTCGAACGCATCGGCATCGTCAACGAACGGGTAATCGGGACGGAGGATATCATCGGCCGCGCCTTTTCCATGTCCGTCACCTCTCCACAGGCGCTAGGCGACAAGACAGAGGAATTCGAGGCAGCCTTCCGCAGCGAGCTCACCGCTCTGTCGCCGGACGGCACCTTCACCGAAATCGTCGAAGGCCATGCGATGATCGCCTTCCGAGACTAAAGCAGTTCCAGTAAAAGCCCGTAGCGGTTTTGCATGCGTGAATGCTTTGGGATTACTGCGCCGGGTCGAGCTTGCGGCGCATCGTGACCAGAAACTGCTCGGCAAGCGCCCGATCCTCGACCGCACGGGCAAGAATGACGGCCCCCATCATCGATGAAAGCGTCGTCGTCGCATTGGCGCGGCGCTCTTCCTCCGTCGCACCCGACACCACCTCCTTCAGTACATCGACCAGCGTGGACAACCCCTCGCTGAAGGTTGCACGAACCGCACCTTCGCTGCGACTGACTTCCTGGATCAACGAGGCGAACACGCAGCTTCCACCGGGATCGTCGACGGTGCGCCAATGGATGTAATGATCGAGCAGCGCCTGAAGCGGCTTGTCTGGTTCAGCGGCGATCAGCTCACGCCAACGTTCTTCCACACGCTCGATCAGCTTGCGGCTGACCTCCAGAGCAAGGTCGTCCTTCGATTCGAAATGGCCGTAAAAACCGCCATGCGTAAGGCCTGCAGCCTTCATGATGTCGGCGACGCCGACGCCGTCGAACCCATTCTCGCGGAAGAGCACGCTGGCCGCCGTCAGAATCTTCTCGCGGTTTTCTGCAAATTTCTCGCGGCTGACCCGCATTTTTTGTCTCCGGAAATGGTCGCTTGACAATTTATATGATGTCCATCATCAATACGCAACAAATATGATGGCCGTCATGTAAAGCGGTCTTGTATATGGTCCTCACGTCACAAACGGAATTTGCCCATGGTCTCTGCAGTCCTTGCATCATCCCTTGCCCGGCGAAACATTCACTATGGATGGGTGGTCGTCGCCGCCACCTTCCTGACGATGCTGGTGACCGCCGGCGCAATGGGCGCGCCGGGCGTGCTCATCAAGCCGCTGCAGGATGAGTTCGGGTGGGAAACCTCGCAGATCTCCTCCGCCCTTGCCATCCGCCTGATCCTCTTTGGCCTGATGGGTCCCTTCGCAGCCGCCTTCATGAACTATTTCGGCGTCCGCAAGGTCATCGTCTTTGCACTGGCCCTGATCGGCGCGGGCTTCATCGGCTCGCTATTCATGACCAAGCTTTGGCATCTGCTGGCGCTCTGGGGCATCGTCGTCGGCTTCGGCACCGGGCTCACGGCCATGGTGCTGGCAGCCACGGTTTCCACACGCTGGTTCGTCAAGCATCGCGGCCTTGTCGTCGGCATGCTTTCGGCAAGCTCGGCAACCGGCCAGCTCGTTTTCCTGCCGCTGATGGCGGAATTGACCGAACGCTACGGCTGGCGCGCCACCGTCTTCTTCGTCTGCGCCATGATCATGGTCGCCGCTCTTCTCGTGCTGCTCTTCATGCGTGACCGCCCCTCGGACGTAAACCTGCCCTCGGTCGGCGAAACCCAGGTTGCGCCGGCCCCGGCCCGAGGCACGCTCGCCGCAGCACTTGCAACGCCGATCACGGTTCTCAGGGACATTTCGACGACCTCGACCTTCTGGATCCTGTTTGCCACCTTCTTCATCTGCGGGCTCAGCACCAACGGCCTTATCCAGACGCATTTCGTCACACTCTGCGGCGATTTCGGCATCATGCCTGTCGCAGCCGCCAGCGTTCTCGCCGTCATGGGCATCTTCGATTTCTTCGGCACGATCGGCTCCGGCTGGCTTTCCGACCGCTTCGACAATCGCTGGCTGCTCTTCTGGTATTATGGCCTGCGCGGCCTCTCGCTGCTCTTCCTGCCTTTCAGCGATTTCAGCTTCTACGGCCTGTCCATCTTCGCCGTCTTCTACGGCTTGGACTGGATCGCCACCGTACCACCGACCGTCAAGATCGCCGCCGACCGCTTCGGCCGTGAAAAAGCCGGCCTCGTCTTCGGCTGGGTCTTCGCCGGGCACCAGCTTGGTGCTGCTACCGCGGCTTACGGCGCAGGCCTGTCGCGCACGGCGCTGGAAAGCTACCTGCCGGCCTTCTTCATTGCCGGCGCCTTCTGCCTGCTGGCCTCGGTCCTGGCGATTACGCTGAAGAAATCCAGCCTCACCGCCCCGAGTGAGGCAGTTGCCCACTAAACCTCGATTTCTAAACGCCAAAACTTCGCCCGCCGTCTTGCACGCGCGGGCGAACGCATGTTAGACAGCCGCCTCGTATTTCGCTGCCCCATTGGCGGAATTGGTAGACGCGCTCGACTCAAAATCGAGTTTCGAAAGAAGTGCTGGTTCGACCCCGGCATGGGGCACCAAATATCTCTGAATAAATGGATTTTAGACTTCGCCCACGCCCCTAAGGGCGAGGGCATGAGCCTCGGCGGCTGAAGTCCCGGCGGAGTGGAGTACCGGCCTCTCAGCCTGCTGTTCAATCACACCGTCTGACCGTTTTTGTGACAGTGCCTTCATCGGTCTGACGGGTCACGCTGCGGGTGACGCAGCGGTCACGGTCCCGATCGCGCCAGCGATCCCGTTCGCGCACCGCGCCGAACGAAATGCCACGATCACTGATGGTAACGCCGGGCCGGTCACGGTCATAGCGGTCATAAGCGTCATGGGCACGCTCGCGTGTGACCGTCACGCTGCCTGCCAATGCAGGCGCTGCAGCCGAGCCCTGGGCAAGGGGCAAGGGGCAAGGGGCAAGGGGCAAGGGCAGCGACTGCACAGTTGATGATGATCTTCCGCATATCTCTTCTCCTTGTCGTCATGTATAGACAACGACACGGGAGCTTGGTGGTCCCGCTCAAAAAGCCGGCCATTTAGGTCTAATCCATCCAAATCGACTCTTTAACTTTGCCGGCGCTTCATCCTAAAGTGCCGGCCGCAGGCATTTTGAGAGGGCTGATGCATCAGGAAGCGGGACTCATTGCGACAGTAGCCATAAGCTTCGTCTTTGCGGCGGTTCTTGGCTATTGCGCCGACAGGCTGCGACTGCCGCCACTGGTCGGCTATCTCTTCGCCGGCATTCTCATGGGACCGTTCACACCGGGCTTTGTGGCCGACACGGAGCTTGCAAGCCAGCTTGCCGAAATGGGCGTGATCCTCCTGATGTTCGGCGTCGGGCTACACTTCTCCGCATCCGATCTCTTGGCCGTGCGCGGCATCGCCGTGCCGGGCGCGATCGGCCAGATCCTGTTTGCCACCCTGCTCGGCGTCGGCCTCGGCGAACTCTGGGGCTGGAGCCTCGGCGCCGGCATCGTCTTCGGCCTCAGCCTTTCGGTTGCCAGCACGGTCGTGCTCCTGAAAGCGCTGGAAGAGCGCAACCTCGTCAATACTGCCGGCGGGCGCGTGGCCGTCGGCTGGTTGATTGTCGAGGATCTCGCGATGGTTCTGGCGCTCGTGCTGCTGCCGGCCCTCGCCGAACTTCTGGGCGGCCATGCGAGCGACGTCGGCTCGCATGGTCTCGACCTGCCGCTTTCGGTCACCATCGCACTCACCTTGCTGAAAGTCGCAGCCTTTGCCGCCATGGCGATCTTCCTTGGGCCGCGCATCGTGCCCTGGCTTTTGACGCTGATTGCCCGCACCGGCTCGCGTGAACTCTTCACGCTCACCGTGCTCGCCATCGCGCTCGGCATCGCCTTCGGCTCGGCGGCAATCTTTGGCGTTTCCTTTGCGCTCGGCGCCTTCTTCGCTGGCGTGGTCATGAGCGAATCTCATCTCAGCCATCGCGCCGCCGCCGATTCCCTGCCGCTGCAGAATGCCTTCTCGGTGCTGTTTTTCGTTTCCGTCGGCATGCTCTTCGATCCGTCGATCATTGTGCAGCATCCTCTGGCTGTGATCAGTGCTTTGGCACTGATCATTGTCGGTAAGGCAATCATCTCTTTTGGCATTGTCGTCCTGTTGCGCTATCCGATCGGCATGGGCCTGACGGCCGCCGGCGGCCTTGCCCAGATCGGCGAATTCTCCTTCATCCTTGCCGGCCTTGGCGTTTCGCTCGGGCTCCTGCCGCATGAAGGACAGGATCTGATTCTTGCCGCCGCAATCCTTTCCATCACGCTGAACCCGCTCGTCATCTTCGTGGCGGAGAAGCTGAACCGCAAGATCAGGGTGAAATGGCCGCGCCTACATGAAAGCTACGGCCGGAAAAACCAGGACGCCCTGGCACGGGAATTGGAAAAGATCAGGGCGCTCGGCGAGGAGCGCGCACGCCAGCATCATCTGCGGATCCAGCAACTGGTCGAGACCTTCCCGCTTTTCTCCGAAGTTGGCGAGGATGCGCTTGAGGAACTGCTCTTGCTGTTCAACCCCAAACTCGCCTCGCCCGGCGAACGCGTCATCCGCCGCGGCGACCGCGGCGACAGCATGTATTTCATCTCCTCCGGCGCAGTGGAGGTGCGCTTGGCAAGCGGCGCGGTGCGGCTTGAGCCCGGTGCCTTCTTCGGCGAAATGGCGCTGCTCAGCGGCGGACGCCGTACGGCCGATGTCACCGCCGTCGATTTCTGCCAGTTCGAAGTGCTGGAACGGCGTGACTTCAACATGTTCATGTCTCGCCACCCGAACCTTCGCGCCATCGTCAGCGAAATGGCGCAGAAGCGCACCGAAATGAACGTCATGCGCCAGCAGTGGGAAAAATCCATGGACCTGTCGTAAGCGGTCGGAGCGCAAACCCGATCACGCCGTCGCAGTTTCATCCAGCTTCGGCCAGTAAAGATCAGAACGAAAATCGGCCGGGATGGGATCGAGCCGGCAGATGGCATCTGCAGCGAACCCGATCTGCATGGCGAAATATTGGAACGCCGGCGGCATCGGCACGCCGGCTGCTTCCATAATGCGGGAACGGTGATAGCCGCTGGCGCTCAAACGACGAGCCGCCTCGCGCCTGATATCCTCGCGCTCCGGCCCACGACCGCTCGCTTGCCTATCCCGCTCTCCTGCGGAACTCAGCCCGCCCTCTATGACCCTGAATTTCATGACATGCCCGGATTCGTCGAACGACAACCCAGCCTGACGTAGTTTGGCGCTTTTGCCATCCCGCAAGATCTTGGGAGGGAATGCCTGCATCAGATCACGAAAATTTTCAGCGCGAATGCCGGGAAGCCACAGCCCGAGCATTTACAGCGTCATGATCGCCCCCTAATGCTTTGTGCGTCGCAACAGAGAAAGGGAACGGATGCTCCGCAGACTTTACGACTGGACCATGTCTCTGGCCTCGAAGAAATCAGCCGAAGTCTGGCTCGCCGTCATCGCCTTCGTCGAAAGCTCCGTCTTTCTGGTTCCTGCTGACGTGCTCTTCCTGCCGATGGCGCTTGCCAAGCCCGAACGCTCCTATCGCTATGCGCTCGTCGCCACTGTCGCATCGGTGCTGGGCGGCATCGCCGGCTGGGCGCTTGGCTATTTTGCCTACGAAACCGTGGCACGCCCGGTTCTGGAATTCTATGGAAAGCTCGATCAATTCGAGCAGATGAAATCCTACGTCACTTACGAGACGATCCTGCTGCTGCTCGTCACCTCGGGTCTCGCGCATCTGCCACCGATCAAGATCGTCACGATTCTATCAGGCGTCATCCATGTTAGCCTGCCGCTCTTCATCGTTTCGGCGATCATCGCCCGCGGTGCCCGCTTCCTGTTCCTTGCCTGGCTGCTGCGTCGTTACGGCGAGCCGATCCGCCACTTCATCGAGAAGCGCCTCGGCCAGATCGTCGGTATCGGCGCGGCGGTCGTGATCGTGCTATATATCGCCTACCGATACTTTGCCCACTGAGCCAACTTCGCGGAGTTCCGCCATGAATGCCACCACCTCGCCGCTTGCCCGCCCGGGCTTCACCCTCTCGTTGCTGCTTGCCGTTGCCATGGCAGTGGTCGTCGGAACGGCTCTCGGCTTCCAGTATATCGGCGGCTATATTCCCTGTGCGCTCTGCCTGCTGCAGCGCCAGCCCTATTATTATGGGATTCCGATCGCGATCGTCGGCGCGGTGGCCGCCCTCATCGGCCTGCCGAACTGGATGACGCGCGCCATCATTCTTGCCGTTGGCATCCTCATGCTCGTCGGCGCCGGCATGGGCGTCTATCACGCAGGTGTGGAATGGCACTTCTGGGCAGGTCCGGCCACCTGCTCGACCACCGCAAGCAGCATGACTACCAATGCCGGCGATCTCCTGGGCGAGCTGAACACGATCAAGGGGCCGTCCTGCACGGACGCAGCACTGCGCGTTCTCGGCCTATCCTTTGCGGGCTGGAATGTGATCGCAAGCCTGATCCTCGCAGCCTTCGCCTTCTGGAGCGTGAAGAAGACTGCTTAAGCGCTTAAAGCATGTCGCCAGAACTGCGCAGCTAACGACTGCGTAAACCAAGGACTTCGAACCAACGCATCACGGCTGTAGCTCGGTATCCCAGTAGAGGTAGTCGAGCCAGCTGTCATGCAGATAGTTCGGCGGGAAGAGCCGGCCGTTATTGTGCAGATCCTGCACGGTCGGCTGGTACGGCTTCTGCGCCGGGAACATGCTTGCCTGCTTCGGAAGCTTGCTGCCCTTGCGCAGATTGCAGGGCGAACAGGCCGCCACGACATTCTCCCAGGTCGTCTCGCCGCCATGAGCGCGCGGGATGACGTGGTCGAAAGTCAGATCGTCGTGAGCGCCGCAATACTGGCACTCGAACCTGTCGCGCAGGAAGACGTTGAAGCGGGTGAAGGCGGGGTTGCGGGACGGTTGAACGTAAGTTTTTAGGCACACGACACTCGGCAGCCGCATCGAGAAGCTCGGTGAGGAAACCTCATGCTCATATTCCGCGATAATGTTCACACGGTCGAGAAATACCGCCTTGATCGCGTCCTGCCAGGACCAGAGCGACAAGGGGTAATAACTCAGTGGCCGGTAGTCAGCGTTCAGGACGAGCGCTGGCAGGGCCTGTGGTGAGACTGCAATCGTCAAGGAGCCCTCCTGGATCGATTCGGCATCTGCACCTGTATATTAGGCCGGTTGTTACAGGATTGTGAAGTCCAATAAATTCAGGGGATAAAGGCAAATTGAGGGAAGGTGTCCATTAGCCGATCGGCAGCACGTCGCGACGCATTTTTGCGGCGTAATAAGCCCAGAAAAGCCGGGCTGCGACGGAGCGCCAGGGTGACCAGATTTCCGCAAGCCCTGTAAGTACTTTGGCTTGCGGGCGTTCAGCGAGACCGAATGCCGCAGCGACCGCTGCCTGAAGCGCCACGTCACCCGCCGGAAATACGTCCACATGGCCGCCGCAGAACATCAGATAGACCTCTGCCGTCCATGGCCCGATTCCCTTCTGAGCCGTCAGTTCTGCGAGCGCTTCGCCAGCCGGTTTCTGGACCAGGGTCTGCAAATTGATTCGTCCGGATGCGACCGCCTGCGCAATCCGCGTCAACGTATCGGCCTTGGCGCGCGATAGCCCAAACTCGCGCCAGGCATCGGGATGAAGCAATATGTAAGATTCCGCGCTTAGCAGTCCGCTCGCCGGCTGCATCCGCCGCCAGATCGCCTCGGCGCTGGCGCGCGACACCATCTGCGAAACGATGATATGAGCAAGGCCGGCAAAGCCCGGCTCGCGCAGCCTCAGCGGGACAGGGCCGGCCTCACTGGCAATCGGCACGAGCCGTGGATCGAGAACAAGAAGAGCGGCCAGCCCCTCGTCAATATCCTTTTCATTGCTGATGATCCGCACCTTGCCTCGCGATCGCTTCAAATCCGTGCCAGAAGAAAGCATGATCACGACCCCGCGTCAAAAACCCGTCTTCCGTTTCGCCCCGAGCCCCAATGGGCCTCTGCATCTCGGTCACGCGCTGTCGGCTTTCCTGAACGACGACATGGCCAGGGCCGCAGACGGACGGCTGCTGCTGCGTATCGAAGACATCGATCTGACGCGCTGCACACCCGAATTCGAGGCCGGCATCTACGCCGATCTCGCCTGGCTGGGCATTGAATGGGAACAGCCGGTCCGTCGCCAGCAGGAACATTTCTCCGAATACCAGGCAGCTCTTCATTCACTGATCGAACGCGGACTGGTCTATCCCTCCTTCCTGACGCGCAGCGAGGTCAAAACACGCGCCGCCGCCTATGAGAGAATGGGTGAGTCCTGGCCGCGCGATCCGGATGGCACGCCGCACTATCCAGCCGACGACCGCGACCACAGCGACGAAGAACGCGATACGATGCTGGTCTCCGGTCTCAAACATGCATGGCGGCTCAACATGAACAGGGCACTGGATCTGATCGGCGAACCGCTGTTTTGGACGGAGACCGGAGATGAACGAAAGGGCGAAATCCTGGCCGAGCCCGCCGCTTGGGGCGACGTCGTTCTCTCACGCTCGGATGCGCCCTCGAGCTATCATCTCTCCGTCGTCATCGATGATGCGCTGCAGGGCGTAACCCATGTCGTGCGCGGTCTCGACCTCTTCCACGCCACCTCGGTGCACAGGCTGCTGCAGAACCTGCTCAACCTGCCGCAGCCCGTCTACTATCATCATCGCCTCGTCGTGGATGCAGATGGCCGCAAGCTTTCCAAGAGCGAGGGTGATACCGGCCTTGCGGAGCTGCGTGCCAAAGGGCTGTCAGCTGCCAATATTCGCCGTCTTGTCGGACTTTGAATCAGCGGCGTGGTCACGTCCGACCACCGAGAAAGTTCGCGAGAAATTGCGCAGCACCCGGAACTTCATGAGCGCCGCATTGATCTCTGCGCCCACGATGAAGATGACACCCACCATGTAGAGAAAGATCAGCACGATCATGACAGATGCCAGACCGGCATAGGTGGCCGTGTAATTGGCAAAGGTCGCAAGATAATAGGCAAAGATCAGCGCGCCGACGAGCCAGAGCACCAAGGTCAGAAACACGCCTGGAACGACGTCGAAAACGCGACGCTTGCCGGCGGGTAACCAGAGATGGACGACAAGCAGGGCAATCGTCAGCATGACGAGCGTGCCATAAATGCGCCAGCTGAAAACAATTTCGAGTGTGTCGACGATAATGGGCAACCATTGACGGA
This sequence comes from Rhizobium sp. 01T437, assembly GCF_056398505.1. Lineage (NCBI taxonomy): Bacteria > Pseudomonadati > Pseudomonadota > Alphaproteobacteria > Hyphomicrobiales > Rhizobiaceae > Rhizobium > Rhizobium sp. 01T437. Next base: position 488,320 of record NZ_JBFTPM010000004.1, read on the forward strand.
TCGTGACGGGAAGCCATTCGAGCGTGTCGTTATGCAGCAGCCAGTCGCGCGCATAGTCAAGACCAACAGGAACTGCCACGAGCAGAATGCTGATGGCCGCAAAGATGATCACAGCGATGAAGACATAGCCAAGGCTGGCAAGGCGCGTGAGGTACCAGGGCCGTGTCTCTTGCACGCGATAGGCACGATTCAACGAGATTCTGAGCGCCTCGACACCGTTCGAGGCGAAATAGGCAGCTGCAAGCACAGAGATAGTCAGCAGCCCGCCGCGAGGGATCGTCAACACCTGCACCACCTGGTCGGCCAGCGGCTTGGCGATGGCTTCCGGCCAGGTATCGAAGATCAGATGGATGGCCGTGGTGGAAAACTGGTCGGCGCCAAGAAAATTGGCAAGCGCAGTGCCGAAGATCAGGAAGGGAAAGACCGCAAGCAGAGTGGAAAGCGCCACATGGCTTGCCATGGCAAAGCCATCGTCCTCGATGAGGTGGCAGATGGCATCGTAGACCACATCATAGAGCGTGCGCAGGAATTTCGGCATTCGGCTTCCCAATTGTATCCTTCCCGCGAATATGGGAAACGAGTCCCACTTTGTACAGGAATCATTGAATGGCCGATCAGCGCACCATCGTCGTGACCGGATGCTCTTCCGGCATCGGCGCCTATTGCGCGCGCGCCCTGAAAGCGGACGGCTGGCGTGTCTTCGCCACAGTACGCAAGGTCGAGGATCTGTCGTCGCTTGAAGCAGACGGCATCGAAGCTTTCCTGATGGACTACACACAGCCCGAGACGATCTCGGCACTGGTGAGTGCAGTAGCCGAGCGCAGCGGAGGCAGGATCGATGCACTGTTCAACAACGGTGCCTATGGGCAGCCGGGCGCAGTAGAAGATCTGTCGACGCAGGCGCTGCGCGACCAGTTCGAGACCAATGTTTTTGGCTGGCACGAGCTGACCAGGCTGGTCATTCCCTTCATGCGCCGGCGCGGCCAAGGCCGCATCGTGCAATGTTCCTCGATTCTCGGCCTCCTGCCCTACCGCTATCGCGGCGCCTACACGGCGTCGAAATTCGCGCTCGAAGGCTTGAGTATCACCCTGCGCATGGAACTGCAGGGAAGCGGCATTCATGTGAGCCTGATTGAGCCGGGACCGATCACCAGCCGCTTTACGGCAAACGCGCTGGCAAAGATCAAAGAACATGTCGACCTGGAAAACTCGCCCCATGCGGTCGAATACCGCAGACAGCTTGCCCGCCTTGAAGGCTCAGGCCCGGTCAACCGCCACAAACTTGGCCCTGAGGCGGTCTATGCAGTATTGACGCGTGCATTGAACTCGAAAAATCCGAAGCCACATTATCCCGTAACGATTCCGGCTAAACAGGGCATATTGTTGAAGAGGCTGCTTCCGGCCAATCTCTTCTACCGCCTGATGCGCTGGACGGACTGAAGAAGAAAAGAGACTGCCATGTCCACAGTCACCTATGTCATCGCGATCATCGTCATGGGCCTCGTCGCGCTCGTGCTGATCCGCGGCCTGTTCAACATGATGAAGGGTGGCGATGCGAACCTTTCCAACAAGCTGATGCAGCTGCGCGTGCTGCTGCAGGCGATCGCCGTCATCCTGATCATGCTGACGCTCTGGCTGACCGGTGGCGGACGCCCGAGCTGATCTGCGAGCCGACGATGGTAAAGCTCAACAAGATCTACACCAGAACCGGCGATGACGGCACGACCGCGCTGGTCTCCGGTCCACGCCGCACCAAGCACGACCTACGCGTCGAGGCCTACGGAACCATCGACGAAACCAATTCGGCCATCGGCGTCGCAAGGCTGCATACGGCAGACCTGGCCGAACTCGACGCCATGCTGGCGCTGATCCAGAATGACCTCTTCGATCTCGGCGCCGATCTGGCCACGCCTGAAACCGCTGAGCCGCCGGCTTACGAGCCGCTACGCATCGTCGAAAGCCAGGTTACACGGCTGGAGCAGGATATCGACAGCCTGAATGCCAAACTGCAGCCGCTGAAATCCTTCGTTTTGCCCGGCGGCAGCGCTGCGGCCGCCCATCTGCACCTCGCCCGTACGATCGCGCGCCGCGCCGAACGCCTGATGGTGGCGCTTGCCCGCAGCGGCGGAGAAATCGTCAGCGTCGCAGCACTCCAATACGTCAACCGCCTCTCCGATTTCCTGTTCGTAGCTTCCCGTCATGCAAATAATGGTGGCAAGGCGGATGTGCTTTGGGTTCCTGGAAAAAACAGGTAGGTTCCCAGCCGTCACGATCGCCCGGGGGCAGGCCTTCATGTTCATACCGCTGCACGATGCCAATACGCTGAAACACATCAGGGTTCAGTGGGTCACACTCGGCCTGATGGCGGCAAACATTGCCGCCTGGATCTTCACGGCTGTCGAAAGCGATCAAGTCGCGCAGGCGGCAACCGTCGGCCTCGGCTATATCCCGGCTATCATCTTCGGTCATGCGATGCTGGCGCCGGGACTGGAGATCGTGCCGGAAGCCGCTACCTACATCACCTATTCCTTCATCCATGCGAGCTTCTGGCATCTTGCCGGCAACATGATCTTCCTCTGGGTTTTCGGCGACAATGTCGAGGATGCAATGGGACATTTGCGTTTCCTCGTCTTTTATCTCGCCTGCGCTGCGGCCGGTGCCCTTTGCCATGGCCTGCTGTCGACGACATCGGAAGCGCCCCTCGTCGGTGCATCAGGCGCTATTTCCGGCGTGGTGGCGGCCTATCTGATCCTGCATCCGCGCGTGCGAGTCTGGGTGCTGGTCTTTTTCCGCGTGCCATTGCCGCTGCCGGCCTTCATTCCGCTCCTGCTCTGGGTTGGTCAGCAGTTTTCCATGCTGTTGGTCGATCCTGACGGTAACGTCTCGTGGGGCGCGCATGTCGGCGGCATTATCGCTGGCGCCCTGCTCATTCTCATCCTGCGCCGGCCAGGCGTGCCGCTCTTCGACCGGCAGATCGTCACACCGCGTGCCGTTCGTGGCCGGCCGGTCCCCATCCGCGTCACCGCCTCCGGCATGCCCGTGCCGCCGCGCCTGCCCTGGGGGCGGGACAAGCTTTAATATTGACGTGAACGTAAACGTTAATATATTGCCGTCCAAATCGACTGGCTGCGTTACGGAAGCGTTGTATTTGGAGGAAAAACGCGTATCCATGTCGCCATTCGACAATCGGAGCAGCGTCCAAGCGCGCATTTTCCCAGAAGTCTCTGTTGAAGGCCCATCTCTGTTCGAAGGAAGGACCCCATGAAAATTCTCGTCCCAGTCAAGCGCGTTGTCGATTACAACGTGAAGATCCGCGTCAAGCCGGATGGATCGGGCGTCGACCTTGCCAACGTCAAGATGTCGATGAACCCGTTCGACGAGATTTCGGTTGAGGAGGCCCTTCGCCTGAAGGAAGCCGGCAAGGCCGAGGAAGTGGTCGTCGTCTCGATCGGCCCGGCCAAGGCCGAGGAAACTTTGCGCACCGCGCTCGCCATGGG
>NZ_JBFTPM010000005.1:0-416515 GCF_056398505.1 Rhizobium sp. 01T437
GCCAATCCGCTTGAGTTTCTTTAGAACGAAAGACTTCGTCGCCAGCAGCGCCGCCGCCCTCGTTCAGTGAGTGGGCTTATAATCCCCTCACATCGAAACAGTCAACACCACCCAACCAACTTTTTTGACATTTTTGTAACATGTTGATTTTGTTGACAGTTTTACGGCCTCCGGTCGAAGGGAGGAATTTTCCCGTCAAATCACCCCGTTTCGGATCGACTTTCGCCGATTCCGGCCAATCAGCGTCGGCTTCGTGTGCTGCCTTTATATGGGCCGGCGTGCAGGTGATTTCCAGGACGCTTGCCTCAACCGTCCCGATCGGTAGTTTGACACGGATATATCCATGCCTTTGGGGAGTTCGGAATGCTTGTCCTCGATGAAGATCAGACGCGGTCAGCGCTGCCTTGGGTGCAGCTCATCGATGCAATCGAAGCGATGTTTCGAAGTGATTGCGTTATGCCCGTCCGCCATCATCACGACATGGAGGTTCCAGGAGAAGAGAATGCCACCCTGCTGCTCATGCCGGCCTGGCTTCCCGGACAATATACGGGCATCAAGACGGTTTCGGTGTTTCCCGGCAATGTTCGTCGCAGCCTGCCTGCGATCTTCGGGAGCTATCTGCTTTCTTCTGCGGCAACCGGACAGATGCTGGCCGTCATCGAGGGCGGAGAATTGACGGCGCGGCGGACGGCAGCGACCTCGGCCTTGGCATCGCGCTATCTTTCCCGGACAGATGCAGAAGAAATGCTGGTCTGCGGCACCGGCCGACTTTCACTTAACCTCATGCAGGCACACGGGACAGTCAGGTCGATCCGGCGCTACCGTATCTGGGGGCGCAATAGCGAGGCGGCAGAGAGGGCGGCGGAGGAAGCGCGGGCTCTTGGGTTGCGGGCCGAGGCGGTGAGCGATATTGAAGCGGCCGCAAGAACAGCTGATATCATTTCCTGTGCGACACTCTCCAGTGAGCCACTTGTTCGTGGCGAATGGCTGAGGCCCGGCGCCCATCTCGATCTGGTTGGCGCCTTTAAGCCCAGCATGCGGGAGAGTGACGATGCGGCCGTGTTGCGCTCCGCCGTCTATGTTGACACGAGGGCAGGCGCGCTGAGCGAAGGCGGCGACATCGTCCAACCTTTGAGGAGCGGGCTGCTGAAAGAGAGCGATATACGCGGTGAACTGGCAGAGCTAATATCAGGTGCCTGTGACGGGCGGAAAGATGCACAAGAGATTACCCTCTTCAAATCCGTCGGCGCAGCGCTCGAGGATCTGGCCGCTGCCATCCTTGCCTATGAAATGGTGACGAACCGAAAGTGAAGACGACGCCTTCTTTGCCGGAGCTTCCGGTTTCGCATGTGCTGCCTGATATCAGCGCGGCGCTTGGCAAGGAGAAACGAGCCGTGCTTTCGGCTCCTCCAGGCGCCGGCAAAACGACGCTCGTACCGCTTCATCTGCTCGGCCAGGCCTGGCGCGACGACGGGAAGATCATCCTGCTGGAGCCCCGCCGGCTGGCGGCGCGCGCCGCGGCGAGCCGGATGGCGTCCCTACTCGGCGAGCAGGTGGGCGAAACGGTCGGTTACCGCATGCGCCTGGATAACCGGATATCGGCAAGGACGCGGATCGAGGTTGTCACCGAGGGCGTCTTTGCCCGCATGATCCTCGATGATCCCGAACTCTCTGACATCTCGACCGTCATCTTTGATGAGTTTCACGAGCGGTCGCTGGATGCCGATTTCGGCCTTGCGCTGGCGCTCGACGTTCAATCGGCGCTTCGCGAGGACCTGCGTATCCTTGTGATGTCGGCCACGCTCGATGTCGGACGGGTCGCTGCGCTGCTTAATCATCCGCCTGTTATCGAGAGTACGGGGCGAAGCTTTCCGATTGATATCCGTTATCAGGACCGGCCGGGCGGCGAGCGAATTGAAGAGGCGATGGTGCGGGCGATCGCCGGTTTTCATGCGAGCGAATCCGGATCGATTCTCGCCTTCCTTCCTGGCCAGGCGGAGATCACCCGGACGGCAGAGCGGCTCGAGGGGCGGTTCGGCGCCGAGACGCTGATTGCACCGCTCTACGGCAATCTCAGCCAGAAGGAGCAGGATGCGGCGATCCGCCCTGCTGCACCGAGCACGCGCAAAATCGTGCTTGCGACCTCGATTGCCGAAACGTCGATCACCATCGACGGCGTGCGGATCGTGATCGACAGCGGGCTGCAGCGACTGCCAGTCTTCGAGGCATCAACGGGCATCACGCGGCTGGAAACCGTGCGGGTGTCGCGCGCTTCGGCCGATCAGCGCGCCGGCCGCGCGGGAAGGACAGAACCTGGCATCGCGATCCGCCTATGGCATCAGGGCCAGACCGCGGCACTTCCGGCCTTCACGCCACCACAGATTCTTTCGAGCGATCTTTCCGGTCTCGTGCTCGATCTCGCCCATTGGGGCGTTCAGGATACGAAATCGCTCGCTTTTGTCGATCAGCCGCCGGAGACGACAATCAAGGAAGCACGCGCGCTATTGGTGCAGCTTGGGGCGCTGGACAAAGACGGCGCGTTGACGGCGCGAGGGAAGGTAATGCGCGACCTCGCCCTACCGCCGCGGCTGGCTGCCATGGTGGTTTCGGCTGGCGAATCGGGTCATGCCAGGGATGCGGCGCTGATATCCGTGCTGCTGACCGAGCAGGGGCTCGGCGGCACCAGCATCGATCTGGAAGAGCGTCTCCGACGGTTCAAAGGTGAAAAAGGCGAAAGGGCCGAGGCTTCGAGACGGCTCGCAGGAAGACTCTCAGAAGGCCTCAATAAGGTTTCGAGTGCTGAACCTGCGCTCGCAGGAAGGCTTCTGCTGCATGCGTTCCCGGATCGAATCGCGCTTCAGCGCGGCGCGCGCGGGCGGTATGTCATGGCGAACGGCCGAGGCGCCGAGCTTGCAGAGACCGAGCGGCTGGCCGGCAGCCAGATGCTCGTAATCGCCGATCTGACGGGTCGGGCTGCGCAGGGGAGAATTCTGGCGGCAGCGGACGTCTCCCGCGCCGACATCGAAGCCGAGCTGCCGGGCGAAATCCGGACGGACGATCAGACCTTTTTCGACAGGCAGAGCCGGCAGGTGCGGGCACGCCGAGCCACAAGACTCGGCGCGATTGTTTTCGAGGAAGCGCCGCTTCCGCGCCCGTCGGGCGAGGCGGTGGTACGGGCGCTTGCGCAAGGATTGCAGGAGCTGGGGCTCGATCAGCTTCCCTTTTCCAAGGAGGCTCTACAGCTTCGGGAACGGATCGGCTTCCTACACCGGACGATCGGTGAACCATGGCCCGATATGAGCGAGGAAGCACTGCTTGACCGCATGGAAGACTGGTTCATCCCTTTCCAGATGGACGCGCGAGGGCTTTCGGATATTTCCGCCTCCGGGCTCTCCAACGGACTGATGGCACTCGTGCCACACGACCTGCAGCGCGATCTCGCACGGCTTGCACCAACGCATTTCGAGGCGCCGACGGGGCAACGCCATCCTATCCAATACGACGGCGAAGAACCGACGCTGACGATCCGGGTACAAGAGCTCTTCGGTCTCAAGCAGCATCCGGCGATCGCCGGCGGACGATTGCCTCTGCTGCTGGAGCTTACTTCGCCGGCCCACAGGCCGATCCAGACGACCCGCGACCTGCCGGGTTTCTGGGCGGGCTCGTGGAAGGATGTGCGCGCGGATATGCGGGGGCGCTATCCAAGACATCCCTGGCCGGAAAAGCCTGATGAGGCAGCGCCGACGACAAGGGCAAAGCCCCGTGGTACATAATCCGCCGGCGTTGGAGCGCCGTACGTCTATTCGGACGCACAAAGGACACTCTAACTCTTTGAATCTACGCATCAGGCGTTCCAAAAATCGATTCCGATTTTCGGGCCGATGCTGTAGGAGTGTGGCGTGATTGAGAAGACCGAAATCCAGACACAGGAAGACAGGCTAAGCAGCCGCCGGCTACGCCTGCAGACTTTGGTACGGTTGCGATGGCTGGCGGTCACCGGCCAGGCGGTAACAGTCTTCATCGTCGCGTTCCTGTTGAAATTCCCGCTGCCGCTGGTTGCCAGCTGCTCGCTGATTGCCGCACTCGCCGGGGTGAATTTCTATCTGACAATTCGCTATCCGCCGACCCACCGGCTTGAGCCGCGTGCCGCTTTCGCGCTTTTGGGGTTCGACCTTCTGCAGCTCTGCGCGCTGCTCTTCATTACTGGCGGCCTTGCCAATCCCTTTGCAGCACTGGTCTGCGTTCCCGTCATCATTTCCTTCGCCTCACAGCCGATCCGCTACAGCACTGCATTGATCGGCTTTGCAATGGTCTGCATTACCGTGCTTGCCTTCTCGCCCTTTCCGCTTCCGTGGTTCGACGGGATGGAAATCAACGTGCACAATGTCATGCAGTTCGGCGTCTGGTGTTCGATCGCCTCGACCATGGCCTTTGCCGCCTTCTATGCCTATCGGGTGTCGATGGAAGCAAGCCAGCTTGCCGACGCGCTGGCGGCAACTGAGTTGGTGCTGCAGCGGGAAAAGCACCTATCCCAACTCGACGGGCTTGCGGCCGCTGCTGCGCATGAGCTCGGCACGCCGCTTGCCACCATCAGCGTCGTCGCCAAGGAGATGGAGCGCGAGCTCAAGAATGACGACCGGTTCCGCGAGGATGTGCAGCTTCTGCGCAGCCAGAGCGAGCGCTGCCGCGACATCCTTCGCCGGCTGACGACGCTCTCTGCCGAGGGCGAGGCGCATCTGCGGCGGCTACCCCTTTCCTCGATGATGGAGGAAATCGTGGCGCCACATCGCGAATTCGGCATCAAGCTGGAATTGATAGAGAAGAGCCCGCGCAGGGGCGAGCCTGTTACCGACCGCAATGCCGGCATCATGTACGGGCTCGGCAACCTCGTCGAGAACGCTGTCGACTATGCGCGGGAGAAGGTGACGGTCACGGTCGAGCACGATCACGAAAAGGTGCTCATCGTCATCGAGGACGACGGCAACGGCTACGCGCCCGATATTCTGACGCGGATCGGTGAACCCTACGTCACGAAACGGCAGAGGGAAGATACGGCTGGAGGCCTGGGACTGGGGCTTTTCATCGCCAAAACGCTGCTGGAGCGCTCCGGCGCATCTTTGATTTTCGAAAACCGTGATCCGGAAAATGCCGGCGCTCGCATTCGAATCGAATGGCCACGCGTATTGATAGACGCAAATTCGACAAAATGACTTTGTGGGCATAAACAGAATATAAGCGGTTGACGCATTCGGACATTCAACCGCCAGGACCGTAGCGATGACAGATCAGAACCACGAGATTTCCGCCGGCTCCAACGAGGAGCATATCGGGCCTGACCCGAGCCTGCTGATCGTCGATGACGACGGCCCCTTTCTGCGTCGCTTGGCACGGGCCATGGAGGCACGCGGCTTTCATGTGGAAACGGCCGAATCGGTGGCGGAAGGTGTGGCAAAGTCCAAGGGCCGGCCGCCGAAATATGCGGTGGTCGACTTAAGACTCGGCGACGGCAACGGTCTCGATGTCATCGAGGCGATTCGCCAGCGCCGCGACGACACGCGAATCATCGTGCTGACGGGCTACGGCAATATCGCCACTGCGGTGACCGCCGTGAAGCTCGGGGCTGTGGATTACCTGGCGAAACCTGCTGATGCCGATGATGTGTTTGCGGCACTCACTCAACGGCCCGGGGAAAAGGCGGAACTGCCGGAAAACCCCATGTCGGCGGATCGCGTACGCTGGGAGCATATCCAGCGTGTCTACGAAATGTGCGAGCGCAACGTGTCTGAGACGGCACGTCGGCTCAACATGCACCGTCGCACGCTGCAGCGCATCCTCGCCAAACGCGCACCGAAATAGTCAGACATTATCCACGTTGAACGGCTTGCCGTTTGCCCATTCGGCCATCATCAGCCGCTGTGCGGCTGCGCGCGAAAAGTTGAGCGTTACAGCCTTGCGGGTCGCCGGCGGCAGACGGTGTTCAGGTGCTTCGCGCAGCATATGCGCCCCGTAACCATCTGAAAGAAAAAGGCCGCACTCCTCTGGAAATATATCGACAGGCACATCCTTGTGTGTTGCAAAGAATAGCCGGTCGCAATGCAGACGGTAATCCGGCCATTTGCGATCGACCTTAAAGTCCTCGATCGACGTCTTGATCTCGATGATCCAGACCTCTCCCTTTTCAGAGATGGTAATCAAATCGGCCCGGCGGCCGCTCGCCAGAGGCAGTTCCGGCAGCACTGCGTGGCGCATATCGTGGAGCAAAATCTGCATGCCACGGCGCACCATCATGGCCCTGTCCGATTGCCGGCCATCGATTAACGGATTGTTATTGTAAACGCTCAAAATCGTCATGGATAAGTGTCAGGGGGCCTTGGTCATTGTTGCAAAAAAGCCATGCGCTTTTAATTTGCGGCGCAGATGGATTTTGTCGCACCGCAGCAGCCTTGCAAAGGCAAAGTTAATCGAAAATAAACCATAAGCAACGATGGTCGAAAGACTATCCTCCCTTGCCCCAAAACCTTCACGAGTCATCCATGCGCATCCGCAATGCATTCCCTGTATTTGGCCTGCTGGCGACCCTGGCACTGGCCGGCTGCTCCACGACGTCTGAATCCGCGTCCGTCGATGACAAGGGCGCAGGTCCGACCGTTCAGACGGCACAAATCTTCAATGACGCCTATGGTGTCACGTCGGATGCCGGATACTCCCTGCCGGCAATTCCGATCGACCGCGTCAAGCCGGAATTCCGCCGGCAGATCGTCAGCTACCAGAGCGACGAACGTCCGGGCACGATCATCGTCAACACGCGCGAGCGTCACCTCTATTATATCCTGCCTAACGGCAAGGCCGTCCGGTACGGGATCGGCGTCGGCAAGCAGGGCTTTGCATGGTCCGGCACGGCCTATGTCGCCTGGAAGCAAGAATGGCCAAACTGGCATCCGCCGAAGGAAATGGCCGTCCGTCGTCCTGAAATCGCCAAGTATGTCGAAGACGGTATGGGTCCAGGCCTCACCAACCCGCTCGGCGCACGCGCCATGTATCTCTTCAACGATAAGGGCCAGGACACGCTCTTCCGCCTGCATGGTACCCCGGAATGGGCATCGATCGGCACCGCCGCTTCTTCTGGCTGCATCCGCCTGATGAACCAGGATGTGATCGATCTCTACAGCCGCGTCCGTCCGGGCAAGACCACCTCCAAGGTCATCGTTATCCAGTAAGCTAAAAGCTGAATTCGGTATAAAAAAGGCCGCCGGACTTTTGCGTCCGGCGGCCTTTTTGTATCTGGCATGCTCAGGCTCAGGCGGTCTGCTTTGCCTTGAGCTCGATGCGGCGGCGATGCAGGACCGGCTCGGTGTAGCCGTTCGGCTGTTCCCTGCCCTTCAGGACCAGATCGAGTGCTGCCTGGAAGGCGATCGAACCATCAAAATTTCCGGCCATCTGGATGTAGGCCGAATCGCCGGCATTCTGCTGGTCGACGACGGCGGCCATACGCTTCATCGTTTCGACGACCTGCTCCTTCGTGACGATCTTGTGGTGCAGCCAGTTCGCCATGTGCTGGGCGGAAATCCGCAGTGTGGCGCGGTCTTCCATGAGGCCGACATTGTTGATGTCAGGCACCTTGGAGCAGCCAATGCCCTGGTCGACCCAGCGCACGACGTAACCCAGAATGCCCTGCGCATTGTTGTCGAGCTCGCGCTGGATTTCTTCCGGCGTCCAGTTCGGCCGTACAACGACAGGCACCGAGAGAATATCGGCGAGCTTGGCGCGAGTACGATCTTTCAGGCCTTCCTGCACCTTGGCGACATTGATCTGGTGATAGTGCGTGGCATGCAGAGTGGCGGCCGTCGGCGACGGCACCCAGGCGGTGTTAGCCCCGGCCTTCGGATGGGCGATCTTCTGCTCCAGCATCGCGGCCATCAGATCGGGCATGGCCCACATGCCCTTGCCGATCTGCGCGTGGCCGGAGAGGCCGCATTCGAGGCCGATATCGACGTTCCAGTTTTCGTAGGCTCCAATCCAGGCGGCCTGCTTCATGTCTCCTTTGCGGATCATCGGGCCGGCTTCCATAGAAGTGTGGATTTCATCGCCTGTCCGATCGAGGAAGCCCGTGTTGATGAAGACGACCCGTTCGCGGGCAACGCGGATGCATTCCTTGAGATTGACCGTCGTGYGGCGCTCCTCGTCCATGATACCCATCTTGATGGTGTTGCGCGCCATGCCGAGGGCATCTTCAACGCGTGAGAAGATCTCGACTGCGAAGGCGACCTCTTCGGGGCCATGCATCTTCGGCTTGACGACATACATGGAGCCGGCACGCGAATTCTTGCGGCGTCCCGATGGGCCGACGTCGTTGAGCGCAGTCAGGCCGGTGATCACGGCATCCATGATGCCTTCCGGAACCTCGTTGCCATCGCGATCGACGATCGCCGGATTGGTCATGAGGTGGCCGACATTGCGCACCAGCATCAGAGAGCGGCGATGCAGTTCGAAGCTCCGCCCGCCGGGCGCCGTATAGGCGATATCCGGATTGAGCTTGCGAACGAATGTCGAACCGGCCTTGGCCACTTCCTCCTGCAGGTCGCCCTTCATCAGGCCGAGCCAATTGCGGTAGACGACGACCTTGTCCTCGGCATCGACGGCCGCAATGGAATCTTCGCAGTCCATGATCGTGGTGATGGCCGATTCCAGCCAGACGTCAGAAATATGGGCCGGGTCGGTCTTGCCGATCGCGGTCGAGGCATCGAGCACGATTTCGATATGGATGCCGTTATTCTTCAGGAGAATATGGGTCGGCGCGTTCGCATCACCGCGATAGCCGGCAAAGTGCCCGGCATCCTTCAGCGCCAGTGCTTTGCCATCGACGGCAGCAATCGCCAGAGCACCATTCTTGACGACGAAGGAGCCGACATTCTTCCAGGAGCTGCCATCGAGGGGAACGGCGGAATCGAGGAAATTGCGCACCCAGGCGATGACCCTTTCGCCGCGCTTGGGGTTGTAGCCCTTGCCTTTTTCGGCGCCGTCCGTTTCTGGGATGGCATCGGTGCCATAGAGCGCGTCATAGAGCGAACCCCAGCGAGCATTGGCGGCATTCAATGCGTAGCGGGCGTTCATGACGGGAACGACGAGCTGCGGGCCGGCAAGAGAGGCGATCTCGGCATCGACATTGGCAGTCGAAACCTGAAAATCCGGCCCTTCGGGCAGGAGATAGCCGATCTCTTTCAGGAAGGACTGATAGGCGTCCATATCCGTCGGTGCGCCGTTTCGGCGATACCAATCGTCGATGTTTACCTGCAGCTGGTCGCGCTTCAAAAGCAGCGCACGGTTCTTCGGCGCCAGATCATACACGATCGCCGAGAAGTCGGCGAAGAACTTGTCCGCATCGATTGCGAGGCCCGGCAACACCTCCTTCACGAGGAAATCATGAAGGACGGCTTCGATGAAGAGACCATTCTTTTCAATACGGCTCATGCTGTGTCTCCCTTGCAGTGGCAGCTTTTTTCATGCTGCCACTTTGCCCGGCTTTCATTCACAGTCAATTCAGCAACAATTCGAAAGATTTATGCAGGCTTGGAAACAGTCCGGCGGGTCACGCGCATCGGAAGGCCGTTTTGCGGCTGCGTCGTCAGCTTCTGCACCGGCCAGGGATTCGTCTGATCGGTCGAATCGAAACGGTGGTGCTGCATCAGGACGGCGAGCGCGATAACCGCTTCCTGAAGCGCAAAGGTGGCGCCGATGCAGACGCGCGGACCGGCGCCGAACGGCAGGAACTGGAAACGGCCGATGGAAGCACGGTTTTCCGGCAGGAATCGTTCCGGCATGTAGGCGCGCGGCCGATCCCAATGGAGTTCATGGCGATGCAGCGTCCAGGGCATGACGAGCACGGTGACGCCAGCCTTGATCTCGACACGCTCGCCCTTGGGGCTGGTCCATGAATCATCTGCAATGGCAGCGCGATTGATCGAAGGAGCTGGCGGATAAAGGCGGAGTGCCTCCTCGAAGGCGGCGCGGGTCTGTGGCATCAAATCCGGCCATTCGACCGGTTCTGCGCCTGACGCGAGGACCCTGTCGATCTCCTCTTCCATCGCCTCGCGGATATGCGGGCTGTTTGATACGCAATAGAGCGTCCAGGCGAGCGCGCGGGCGGTTGTCTCGTGGCCCGCACCGATGAAGGTCAGGATATTGTCCTCGATCTCCCCCTTCGTCAGGCCATCGGGACCGGCCTGCTCCAGCAGCAGGGTCAGGAAATCGTTCGGCGCCGTGCTGCGGTCGGCCCTCATCTTCGCAAGCCGCATATCCATGGTGTTGCGGACGATGGCACGGAACTTCTCAAGGACCTTCTGGCCGCCGATGCGCGTCACACGTGGAACCCAGGACGGCGCACGCAGCAGATCCATCGGATCGACGCGGCCCATACGATGCAGCAGCTCGTTGACATCATCGGCGAAGTGGCCGCTCGATGTGACGATCTCACCGGAAAACAACGTGTCTGCGAGAATGGCGAAGGTCAGTTCCGTCATGTCGGTGCTGATATCGAAAATCGTGCCGGCCTCGCCGACATCGGCATATTTGCGGGCGTAATCTTCCGACTGGCGCAGCATCTGGCTGGCAAAGCCCCTGGCATGCCGGGGCGTGAAGACGGGGGCGACGGCCTTGCGCGAGCGTTTCCAGACAGGGCCTTCCGCAGTCAGAAGCCCATCGCGCAGGATCGGGCGCAGGACGAGCTGACGGACATCGGACATGCGATAGTTGTTGGCGTTATCGACCAGCACATGTTTGATGAGGCCGGGATCGTTGACGATCAGCGTTCTCTGGCCAAAGAAATTGGTGCGGATCCAGGGCAGCGTATAGGACGGCTCGCCCCATAGCTCCAGCGGATTACGGAAAATCGTCCTGATGATCTCGAGCCGCGACGGCGGCACAGTGCGCGGCAGCGGTGCCGGCGGAACGAAGGGGTCCGGACGCATGTCCATCAGCATAGCCTTTCCCGGGAGATGTCGGTCCCGGCAGGCTTGAAACTAGAGCAGGCCTTTGAGCTGGTCCAGTTTGTCGTTGATCAGCCAGCCGTAATAATTTTCTTCCGGCCAGACCGTCGTGCCGGAGGAACGATTCCTGGCGGCAAGGGCTGCGGCGCGCTGACGGGAATTGCCGACATTATAGAGTGTCGCCGTGACGCCCGGATTGTCAGAGATATCCATGCCGGCGATCTCCTTATAGTCGTCGATCGATCTGCGGATCGAGGCGGCGACGAAGGCAAGCGAGATGTCTGGGTCCATGATCGCCTTGTAGACCGAGCCGGCATTCTTCTCGTTGAGCTTCGGATAGCCGGAAACGCGGGATACGAGATCAGACAGCATCAACGCCGTCAGTGGGTTGACCTGGCCAAGGCCGAAGGTCTGGCCTGCATAGAAGGGCTGGAAGAAGACGGCGCTGAAGCGGTTGTTCGGGAAGCTCTTGCCGCCAACGGTCTTTCCACGAAAATCGCTTTCCCAGACATCCTCGCGGCAGCTCCAGAGCGTGTAGGAATCGCTCTTGCTGTTGCAGGCGGCAAATTGCGGCCGGTCGACGAAATCGTCGACGTTCTCGCCATCATAGGCAAAGCGGAAGCTCTCACCGGCATAGGAAGCGGCCTTCACGTAGTAGGCCTGCAGGCGGTCATAGGCATCGACATTGTAGGTGTGTTCGCCGACGATCGCACCGATCACATGGATCGGATTGATGCCATAGGCGTTCGAAACCTTCTTGATCTTGCCGAGGAGCTCGTGATCGGTCGACAGGAGGTCGTACACCTTCTCATATTTGATATCGAAGGTCGTCTTGGTGCCCTTGGTGCGGCGGACCGAAGCGCCTGGAATATCCGGCTGCTCGGCATGACGGTTGCCGGGCGGAACAGCCTGCGCCGCAAGCGCAGGAACCGAGCCCGCAATGGTCATGGCAATCACAAGGCTTGTCAAAAGGCGTCGCACGATCTGCTTTCCCGTCTTTCCCTGTCGTCTTCGTGGCGGCTGACTGGACCAGAATCTTGTCCGAATAAAGCCGTACAAAAAACAAAGCGGGCCTTTCACTAAAAAGTAAAAGGCCCGCTGTCGAGAGTTCAGATCGTCAAAGTTTTTGCATTACCTGCGCAAAGACAGGAAACGATGTTTCCCGATCACAGGATGAAGCGCGACAGGTCAGTATTCTGCGCGAGATCGCCAACATGCTCGCGTACGTAAGCGGCGTCGATCTTCACATCCGTGCCGGCGCGATCCGGTGCGTTATAAGAGATGTCGTCCAGCACCCGCTCCATGACCGTCTGCAGGCGGCGCGCGCCGATATTTTCGACGGAGGAGTTCAGATGGACGGCGACATCGGCGAGCGCATCGATCGCGTCATCGGTGAAATCGAGCGTCAGGCTTTCGGTTTCCATCAGTGCCTTGTACTGGCGAATGAGGCTTGCCTCGGTTTCCGTCAGGATGCGGCGGAAGTCTTCCTTGTTCAGCGGACGAAGCTCGACGCGGATCGGCAAGCGGCCCTGCAATTCCGGCAGCAGATCCGACGGCTTGGAAACATGGAAGGCGCCGGAGGCGATGAAGAGGATGTGGTCCGTCTTCACCGGGCCGTATTTGGTGGAAACCGTCGTGCCTTCGACGAGCGGCAGCAGGTCGCGCTGGACGCCTTCGCGGGAAACGCCGGCGCCAACACCGCCATCGCGGGCCGCGATCTTGTCGATTTCGTCGAGGAAGACGATGCCGTCATTTTCAACCGAGCGCACAGCCTCGCGCTGGATGACTTCGTTGTCGATAAGCTTGTCGGACTCGTCGCGGACCAGATCGGTGTAGGAGGCCTTCACCGTGGTGCGCACCTTCTTGGTGCGGCCGCCCATCGCCTTGCCGAACATTTCCGACAGGTTCAGCACACCGATATTGGCGCCCGGCATGCCGGGGATATCGAAGCCGCCCATGCCGGAGCCGGTATCGGCCACTTCGATGTCGATTTCCTTATCGTCGAGTTCGCCATTGCGCAGCTTCTTGCGGAAGCTTTCACGGGTCGCGGGCGAGGCCGTCGCACCGACCAGCGCATCGAGAACGCGCTCCTCGGCGCTCATATGGGCCTTGGCCTGAACCTCGGCGCGCTTCTTTTCACGCACCAGGCCGATGCCGACTTCGACGAGATCGCGGATGATCTGCTCGACATCGCGGCCGACATAACCGACCTCGGTGAACTTCGTGGCTTCGACCTTGATGAAAGGCGCGCCGGCGAGCTTGGCGAGGCGACGGGAGATTTCCGTCTTGCCGACGCCGGTCGGGCCGATCATCAGGATATTCTTCGGCATGACTTCATCGCGCAGGCTCGGATCGAGCTGATGACGGCGCCAGCGGTTACGGAGCGCGATCGCCACGGCGCGCTTGGCCTCATGCTGGCCGATAATATAGCGGTCGAGCTCGGAAACGATCTCGCGGGGAGAAAAAGTAGTCATATCAGATCCGTTTCTTCGGGTGGGTCCATAACCATGAAATGGGCTGGACCATATATTGATGTTCTCGTGTCGAAATGCCGGAAGCCTGCCTTTTCGTAAGCGCGGATCGCTCTTGGATTCGCCGGATCGGGATCGATTACGATCCGCGTCGCGCCGGCAGCGAAAAGTTCGGCAGCCATCTGCCTGACAATCGTGCTTCCGTGACCCTTGCCCAGCAAGTCCGCATCGCCGATCGAAATATCCAGTCCGAGCGTGCCTTTCGGCTGATCCTGATAAGGATGGCCCTCTTCAAGATGCGGATCGTAACTCTGGAGATACGCAATCGGCGCTCCATCCAGTTCCACGATCATCGGCCGTGTTTCCACGCTCGTCATAGACTCCCTGATCGAAGCAAGCTCCTTGTCAACAGCGCCCCACCATTCCGCAATATGCGGCTCACCGAGCAAGCGCGCCAAAAGCGGAAAATCTCCGTCAGCGACATCGCGGAATGTATATCGGGGTACGCTGTCAGCCTTCGACATCCAGCGTTTCCACGATGACGTTGTGGTTCGTATACACGCAGATGTCGGCAGCAATATCGAGCGCACGGCGGGCGATCTCTTCAGCGGACTTGTCGGTGTCGGCAAGCGCAAGAGCTGCGGCAAGCGCAAAATTGCCGCCCGAACCGATGGCCATGACGCCATGCTCGGGCTCCAGCACGTCGCCATTGCCGGTGATGGCGAGCGTCACCGTTTTGTCGGCGACGAGCATCATGGCTTCGAGATTGCGCAGGTAACGGTCGGTGCGCCAGTCCTTGGCAAGCTCGACAGCGGCGCGCATCAGCTGACCCGGATATTGCTCCAGCTTCTTCTCGAGCCTTTCCAGAAGCGTGAAAGCGTCAGCCGTCGCTCCGGCGAAACCGGCGATCACTTCGCCCTTGCCGATGCGGCGGACCTTGCGGGCATTACCCTTCATGACGGTCTGGCCGAGGCTGACCTGGCCATCGCCGGCCACCACGACCTTGCCGCCTTTTCGAACTGTAATAATTGTCGTCATCAAACACCTGCTGCCCCAACTCGCGGGCGGTTACAGCGGGCCGAACATCGGCCCTGTCCAACCCTATGTAAGAGGGTCCGCCGCGATTGCAAATGGCCTGCCTTTTCTGCCCTCGCGCTTCTGGATATTTCGCAATGCGCCTGATAAAGAACCACCTTGATTTCAAGGAGAAAGCCATATGGCCGAGACCGCAGCAAGCCGCACGGGTAGCGTTTCCCGCAAGACCAACGAGACCTCCATTTCCGTTTCCGTCAATCTCGACGGCACCGGTAAATCGACGATTTCGACGGGCGTCGGCTTCTTCGACCATATGCTGGAACAGCTTTCGCGACATTCGCTGATCGACATGGAAATCGGGTCCAAGGGCGACCTGCATATCGACGACCATCACACGGTCGAGGATACCGGCATCGCCATCGGCCAGGCGATTTCGAAGGCGCTCGGCGACCGCCGCGGCATCACGCGTTACGCCTCGATCGATCTCGCCATGGACGAGACGATGACGAAGGCGGCTGTCGATCTCTCCGGCCGTCCCTTCCTCGTCTGGAACGTCTCGTTCAGCGCGCCAAAAATCGGTACTTTCGATACCGAACTCGTGCGCGAGTTCTTCCATGCGCTTGCGCAAAATGCCGGGATCACCCTGCATATTCTCAACCACTATGGTGCCAACAACCACCATATTGCAGAGACATGCTTCAAGGCCGTCGCCCGCGTTCTACGCACGGCGACAGAGATCGATCCGAGACAGGCGGGCCGTGTTCCCTCGACGAAGGGCACGCTCGTCTGAGCCCCAGCAGGGAGCGTCAGATGGTATCCAGCTACGTTTTTCTTGTTCCGCCTGATGGTCAGCGCGAGGACACGCGCACGATCCGCGATGGTTTCTCGTGGCTTGCCTTCCTCTTCCCCTGGATTTGGCTGCTTGCGCATCGCCTCTGGCTTCATGCGATCATTGCTTTCGCACTACAGGCGATCGGCGGCGTGCTGACGGAAGAGCCAGGCTTCGGGCCGGCGGGCATGGCACTTGCCTTCGCGGTCAACCTGTTCGTCGGGTTCGAAGGACAGAATTTCCGCATCCGCAATCTCGCCTCCCGCGGCTGGCGGGAAGAGGCGGCGATCGGCGCTTCCTCGATCGACCTTGCGGAAGAGATCTATTTTTCCAATATCGAGACCGGCGCCGCTCTGAAAGCGCCCGAATGGAACCAGGCTTCCGGCCCACAAGCGCGGCAGAGCCATTCCACGTCCCTCGGTCTCTTCGGTTTTGATGGAGGACGCAAATAATGCGCGTCGCAATTATCGATTACGGCTCTGGCAATCTGCGCTCGGCCACCAAGGCTTTCGAGCGCGCGGCCCGCGAAGCCGGCATCGAGGCGGAGATCAATCTGACCGACAAGGCGGAGATCGTTGCCGCGGCCGACCGTATCGTGCTGCCGGGTGTCGGCGCCTATGCCGATTGCCGTCGCGGGCTCGATGCCGTGCCCGGCATGACGGAAGCCCTGCTCGAAGGCGTCGAGCGGAAGGCGCGTCCATTCCTCGGCATTTGCGTCGGCATGCAGCTCATGTCCTCACGCGGTCTTGAGAAGACGACGACCCAAGGCTTCGGCTGGATTCCGGGCGATGTCGTCGAGATGACGCCTGCTGATCCAGAGCTGAAGATCCCGCAGATCGGCTGGAACACGCTCGACCTGAAACATGAACATCCGCTTTTCGACGGCATCCCAACCGGGCCAGATGGCCTGCACGCCTATTTCGTGCACTCCTACCATCTCGCCGCCGAAAATGCCGGCGACGTCATTGCCACCACCGACTATGGCGGGCCGATGACGGCCTTTGTCGGGCGGGACAATATGGCCGGCTCCCAGTTCCACCCGGAAAAAAGCCAGAAGCTTGGGCTGGCGTTGATCGCGAATTTCCTGCGCTGGGCGCCGTAAAGGCTGGCTTTTAATACGCGCGCCTTATTTCCCCTTTAATTGAAAGGGCAGTTACAGGAGCGCGCCCAATGCCGGCTTCGCGGAAATCAGGCAAGATATTCTACAGGCTGCGACCCTCCAGAGAGGGGCAGCCACCTTTTGTCGATATCAGGCTGCCCGGCGGGACGATCATCCGCCAGGTCGATGAGGCCCTACATCGCAAAGCACTCGCGAACGCGGCCAAGGCACTCAAAGAGAGGCTCGGCGGCTGATGCAGGAAACCTTTCCAGGAAACGAGAATTCACGGCTGCGATCAGGCGAAATAAGCGCCGACGATCTCGCCGAAGCGGTGCTGGAATTCTACATCGAAGGCGAAGACGATCTGATCGGCCTGCTTGCCTATGCTCTTTACGAGCGCCAGAAGCGCGACTTCATCGTCAGCCATCGCAAGCGCAATGCCGGCCGCTCGCCCAACGAGGTGGAAATCGCGGCGGTGACAAGCAACTACCTCTCGGCCGATCTGCGCAGCACGCTGCGCGACCGCGCCTCGCAGATCCTTTCGAGCTATGCCGATACCTATGTCGAAGCCATGGAGCCGCAGATCCAGCTCGTGGCCACCAACAGCGAAGCGCTGCGGCAGGCGCGCGATATCGAAAAGTCCGTGAAGAAGCGCACCGGTTTCTGGCGACAGGTCCGAGTGGCCTTCACCGTAATCCTGCTGCTGATCGTGCTTTTTGCCGCGGTCGCCATTGCCGCTGTCTTTTTTCGTTCGGATATCGTAGATGCGTGGAATGCACTGATGGTGCCCACGACGCTACGGACTTGAGACGAATGATCCTTTTTCCCGCGATCGACCTGAAGGGTGGACAATGCGTTCGCCTGAAGCTCGGCGACATGCAACAGGCAACGGTCTACAACACCGATCCGGCTGCCCAGGCGAAATCCTTCGAAGAGCAGGGTTTCGAATGGCTGCACGTGGTCGATCTCGACGGCGCCTTTGCAGGACATTCGGCTAATGGCGACGCCGTTGAAGCGATCCTCAAGGCCACGAAAAATCCGGTTCAGCTTGGCGGCGGCATCCGCACGCTTGAGCATATCGAGAATTGGCTGTCGCGCGGGCTGCGTCGCGTGATCCTCGGCACCGTTGCCGTCCGTGACCCGGCGCTCGTCATCGAAGCCTGCAAGACATTTCCGGGCCGTGTCGCCGTCGGCATCGATGCCAAAGGCGGCAAGGTGGCCGTCGAAGGCTGGGCGGAGGCTTCCGAACTCGGCATTATCGAACTCGCAAAGAAATTCGAGGGCGCTGGCGTTGCCGCGATCATCTATACTGATATCGATCGCGACGGCATCCTGACCGGCATCAACTGGACATCGACGCTGGAGCTGGCGGACGCTGTCTCCATCCCGGTCATCGCATCGGGCGGCCTCGCCTCGATCGAAGACATCAAGCGCATGCTGCAGCCGGACGCCCGCAAGCTTGAAGGCGCCATCTCCGGCCGGGCCCTTTATGATGGGCGGATCGACCCCAAGGAGGCGCTCGATCTCATCAAGGCCGCACGGGCAAAGGAGACCACATAATGACCCTGAAAGCCCGCGTGATCCCCTGCCTCGACGTCAAGGACGGCCGTGTCGTCAAGGGCGTCAATTTCCTCAATCTGGTCGATGCCGGCGATCCCGTCGAGGCGGCGAAAGCCTATGATGCGGCCGGCGCCGACGAGCTGTGCTTCCTCGACATCACCGCCTCCTCGGACAATCGCGAGACGATCTTCGATGTCGTGGCGCGCACGGCCGAGCAGTGCTTCATGCCGCTCACCGTCGGCGGCGGCGTGCGGACCATTGCCGATATCCGCAAGCTGCTGCTTTGCGGTGCCGACAAGGTCTCGATCAATTCGGCTGCGGTCAACAATCCGGATTTTGTGGCCGAAGCGGCTGACAAGTTCGGCGACCAGTGCATCGTCGTGTCGATCGATGCCAAGCGCCGGCTGACGCAAAAAGTCGGCGGCGACAATCTCAGCGCCTGGGAAATCTATACGCATGGCGGCCGCAACGCGACCGGCATCGACGCGGTGGAATTCGCCCAGAAGATGGTCGCCCGCGGCGCTGGCGAACTGCTCGTCACCTCCATGGACCGCGACGGCACGAAGATCGGCTACGATCTGGAGCTGACGCGGGCGATTGCCGATTCCGTCCGTGTGCCCGTCATAGCGTCGGGCGGTGTGGGTGATCTCGACGACCTGGTGGCCGGTGTGAAGGAAGGCCATGCCAATGCGGTGCTTGCCGCATCAATCTTCCATTTCGGCACCTATTCCGTAGGCGAAGCAAAACACTATATGTCTGAGCGCGGCATCGCGATGCGCCTCGACTGAGTTTGAAAGCAATATCATGAGCGGATTTTCCCTTTCCGACCTTGAGCGGATCGTCGAAGAACGGGCGAAGGCCTCTCCGGACGAATCCTGGACCGCCAAGCTGGTGGCCAGCGGCCAGCAGAAAGCAGCCAAGAAACTCGGCGAGGAAGCGATCGAAGCTGTCATGGCGGCCGTCACCAACGACCGCGATAACCTCACCTATGAAGCAGCCGACGTTCTCTATCACCTAATGGTCGTATTGAAGATTGCTGAAATACCGCTAGAGAATGTCATGACCGAACTTGCGCGAAGGACCGCGCAATCCGGCCTCAAGGAAAAGGCCATCCGGCAGAGTTCATGAGCATCGCGACACAGATTATCGGAGTGGCGGAAAAGCTGGATCACTTCCAGAGTGCATCCTTTTCCCCCTATCACTTCTTCACATCGAAACAGTGGGCGAAGTTTCGTGCCGACACGCCGATGACGCTGACGGCCGATGAGGTCAAACGGCTCCGCTCCATGGGCGACCCGATCGACCTCGACGAAGTCAGGCGCATCTACCTGTCGCTCTCGCGCCTGCTTTCCGCGCATGTGGAATCCTCGCAGCTGCTGTTCGAGCAGCGCAACCGTTTCCTCAGCCTGTCGGACGTGACGAAGACGCCATTCGTGATCGGCATTGCCGGTTCGGTGGCCGTCGGAAAATCCACCACGGCGCGTATCCTGAAAGAGTTGCTCGGCCGGTGGCCTTCCAGCCCCAAGGTCGATCTCGTCACCACGGACGGTTTCCTCTATCCCAATGCCGTGCTGAAGCGCGAGAACCTGATGCAGCGCAAGGGTTTTCCGGAAAGCTACGATACGGGCGCGATCCTGCGTTTCCTGTCGGCGATCAAGGCTGGCCTGCCGGATGTGAAGGCGCCTTCCTATTCGCACCTCGTCTATGACGTGCTGCCGGACGAATATAAGATCGTCGACCGGCCTGACATCTTGATCTTCGAGGGCATCAATGTTCTGCAATCGCGCGATCTGCCAGCTGACGGCAAGATCGTCCCGATGGTGTCCGACTTCTTCGACTTCTCGATCTATATCGACGCCGAGGAAACCCAGATCCACAACTGGTATGTGACGCGTTTTATGCGGCTCAGGGAAACGGCCTTCCGGGATCCGAATTCCTACTTCCATCGTTACGCATCGATCAGCGATGAGGAAGCGATCGCGATCGCGGAGGACCTCTGGGCGAACATCAACCTCAAGAACCTGCGCCAGAACATCCTGCCGACACGGCCGCGCGCGGATCTCATCCTGCGCAAGGGCAAGGACCACTTGATCGAGCAGGTGGCACTGCGCAAGCTCTAGGATTTTGGTGGGTTAGGGATTAACGCGGCGAAGCGTCAGGTTGATGCGCCCGCCGTTCTTCAGAAGCGTCGAGCTGGCCGGGTAGATGCGGTCCACGCCGTGGAAGCAGAGCCGCCCCTCCCCACCCAGAATGACGAGATCACCGCTCGACAGTTTGAAGGACATGGTCTTGTCGTTACGGTTCATTCCACCCACGCGAAACAGGCAGGCATTGCCGAGCGAAATCGAGACGACCGGCGCTTTCAGGTCGTTCTCGTCCTTATCCTGATGCAGGCCCATGCGCGCTTCATCAGAGTAGAAATTGACGAGGCAGGCTTCGGGCGGCTTGTCATAGCCCGAAACATCGTTCCAGATTTCCAGCAATTCCGAAGGGATTGACGGCCATGGCCTGCCGGTCGCCGGATGCATCGGCTGGTAGCGGTAGCCGCGCTCCTTGTCCGTGACCCAGCCGAGCGAGCCGCAATTGGTCATCCGGACCGACATAGGCTTGCCGGTGCCCGGCATGACCGGCACGTAGAGTGGCGCTTCAGCGACTATAGTCCTGATCATGCCCACTAGCGCTTCCTGACGGGCGCGATCCAGATATTCGGGAAGATGGCGGACGCCGCTCAGGAGTTCCGGCATTTCATTCTCCGCCGCCCGGCCGGCCGCGCATCTTCTTGACTTCCGAACGGCCGGATTTTTCCTTCAGCCTCCGTTCAATCGAGCCCTTGGTCGGCTTTGTCTTCTTACGCGGTGGCGGTGGCGGCTTGGCGGCCTCCAGGACCAGTTCCTTCAGCCGCTCGCGCGCATCCTCGCGGTTGCGGTCCTGGCTGCGGAACCGGCTTGCCTCGATCATCAATACGCCGTCCTTCGACATGCGCCTGCCGGCAAGCTTGATCGCATTGGCCTTGACCCGCTCGTTGAGTGAGGGCGAGTTCGGGATGTTGAAGAAGAGCTGGACGGCGGTCGACACCTTGTTGACGTTCTGACCGCCCGGACCGCCCGCCAGAACGAACTGTTCCGTCAGCTCCCATCCGGCGATGGTGATCCTGTCGTTAATATAGAGCGCGTCGCTGGCCATATCGCCTTCTAGCGCATAATGGCTGCGAATTGAAAGCGGGTGAAATCCAGCGCAAGGGCGACGAAAACCCGGCGCTGGCGCGACCGGAAACCCGGCGCTGGGAACACCGGGTTTCACGTGAATCGCCAAGGATTTGGCGAATTATTCGGCAGCGACCTTGATGCCGGGTGCTGCATCGCGCACGCCGCAGTCGACATGATCCTCGAACTTGGCGAAGTTGGCGATGAACATGGAGACCAGCTTTTCGGCCTGCGCGTCATAGGCCGGCTTGTCGGCCCAGGTCGAACGCGGATCAAGGATGCCGGTGTCAACGCCTTCGACTGCGACCGGAACGGCAAAGCCGAAATTTGGATCAGCGCGAAGCTCAGCCTTGGCGAGTTCGCCCGAAAGGGCAGCCGTCAGCAATGCGCGGGTTGCCTTGATCGGCATGCGTTTGCCGATGCCGTAGGCGCCGCCGGTCCAGCCGGTGTTGACGAGCCAGCACTCGACCCCGTGGCGGCCGATGAGCTCCTTCAGCAAGTTGCCGTATTCGGCCGGATGGCGCGGCATGAAGGGAGCGCCGAAGCAGGTCGAGAAGGTTGCTTCCGGTTCCACGACACCCTTTTCCGTGCCAGCCACCTTGGCGGTGTACCCAGAGAGAAAGTGGTACATGGCCTGGTCGGGCGTCAGCTTGGCGATCGGCGGCATGACGCCGAAAGCGTCGGCCGTCAGCATGATGATGGTTTTCGGATGGCCTGCGAGACCGGTTTCCGATGCATTCGGAATGAAATCCATCGGGTAGGCGCAGCGTGTGTTTTCGGTCAGCGACGCATCATCGAAATCCGGCTCGCGGTTTTCGTTGAGAACGACGTTTTCAAGTACGGTGCCGAAGCGCTGGGTGGTGGCATAGATTTCCGGCTCAGCCTCTGCCGAGAGGCGAATGGTTTTGGCGTAGCAGCCGCCTTCGAAATTGAAGATGCCGTTTTCACTCCAACCGTGCTCGTCATCGCCGATCAATGTGCGGGCCGGATCGRCCGAAAGCGTCGTCTTGCCGGTGCCAGAGAGGCCGAAGAAGACAGCGGCATCGCCGGCGGGGCCGACATTGGCCGAGCAGTGCATCGGCATGACGCCCTTGGCGGGCAGCAGGTAGTTCAGCACGGTGAAGACCGATTTCTTCATCTCGCCGGCATAGGAGGTTCCGGCAATCAGAACGATGCCGTTCGTCAGATCGCAGGCGATCACCGTTTCGGTGCGGCAGCCATAACGCTCCGGATCGGCCTTGAAGCTCGGCAGGTCGATGATTGTCAGCTTCGGCGCAAAACTAGCAAGCGCATCGGCCTTCGGACGGATCAGCAGGTTACGGATGAAGAGCGAGTGCCAGGCGAATTCGGTCACAACGCGGGTCGGCAGCGCCTGCTCTGCATCGGCACCGCCGATAAGATCCTGCACAAAGAGGTCCTTGCCGGCGGCGTGAGCGAGCATGTCCTTATGCAGCAGGGCGAAATGCTCCGGCGACATCGGCTTGTTGTTGTCCCACCAGATCTGGCCATCGGTGTCTTCGTCGCGGACGACGAACTTGTCGCGCGGCGAGCGGCCCGTGTGCTGGCCGGTAGTCGCGCGAAGGGCGCCTTGGGCTGTCAGTTCGGCCTCTCCCCGGCGAATCGATTCCTCATAGAGAAGAGCGGCAGAGAGGTTGTAACGTACGCTCCGTACGTCGCTGAAACCGATCGTCGCCAGCTCGATTGCCTGGTTATGAACTCCGAACGTCTCCATAGCTTTTCCCTTCGCTGAGGCGCCTTGGCCGTTAAAATTAGCGCGAAAATAAGAGGAGAAATTTTAAATGGCAATAGCCTTAATCCAAGAAAAGACAATGATATCAAATAATTAATCGATTTAAATTCTCGAAGTCCATTTTAAATCGTTTGAAGACCGCCTGTTGAAACAACTTGTCGCACCACTTCCGATTGCCGCTTATACGGGTAGGCAATCTACCCCTTTATCTTTGCCACAATTTGTTCCACCTTTATCCTCCATAAGCGCAACCGGTCACGAAGACCGCCTGGGGACGACCAATCCGGGAGATTGCGCACTGATGACGGAGACCAACACCATGCCGACAATCGCGCTCGTTGACGACGACCGCAACATCCTCACTTCCGTGTCGATTGCACTGGAAGCAGAAGGATATAAGGTCGAGACCTACACGGACGGCGCTTCCGCGCTGGATGGCCTGCTCGCGCGTCCGCCGCAGCTGGCGATCTTCGACATCAAGATGCCGCGCATGGATGGCATGGAGTTGCTTCGCCGGCTTCGCCAGAAGTCGGACATCCCTGTCATCTTCCTGACTTCCAAGGATGAGGAGATCGACGAGCTCTTCGGCCTGAAGATGGGCGCCGACGATTTCATCACCAAGCCCTTCTCCCAGCGTCTGCTGGTCGAGCGCGTTCGCGCCGTTCTGCGCCGCGCGTCCAGCCGCGAGGCGGCGGCGGCCAGCGGCGGCGTTTCTGCAGCCGGCGCGCCGAAGGCGGGTGCAGTTCAGCAGGCCCGTTCGCTCGAGCGCGGCCAACTGGTCATGGACCAGGAACGCCATACCTGCACCTGGAAGGGTGAGGCAGTCACCCTCACCGTCACCGAATTCCTGATCCTGCATTCGCTGGCCCAGCGCCCGGGTGTGGTGAAAAGCCGCGACGCCCTGATGGATGCCGCCTATGACGAACAGGTGTATGTTGATGACCGCACCATCGACAGCCACATCAAGCGGCTGCGCAAGAAGTTCAAGATGGTCGATACTGACTTTGATATGATTGAAACGCTTTACGGTGTGGGTTATCGCTTCCGCGAAGCAGCCTGACGCCTCGAGGCGCGGCAAGAGACGGTTGAGGGCGGCGGGCCGGTCAAGCTGGCCCCGCCCTCCGAAAGGGCCTGTCATTGGCACAGTTGGTGCAGGAAAGGGATCTGGATGATGCGGAGGGTGTGAGCACCCGACGCGTCAGGGGAAGGCGTTGGTCGCATCCCTTCACCCTTATCCGCCGCATCTTCGGCAATGCCGTCTTTTCGAGCCTGACGCGCCGCATTGTCTTCTTCAACCTTGCGGCCCTGCTCGTCCTCGTCGGTGGCATTCTCTACCTCAACCAGTTCCGCGAAGGCCTGATCGACGCGCGCGTCGAGAGCCTGCTGACACAGGGTGAAATCATCGCCGGCGCGGTTTCGGCCTCGGCCTCCGTCGACACGAACTCGATTACCATCGATCCGCAGAAGCTGCTCGAACTGCAGGCCGGCCAGAGCATTACGCCGGTTCCGAACGACGAGGATCTCGAATTCCCGATCGATCCGGAAAAGGTGGCACCCGTTCTTCGGCGGCTGATCTCGCCGACCCGCACCCGCGCCCGCATCTTCGATGCCGATGCCAATCTGCTGCTCGATTCCCGGCATCTCTATTCGCGTGGCCAGGTGCTGCGTTTCGACCTGCCGCCGGTGGAGGAAGAAAAACAGACCTGGAGCGAATGGTTCACAGCCCTCTTCAACAAGGCACTGCAGCCGGGCAATCTTCCGGTCTACAAGGAAGCGCCTGGTGGCGACGGCTCGATCTATCCCGAGGTGATGAACGCGCTGACGGGTGTACGCGGCGCAGTCGTGCGCACGACTGAAAAGGGCGAGCTCATCGTTTCGGTTGCCGTGCCGATCCAGCGCTTCCGGGCCGTGCTCGGCGTGCTGCTACTGTCGACGCAGGCCGGCGATATCGATAATATCGTGCATGCCGAGCGTCTCGCCATCATGCGCGTCTTCGGTGTTGCGACTCTCGTCAACGTGCTGATGGCGCTCGTGCTTTCCTCGACCATCGCCAATCCGCTGCGCCGGCTTTCGGCGGCCGCCATCCGGGTGCGCCGTGGCGCCAAGGAACGCGAGGAAATTCCAGACTTTTCGGCGCGCCAGGACGAAATCGGCAACCTTTCCATAGCACTGCGCGAAATGACGACGGCTCTCTACGACCGGATCGATGCGATCGAGAGCTTTGCGGCCGATGTCAGCCATGAGCTGAAGAACCCGCTGACCTCGCTGCGTAGCGCCGTCGAAACACTGCCGCTCGCCAAATCCGACGATTCCAAGAAGCGGCTGATGGATGTCATCCAGCACGATGTCCGCCGTCTCGACCGTCTGATCAGCGATATCTCGGATGCATCCCGCCTCGATGCCGAGCTTGCGCGCGTTGATGCCGGCTCTGTCGATCTGGAAGTATTTCTGCGCGACCTCATCGACGTATCGCGCCAGATCCGCAGCACCAAGAAGAAGGTCGAGATAGACTATACCGTCGATCGCAAGCCGAACGTCAAGACGCGCTTTGTCGTCAAAGGACATGACCTGCGTATCGGCCAGATCATCACCAACCTGATTGAAAATGCCCGTTCCTTCGTACCGGAGCAGAATGGCAAGATCACGGTGCGTTTGGTCCGTACCCGTTCCCGTTGCGTCGTCTATATCGAAGACAACGGTCCGGGCATCCAGGCGGAGAATATCGACCGCATCTTCGAACGCTTTTATACCGACCGGCCAGAATCCGAAGGCTTCGGTCAGAATTCCGGCCTCGGGCTTTCCATCAGCCGGCAGATCGCCGAGGCGCATGGGGGTTCATTGCGGGCCGAAAACATCGTCGACGACGAGAGTGGCAAGCTGCTCGGCGCCCGCTTCATCCTTGCCCTTCCGGCCGATGCCGCGGCATGATCAACATCCACGCCACCGCAATCGTGATCGGAAAGACCGGCCTGCTGTTCACCGGCCCCTCAGGCTGGGGCAAGTCGATGACCGCTTTTACCTGCATGGCCGAGGCTCGGCGGCAGGGTGTTTTTTCTGTCCTCGTGGCCGATGATCAGGTACTTCTTTCGAAACAGGACGGAGTAATCACTGCCGCCTGTCCGCCCGCTATTGCCGGGCTCATCGAATTGCGCGGCACCGGGATCGTAAAGCACTATCATATCGCCCAGGCAGCGATGCATTTTGCAGTCCTGCCAGCCAGCGCCACGGGCGAAAACCGGCTCCCTGCGGAGGGAGAAACCGTCGTTCTTGCCGAGGGTTTCGAACTGCCTGTACTGCGACTATTGCCCAATCTTCCCCTGCCTCTTGCCGTGTTGATCGCAAAAGCACCGGAAATAGGAAGTTGAGGCCTTCCGGACGGCCCGATACGGCCTATATATTTATATTTTTATCTTGCACTTCGGCTTTTGATCGCCAAGATGTGCCCCCACCGGTGGACGTAATTGCTGCGTTGCGATATTGGGGCCACGGTTTGCGTATGCCATGGGAGCAGTAATATCATGATCGGACTTGTGCTTGTCACTCATGGCAAGCTGGCTGAAGAGTTTCGTCATGCCGTAGAGCACGTCGTCGGTCCTCAGAAATTCATCGAAACGGTCTGCATCGGACCGGAAGACGATATGGACCAAAGACGACAGGACATTCTCGAAGCCGTTTCCGGCGCAGACGACGGCCATGGCGTCGTCATTCTCACCGACATGTTCGGCGGTACCCCTTCCAATCTCGCAATCTCGGTGATGAGCAGTGGCCACACCGAAGTCATCGCCGGCGTCAACCTGCCGATGCTGATCAAGCTCGCCGGCGTACGCGGCGAGAACAATATGGAAAAGGCACTTGCCGAGGCTTCCGAGGCAGGCCGCAAATACATCAATGTTGCGAGCCGGGTCCTGAGCGGAAAGTAAGAAGCCTCCATGACACCGCTCTCCCGGGAACTCCTTATTATCAACAAGCGCGGCCTGCATGCGCGCGCCTCGGCAAAGTTCGTCCAAACGGTCGATGCCTTCGATGCAACGATCACCGTTTCCAAAGATGGCATGACGGTGGGGGGAACCTCTATCATGGGCCTTATGATGCTTGCAGCAAGCCCCGGCTCCAGCGTCATCGTCTCGGCGACCGGCAACCAGGCTGCCGAAGCACTGAATGCCCTCGATCAGCTCATCCAGAACAAGTTCGGCGAAGAAATCTGATCTTCAGCGCCATATAAAGATATAAAGACTTCTTTATATCCCCGTTGCCTTCACGGCCGAAGCCTGCTAAACGGCGAGCATGACGTGCATTCCGCACGTGTTCGATCCGTTGCGGTCATCGTCGCGTCCTTGCGATGTTTTTGAGATGTTTTCAGCCTGGAGAGCCCTATGAGCACTGAAAAAGATTATGTTGTCGCCGATATCGGTCTTGCAGATTTCGGCCGCAAGGAAATCACCATCGCCGAAACCGAAATGCCCGGCCTGATGTCCTGCCGCGCCGAATTCGGTGAATCCAAGCCGCTGAAGGGCGCGCGTATCACCGGCTCGCTGCACATGACGATCCAGACGGCCGTTCTCATCGAGACGCTGGTCGCCCTCGGCGCCGAAGTCCGCTGGGCTTCATGCAACATCTTCTCGACGCAGGACCATGCCGCTGCCGCGATCGCTGCTTCCGGCGTTCCGGTCTTCGCGATCAAGGGCGAATCTCTCGAAGATTACTGGGTCTACACCGACAAGATCTTCCAGTGGGCCGATGGCGGCCTCTCCAACATGATCCTCGACGATGGCGGCGATGCCACCATGTACATCCTTCTCGGCGCTCGCGCCGAAGCCGGTGAGGACGTTCTCTCCAATCCGCATTCCGAAGAAGAAGAAATCCTCTTCGCGCAGATCAAGAAGCGCCTCGCCGCTTCGCCCGGCTGGTTCACCAAGCAGCGTGAAGCCATCAAGGGTGTCACCGAAGAAACCACGACAGGCGTCAACCGTCTTTACCAGCTCAGCCAGAAGGGCCTCCTGCCGTTCCCGGCGATCAACGTCAACGATTCCGTCACCAAGTCGAAGTTCGACAACAAGTACGGCTGCAAGGAATCGCTGGTTGACGGCATCCGCCGCGGCACCGACGTGATGATGGCCGGCAAGGTTGCCGTCGTSTGCGGTTACGGCGATGTTGGCAAGGGTTCTGCGGCTTCGCTTTCCGGCGCTGGCGCCCGCGTCAAGGTCACGGAAGCCGATCCGATCTGCGCCCTGCAGGCCGCCATGGACGGTTATGAAGTCGTTCTGCTCGAGGACGTCGTTTCCTCCGCCGATATCTTCATCACCACGACCGGCAATAAGGACGTCATCCGCATCGACCATATGCGTCAGATGAAGGACATGGCGATCGTCGGCAATATCGGCCACTTCGACAACGAAATCGAAGTCGCTGCGCTGCGTAACCTGAAGTGGACAAACGTCAAGCCGCAGGTCGACCTGATCGAGTTCCCGAAGGGCAACCGCATCATCCTTCTCTCCGAAGGCCGCCTCTTGAACCTCGGCAACGCGACGGGCCATCCGTCCTTCGTCATGTCGGCCTCGTTCACCAACCAGACGCTGGCGCAGATCGAGCTCTTCACCAAGCCCGGCCAGTACGAGAACAAGGTCTACATCCTGCCGAAGCACCTCGACGAGAAGGTCGCGCGCCTGCACCTCGACAAGCTCGGCGTAAAGCTTACCCAGCTCAGCGAAGAGCAGGCTGCCTATATCGGCGTGAAGCCGCAGGGTCCGTTCAAGTCCGACCACTACAGGTACTGATTTCGCCTTCGATATCCACAAGATGTGGTGGCCCCGGCATTGACAAATGCTGGGGCTTATTTTTTGGGCGCTCTCTTTCCGACGATTCCCTTCCGAAGTATTGTTTTGAGACTTGATTCGTGGCTTCGGAGCTCTCCGTTTTCCACGAAAATGGGATGTCTTGTCGTGATGCGGCACATTAAAGGACGGAGACATACCGAGGATGTCGGAAATGAAACACAGCCTGCCCAGCCAGGTGGAGGGTCGCGCATATGCCGCTGACCGGCCGCTTCAGGCAGGCCGAAAATATAGGTTTGCCGCGGTCCCTGTGACTGCAAGGCAAAAGCATTGGTCTTTGGCACGTATTGCAAAGCTGTGCGCTGCGAGCACTGCAGTCATCGCACCGGCTTGGCCGGTTCTGGCGCAGGCGCAGCCAAGTATTGGTGCGTCGGCACATCTTTTCACCTCCTCGCAAGTTGTTGGCCTTTCCGTCGTCATTGGCGTTATTTCGGCCGCCCTGCTTTCGACGCTCTGGCTGGTGCGGCAGCGCGGCAATCTCGAAAATGAAAGCCGCGAGATCCGCTCGGCGCTTTCGGACGCGCAGCAGCGCATCTCCCAATATGAGGCGCTCATTGCCGACAAGAACCGGCGCATCGTCATCTGGGATGGCGTCGCCCGGCCGGAACTGCTCGGCCAGCTTCCGCCGGAAACAGGCGCTCCACAGGACAATGAATTCCTTGCCTTCGGTCTCTGGCTGAAGGCGCGATCGGCTTCCGAGCTGGAGCGGGCGGTCGGCCGTCTCCGTGAACAGGCCGAGAGTTTCGACATGGTGATCGAGACTATCAGAGACGAGGTAATCGAAGCACAAGGCCGAGTTTCCGGCGGTCGCGCCTTCGTGCGCTTCGTGGCGCTCAACAATCTGCGCGCCGAGCTGGCTGAATTGAAGATTGAGCGCGATCGGCTGATGACGTCGATCTCGGCCTTCCAGAGCATGCTGGACGCCATCGACATGCCGGCCTGGCAACGTGATACCGCCGGGCGTCTGACCTGGGTAAACCATGCCTATGGCGATGCCGTGGAAGCGCAATCGCCGCAGCAGGCCGTTAATGAAGGCCGTGAAATCCTGACGACGATCGCCCGCGAGCGCATCCACGCCACGGCAACGCCGGAATCGCCTTTCCACGACACAATTTCGACAGTCGTGCGCGGCAACCGCACGTTCTTTGATGTGGTCGACGTAAAGGTCCCCAGCGGCTCGGCCGGCCTTGCCGTCGATGTTTCCGATATCGAAGCGGTTCGCGCCGAACTGGAGCGGACGCTTAAGAGCCATGCTGAAACACTCGATCATCTGGCGACACCCGTCGCCATTTTCGACGGTGATCGCCGGCTGCAATTCTACAATCAGGCCTTCGTCTCGCTCTGGGAGCTCGATATCGCGTTCCTCGAAAGCAAGCCTGACAACAGTGAGCTTCTGGAACGCCTTCGTGCAGCCAAGAAACTGCCCGACCAGCTGAACTGGAAATCGTGGAAGGAAACGGCGCTTTCCGTCTATCGTTCGCTCGATACGCAATCCGACCTCTGGCACCTGCCGAACGGGCAGACGCTGCGCGTCTTTGCGACCGCGCATCCGCAGGGTGGTGCTACCTGGGTTTTCGAGAACCTGACCGAACAGGTGGATCTCGAAACGCGCTACAATACGCTGGTGCAGGTGCAGGGCGAGACGATCGACCATCTGTCGGAAGGCGTTGCAGTCTTCGGGCCTGACGGCCGTATCCGCCTCTCCAACCCCGCGTTCCGGGCGCTCTGGGGCATCACGGAGACCGAAGCCAAACCCGGCACGCATATCCGCGGCATCGGCGAGGCTTGCGCCCCGTCCTATGACCAGCCCGACGGCTGGAAGACCTTTGCAGAGTTGATCACCAGCTTCGACGACGAGCGTCGTTCCAGCCAGGGAACGCTCGAACTGCTGTCTGGCCTCGTGCTCGACTTTGCTGTCATCCCGCTGCCCAACGCTCAGACCATGCTGACCTTCGTCAACATGACCGACAGCGTACGGGCCGAACGGGCGCTGACGGAAAAGAACGAAGCGCTGCGTAAGGCGGACGAGCTGAAGAATGACTTCGTGCAGCACGTCTCCTATGAGCTGCGCTCGCCGCTGACGAACATCATCGGCTTCACCGATCTGCTGCGCACGCCGGGTGTGGGGCCGCTGAACGCGCGGCAGGCCGAATATATCGACCATATCGCCACCTCGTCCTCCGTGCTCTTGACGCTCGTCAACGACATCCTTGATCTCGCGACTGTCGATGCCGGCATCATGCGGCTGAACTATGCGGAAATCGATCTCGCCGACCTTCTCGACGACGTTTCCATGCAGATCGCCGACAGGCTGCAAGAGAGCGGCGTTTCGCTGGAGATCACCGCGCCCGCCTATCTGGGCTCGATCGTTGCCGATCCGCAGCGGCTGAAGCAGATCCTGTTGAAGCTTCTCGCCAATGCCGCCAATTTCTCGCCCGAGGGCGCATCGATTGCGCTGGAGTGCCGCCGGGAAGGTACGGACTTCGTCTTCTCGGTGCGGGATCGCGGCCCCGGCATTTCGCCCGATATGATCGCGACCGTTTTCGACCGTTTCGCAACAGGCGCCAAGAGCGGAAAGCGTGGCGGCGCCGGGCTTGGCCTCTCGATCGTCGACAGCTTCGTCAGCCTGCATAATGGCGAAGTCAGCATCGACAGCGAGCCCGGCAGGGGAACAATGGTGACCTGCCGCATCCCTTCCATCAACCTGCCGCATTCCGTCGCTGCCGAATGACGCAAAGCGACGCTCTCTCGTTTTTCCTGGAAGACGAGGCGGCAACCCTCCGCCTCGGCAATGATCTGGCGCTGGCGCTGAAGGCCGGTGATTGCTTGGCACTGTCGGGCGATCTCGGCGCCGGAAAATCTTCGCTGGCGCGGGCTTTCCTGCGCACTATGGCTGATGATGACGGGCTGGAAGTTCCGAGCCCCACTTTTACGCTGGTGCAATCTTACGATCTGCGCATTCCCGTCTCGCATTTCGATCTCTACCGGCTCGGCGACCCCTCGGAACTGACGGAGCTCGGCTTCGACGAAGCGCTTGAAAACGGCATCTGCATCGTCGAATGGCCCGAGATGGCGGAAGGTGAGTTGCCCGTATCGCGCATCTCCCTGCGGCTCGAACATGAAGGTACCGGCCGTCGTGCCACAATCACGGCGCCGGAGAAGACTGGAGACCGTATCCATCGCGTGCTCGCGATCCGCAGCTTCCTTGCCGATGCCGGTTACGGAGAAGCCAAACGCCGATTCCTGACCGGGGATGCCTCGCTTCGGGCCTACGAATACGTCTATCCGAGCGACGCTTCGCGAAAGATACTCATGGACTGGCGGCCGCATCCCGAGGGACCACCGGTCTATGACGGCAAGCCCTATCCCAAGGTCGCGCATCTGGCACAGGACGCCTATCCTTTCGTCGCGATCGCCGATGCGTTGCGCGAGCGGGGCTTTGCGACGCCGGAGATCTACAAGGTCGATTATGAGCAGGGCATACTGCTGATCGAGGATCTCGGCACTGAAGGCATTCTGGACGAGAACGGCCAGCCGATTGCCGAGCGCTACCGCGCGAGTGTCGCCTGCCTTGCCCATCTTCATTCGATGCAGATCCCGCAGGAAATCCCGGTTACGGCCACACATACGCATCACATTCCGGATTTCGATCGCACCGCCATGAAGATGGAAGTGCGGCTCGTGCTCGACTGGCATATCGCCTGGAAACGGGGCACGGGGCCAACGGATGCCGAGCGTGACGATTATCTGGCGATCTGGGATAATCTGATCGACGAGCTGCAATTGGCCGAGAAGAACCTGCTGCTGCGTGATTTCCATTCGCCCAACATCATCTGGCGCGAACATGAAAGCGACATCCGCAAGATCGGCATCATCGACTTCCAAGATGCGATGATCGGACCGACCGCCTATGATCTTGCTTCCATCGTTCAAGATGCCCGCGTCACGATCGAACCGGATCTCTTCCGTCAGTTGATGGACGACTATCTTTCGCTCCGACAGGCCCAAGGCGGTTTTGACGAAGCTGGATTCATGAAGGCATGGGCTATCATGTCGGCGCAACGCAACTGCAAGCTTGCCGGCCTGTGGGTGCGGCTCTTGCAGCGGGACGGCAAACCCGGCTATCTGCAACATATGCCGCGTACGCTGTCTTATCTGAAGGTGGCGCTGGAACACGAGGCGCTTGCCCCCTTGCGCGAATGGTGCACAAGGGCTGGAATAGTCCCAGTCGAATCATAAGACCGGATCAGTATGACCATCAGACAAGCCATGGTACTGGCCGCGGGGCTCGGAACCCGCATGCGCCCGATTACCAACACGATTCCGAAGCCTCTTGTGAAGATCGGCGGAAAGCCGATGATCGACTATGCGCTGGATTCGCTTGTCGAAGCCGGCGTAGAGCGGGCTGCCGTCAATGTCCATCATTTCGCCGACCAGATGGAAGCTCACCTTAAGAGCTATCCCGGGCTTGATATCCTCGTTTCCGACGAGCGCGAGGCGCTGATGGATTCCGGCGGCGGGCTGGCGAAGGGGCTGAAGCTGCTCGGCCGCGAACCGGTTTTCGTCATGAATGCTGATCTTTTCTGGATCGGCGAGCCGGCGGGTCAACCAAGCAATCTGCGACGATTAGCCGGATTCTTTGATGCCGAGCGCATGGATATGGCGCTGCTCTGCGTGCGCATCAAGGACACGACGGGGCATAACGGCAAGAATGATTTCAGCCTGGGGTCTGACGGTCGATTGACGCGCTATCGCGACGATCCCTCCAATCCGGTTGTTTATGCCGGTGCGATTGTCATGTGCCCTGCGCTGCTGGACGATGCACCCGAAGAACCCTTCAACCTCAATATCTATTTCGACAAGGCGATCGCCCGCGGCCGGCTTTTCGGCATGGTGATGGAAGGTCATTGGCTGACGGTCGGCACGCCTGATGCGATTGACGATGCGGAGGAGACGATCCGGCGGTTCCGGACGTTTGCGTGACGCATGGTAGAGCGGCACCGGCCACGCATTCTGACGATCCCATCCGGCCTTCCCTTCCTGAAGACGCTGGCAAGTTCGCTTTGTGACGGACGCCTGACACCGCTTTTCCGGCATGATCCCGCCGATCCGCTTTCGCTTGCCAAGGTGACGATCTATCTGCCGACCCGACGCGCCGTACGCGTGCTGCGTTCGGAATTCGTCGATCTGCTCGGCGGCCGTTCGGCGATCCTGCCGGTCATCCGGCCACTGGGAGAGACGGATGACGACAGCGGCTATTTTGACGAAGCGCTGCCCGCGACCATCGATCTTGCCCAACCGCTTTCCAATACCGCGCGCCTTCTGGAACTGGCGCGGCTGATCCTTGCCTGGCGCAACAAGCTGCCGGAGATCGTCCGACACATCCATTCGGAATCGCCTCTCGTCGCGCCAGCAAGCCCGGCGGATGCCATCTGGCTTGCCCGCAATCTGGCGGAACTGATCGATTCGATCGAAACCGAGGATCTTGCATGGTCTGAACTCGGCAAGCTCGATACGGGTGACTATGCGGCCTGGTGGCAATTGACGGCGGAATTCCTGCAGATCGCCAGTGCCTTCTGGCCGGACCGTCTGATCGAACTTGGGCGATCGTCGCCGGCCCGCCATCGCAATGCCATTCTGCGCGCCGAAGCCGGCCGGCTCTCGATGATGAGGCCTGCCGGTCCGATCATCATTGCCGGTTCGACGGGTTCGCTTCCTGCCACGGCCGATCTCATCGGCACCGTGGCGAACCTTCCAGAAGGCGTGATCGTGTTGCCCGGCCTCGACCTTTCCATACCGGAGGAGCACTGGTCTCTGGTCGCTCCTGATCTCCTGCCGGGTCAACGGGCCAATCCAGCGAGCCGCACACATCCGCAGTATGGTCTTTCCCTTCTGCTGAAGCGGCTGAAACTCACCCGCGAGGACGTTCAGCCGATCGAGGAAGCGGAAGCCGATCTGCGCTCTCGGGCGGAAGTCCTCTCGCGGGCGCTGACTCCATCGGAAGCCACAAGTGGCTGGGGCGATTGGAAAAAAGACCTGCCGGAAGGGACCGTTGCCGCGGCATTCGCGGACGTATCGATGATCGAAGCCGCCAACGAGCGCGAGGAGGCGACGGCGATTGCCGTTGCCCTGCGGCTTTCGCTGGAACAGCCGGGCAGAGATGGCGAAAGCAGGGCCGCGCTTATTACGCCAGACCGCAATCTGGCGCGCCGTGTTATGGCGGAGCTTTCCCGCTTCGGCATTCTCGCCGACGATTCGGCCGGTACGCCACTTTCGGCAACGCCGCAGGGCACGCTGCTGCAATTGCTCCTGGAATCGACGCTGCGTCCCGGCGATCCTGTCGCCATCGTTTCGCTGCTCAAACATCCGCTTGCCCGCTTCGGGCTGGAGCGTGGCTTTCTGACCGGGGCCGTCGAGGCATTGGAGTTGCTGGCACTGCGCGGCGGCGTGACGGAAGTGAATATCGGATCGCTCGAACAGCTGCTCGACCATCAGCTTTCGGAACAGGCGCTCGACAGGCACGTGCCGGTGTGGCGCAAATCGCTGCCATCTGAAGCGGCAGAGATGGCCCGCAGGTTAGCCCAGAAAATTGAACGTGCCGTGGAGCCGCTGGTTTCGGCGCTCGTGCGGCATCGTGGGGATGATGATGGCCAGACGACGGGCATCGCGCTCTCGCAATGGGCCGAACGGACGGGCCGCGCTCTGGAAGGTATCGCTGCCGACGAACATGGCAATCTGGCAAGCCTCTGGTCCGGTGAAGCGGGCGATGCCCTGGCAAGCCTGCTTGGCGAAGTCATCGATACCGATGGCCAGATGGAAGCGGATGGGCCGCAATGGATCGATATCATGGTGGCGCTCTCCGCCGGCCATGCCGTGAAGCCCGGTGCCCTCAGCCACCCTCGCCTCTTTATTTTCGGTACGCTGGAAGCGCGCCTGCAAAATGTCGATACACTGATCCTCGGCAGCCTCAATGAAGGATCATGGCCGGGACAKACCGCCAACAATCCCTTCGTCTCCCGTATGATGAAGACAGAAATCGGGCTGGAGCCGCCGGAACGGCGCATCGGCCAGCTGGCACATGATTTCGAGATGGCGAACGGCACGCGCCATCTGATCTATTCACGCGCCTTGCGTCAGGGTTCGACGCCAACGGTCGCCTCCCGATGGCTGCAACGGCTGCTGGCGCTCGGCGGCGAAGATTTCGAAGAGCAATTGCGCAAGCGGGGCGCGCGCTTCGTTCACTGGGCAAACCAGATAGACCTCGGTGACAATCAGGCGCCAGCGCAGAGGCCCTCCCCAAAGCCGCCACGGGAACTGCAGCCCAAATCCTATTCCTTCAGCGAAGTTGGCCGGCTGCGCCGCGACCCCTATGCGATTTATGCGCGGCGCGTGCTGCGGCTCGATCCCGTCGACCCGTTCAATCGCGATCCGGGCGCGGCGGAACGCGGTACTCTCTACCACAAGATCATCGATCGCTTTGTTCGCGAAGACCATATGGCAGGAACGCAGGAGGCGGCAGCGGCGATGGAAATCATCCTGACCGAACTCTTCGACATGGAGCAGTTGCCGCCGCATATCGACGCCGTCTGGCGGCCGCGCTTCCGCGAAGTTGCGCGCGCTTTCCTCAACTGGGAGGCCGGGCGGCAGCCCGATGTGCAGAAGAGGCTGACGGAAGTGAGGGGCGGCGTCGAACTCGAGGGG
Organism: Rhizobium sp. 01T437; assembly: GCF_056398505.1. Classification (NCBI taxonomy): domain Bacteria; kingdom Pseudomonadati; phylum Pseudomonadota; class Alphaproteobacteria; order Hyphomicrobiales; family Rhizobiaceae; genus Rhizobium; species Rhizobium sp. 01T437. Next base: position 36,462 of record NZ_JBFTPM010000005.1, read on the forward strand.
ATCGATATCCGGCTCACCGGCGTTGCCGACCGTATCGATATCAAGGGGCCAAACAGCGCCGACATCATCGACTACAAGACCGGCTACAACCCCTCTCCCACACAGGCCCGCGCCTTGCTCGACCCGCAGCTCGCGCTTGAGGCCGCCGCCCTTCAGGCCGGCGCTTTCCGTGATGCCGGCAGCCTGGTACCGAACGACCTCCTCTATGTCCGCTTGCGGCCGGGCAGCCGCTTCCTGGTGGACAAGGTCAATAATGAGGAGGCCAACAGCGACAAGGCAAAATCGGCAATGCAGCTTGCCGAGGAATCGATCGACCAGCTGGTGAAATTGGTCACCCTGCTGCAGTCGGGCGAACGAGGTTTTACCTCGCGGCTGATCCCAGCCCAACAATTCGATTTCGGCGGCGATTACGATCATCTTGCCCGCGTTGCGGAATGGGCAACCGCTGACCCGGAAGGAGGAGGCGATGAATGATCCGACCGCGCTTCCCGAGGGCGATGATCCCGGTACCTGGATCGGCTGGACGACGATCCAGCAGGCGATCGCTTCTGATCCGGCCCGTTCTGCCTGGGTTTCGGCCAATGCCGGCTCCGGCAAGACACATGTTCTGACCCAGCGGGTGATCCGGCTGCTGCTTGCCGGGGCACGGCCTTCCGCCATTCTCTGCCTCACCTATACGAAGGCTGCCGCCTCCGAGATGTCGAACCGCGTTTTCGAGCGGCTGGCAGAATGGGCGATTTTTCCGGATGAGGAACTTGCGAGACGCATCACCCAGATCGAAGGTCGTGAGCCGGATTCGCTAAAGCTCGCCGAAGCAAGACGACTGTTTGCCAAGGCGCTGGAAACACCCGGTGGGCTGAAGATCCAGACGATCCACGCCTTCTGCGAAGCGCTGCTGCACCAGTTTCCGCTGGAAGCGAACGTCGCCGGACATTTCTCCGTCCTCGATGACCGGGCGGCAGAGACGCTGCTTGCCGATGCGCGACGCTCGCTGCTGACGGCAACGGCACCGGAGAACGACCGGAACCTCGCTGGCGCCTTCACCTATGTGCTTAATCTCGGCGATGAAGCCGGGCTTGAAAATCTGCTCGGCGAGATCGTTGCCAACCGCAACGCCATACGCCGCTTCATAACCGCTGCCGAACAGCATGGCGGCGCCGACAAGTTGCTGCGAAAGAAACTCGGGCTCTCAGCTGACGATACGGAAGAGGGGCTGGCCGAGCGATACTGGCCCTTGCCGGGGCTCTCGGATGCGGTGCTGGAACTTTACCTTTCGCTCGCCGCTGCAAAGGGTGGCGCGAAGGCTCAAGACGTCGCCGAGGGCTTGCGTCGTGCCGCCCGCGAACGGGATGTTACCGCGCGCGCGCAGATTCTGGAGAAAGTTTTTCTGACATCGAAAGGTGAGCCGAAGACGGACGGGCAATTCTTTGTCAAGGCGATGCTTGCCGAAGCACCGCAGCTTAGTGATGCTATCGCTTCTGCGCGTGCGCATGTCGTCAATTGCCGCGACCGGCTGAAATTGATGCGGATGCACACAGCAACCCATGCCGCTCTCGTGCTCGCGGACCGTCTGAACCGGGATTATGAGGAGCTGAAAAAGCAGCGCAGCCATCTCGACTTTGAGGACCTGATCACCCGCACTGCGGACCTGCTCACCAAGAGCGGCGTCGGTCCGTGGATCCATTACAAGCTCGATCAGGGTATCGACCATATCCTCGTCGACGAGGCGCAGGATACCAGCCCTATTCAATGGAGCGTTATCCAGTCGCTGGCGGAGGATTTCTTCTCGGGAGAAAGTTCGCGGCCTGTCGTCCGGACACTGTTTGCCGTCGGTGACGAGAAACAGTCCATCTATTCCTTCCAGGGCGCGCGGCCGGAGCGGTTTTCCGAGGAGAAGGAACGAACGCAGCGTCGCGTGCAGAACAGCGGCCTCGCCTTCTCGACCGTTCGCCTGCCGCTGTCCTTCCGCTCMACCTCCGACGTGCTGCTCGCCGTCGATCACATCTTCACCCCACCGGAGAATGCACGCGGCCTCGGCACCGAGCCGGTCGTTCATCGCTCCAGCCGTATCGGCCACCCTGGGGCCGTCGATCTCTGGGAAATGGTCGTGCCCGATGTCGTGGTAAAGGACGAGGACTGGACTGCTCCCTTCGACGCGACGCCCGAGAGCGCACCAGCCGCCGTTCTTGCACGGCGCATCGCTCACACGATCGGTACTCTCGTCGGACTCGAAACGATCGTCGAAAAGGGCAAGGAACGCTTCATAGAAGCCGGCGATATCCTCGTTCTCGTCCGCAAACGCGACGCCTTCGTCAATGCGCTGACGCGTGAACTGAAGCGGCGTGGCGACATTCCCGTCGCCGGCGCGGACCGGCTGGTACTGACCAGTCATATCGCCGTACAGGATCTGCTGGCGCTCGGCCGTTTTCTGCTCCTGCCGGAAGACGATCTTTCGCTCGCCGCTCTCCTGAAAAGCCCTCTCTTCAATCTTTCGGAGGAGGATATTTTTGCGGTTGCAGCGCTGCGCGACGACCATGAAAGCGTCTGGCACCATCTTCGCAAATATGCCGCTGACGGTAATGAGCGCCTCGGCGCGGCCGTCACAAGGCTGGAGCTCTTTCTTGCCCAGTCCCGAAGCCTTTCGGTCCATGATTTCTATGCCCGTGTCCTCGGCAGTCATGGCGGCAGGCGGCAGTTTCTGGCGCGTCTCGGTAGCGAAGTCAGCGATATCCTCGACGAATTCCTGACCTTTGCGCTCGATCACGAGACATCGGGTCTCCCCGGCCTGCAATCCTTCATCTCGACGCTTGAGCTTGAAGCGCCGGAAGTGAAGCGCGAACAGGACAAGGGCCGCAACGAGGTGCGCATCATGACGGTGCATGCCTCCAAAGGTCTCGAAGCGCCAATCGTCTTTCTGGTCGATGGCGGCTCCAAGGCTTTTACCCACACCCACCTGCCAAAGCTCCGGCTGCTTGATGCCGGGCCGGACGAGCCGCCGATACCGGTGTGGATTCCCGTCAGTGATCTCGGCAATTCGCTGACGTTGACCGATGCAGCACGCATCCAGCTTCTTGCCGAAGAGGAATACCGGCGCCTGCTCTACGTGGCGATGACACGCGCCGCCGACCGGCTGATCGTCTGCGGCTATCGCGGCGTGCGGCTGAACAACGACACCTGGCATATGATGATTTCCACTGCGCTCGATGCGGAGCATCCGCATGTCGAAAAGGCAACGTTCTCGGGCCCGGACGGAGAGTGGGACGGCATGCGCTGGCGTGTGCCGCAGGTCGAGCGCAGCTTCGAGCGAATGGACCGTGCGCCTGAGCGGGCAACGGTCGAAATGGTTCCCCCAGACCTGTTCCGCCCTCTACCGCCGCAGAAACAATTGCCGCGGCCACTCAGCCCTTCCGGTGCCGGAACGATCATTGATGAGGAGGCCGATGATCTCCTGGTGACCTCACCGCTCTTCGGCGATCAAGAGGGCAGCGATCGTTCCCTGGAAAAGGGCCGTCTTATCCATCGGATGCTTCAGGCTCTTCCCGATATTCCGGTGGAGGAGCGGGCCGATGGAGCGAAGCGTTATGCTGAACGCGCCGCGCGATTCTGGCCGGCTATAGAGCGGCAGGCTTTAGTCGATTCGGTTGTGAAACTATTGCATGATGAGAGGCTTCAAGCCGTCTTCAATGTTCATGCTCAGGCAGAAATCTCGATCATGGGAACCTTGACACTGGAAGGCCGGGAGTATGCAGTCTCCGGTCGGATTGACCGGCTTGCTGTCCTGCCAGACAGCGTCGTCATTCTGGACTACAAGACAAATCGCATTCCACCGACAAGCGAAGACAAAATCCCTTTTGCGCACAAGGCGCAGCTTGCGATCTATCGAGAAATACTGAAGCCGCTCTATCCTGCCAAACGGATCGATTGCATGCTGGTCTATACGGAAAATGCGACCATCCATACTCTTGGCGAACAGGCTTTGGCTTCGGCACTTGCAGGACTCAACACAAAGTGAAATATCGGACATTGAAATTCCGGCACCGCACCCTCACATGTTACGCAACAGCAAATTCCGGTAAAGGAGCAGCCTATGGCTACCGTTAAGGTCGATATCAACAACTTCCAGTCGGAAGTTCTGGAGTCCGCAGAACCCGTCGTCGTCGATTTCTGGGCTGAATGGTGCGGTCCGTGCAAAATGATTGCTCCGAGCCTCGAAGAAATCGCGACGGAACTGGCCGGCAAGGTCAAGGTCGCCAAGCTCAACATCGATGAAAACCCGGAACTGGCCGCCCAGTTCGGCGTTCGCTCGATCCCGACGCTCGCGATCTTCAAGGGCGGCGAAGTTGCCGATATCTCGATCGGCGCAAAGCCGAAGACGGCGCTTTCCAACTGGATTTCCAGCGCAGCCTGATGATATCGATAGTTCGATGCAAAAAGCCCGGCACTTGCCGGGCTTTTTCATTTAGGGGGTGTGCCGTTTTCCGCCAGCACGTCGCCCACGAGATAAAGAGAGCCGCCTATGAGGATACGCGGCGGCGGCGCCTCCGGGTCAACAGTCGAAGCGATGGCGTCCAGGGCGTCGATGACTGATGACATCGGCTCGGCCACGAGACCGGCATCATAGGCGGCGTGGGCCAGAATCACCGGATCGACCATTGCTTCGCTGCCACGGATCGGCACGCAATAGATCTTCTCTGCCAGGTCCGCGAAGGCCTTGAAATAGCCGACCGGGTCCTTGGTGTTGATCATGCCCGATATCAGGAACAGCGGACGGGACTGGCGTTCTTCGAAATTCGCCATGGCTTCAGCAATCACCTCACCGGCACCGGGATTGTGGCCGCCATCGACCCAGATTTCCGACCGTGCCGGCGCGTGGCTCAGAAGCCTGCCTTCCGTCAATTTCTGCAGGCGGCCGGGCCACTCCACCGTTTCCATTGCCTTTTCCATCATCGACTCGGCGACGGTAAAGCCTGCAGCCTTGACAGCCCTGATGGCGGCTGCGGCATTGGCATATTGATGGCGACCAGGAAGGCGCGGCAAAGGCAGATCCGCGAGGCCGAAATCATCCTGATAGATCAGCCGGCCATATTCCTCGTGCGCGATGAAGTCCTGGCCGAAAACGGCGCTCGGGCAGTGCAACCGCTCGGCCGTCGACATCAGCACGTCAAGGGCTGCGTCATACTCCTGATGGCCAATGACGACGGAATGGCCGCGTTTCATGATGCCGGCCTTTTCCGCAGCGATCAGCTCCACCCGGTCGCCGAGATAGGGTTGATGATCGAGTGAAATCGGCATGATGACCGAAACGGCGGGATCCTCGATGACGTTCGTCGCGTCGAAACGACCGCCGAGACCGACCTCGATGATTGCGGCATCGGCTGGATGTTCAGAGAAAAGAATGAAAGTGACGGCCGTCAGTATTTCAAAGACGGTGATCTTCTCCCCGCCATTGGCCTTCGCCACGCGTCGCAAAGCTTCTGCGAAAACTGCATCATCAACCAGTTGACCACGCCCACTTGGAACACCCAGACGGTAACGTTCATGCCAGTTTACGAGATGCGGAGAGGTATGGACATGGACACTGTAGCCGCCCGCTTCCAGAAGCGCGCGGCAGAAAGCCGACGTCGAGCCTTTGCCGTTGGTGCCGGCGATATGGATGACGGGGGGAAGGTTCCGCTCCGGATTGCCAAGCGCCTCCAGAAGGCGCTTGATGCGATCCAATGACAAATCGTAGCCCTTGGGATGCAATCCCATGAGCTTTTCGATCTCCTGCGCCGCCTCACTCACTGCGATCTGGCCTCTGTCTGTCATCGGCCCGCCCTATTCTGTGAGATCTGCTGCTCAGGCGCTCGCCGCCAGAGCAATCACCCCATTGGCATCATTTGCTGCCGTAGCCGGCTTCTTGGTCAGGATTTTCAACAGACGCGCCAGCGTCTCCGGAATATCATGACGCTTGACGACCATGTCGACCACACCATGTTCCAGAAGATATTCCGAGGTCTGGAAGCCCTCGGGGAGCTTTTCACGCAGCGTCTGTTCGATGACGCGCTTGCCGGCAAAGCCGATTTCGGCGCCCGGTTCGGCCAGATGAATATCGCCAAGCATGGCGTAAGAGGCCGTTACGCCGCCGGTGGTCGGGTTTGTCAGAACCACGATGTAGGGCTGGCCTGCTTCCTTGAGCATGTCGACGGCCACCGTCGTGCGCGGCAGCTGCATCAAGGATAGAATGCCTTCCTGCATGCGCGCGCCGCCCGAGGCCGGGAACATGACGAGCGGGCACTTCTCCGCAATCGCGCGTTCGAAGGCTTTGACGATCGCTTCGCCGGCAGCCATGCCGAGCGAACCGCCGATGAAGTTGAATTCATGAACGACCGCGACGAGCCTCAGGCCCTTCACGCTGCCGAGACCGGCGAGGATCGTATCTTCCTGCTCGGTCTTGAGGCGGCTGTCGCGCAGACGGTCGCTATACTTCTTGGAATCGCGGAACTTCAGCGGATCCTGGGCGACCTTGGGCTGCGGCAAGGCTTCATATTCGCCGTTGTCGAACAGGTCGATAAGGCGCGCCTTTGCCGGCATCTTCATGTGGTAGCCGGAAGCGGGAATGACCCACTTGTTGCTTTCGAGGTCCTTGTGAAAGACCATCTCGCCCGTTTCCGGGCACTTGATCCAGAGGTTCTCCGGCACTTCGCGACGGCCCAGCATGGAATTGATCCGCGGGCGAACGTAGTTAGTGATCCAGTTCAACTCGAATACTCCTGATTGACTAGTGCCAATGTGGGGAAACTATTCGGCAGCAACAAGGCGCGCCGAACGCGTTCCTGTGGAAAGACCGCGAACGAGTGTCGCAACGGCCTGAACCGTGTCGGCTGTCGCCTTTCCCTCCGCCGTCAGGGTGTTGGCTACCTGATTGACGATTGCAGTACCGACAACCACACCATCGGCCGAAGCACCGATGACCTTTGCGTGCTCCGCCGTCTTGACGCCGAAGCCGACGCAAACGGGCAGATCGGTATGGTCCTTGATGCGCTTGACCGCACCCGAAATCAGCGACGGATCCGGCAAAACCGAACCGGTGATGCCGTTCATGGAAACATAATAGACAAAGCCAGACGTGTTCTTCAGCACGGTCGGCAGGCGCTTCTCGTCCGTCGTCGGCGTTGCCAGACGAATGAAATTGATGCCCTTCTTCAGCGCCGGGATGCAGAGCTCGTCATCCATTTCCGGCGGCAGGTCGACGATGATCAACCCGTCGATGCCGGATGCCAGCGCATCATCGAGAAACTTCTCGACGCCGTAGATATAGATCGGGTTGTAGTAGCCCATCATGACGATCGGCGTCGTGTCGTTGGTCTTGCGGAAGTCGGCCGCGAGCTGCAGCGTCTTCTTCAGCGTTTGACCGCCCTTCAGGGCGCGCTGGCCGGCCAACTGGATCGCCGGGCCATCGGCCATCGGATCGGAAAAGGGCATGCCGAGTTCGATGACGTCGGAGCCGGCTTCCGGCAGCGCCTTCATGATGCCTAGCGAGGTCTCATAGTCGGGATCGCCGCCCATGAAATAGGTTACGAGCGCCGGGCGGCCTTCCGCCTTCAGATCGGCGAAGCGTTTATCCATACGTGCGGTCATGTCTTTTTACTCACCCATTCCCAGGATCTTGCCGACGGTGAAGATGTCCTTGTCGCCGCGGCCGGAGAGGTTCATCAGGATGATCTCGTCCTTGCCCATCTTGGGCGCGCGCTTGATGACTTCGGCAAGCGCATGCGAAGGCTCGAGCGCCGGGATGATGCCTTCGAGGCGCGTCAGCGTCTGGAAGGCTTCGAGCGCCTCATGGTCCATGATCGGCACGTATTCGGCGCGGCCGATATCGTTCAGCCACGAATGTTCCGGGCCGATGCCGGGATAATCGAGGCCGGCCGAAATCGAATGGCCTTCCTTGATCTGCCCGTCATTGTCCTGCAGCAGATAGGTGCGGTTGCCGTGCAGCACGCCCGGCGAACCGGCGGTGATCGAGGCACAATGCTCGTCGCCCTGTAGGCCCTTGCCGCCAGCTTCGACGCCGACGATCTTCACGCTCTCGTCATCCAGGAAGGGATGGAAGATGCCGATCGCGTTCGAACCGCCGCCGACAGCTGCGATGACGAGATCCGGCAGGCGACCTTCGGCCTCAAGCATCTGCTGCTTGGCTTCCGTGCCGATGACGGCCTGGAAATCGCGCACCATTTCCGGATAGGGATGCGGGCCGGCGGCCGTGCCAATCAGGTAATAGGTGTCATCGACGTTGGTGACCCAGTCACGCAGCGCCTCGTTCATGGCGTCCTTCAGCGTGCCGCTACCGGCAGTGACCGGCTTTACTTCGGCACCCAGCAACTTCATGCGGAAAACATTCGGCGCCTGACGTTCGACGTCGGTCGCGCCCATGTAGACGACGCAGGGGAAGCCGAAGCGGGCCGCGACGGTGGCGGAAGCAACGCCATGCTGACCGGCGCCGGTTTCAGCGATAATGCGCGTCTTGCCCATGCGCTTGGCGAGCAGGATCTGGCCGATGCAATTGTTGATCTTGTGCGAGCCGGTATGGTTCAGCTCTTCACGCTTGAAATAGATCTTGGCGCCGCCGAGATGCTGGGTCAGGCGCTCGGCGTAATAAAGCGGGCTCGGACGGCCGATATAGTGGGTACCGAGATGCTTCAGTTCCGCCTGGAATTCCGGGTCCTTCTTCGCCTTTTCCCACTCGTCCTGCAACTCGAGGATCAGAGGCATCAGGGTTTCGGCCACGAAGCGGCCCCCGTAAATGCCGAAGCGTCCATCTTCATCCGGACCGGAACGGAAGGAATTCGGTTTAGGCGTCTGGTTCACTTTTAACTCCCTGAGGTCGTTTCAGGCAAACATGCCTCTTCGACCGCATCGAAAAACTCATCGATCATGGCTACGCTCTTCACACCCGGTGCACTCTCGACACCCGAGGCGGTATCGACACCCGGTGCCCTGGTGATTGCAAGCGCTTGCCCGACATTGGCCTTGTTAAGCCCACCGGAAAGCATGTAGTCGACACTGTCGTCAAGCCAGGTGAGCAGGCTCCAATCAAAGGAAACGCCGTTACCACCAGGCAGTTCAGAGCCTTTCGGCGGCTTGGCGTCGAAGAGGAAACGGTCGGCGATGCCGATATAGGCCTCGACCCTTTTCAGGTCATCGGCGGTACGAACAGGCAATGCCTTGATAACAGGGATGCCGTACACTGCCTTGATGGTCAGCACGCGCTCCGGGCTTTCGCTGCCGTGGAGCTGCAGCATATCGGGACGCAAAAGCGCAACGATTTCATCGAGATCGTCATTGCTCGGATCAACCACGACGGCGACGATCTTCGTCTTGCCGCGCGCCGGCTCGGCGAGCTTGCCTGCCATGTCAGGCTCGACATATCGCGGGCTCTTTTCGAAAAAATTAAAGCCAATATGCGTCGCACCGCGCTTCAATGCGCGCTCGATCGCTTCAGGCGTCTTCAAACCACAGATCTTGATATCTGGTCTCATGGCAGCGAAGTGACATGAAATGGGCTCAGAGTCGAGCCAATTTGCAATGCTGGCCGCATTTAAGGCAGGCCGCTTAATCGAACTCTATAGCGTGCAACTGACTGCCGTGACGCTTCAGCCAGGACTTCGCCTCTTCCATGTGCGGGCAGAGCTTCTTGCAGAGCGCCCAGAAGTGTGGACCGTGGTTCATTTCCTTCAGATGCGCGACCTCATGGGCGGCGAGATAATCAATCACCGAAGGCGGCGCCATGACGATGCGCCAGGAGAAGCTCAGATTTCCTTCCGAGGAGCAGGAACCCCAGCGGCTGCGGGTATCCTTCATCGAAATGGAGCGGATCGGCGCCTTGATGGAACCGGCATGCAGGCGCGATAATCTCTCAAGATCGCTGCGCGCCTCCTTCTTGAGGAAGGTCGCGATGCGCCGGCCGATATGTTCCGACATGCCGCTGACGCGAAGTACCGGTTTGCCTTCCATCACGACAGCCTCAGTCAGCCCACGCAGGCTGCCCGTGTGCTCGATGCGATGTCTGACACCGCGAAAGAGAATTTCGCCGCCGTCGCGCAGGCCCGTATCTGTCGAGAATTTCGCGAGTTTGGTCAGCAGCCAGCCCTGATGCCGATCAAGGAAGGCGTTGACTTCGCGGGCGGCAAGCCCCTTCGGCACCGTCATCTTCAATGCACGGCCGCCCGGCTCGATACGGAGCGTGATCCGGGTTGCCCGATCATGCTGCTTGATCGTCAAGGGCATCAGACGGCCGGCGACATCCAGCGTCCGCTTTTCGGGCGGCGACGGTTTTTTCGTCGTACGGCGGATCTTCGGAAGCGGAAACATAGGGGTTTTCTATACGATTCGGGGGAAATCCGGGCAAAGAAAAACCGGCATCGTCTCCGATGCCGGCCGTAGATTCTTTATGATCATGCCTTATGGCGTCTGGTATTCGGCGACCGGACCATTGTCGTCGCGTCTGCTGTTCTTGCGTTCGCGCATGAAGCGGTCGAATTCTTCCTGGTCCTTGGCGCGGCGAAGCTCGCGCAGGTAGGAATCGAATTCCTCACGCATTTCATCGAGCTTGCGGCGCTCTTCCTCCATGCGATCGAGCTCGGCCTTGCGCCAATCGTCGAAAGCGACGTTGCCCGTCGAGAAATGCGGGCGGTGACGGCCGTGCGAACGGCGGCAGCCTGCAAAGAAGCCATCCGTTGCCTGGTTGACGTCACGCTTGAAGCCACGCAGCCGCTCGCCGAAGATGATATAGGCAAGCATGGCCAGCCCCAGAGGCCAGAAAACCATGAAGCCGAGGATCATCAAGGCAACGGTAGCCGGAGTCCAATCCGGGCGAAGCAATGCTGACTGGTTCATCGTGCGGTATCCTCGCGTTCAGCACCCGACAGGATGCCGAGTGCTGAAAAAACAGATGGTTACCGCGGAACCGGCCTTCAAGACGATTTCAGGTTAAATCGAACAAGATCTTGAATCGATGGCATTAAATCAGCGTTTTCTAACTCAGGCCGATTTGCCGCCCTTGATGACGCGCTGGACCGGTGGCTTCTTGGCGCGGGAATGCTGGCGCGTGAAGCTGACGATGCGGGGCGCGATCTCGCGGCGAAAGCGGGAACCGTTGAAGACGCCATAGTGGCCGACATCCGGCTGCAGGTAATGCATGCGCATGTGCTCAGGGATGTTTACGCAGATGGTCTGCGCTGCATGCGTCTGGCCGACACCGGAGATATCGTCGTTCTCGCCTTCTACGGTCAGCAAGGCCACGTTGCGGATGGCCGAGGGATCAACGCGCTTGCCGCGATGCATCAACTCGCCTTTCGGCAGCGCATGCTTCATGAAGACCTGCTCGACGGTCTGCAGATAAAATTCCGCGGTAAGGTCCATGACGGCGAGATATTCGTCGTAGAAATCGCGGTGCTTTTCCGGTTCGCCGTCGTTCTTCACCAGATGCATGAAGAATTCTTTGTGGGCGATCAGGTGCCGGTCGAGGTTCATCGACATGAAGCCGGAAAGCTGCAGGAAGCCCGGATAGACAGATCGCATGAAGCCCGGTTGCGGCCAGGGCACGTTCATGACGACATTATCGGCAAACCATTCGAGCGGCCGTTCCTTGGCAAGATTGTTGACGGCTGTCGGATTAATGCGGGTATCGATCGGACCGCCCATCAGCGTCATGGACGACGGGGCGAGCGGATCCTTGGCCTCTTCCATGATCGCGGCAGCGGCCAGCACCGGCACGGAGGGCTGACAGACCGCGACGACATGGGTGTCATGGCCGAGGAAATGCAGCATCTCGATGACGTAGTCGATATAATCGGAAAGGTCGAAGGTGCCTTCGGTCATCGGCACCATGCGCGCATCGATCCAGTCCGTGATGTAGATATCGGCGCTGGGCAGAAGGGCCCCGACGGTGCCACGCAGCAGCGTCGCATAGTGGCCGGACATCGGCGCGACGATGAGGATGCGCGGGTCGCCGCTGTGGCCAGCCGGAACATCGCGAGAGAAATGCAGGAGATTGCAGAAGGAGCGCGCCCAGACGACTTCCTCGCGCACGGAAACCTTCTTGCCGTCGATGACGGTCTCATTGAGCCCGAATTCCGGCTTGCCGTAACGGCGCGTCGTGCGCTCGAACATTTCGAGACTGGCCGAAATGGTGCGCCCCAGCGGGGTCTGTGAGAAGGGGTTCAGCGGATTGGAATAGGCAAAACGCATGATATCTGCTGCAGCGCGGAAAGGAGCCAACGCTGCATGGTTCAATTCATAAAGCTGGTAGAACATGGAGGGCGCCACCTTTCTCTATCCGGCAAAGACGACGCCAATTGAAGGGCACCGGACTCTTTCCGTTAACGCTGGCACATCAACGTAGGCTAACAGGTTTTTGCTGCACAGCAACATAACATTACAGTTTGAAAGAAAAATGCCGGAAAATTGATCTCCGGCATTATCTTGGCGCACAAAGTTTAAGCTTTTCAGCAAGAAAAGTCGTTAACGGTCTGCTACGAAGAGCTGCTTCTGGGTGCCGAGACCTTCGATACCGAGTTCGACGACGTCGCCGTCCTTCAGGTAACGCGGCGGCTTCATGCCCATACCGACACCCGGAGGCGTACCCGTCGAGATAACGTCGCCCGGATGCAGGGACATGAACTGGCTGAGATAGGACACGACGAAAGCCACGCCATAAACCATGGTTTTCGTGGAACCGTTCTGCATCGTCTGGCCGTTGACCTTGAGCCACATGCCGAGGTTCTGCGGATCGGCAACTTCGTCTTTGGTGACAAGCCAGGGGCCGATCGGTCCGAAGGTGTCGCAGGATTTACCCTTGGTCCACTGGCCCGAGCGCTCGGTCTGGAAGGCGCGCTCTGAGACGTCGTCGGAAACGCAGTAACCAGCAACGTAATCCAGCGCTTCGGCCTCGCTCACATATTTCGCGGTTTTGCCGATAACCACGCCAAGTTCGACTTCCCAGTCGGTCTTTTCAGAACCGCGCGGGATCAGCACATTGTCGTTGGGACCAACGATTGCCGAAGTCGCCTTCATGAAAATAACAGGTTCGGGCGGCACGGTTGCACCGGTTTCGGCCGCATGGTCGGAGTAGTTCAGGCCGATGCAGATAAATTTGCCGGTGCCAGCAACACAGGCGCCGATGCGGCCGGGCGCCAGTTCCGGCAGGCTCTTCGGGTCAAGGGCCGCGATTTTCGCTAGACCTGCCGGCGTGATCGCCTCGCCGCCGATATCGGCCACGTGAGCGGAAAGATCACGGATCTTGCCATCGGCATCGAGCAGGGCCGGCTTTTCGCGGCCCGCTTCTCCAACGCGCATCAGCTTCATGAATGTCCTCCTCAATGGAAAGTAGATGCGCCACCTATGAACGAATTATTCATCGGTGTCATTATGACTTGCCACGGAAGCGGTACGCCCGCTTAGAAAATTTCCGCCAGTGATGGACCAACCGGAACGATACGCGTGGGGTTGAGGCTGTCGATCGAATAATAGCCGCGCTTGATGTGATCGAAATTCACGGTCTCGGCAATGCTGGGCCAATCCAGCATCCGCCGGCAGAAGGACTTGAGGTTAACATAGTCGGAGAGACGCCGCAGATTGCATTTGAAGAGACCGTGATAGGCGACATCAAACCGCGCCAGCGTGACGAATAGACGGATATCGGCCTCCGTCGGATGGTCGGCAAAGAGGAAACTGCGTCCTTCAAGCTGCGGTTCAATCCAGTCGAGGCAAGCGAAAACTTCGGCAAAGGCCTCTTCATAGGCAACCTGCGTCGTTGCGAATCCGGTGCGATAAACGCCATTGTTCAAGGACGAATAGATACGCTCGTTGAAGGCATCGATTTCACCGCGTCGAGCGGCCGGATAAAGATCGAGACCGCCGCGGGCAAGATCGCCAAAGCCGCTGTTCAGCATGCGCAGAATGTCGGAGGATTCGTTGTTGACGATTGTTGCACGCTTTTTGTCCCATAGAACGGGGACCGTTGCTCGCCCGGTAAAATGGGGATCCGCTTTTGTGTAGATCTCGTGCATGTAGGTGACGCCGTTCAGTTCATCCGAAGTCGCGCCGGGATAATCGCCAAAACGCCAGCCCTGTTTGCTGAGCGCCGGTTCGACGATCGAAACCGAGATGATGTTCTCAAGTCCCTTCAGCTTGCGGCCGATCAGCGTGCGCGAAGCCCAGGGGCAGATATAGGCGACGTAAAGATGATAACGTCCGGCTTCCGCGGCAAAATGACCCTCGCCGGTCGGACCTGCGCTGCCGTCAGGTGTCACCCAGTTGCGAAAGCTCGATATCTGGCGGACGAAACCACCCTTCTCATCCTTCGCCTGGACCGGCTGCCAGTCCTCGGTCCATTTCCCATTCACCAGCATGCCGCATCTCCTGATCGATCGGATTTGACGGTGCTTTACCGGGAGTTCCTCGCGCGTGTAAGGCCAGTTTCTGGAAACAGATTGTGCACTGGCTGTGACCAAACTTTGCTTGCCAAGCAAGCGATCACGGAAATATCACTTAAGTGATCTCCGCAATGGAATCCCCCGTCCATCGCCAACTTCCGGAAGCTAGCATGACGAAAGCCAATAGCCGCGAATCCGAATATCCAATCGATCCGATGTTTCTCGACCGTTGGTCGCCCCGCGCCTTTACCGGCGAGACCATCGAAGAAGCCCAGCTTCTGACGCTTCTCGACGCCGCACACTGGGCGCCGTCCTCCGCAAATATGCAGCCCTGGCGGTTCCTCTACGCCTTAAAAGGCTCCGCGCACTGGGAAGAATTTGTGAGCCTGCTCAACGAATTCAATCAAGAATGGGCGAAGAACGCTTCAGCGCTGATCTTCGTGGTCTCACGCAGCTTCAACGGCGCCCGCAGCGAGGGACGATCGAGCTATACGCACTCTTTCGATGCCGGCACAGCCTGGGGCCATCTTGCCATGCAGGCCGGCATTTCCGGCTTCTATGCCCATGGCATGGGCGGCATCAAGCATGACGAGATCAAGGAAAAGCTTGAAGTCCCCGATGGTTACCGCGTCGAGGCCGGCATTGCCGTCGGCCGCATCGCCGACAAGAGCATCCTTTCCGAGCGCAACCGCGAGCGCGAATTCCCGAGTCAGCGCAAGCCGCTCTCGGAGGTCGCCTTCAACGGCCATTTTATCGGCAACGATTGATCAGAAAATAAAAAGCCCCGCAAGCCAGATGGCTGCGGGGCTTTTTCGCGACTGATTTTTGGTCAGATATCGAGGTTTGCGACGCTCAGCGCATTGTCCTGGATGAATTCGCGCCGCGGCTCGACTTCATCGCCCATCAGGCGGGCAAAGAGGCCGTCGGCATCGGTCGCATCGTTGACCTTGACCTGCAGCAGCGAGCGAACGTTCGGATCGAGCGTCGTTTCCCAGAGCTGTTCGGCGTTCATTTCGCCGAGACCCTTATAGCGCTGCATCGTCAGGCCCTTGCGGCCGCTTGCGAAAACTGCATCGAGAAGGGCGCGTGGACCGGAAATTTCGACATCGCCATCCCGTCGGCTCAGCGCCGGCGGCGTCTGATAGATTTCCTTCATCCGCGGCGTGAGCTGGTCGATAAAACGGGCATCCTGGGAGCCGATCAGCGCCATATCGAGCACGATGACCTCCTTGACGCCGCGGACCATGCGCTCCAGACGAATGCCGCCCTCGCTGGTGACGCTGCCCTCCCAGCCGCGCTCGGTTTCTTCGGCGATGATATCAAGCCGCCTGGCGACTTCGATCGCCAGTTCCTCAGCGCGTTCGGCATTGCTGACCAGTTCGGCATTCAACGCACCGGCTATGGCCGCCTGTTCGACGACCGCACGATTGTAGCGCGAATGCAGATTGTCGAGCAGTGCGCGCAGGCGTAGGGCATCGTGAATGACCTCGTTCAAGTCCTGTCCGACGCGAACTTCGCCGCTGGCGAGCTTGAGCGCCGCATCGTCCAGACCCTGGGCAATCAAATAGTCTTCCAGCGCCTTTTCATTCTTGACGTACTGCACCGACTTGCCACGCGAGACCTTATAGAGCGGCGGCTGGGCGATATAGAGATGGCCGCGCTCGATCAACTCCGGCATCTGGCGGAAGAAGAAGGTGAGCAGCAGCGTACGGATATGGGCGCCGTCGACGTCGGCATCCGTCATGATGATGATCTTATGGTAGCGCAGCTTTTCGACGTTGAACTCGTCCTTGCCGATGCCGGTGCCGAGCGCGGTAATCAGCGTGCCGATTTCCTGGCTCGACAGCATCTTGTCGAAACGAGCGCGTTCGACATTGAGGATCTTGCCGCGTAGCGGCAAGATGGCCTGATTTTCGCGCGATCGCCCCTGCTTGGCCGAACCGCCTGCCGAGTCACCCTCGACGAGGAAAACTTCGGACTTGGCCGGATCGCGCTCGGAGCAGTCAGCCAGCTTGCCGGGCAGCGAAGCGATATCGAGCGCACCCTTACGGCGCGTTAGTTCGCGCGCCTTGCGGGCCGCTTCGCGTGCGGCAGCGGCTTCGACAACCTTGCCGACGAGAACCTTGGCTTCGCTGGGATGTTCCTCGAGCCAGGTGCCAAGGGCCTCATTGACGAGGCTTTCGACAACAGGACGGACCTCCGAAGAAACGAGCTTGTCCTTGGTCTGCGACGAGAACTTGGGATCCGGTACCTTGACCGAGAGCACGGCAGTCAGGCCTTCGCGACAATCGTCACCGGTGAACGTCACCTTTTCCCTCTTGGTGATACCCGAGGTGTCGGCATAGGAGGTGATCTGACGCGTCAGCGCAGCGCGGAAACCGGCCATATGCGTGCCGCCGTCGCGCTGGGGAATGTTGTTCGTGAAGCAGAGCACATTCTCGTGGTAGCTGTCGTTCCACCACATGGCCACCTCGACGGTGATGCCATCCTTTTCGCCGCGGATCGCGACCGGCTTTTCGACAAGAGGCTTCTTGGCGCGATCGAGATAGGAGACGAAGGCCTCGAGGCCGCCGTCATACATCATCTCTTCCTGCTTGATGTCGGAATGGCGCTTGTCCGTCAGCAGGATGCGGACGCCGGAGTTGAGGAAGGCCAGTTCGCGCAGACGGTGCTCAAGTGTGCCGTAGTCGAACTCCGTCATGGTGAAGGTTCCGGTGCTCGGCATGAAGCTGACTTCCGTGCCGGTCTCGTTGGCCGCTTCGCCCGTCACCTTCAGTGGGGCATCGGCGACGCCATGGGTGAAGCTCATCTCATGGATCTTGCCCTGGCGGCGGATCTTCAGCTTCAGCCAGACGGACAGCGCATTGACGACCGAAACGCCGACGCCATGCAGGCCACCTGAAACCTTATAGGAATTCTGGTCGAACTTACCGCCGGCATGCAGCTGGGTCATGATGACCTCGGCCGCCGAAACGCCTTCGCCAGTATGGATATCCGTCGGAATACCGCGGCCGTTATCCGTCACGGTCACCGAACCATCGGGATTGAGCGCGACGGTCACGATATCGGCATGGCCGGCCAGCGCTTCGTCGATTGCGTTGTCGACGACTTCGTAAACCATGTGATGAAGGCCGGAGCCATCATCGGTGTCGCCGATATACATGCCCGGGCGCTTGCGCACGGCATCAAGGCCCTTCAGGACCTTGATGGAATCTGCGCCATATTCGGTGTTTACGCCGTTTTCCGTCGCGGGTGCATCGGTCATTCTGTTGAGATTTTCCCTGTTGTCGTAAGCAACGGCGCGCCTTGCGAATCACCGGCTTTTTCAATGTCGAATATAGGTTTTTTGCAGCGAGTTCCCAATGGCAAGGCCCTAAAACAAGGCATAAATCAGGGGATTATGACGCTTTTCCGTCCCCTTTGCCGTCATTTTCAAGAAGCGCCGATAACCGGGCGATATCGGCGCTGTCAAGGCTGCGAATTCGCTTGGCCAGACGATTGGCAAATTCGGTATATTCGGGCGGCAGGCCCGAGGTATCGACGACTACGCGCGGATCGGAAGAGCCGGCAACGAGGAAGAGTTCTTCGGCCTCGTCCCAGATGATGTTGAAATAGCCGGCAATGCGCTGCAGCAGATCGAAGCTCGGTACGCCGCGCTTTCCATGCTCGAGCGCCGAGAGATAGGCAGGCGAAACATTGAGCGCCGCCGCCATCTGTTTCTGCGTCACGCCCTTGCGGGCGCGCAGCTTGCGAACTGCTTCTGCAAACGGCGTCACGATGTTTCCCCGGCCCGCCGCGAGAGGCGGATATAGAGGGCGCCTGCGCCACCATGATGTTGGGCCGCTGGCTCATAGGACGAAATCAGAAAACGGAATTCCGGCTTGGAGAACCAGAGCGGCACCGCGCGCTTCAAGGCGCCTTCGCTGCCCATTGAGCTGCCCTTGCCTGTGATGACGAGGACGTGCCGCATACCGCGTTCATGCGCGCGGATCAGGAAATCGAGCAGGAAGGAATGCGCTTCGCTCTGGACCATGCCGTGAAGATCAATCCGTGCTTCCAGCGCCAGTTTTCCTTTGGCGATCTTGCGCTTGACCGGCCGCTCCAGCGGATGGTGGACGCCCGAGGGCTGTTTTACGGGCGCCTGAGCTACCGGTTGCTGCGGAAGCGGCGTGGCCGTCTTCTGCTTTTCCGCCTTTTCCTGTTCGGCTGCCGCTTCGGCCTCCGCCAGGAAGGCGTCGAGCGCAGTCAGTTCATCCGTCTTGCCGGGCATGGGCCGGGTACTGCGAGCGACCCTGCCCCAGAGGATTCTCTCGTCTGAGCTGAGCTTGCGGTCCTTCGCCATCAGAGGAACCTCGCTGCAGCGGCATTGGGGATGAGAATTGCGAAATCGGCATCATTGCGTACCGTTCCCGCCAACTCGCCTGCAGCATGGCCCGAACCGGTGAAAATATCGCCGCGCGCGGGACCGACAATTGCCGAACCGGTGTCCAGCGCCAGCATCAGCCGTTGAAACGGCTTGCCGGCATCGAGATGTGTGAGGCTTTCGGAGCGGATGAAGAATGGAAAACCGAAAGTATGGATCAGGCGGTCGACAGCGAGCGAACGCCCCGCAAGCAGCGGCACCTTCGCTGCGGCGATCGGTCCGGCATTCGGATGGTCCACCGGTGCTTCCCGGAAGAAAATATAGGATCGGTTATGCCAGAGGACTTCGTCGACTTGGTCCGGATGGGTGGCAAGCCATGCGCGGACCGACTGCATGGAAATTTTCGCACGGTCGATCTCGCCACGGTCGATCAATAGCTTGCCGATCGCCGAAAATGCGTGGCCGGCTTTTGCGGCGTAGGTGATGCGGCCGATCCTGCCATCCGGATAGCGCAGACGGGCAGCACCCTGCACATGGACGAAGAAAAGATCGACCTTCGATTTCGCCCAGGCGATCTCAAGACCACGGCCCTCAAGATAGCCCTGATCGATGTCGTGGCGATCCGGATAGGCATCGATCAGCCCATCACGCAAACGTCCAAATGCGTAGGAACCATCAAACTGCGCGGGACGATTATGATCATCGAGATCGATGAGATCATCCGGGCGTCGGTAGACCGGAAAACGAAAGGTCGCATCCTGTCTGTCGGAAACATCGATTTCGGGTTCGTAGAAGGCGGTGACAAAACCACTGATGCCGTCGGTCCGGACAATCCGGAATGGCTGACAGTGCTTTTCAAAAAAGCCACGCGCTTCCTTCGCCGAAGACGGACGAAATGTTTCTGCTTCCTCCAGCAATGGAAGGAGATCGGCTGAACTCAGCCCCAGCGAACCGGTACGATAAGGTTTCGTTTCGGAAATATGCCGGCGACAGGTAGCCATAACTTCAAAAAGGCTGGAGGGATCGTCATCCCTCCAGCCTTCCATTGCGTCGAAACTGACTGCCTGAAGGGCAAAGCCGGCTGCGTCAGTCATGTTCCGATTCAGTCGCGACGAGTTTCCAGTTGGGGTCGCGCGATCGCGTATCGCGAGCGAACGTCCAGAGATCGTTGACCTCCGCGACATTCTCGGCATCGCCGTCGATCAGCGTGTCGCTCTTGTCGTAGGTGGCAGAGATCAGCTGACTGATGATGCGCACGGTGATCTGCGCCTCGCTGCCCTTGGTCTCGGCATGGGTGATCTCAGCCTTGTCGATGCCCACGAAAGTGGACTTCATCTTCTCGCCCTTGTTTTCGCGATCGCTGATCGCCGCGTCGAAGCCATCATAGACTTCTCGGGAGAGAAGGTTCTTCAGCGATTTGCGGTCACCATCAGCAAAGGCCATGACGATCATCTCGTAGGCCATACGGGCGCCATTCAAGAATTCCTTCGGGTCGAAGGAGGGATCAGCTCTGTTGAGCGCACGCAGCGATTCGTTCAGCGGCGTGCCGGCCGGTGCGAAAGCGTCGATGGCGGAAAAGCGGTCTTCCTCTTCCCCGTTCACATCGCGCCGCGGCAGGGTCACGACCTTGCCGGCATCGGCGCTGTCGTTCTGCACGGCATCCCGTGGCGTATAGAGATCACGCGGCGGCTTCTCATTTCCCGTGCGGCGTCCGAGAACGGATCGAAGCTGAAAGAAAATCAGCACCGCCGCCACCAAGAAAAATAATGTGATGAAGTCGTTTGAACTCATATCCCGCCGTTCACTGTTAACATCCCTGATTTCTACCCCCATATAGTCCGGCTATACGAATGATTCAAATCATGGCTGGTATCTTCGCCAGTGCCAAGAGGAGCCCGAGCCACTCGGGGTAAAGAGATGCGTTTTTCCATGCTGCCGGTTTTCGCGCTGCTTCTGCCGCTTGCCGAGATCGCTGGCTTCGTAATTGTCGGCCGCGCAATCGGACTTGCCGCGACGCTGGCGCTTGTCGTACTGGGCTTTGTCGTCGGCTCCTTCCTCTTGCGCCGGCAGGGTATTGGCATCCTGCGCCGCATGTCCGCCGAAGGGCGCAGCGGTACCGTGCCCGGGCGGGAACTGCTCAATCCGGCGATGACTGTCATCGCCTCGCTGCTCTTCATCATCCCGGGCTTTCTGTCCGATATACTGGCGATCCTGCTTCTTATCCCGCAGGTTCGCAATCTGCTCTGGCGGTCGATCGCAAAGCGTTTCGTTGTCGTTGGCGCGAGCGGCGACGGTTTTTCGGCTTCTTCGCGTTCGGAATTTCGAGGCCGGCCAGGCAAGCCGGACGATTCAAAGGTGGTCGATCTCGATGAAGAGGACTATCATCGGGAACCGAACGGCAAGTCGCCCTGGTCTGGCAAACGGCTCGGAGACTGATATGGCGGCGCATTAACTGCGCCGGACGCCCAGGGTTGTAAGCCTATTCCCGAAATGTTAGATGGCGGCACCATTCAATGCCCCTCGAGGAAAATCCCATGGCAGACGATAACAGCAGCAACGGCGCAGCGAGCCCGACCCTTTCGATCCTTGCCCAGTACGTCAAGGATCTTTCCTTCGAAAACCCGGGCGCACCGCGCTCGCTTCAGGCCCGCGACAAGGCACCGGCGATCAACATCAATGTAAACGTCAATGCCAATCCGCTGGCCGAAACGGATTTCGATGTCGTGCTTTCGCTGATCGCTGAAGCCAAGGAAGGCGACAAGACGGTCTTCCACACCGAGCTCGTCTATGGCGGCGTCTTCCGCGTTGCCGGCTTCCCGCAGGAGCACATGCTGCCGGTTCTCTTCATCGAGTGCCCGCGCATGCTCTTCCCGTTTGCCCGCCAGATCATTGCCGACGTCACGCGCAATGGCGGCTTCCCGCCGCTGATGATCGACCCGATCGATTTCGCACAGATGTTCGCACAGCGCGTTGCCGAAGAACAGGCCCGCTCCAAGGTTCAGGCCGTTCCGAACTAAGCCGGTTTTGCAGGCTCTCGAATTCAAATGCCCGGGTTTTGCCCGGGCATTTTTATTTTCAGTTGAGCTGATCGTATTTCGACCAGACGGCCTTTTGACCAAGCTTGGCGACTAGGGCGTCATGTGCCTCAACTTCCGCTTCGCTCAATCGCGGCGCCAGCGGCCGCGGCCTCTCCATGATGGCAGCGACCACGACTTCTTCCACCTCGGTATCGCTTTTGCTCCGGCTCGCAGATCCCGCGACGCCGAGCCCCAGTGCAGCCTGCCTGCCGCCGATCATCTCGATATAGACTTCGGCGAGAAGTTCGGAGTCGAGGAGAGCGCCGTGTTTGGTACGGTGCGAGTTGTCGATGCCGTAACGGCGGCAGAGAGCATCGAGCGAGTTCGGTCCCATTGGATGCTTCCGGCGGGCAAGCGAGAGCGTGTCGACAACGCGATCTGGCAGGATCGGCGGCATGCCGAGCCTGRCAAGCTCGGCATTCACAAAGCCCATGTCGAAAGTGGCGTTGTGGGCGATCCACTTGCCATCGCCGAAAAATTCCAGAATCTGCTCGAAGACATCGGCAAAAGGCGGCTTATCCTTCAGGAATTCGTCGGTGATGCCGTGGACGGCGAGCGCATCGGGATGAACCTTCTGATCACCCGGATTGACGAAGAGGTGCAGCGTTCTTCCTGTCGGAAAATGATTGAAGAGTTCAATACCGCCGATTTCGATGATGCGGTCCGTGCGGTTGTCGAGGCCGGTGGTTTCCGTATCGAAAATGATCTCACGCATGTGGGACTTCTTCCTTCGCTATCCGCTTCTTCAAGTCGGCGACGATATCTGCCACCTGTTCTCTTGTCGTCTCGATGCTGTGGCTGCTATCCACGATGTAGTCGGCCCGACGGCGTTTTTCCGCATCTGATATCTGGCGGGAGAGAATCATATTGAATTTTTCTTCCGTCATGTTCGGGCGCGCAAGCACCCTCTCCCGCTGAATCTGTGGATCGGCGCTGACGACGACAATAACATCCACCCTCTGATCGGCGTCGGTTTCGAAAAGCAGAGGGATGTCGAGCAGGATCATATCTGCTCCCGCGGCCTCCTGCCGTGCCAGGAATTCACTCTCCCGCTTGCGCACCAGGGGATGAACAATCTGTTCGAGCCGCTTGAAGCCAGCTGGATCTCGAGCGAGTTGCCTGCCAAGTTCCTGACGGTCGACGGTACCGTTCTTCATCGTGCCGGGGAAAGCTGCATCGACCAGAGGTGCCGCCTCGCCCGCATAGAGATCGTGCACGACAGCGTCAGAATCGTTGACCGCGACACCGGCTTCGGCAAAGAGCTTCGCCGCCGTCGACTTGCCCATTCCGATGGAGCCGGTGAGGCCGATCTTCAGCATCAGTGTTTTTCCATATCCGCTGTTATCAATGCGCGCAGCGTTTCATCAACGACAGGCCGCATGCCGAACCATTTTTCAAATCCCGGAACCGCCTGGTGCAGGAGCATGCCGAGGCCATCGACGATAGCAAAACCTTGTTCCTCTGCCTGTGCGAGGATCGGTGTTTTCAGCGGCACATAGACGATATCCGTGACGGCTGCGTCCGAAAGCATTGGCGAGAAATCGATGGCGGGTGCCGCCTCTCCGTCCATGCCGAGAGAGGTGGTGTTGATGAACAGCCCCGCCCCTGTCATTACTTCGGCGAGTGCGGCGGTCGGATGGGCGTGGACCTTCGGGCCGAAGCGGTCGGCCAGTTCCTGCGCCCGCTCAACTGTGCGGTTGACGACGTGGATTTCTTTGAAGCCGCGGTCGCGGACCGCCTGAATGACAGCGCGACTTGCACCGCCGGCGCCGAAAATGACGACCTGGTCATGCCGGTCCCATCCGGGATGACGTTCATCGAGATTGGCGGTAAAGCCGCGGCCGTCCGTGTTGGTCGCAAGAAGTTTTCCGTCCTCCAGCCACAGCGTATTCGATGCGCCGAGTTCTTCCGAGAGTTCGTCCGGTTGGTCGGCCAGTTTGAACGCCATCTCCTTGTGCGGGATCGTGACATTGCCGCCAACGAAACCGGCGCTGCCGTTCTTTAACGAGGCGATGAAATCTGCAAAGATTTCCGGGGCAACCTCATGCGCCCGATAGCTACCGGGCAGATCGAGCGTCTTCAGCCAGTAGCCGTGGATCAATGGTGAGCGCGAATGCTTGACGGGAAAACCCGTGACAAACGCTTTCGGCCCGTGTGTTTCACGTGAATCATCCATCGATCGCATCCAGTTCCCGGAGTTTTGCAAGGAGAGGCAACATCGGCAGACCGAGGATCGTGAAATAATCTCCGTCGATCTTCTCGAACAGCTGGATCCCTTCCCCCTCAAGCTGATAGGCACCGACGCTTGCCAGAGCCTTTGGTCCCACGCGCTTGAGATGGCGCGCAATAAAATCATCGGTCAGCGGACGCATCGTCAGTTCCGCATGCGCCACGTGCTGCCATAGGACTTCGCCATCTCTGACAATCGCAATCGCGCTGTTCAAGCGGTGTGTTCTGCCGCCAAGCATGCTCAGATGATTGGCTGCATCCGCCATATCCTTGGGCTTGTGAAAGACCTGAGCGCCGAGCGACATCGTCTGATCCGAGCCGATGACGAGTGCATCGCCGAAGCGCCGGCTGACCTCATCCGCCTTTGCTTCGGCAAGAACGAGCGCCACCTGATCGGGCGTGGCGCCCGATTTTTCCAGAGGGGCCTCGATTGCCCGTTCATCGATGTGAGCGGGATGCGCTTCAAAGGCCAGACCGGCATTTTCCATCAGCATCCGCCGGAATGGGCTCGACGATGCGAGAACGAGCTTTGGTGTCATCCCAGTTCCTCTGGAGCGATTCAGTTGTTCAGCGCTTAACGCAGCTTCGGGCGCAGGGCAACGATCGCCGCTGCCGTTTCCTCGATCGAGCGCCGGGTGACGTCGATCATCGGCCAGTTATGGCGGGCACAAAGAGAGCGCGCATATTTCAGCTCCTCCGAAATTGCTGCACGGTCGGTATAGTGTTCCTGGTCGAAACCCGGCGTCGATCCGAGCAGACGATTTTCGCGGACTTGAGAAATCCGATCCGTGGTGGCGATAAGGCAGACGATCAAAGGTTTGGTCGCGGCCGCCAAAGCCTCGGGCAAAGGCACGCCATAGACGATCGGGATATTCGCGGTCTTGATGCCACGGTTTGCGAGATAGATGCTGGTCGGCGTCTTCGACGTACGGCTGATGCCGACGATGACGACATCGGCTTCGTTATAATCCTCCGGCATTTGACCGTCGTCATGGTCCATGGTGAAATTCAACGCTTCGATGCGCGCGAAGTAGCCGGCATTCATCACGTGCTGAGCGCCGACCCGCCTTCTGGAGGGAGCGCCGAGATAGATCTGGAATGCGCCGATAACCGGTTCCAGAACATTGACCGAGGCCACGCCCATTTCTGCGCAGCGTTCATCAATGATGCTGGCAAGCTCCGGATCGACGATCGTGTAGAGAACAATGCCGGGTTCACTGTCGATCGCCTGAAGCACCGGCATCAGCTGCTTGCGGTTTCTGATCAGCGGATAGACGTGTTCGATCGGCTGAGAAGACTTGAACTGCGCCGACGCGGCACGACCGGCGGAGATCAGAGTCTCTCCGGTCGAGTCAGAAATCAGATGCAGATGGAAGAAGTTCGTTCTGTTCTCCACGCTATTTTCCGCTGCCTGTTGAAAAGACTGGACAGCGAAGAGCTAATGGCGTGGCCGGGATCGAGGCAAGGGAAAACATGCCTCCTTATCCACATCCGGAACTTTCGGAGGTCGTTTCAGAGATGCCTGTGGAGTGTGGGGACTGTGGTTATGCTTCCCAAAACGATGCACAGCTTATCCACAAGATGGGTGACAAAATGAATTCCTGGAACCTTCTGGAATCTATGCGGGATTCGAATTTCCTACCGGTTTAAGCGCAAATATACGAATCTCGGTTCCCGCTAACTCAGCCTGCGCGACAAATCGCGCTGTCAGTGGATGGATTTTAATCCTTGATAGACACCGACTCTAAGAAATAGAAACCTTTTAAAATATCTTTGTATTTTTATAGGGAAGAAGCGCTTGAGCAAAACGCGCCGGAAAATTATGCGGGTTCTTGATGGCGAGACCCTGACGCCCCCACCCCTCTGGCTCATGAGGCAGGCGGGTCGATATCTGCCCGAGTACAGGGAAACGCGCGCGAAGGCAGGAAGTTTCCTCGATCTCTGTTATTCGCCTGATCATGCCGTCGAGGTCACGCTTCAGCCGATACGCCGCTATGGCTTTGATGCCGCTATCCTGTTTTCCGATATCCTGGTCATCCCTGATGCGATGAAGCGCAATGTGCGCTTTACCGAGGGGCATGGCCCTGAGATGGATCCGATCGACGAGGCGGGTATCGCCGGCCTGGATGGAGAAAGCGTTGTCGATTACCTGCAGCCAGTCCTGGAGACGGTGAAGCGCCTGAGGAATGAGCTGCCCACTGAGACAACCCTCCTTGGCTTCTGTGGCGCGCCCTGGACGGTTGCGACCTACATGATTGCCGGTCATGGCACGCCGGATCAGGCACCCGCTCGCCTCTTCGCCTACAGGCATCCGCGCGCCTTCGAATACCTGCTGATGCTGCTTGCGGATGTCTCTGCAGATTATCTCGTGGCGCAGATCGATGCTGGCGCTGATGCGGTGCAAATCTTCGATTCCTGGGCCGGTGTCCTCGGCGAGAGGGAATTTGAAGCTTTCGCAATCCGTCCCGTGGCGCGCATGATCGCGTCGATCAGGGCGCGGCGGCCGCAAGCGCGGATCATCGCCTTTGCCAAAGGTGCGGGCTACATGCTCAAGACTTACCGGCAGAAAACCGGAGCAGATGCGATCGGGCTCGACTGGTCCGTACCACTTGCCTTTGCCGCCGAGCTGCAGAAGGACGGACCCGTGCAGGGCAATCTCGATCCGATGCGTGTCGTGGCTGGCGGTCATTCGCTGGAGGAAGGTATCGACGATATTCTTCAGGTGCTCGGAGATGGACCGCTGATCTTCAATCTCGGTCATGGCATTACGCCGCAGGCGGATCCAGAGAATGTACGCCTTCTTGTGGAGCGCGTGCGTGGCACGGGGGCTGCGTGATGGAAAAGCAGACGGATCAAAAGCCGGGTGCCTATGCCCGCCGGCGTGCCCATTTTGCGCTGGCCTTCTTCGCTCTTCTGGCTGTCGGGCTCTTCGTCTGGAACCCTGATAATCTCTATCTCTGGATCAAGGCCCTTCACATCATCGCCGTGATCTCGTGGATGGCCGGGCTTTTCTACATGCCCCGCCTTTTCATCTACCACACGGATGCAGAACCTGGTTCGGTTCAATCCGAGACCTTCAAGGTGATGGAGCGGCGGCTGCTCAAGATCATCATGAACCCGGCGATGATGTTGACCTGGATTCTCGGTCTTTATCTCGCCTGGTCGGTCTATGGTTTCCACGGCGGCTGGCTACATGCGAAGATCGGGTTGGTTGTCCTCCTGACAATCGTCCATGTTTTTTTCAGCAGAGCTGTCCGGGCGTTCGAACGGGATGAAAACCGTCGCTCGGCACGTTACTGGCGCTTCATGAACGAGGCGCCAACAGCACTGATGATCCTCATCGTTATCCTGGTGGTGGTGAAGCCTTTTTGAAGCCCTGGGGTTGCTGAGGTTAAATTTCAGTCATTTTAAGCAGCCCCCTTGCGGGTCGGGTTCCGACTCGCTATTTTCCGGCCATCTCATCTTCGTGGCATGTGTGTAGAGTTCAGTCGCCTGCGAGCCCCTTTCGCAGTACCGAATACGACCCAACATCGCCTTTCCCCTTATAAAATAACGAGTATTGGTCACTTCATGGCTGAAATGAAGCTTCAGGAACTTAAGAGTAAATCCCCGACGGATCTTCTGGCTTTTGCCGAATCGCTCGAGGTCGAAAATGCGAGCACGATGCGCAAGCAGGAGCTCATGTTTGCAATCCTCAAGGTTCTTGCCAGCCAGGATATCGAAATCATCGGTGAAGGCGTCGTTGAGGTCCTGCAGGATGGTTTCGGGTTTCTGCGCTCCGCAAATGCCAACTATCTGCCCGGCCCGGACGATATCTACATCTCTCCCTCCCAGATTCGCCGCTTCTCTCTGAAGACCGGCGATACGGTCGAGGGTCCGATCCGCGGTCCGAAGGAAGGCGAACGTTATTTCGCGCTTCTCAAGGTCAACACAATCAATTTCGATGATCCCGAAAAGATCCGTCATAAGGTTCACTTCGACAACCTGACGCCGCTCTATCCGAACGAGCGTTTTAAGATGGAACTCGATGTTCCAACCTCCAAGGATCTCTCGTCGCGTGTCATCGATCTCGTGGCACCGCTCGGTAAGGGCCAGCGTGGTCTGATTGTTGCTCCGCCACGTACGGGTAAGACGGTTCTGCTCCAGAATATCGCTCACTCGATTACAGCGAACCATCCGGAATGCTATCTGATCGTTCTGCTCATTGATGAACGTCCTGAAGAAGTCACGGACATGCAGCGCTCCGTGCGCGGCGAAGTCGTCTCGTCGACGTTCGATGAGCCGGCAGTCCGCCACGTTCAGGTCGCCGAAATGGTGATCGAAAAGGCCAAGCGCCTCGTGGAACATGGCCGTGACGTTGTCATCCTGCTCGATTCCATCACCCGACTTGGCCGCGCCTACAATACTGTCGTTCCTTCGTCCGGTAAGGTTCTGACTGGTGGTGTCGATGCCAACGCGCTCCAGCGCCCGAAGCGCTTCTTCGGTGCAGCACGTAACATTGAAGAAGGTGGTTCGCTCACCATCATCGCAACGGCTCTCATCGACACGGGTAGCCGTATGGACGAAGTTATCTTCGAAGAGTTCAAGGGCACCGGTAACTCTGAAATCGTTCTCGATCGTAAGGTCGCTGACAAGCGTATCTTCCCGGCCATGGATATTCTCAAGTCGGGCACGCGCAAGGAAGACCTGCTCGTTCCGCGTCAAGATCTGCAGAAGATCTTCGTTCTGCGCCGTATCCTCGCTCCGATGGGAACGACCGATGCGATTGAATTCCTCATCGACAAGCTGAAACAGACGAAGAATAATGGTGACTTCTTCGACTCGATGAATACCTGATTATTAGCCGGATTCCTCACACTGAGGCTGGTGAGTCGTTCACACGACCACCAGCCTTTTCTGTTTCGAATTAATTCGGAAACGAACTGATAGGCCGAAGACCATATGGAAACGTGGAACGACACCATATTTGCTCTTTCGAGTGGCGCCCCGCCGTCAGGTGTGTCGGTTGTTCGTGTCAGTGGCCCCCAGACCAGTCTAATCCTAGAGGCGCTGATTGGCGGGGTTCCATCACCGCGAACGGCCACCTACAGAACGATTCGGACTCGGAACGGTTTTCCGATCGATGCAGGGCTAGTTCTTTTCTTTCCTGGTCCGGCTTCCTTTACCGGCGAAGACTCTGCGGAATTCCAGGTTCACGGTTCCAGAGCAGTCATATCGGCCCTCTCGAGAGAACTGGCAATCTTTCCCGGGACGAGACTTGCAATGGAAGGCGAGTTCAGTCGTCGCGCCTTTGAAAACGGCAAGCTCGATCTTGTTGAGGTTGAGGGATTAGCGGACCTTATCGCGGCTGAAACGGAAATGCAGCGTCGTTTGGCGCTGGAACAGAGCTCTGGCGGTCTGTCGCGCCTATATGATTCGTGGGCGGAACGAATTACACGCTCCCGCGCCTTGATTGAAGCCGAACTGGATTTTCCGGATGAAGACGACGTTCCCGGGTCTGTTTCGGATCAGATCTGGGTGTCGTTGGCGGAGCTTCGGCGAGAGATGGAGGATCATCTTTCCCATGCTGAAATGGGAGAGATTGTCCGAGATGGTTTTAAAGTTGTTATTGCTGGGGCGCCCAATGCTGGTAAGTCCAGCTTGATGAACTGGTTTGCGCAAAGGGACGTGGCAATCGTTACCGACATAGCTGGCACGACGCGCGACGTGCTTCATGTCGATATCAATCTGAATGGCTATCTGGTCAAGCTCTACGACACAGCGGGTTTGCGAGACACAGCCGATATAGTAGAGCAGGAAGGTATCAAGAGAGCGCAGCTGGCATTGAACAATGCTGATCTCGTGCTCTTTCTGGCCGACATGGGGTCGCCGTCACCAATAGATCCTATCGACTTGGAACGCGCTTCATCGCATGTTATTGTTGGCACCAAGCGGGACCTATATTCTTTAACTGCTTCATACGACCTTCAGATTTCCACGACGACAGGTGAAGGTCTTCCGGAACTTCGGGACTTTGTTTCTTCCTTCATCGAACAGAAGTTTGAGGGATTGTCTTTGTCCGTTCCGACACGGGAGCGACATAAGGATTCGCTCTCGAAATGCCTGACTGCCCTATCGGCGGCAATCGATCAGGCAGAGCAAAGCCTGGAGATCAGGGCGGAATCTTTAAGATTCGCCGGTGATCATCTGGGGCGCATCACTGGACGGGTCGACGTTGAAGATCTTCTTGGCGTCATCTTTTCGGAGTTTTGTATCGGAAAATGATTCACGTGGAACGCCGGCGGCAACGGCGTGAGAAGTTTCACGTGAAACCTTTTGTGGAGTAGCGCATGAGCGCCAGTAGTTATGACGTTATCGTGATCGGAGGCGGTCATGCCGGATCGGAAGCAGCCGCGGCTGCCGCGAGGATGGGCGCGAAAACTGCCTTGATCACGCATCGGCGTGACACGATCGGCGTAATGTCCTGCAATCCGGCCATCGGCGGGCTTGGCAAGGGCCATCTTGTTCGCGAGATTGACGCGATGGATGGTCTCATGGGCCGTATTGCTGATGCCGCAGGTATCCAGTTTCGTATGTTGAATAAGAAGAAGGGTGCAGCGGTGCGTGGCCCGCGCACTCAAGCCGATCGCAAGCTCTATCGACTCGCCATGTTGAATGCCATCGAGGCAATTGAGAACCTTGATGTGATCGAAGGCGACGCATTTGATTTGAATATCAAAAGCAATCGAGTCGCTGGCGTAATAATGAAGGATGGAAGGCTCATCGTAGGCCCGTCGGTTGTTATCACGACAGGCACGTTCCTTCGGGGACTTATCCATATAGGAAATGAGAAGACACCTGCAGGACGCACCGGGGAGCCACCTTCGATGGGGCTTTCAACGACGTTCCTGCGATTGGGTTTGAAGTTGGGCCGTCTCAAGACAGGAACACCGGCTCGCTTGAACGGGAAAACGATTGATTGGGAATCTGTCGGGCGTCAGGCTGCCGATGACGAGCTGGTGCCGTTCTCCTTCATGACCGATCGGATCGTGAATCCACAGGTCGAATGCGGCGTAACGCGAACAACAGAGGCGACGCACCGCATCATCGTCGCTAACCTGCAAAAATCGGCGATGTATTCTGGACAGATCGAAGGTGTCGGTCCGCGATATTGCCCATCGATTGAAGACAAGCTCGTTAAGTTTGGCGAGAGGGACGGACATCAGATTTTCTTGGAACCTGAAGGGCTTGACGACGATACCGTCTATCCAAACGGGATTTCGACGTCGCTGCCGGCCGACGTTCAAGCCGCGTTCATCAGGACGATTCCTGGTCTGGAGCGCGTAGAAATATTGCATCCTGGCTACGCGATTGAATATGACCATGTCGACCCAAGAGAGTTGACGGCAACATTGGAAGTTAAAAAACTTCCAGGGCTCTTTTTGGCTGGGCAGATTAACGGGACGACAGGTTATGAAGAGGCCGGCGCCCAGGGTCTTGCTGCAGGTCTCAACGCCGCATTGTCGAGTGGCAATTCCAAACCTTTTATGTTCAGTCGTACGAACTCCTATATCGGCGTCATGATTGATGACCTGACGACGCGGGGTGTTACGGAGCCGTATCGAATGTTTACATCTCGCGCCGAGTATCGATTGACACTCCGCGCCGATAATGCTGACGCGAGGCTTACGCCAGGTGCGATCGAACTTGGGGGTGTTTCCACTGAACGCCAAGCTCGTTTTGTGGCATATCAAGAAGAGTTGGAGAGCGGTCGAACGCTCCTTCAGTCTCTATCCGTTACGCCGAATGAGGCGCGTAAGGCAGGACTTAACCTCAATCTCGATGGCCAGCGCCGAACTGCCTATGAACTTCTTTCCTATCCCGAATATGCATTTTCGCAGTTGGAGCAGGTGTGGGGAGATCTGAAGTCCTTCTCCGAGAAGGTTGTCGAGGCTCTGGAGATAGAGGCGGTCTATTCGGTTTATATGGATCGTCAGACCGCGGCCATCGAGGCACAGCGGCGAGATGAGGCGCGCTTGATTCCTGAGGGCTTTGACTACAGCAGCCTTTCGGGACTCTCGAATGAGCTGAAGAATAAGCTCAACACACAGAGGCCGGCCAACATCGCTCAGGCTCTGAAAGTGGAAGGCATGACGCCAGCGGCGATTTCGCTTTTGCTGGTGCATTTGCGTCGCGGTGAAAGTGTTCGTGGGCAGGTTGCATAGTCGCTGCAAGGTTTGAGAGTCTTCGGGAATGGAATTAAACGGATTGCGTGTTTCACGTGAAACACAAGAACGTCTGCAATATTTCGCAGAGCTTTTCACGAAATGGGCCAAGGCGATCAACCTCGTCGCCCCTTCGACCATGAGTGATATGTGGAACCGGCATATCGCGGATAGTGCGCAGATATTTCAGATCTCCCCTCACCCGCAAACCTGGATCGATCTCGGAAGCGGCGGCGGTTTTCCGGGTGTGATCACCGCGATCTTCCTGGCCGAACAGCAACAAGGTTGGGTTCACCTGGTGGAGAGTAACAATAAGAAGGCGGCATTTCTGCGCACCGCTTTGCGAGAAACCGGCGCGCGAGGCGAGGTACACGCTATCAGGATCGAAGATGCGCCGGTAGCAATATCTGCTTGCGACGCTATTTCCGCCCGTGCGCTAGCCGATCTCGATAAGCTGATTGAATACGCGGCGCCCTGGATGGTTGGAAAGGATAATAATCGCGCATATTTTCATAAAGGCCGGGATTACCAAAGAGAGATCCAGAAAGCACATGGCCGCTGGAGTTTTGATCTGCTAGAACACAATAGCGCTGTTGAGCAAGATTCTGTAATTCTCGAAATATCAAGTCTCCAGCGCCTGGTCTAACGAAACGGATATTGCGGCAATGGCTGGCGAACGTAATCGGATTATCACCATCGCAAATCAAAAGGGTGGCGTCGGCAAGACGACCACCGCAATCAATTTGGCAACCGCTCTCGCCGCCATTGGCGAGCGGGTGTTGATTATCGATCTGGACCCACAGGGCAATGCAAGTACTGGTTTGGGTATTGATCGACGCAATCGTAAGCTTTCCTCTTACGATCTGATGGTCGGGCAAGCTGGTGTCGCGGAGACCGCGTTGGAAACGGCAGTTCCTAATCTCTTTATTGTTCCGTCGACGATGGATCTTCTCGGAGTCGAGATGGAAATCTCCCAGCAGAGCGATCGCGTCTTCAAGCTCAAAAAGGCGTTGTCTTCCTCTGAGGCGGTGTCTTTTTCTTACATTCTTCTCGATTGCCCGCCTTCTTTCAACCTGCTGACGATGAATGCGATGGCGGCTGCCCATTCCGTGCTGGTGCCGCTGCAGTGCGAGTTCTTCGCGCTTGAAGGTTTGAGCCAGCTTCTGGAGACCGTCAACCAGGTTCGCCGGACGGTCAATCCGCAGCTCGATATTCAAGGCATCGTGCTGACGATGTTCGATGCTCGTAATAATCTGGCGCAGCAGGTCGTCAACGACGTGCGGACTCATCTCGGTGAGAAGGTCTATCACACACTTATCCCGCGGAATGTCCGTGTTTCTGAAGCGCCCTCATACGGCAAGCCGGCTATTCTCTATGATCTCAAGTGCGCCGGCAGCCAGGCCTATCTGCAGCTCGCATCGGAAGTTATCCAGCGGGAGCGGCAGAGACTGGCAGCTTGAAAGAGTGCATGACAGAGTAAGCGAGTTTTGAACATGAATGACGATACATCGAAAAGACGGCTTGGCCGCGGCCTCGCAGCCCTTATAGGCGAAATGGATCAGCCTGTTCCGGCCGAGGCGGAGCGGTCTACGGTCAGCGCCGACCGGATGATCCCTATCGAGTTCGTCATTCGCAACCCTCGCAACCCTCGTCGTTTCTTCGATGATGCCGAGCTTCACGACCTTGCGAGTTCGATCCGCCAGCATGGGATCGTGCAGCCAATCGTCGCCAGAACGCTCGCGCGGGACCGCTATGAAATCATAGCCGGCGAAAGACGTTGGCGGGCAGCCCAACTGGCGGGTTTGATCGAAATCCCTGTTATTATCAGGGATGTTGATGACAAGACAGCGCTGGAAATTGCGATCGTTGAGAACGTTCAACGCTCCGATCTCAATGCTCTCGAAGAAGCGCTCGGGTATGAGCAGCTCATCGCCGAATATGGATATACCCAAAATGATCTCGGTGAGATTATCGGCAAGAGCCGCAGCCATGTCGCCAATTCGTTGCGCCTATTGAAGCTGCCCGAGCCCGTTCGGGACATGCTGGCTGCTGGAAGCCTTTCAGCGGGGCATGCGCGAGCGCTGGTTTCCACATCAGATCCCTCCGCACTCGCGCGTACGATTGTTTCCAAGGGCATGTCGGTGCGCGATGCGGAGAAGCTTGCGCAGCACGACATCAAGGCTCAGTCAGAGCCACACGCGCCCGTTCAAAAGAACCAGAAGGATTCCGATACGCTGGCTCTGGAGCAGACGCTATCGGATACGCTCGGGCTTGATGTATCCATCAATCACAAGGCCAGTGGCGGTCAGATTCGCATCTCTTACAAATCCCTGGAGCAGCTCGAGGAAGTCTGTCGGCTTCTGGAACGCCGCTGATCAGACTTGAGGGCGTCTTGACGACTGCAGTGTCGTTGAGAGCAACGTCTGCATGGCGATGCTGTCTTCCAATATCTGACGCTGTCTCGTTTGAAGGACAGCTGCCTGCAGGCGCTTTGTTTCACGAGAGATGGCGTCTGCACTCCAGCTTTTTAACGCCTGTTCTATAATCGGCTTGCGGCGGAAATGAAGATGTCTGCCCAGCGTCTGCATGATTTGCGCGGGCGGCAGTCTCTTGTCATCCATCTCCGCGCGCATCGTATCGAGAAGCTGAAATTGTCGAAGGCAGGCCTGGAGGACCAGAAAAACTGAGGTTTTGGAACTGGTGATCTTCTGCATCGCATGCAGGAAACTGTTGCTGTTGCCGCTTAATATCGCGTCCACGGCATCATCGACCGAAATTGCACTGGCGTCCCCGATTATTTCGGTAACGTGATGATCGTCGATCGTTCCCATGCCTCGGCAATAGAGCGCCAGTTTGCGAATTTCGTTTCTGGAAGCAATTCTGTCGCCGCCGATCAGCGCGACGAGGGCTTGCCTGGCAGCAGGCGTTATGCCCAACCCTTCGGTGGAAAGTTCGTTGTCGATCAGCGCGTTCAGCGCTCGGCCGTCGTCAGCATAGCAGGGGATGGCAACTGCTGCGCTACGAGCAGCCTCGACTGTCTTGCGTAAGGCAGATCCCTTTTTCAGGTCACCTGCTTCGATGATGATGCTGACTGCTTCAAGGGAAGCGCCGGACAGAAACGCGACAGCATCGACGAGATATTTCTCGTTCGCAGCACCCTTTACCCATATCAGCTTTTCACCGCCGAAAAGACCGATGGATTGGGCTTCATCAACCAACCGGCCAGGCTCTTTCTGCAGATCGCCGACATCAAGCTTGGTGACGGAGAACGGATCGTTCTGATCTATGCCAGTCTTTCCAGCGATCATACCGGCGCGCTCGGAAACGAGTCCACGGTCCGGACCATAGATCAGATAGATGCGGTACAGGCGTGCGGATTTCTGCAGAAACCCTTCAAACTCATGGGATTTGATTTCCGCCACGCCACCGCTCCCTTAGCGGCTGAGTGCGGCGGCGAGATCCGCTCCCACGAATTCGGCCGCCTGATTGGCGGCGCGATTTTCCGCATCGAGAATTGCTCGCTGCTTGGCAAATTCCTGGCTCGGGAAGTCAACCAGAGACGTTGCGGAGCGGCTACCGGCCTTGACAACCTGATTGTCCTTCGTCGTCCGCAACGTATAGCTAACCGTCACGTTCGCGCGTCCTGCGCGAGACGTATCCGAGGACTGAACAAGCAAAGTATCGGCAACGTACGACGAAACTTGCATATCAACCATGTAATCCGGCTTCTCAGGTTCACCGGCACCGCGGGAAGCCAGGAAGATCAGACGATTGCGAACTACCTGTCCGACACGCGTGCCCGCTTCGGAAAAGCCGACGGAGCCGAGCTTTTCGGTAACGCCGGTACTTTCGGAATAGAGCGGCCGAACCTGGCAGGCGGAAAGAAACGCCGTGGACACAAGGATCGTGACGATGCCGGCGCGGCGCGCAAGCTTGCGGGCGAAATCAGACGACAATGTTTACAATCCTCTGTGGAACCACGATGATTTTCTTGGGTGCCTGACCGTTCAAGGCGCTCTTCACCGCGTCCAATTCCAGCACGGCTTCGGTGACGGCATTCTGATCTGCGTCGCGCGAAATTGTCAATTCGGCGCGCTTCTTGCCGTTGATCTGGACGGGCAGGATCACGTCGTTCTCGACGACCAGCGATTCGTCATAGTCCGGCCAGGCCGTATGGGCGATCAGCTCCTTGTTCCCAAGGGTCATCCAGCATTCCTCAGCCAGATGCGGCGTCATGGGCGCAACGAGCTGGATGAGGATCTCGGCGGCATTTCGGATGGCAGCCCGATAGGCTGCATCGCCCTCACCGGCTGCGACCTTCGTCAGCGGACCTGCCAGCGCGTTGACGAGTTCGTAGATGCGGGCGACTGCTTTGTTGAACCAAAGCCTGTCATAGTCGTTCTGGACCGCCTTCAACGTCTTGTGGGC
Organism: Rhizobium sp. 01T437; assembly: GCF_056398505.1. Taxonomy (NCBI): domain Bacteria; kingdom Pseudomonadati; phylum Pseudomonadota; class Alphaproteobacteria; order Hyphomicrobiales; family Rhizobiaceae; genus Rhizobium; species Rhizobium sp. 01T437. Next base: position 73,177 of record NZ_JBFTPM010000005.1, read on the forward strand.
GAGTTGAGAGATTGCGAGGGCTTCGCCGTCTTTCGCCGGCTTCGGTTCCACAGTGGAGAGCACTTCAGCCGCTTCCGAAATCAGACGCCACAGCCGCTGTGTGAAGCGGTGAGCACCTTCAACGCCGGCTTCCGACCAGATCACGTCGCGCTCGGGCGGAGAGTCTGACAGAACGAAGAAGCGGGCGGTATCGGCGCCGTAGGAGGCAATGATATCGTCGGGGTCCACGACGTTCTTTTTCGACTTCGACATCTTTTCGATCGAGCCGATGGTGATTTCTTCGCCGCCTTCCAGCAGATAGGCGTTGCGCTTCCCATCGATCTCCTCGATGCGGATATCGGCGGGGGAAATCCATTCGCGATGCATGCCGGCGCCGCGGCTATAGGTTTCGTGGACCACCATACCCTGGGTGAAGAGACCCTTGAAAGGCTCCTTGACGTCCACGTGGCCTGTCTCGCGCATCGCGCGGGTGAAAAAGCGCGAATAGAGCAGATGCAGGATCGCGTGTTCGATACCGCCGATATACTGGTCTACCGGCAGCCAGCGATTGGCCGCAGCCGGGTCGGTCGGCTGCTTCTCCCAGGGTGCCGTGAAGCGGGTGAAGTACCAGCTGGAATCGACGAATGTGTCCATCGTGTCCGTCTCACGACGCGCATCTTTGCCGCATTGCGGGCAGGCGACGTGCCGCCAGGTCGGGTGACGATCCAGCGGATTACCGGGTTGATCGAAAGTTACATCCTGCGGCAGCTTTACCGGCAGGTCCTTTTTCGGAACCGGTATGACGCCGCAGTCATCGCAATGGATGACCGGAATGGGGCAGCCCCAGTAACGCTGGCGGGAGATACCCCAGTCGCGCAGGCGGAAATTGACCTTGCGTTCGCCCTGCGGCGCATTGCCGAGCAGGGTGGAAGACAGTTTGTCGGCAACGATCTGGAAGGCTTGGTCCGCCGTCTTGCCATCGAGGAAGCGTGAGTTGATCATCACGCCCTCGCCGTCATAGGCGACATCGCCGATGGTGAAGCTTGCGGCATCACCATCCTCAGGCATGACGACCGGCACGACCGGCAGACCATACTTGCGGGCGAAATCCAGATCTCGCTGGTCGCCGGAGGGGCAGCCGAAGATGGCGCCCGTGCCGTAATCCATCAAGACGAAATTGGCGACGTAGACCGGCAGTTCCCAGGAAGGATCGAGTGGATGCTTCACGCGGATGCCGGTATCCATGCCCTTCTTCTCGGCCGTCTCGAGCGCGGCAAGAGAGGTACCGGCACGGCGGCATTCCTCGCAGAAGGCCTCGATGTCAGCATTCCTTCCCGCGGCCTCCTTGGCGAGCGGATGATCAGCGGCGATCGCCAGGAAGGAGGCGCCAAACAGCGTATCCGGACGGGTCGTGTAGACCACCACTTCGGTTTCGCCGGCAGGTGCGGTTTCCGGGACGATCTCCCAACGGATCGTGAGACCCTCAGAGCGACCGATCCAGTTCTTCTGCATCAGCCGCACTTTTTCCGGCCACTGGTCCAGCGTATCGAGCGCGTCCAGCAGGTCCTGGCTGAAATCAGTGATCTTGAAGAACCACTGCGTCAGTTCGCGCTGTTCGACCAGCGCGCCGGAACGCCAGCCGCGGCCGTCGATGACCTGTTCGTTGGCGAGAACGGTGTTGTCGACCGGATCCCAGTTCACCTTGGACTGCTTACGGTAGACGAGGCCCTTTTCCAGGAAGTCCAGGAAGAGATGCTGCTGCTGCTGGTAATATTCGACATCGCAGGTGGCGAATTCGCGGGACCAATCCAGCGACAGGCCCATCGCCTTCAGCTGTGCCTTCATCGAGCCGATATTCTGATAAGTCCAGGATGCGGGGTGTACGCCGCGCTCCATCGCCGCATTTTCCGCCGGCATGCCAAAGGCGTCCCAACCCATCGGATGGAGGACGTTATAGCCGCGGGCACGCTTGTAGCGCGCCACGACGTCACCCATAGCGTAGTTGCGGACATGGCCCATGTGGATACGGCCCGACGGATAAGGAAACATCTCTAGGACGTAATATTTCTCGCGCGGATCGGAGTTATCGGTCTCGAAGACCTTTTCCTCGTTCCATTTCTGCTGCCAGCGGGGCTCGGCATCGCGCGGATTGTAACGTTCGGTAGCCATGTATCAGAATTTCCGGAAAATCAGGGGAGGTTGGTCGAGACCTTCACCATGAAACCAACCAAGCGTCAAGTTTTGCGGGCGCCTCACGCGTTCGATCTTGGCTATGAGGCGATTTCGCAGCGAGAAGTCTTGGCAAGGCCACGGCAGCCCAGTAGTGCATTGCCGATGGATTTATGCCTGTTATCGGGACGGAACGATGGAACTTCAAGAGCGGTTGAAAGAAGTATGGTCCAGGATTGCTGCAGCGGAGCGGGATGCGAGTCGTCCGGAACGTTCCGTGCAGCTGGTGGCGGTCTCCAAGACCTTTGAGGCTGATACCATTCGCCTGGCGATCGAAGCTGGTCAGCGCGTCTTCGGAGAAAACCGCGTTCAGGAAAGCCAGGGAAAATGGCCGGAACTGAAGGCGGAAACGCCCGGCATCGAACTGCACCTCATCGGCCCGCTGCAATCCAACAAGGCTGCCGAAGCGGTTGCGCTCTTCGACGTGATCGAGACCATTGACCGTGAGAAGATCGCGCGTGCCATTGCCGAGGAAATGAAGCGGCAGGGCAAGGCGCTGCGTCTCTATGTGCAGGTCAATACCGGCCTGGAGCCACAGAAGGCCGGCATTGCACCTGACGATACGGCAGCTTTCGTGAACTTCTGTCGCGATGAGCTCGGCCTTGCCATTGAAGGGCTGATGTGTATTCCGCCGGCGGATGAAAATCCCGGTCCGCATTTCGCCCTGCTAGCCAAGCTCGCAGAAAACTGCGGCGTCAAAAAACTCTCCATGGGTATGTCCGGTGACTACGAGATTGCCATTGCGTTCGGTGCTACCAGCGTGCGCGTCGGCTCGGCGATTTTCGGCACGCGTTAACAAATGGCGGAAAACGACCTCTTCGAATCAGAGGATTGCTCATGATTCGAGGAGGTATCCGGTGGCCGTTGTTTGGAAAGCGATAATATTCATTAATACGAAAAAAAGTTTAAGCGGGCGGCTTTTCTGGTTAATGCCCGACCGCACATCGTTAGCGGCATTCCCCTAAGATACTTAAATTATTGAATAATTTTTGCCGATTTCTCGCGCTTTTCCAAAGCCGGTTGACTGTCGCCGCAAGCCCTAACGAGAGCTTAAATTAAATTTTCCGCAAAGCTAATTGAGGAATTATTAACTATGTTGGGCGCAACCATTCGTTAACGGCAATGACCCAGCTCTCTCGGGTTTTGCATGAAGCGTCGCCGTTACCGGACTCGTCCGGATGACCCCTTTCACTTTGATTGCGGAAAACGGAACATGACAAGCATCCTCACCAACAACGCTGCTATGGCAGCGCTGCAGACCCTGCGCGGCGTAAATGACAGCCTCAAGGATACCCAGGGCCGCGTCTCCTCGGGCTATCGCATCGACAAAGCTGCTGACAATGCTGCCTACTGGTCGATTGCAACGACCATGCGTTCGGACAACAAGGCCCTCTCGGCTGTTTCCGACGCTCTCGGCCTCGGCGCTGCAAAGGTCGATACGGCCTACACCGCCATGGACAACGCCATCGACGTCGTCAGCGAAATCAAGTCCAAGATCGTCGCCGCCACGGAAAAGGGCGTCGACAAGACCAAGGTCCAGGAAGAAATCGATCAGCTGCAGGAACAGCTGGTGAGCATCGCTCAGTCGGCTTCCTTCTCCGGTGAAAACTGGGTCGCCGGCGCTTCGGGCACGAAGAGCGTCGTCTCCTCCTTCGTCCGTGACGGTTCTAATGCCGTTTCGGTCAAGATGACGGACTATGTTCTTGATGCTGGCACGCTCGGCAACGTGTTGTTCGGCATGAACAGCAATGGCACGATCCAAACGACGAGCGGCATTATCGGCACCGCATTCAACGGCACTTATGGCAACGTCACCATCGTCATGCCGTCGATTTATGCGCTCGATATCACAACCTTTACCCAAGGCCAGCTTGATGGAGCGCTTTCCGGCGTCGAACTCGTGCTCCAGGCCATGACGAATGCAGGCTCGCAGCTCGGTTCGATTTCGACCCGAATTCAGTTGCAGGAAACCTTCGTCAGCGCTCTGGGTGACTCGATCGACTCCGGTGTCGGCCGCCTCGTCGACGCCGACATGGAAGAAGAGTCCTCCAAGCTCTCTGCCCTGCAGACGCAGCAGCAGCTCGCGATCCAGTCTCTCTCGATCGCCAATTCCTCGGCGCAGAACATTCTCTCGCTCTTCCGTAGCTAATAGCACGCAGGAGAAGGGCAACAAAAAACCCCGCCATTGGCGGGGTTTATTCATTTCAGGATATGACGATCTCAGAAGTGATCGTCTTCATCCTCGTCCTTGGGGGTTGAGCGCAGCGAGCTCAACTTGCGGAAGACGGCATCGGCGTCGATTTCCTTTTCTTCCTCACGCTCGTAGCTCGGCGTCAGACGCTCGGTTTCCTGAGCGGACTGCAGCGTTGCTCCGAGTTCGGCAGCGGTTGGCAGCGGACGGCCCTTGGATGCCTTTTCCACTTCCATGTCGAGATCGATCTGGCTGCAAAGGCCGAGTGTGACCGGGTCCATCGGTGCCAGGTTTGCCGAATTCCAGTGGGTGCGCTCGCGGATCTGCTCGATCGTCGACTTGGTGGTGCCGACGAGACGCGAGATCTGGGCATCCTTCAGTTCCGGATGGTTGCGAACCAGCCAGAGAATGGCGTTCGGGCGGTCCTGACGCTTGGAAACGGGCGTATAGCGCGGGCCACGGCGCTTGGATTCCGGCACGCGGACTTTCGGCTCGGAAAGCTTCAGCTTGTAGTTCGGGTTGCCCTCTGCGCGGGCGATTTCATCGCGGGAAAGCTGGCCGGTGGCGATCGGGTCCAGGCCTTTGATGCCCTGCGCGGCTTCGCCATCGGCAATCGCCTTGACTTCGAGCGGATGCAGTTTGCAAAACTGAGCGATCTGGTCGAAAGACAGGGCTGTATTGTCGACGAGCCAGATGGCAGTCGCCTTTGGCATGAGCAGCTGTTGAGCCATGGATATAGTCCTTCTATCGTCCGCGCCGGTCGCGGTCCGTGGATTGTCACCACAATGTCCGGGAAATATGGCGCTATATAACCGCACTGTCGCAGAATTGCAATTCTTCAGAAATGAAATGACCTTTGTCTAATTGCCGTCATCAGACTACCTGATATGAATTGCGCAATTCGAGTCCCGGTCGCTGCGTCGAAACCATCGGCCGTTGCATAGCCTTGTGAGGAGGAGTTCCCATGTCGGAGAAGATCTATCCGGTTTCCAAACCGGTGAAGACCCGTGCGCTGATCGATCAGGCCAAGTACGAGCAATGGTACGAGGAAAGCATTGAAAACCCCGACAAGTTCTGGGGTAAACACGGCAAGCGCATCGACTGGTTCAAGCCCTATACCAAGGTCAAGAACACGTCCTTTACCGGCAAGGTCTCGATCAAGTGGTTCGAGGATGGCCAGACCAATGTTTCCTATAATTGCATCGATCGTCACCTGAAGACGAACGGCAACCAGACCGCCATCATCTTCGAAGGCGACAACCCCTATATCGATAAAAAGATCACCTATAACGAGCTCTACGAGCATGTCTGCCGCATGGCGAACGTGCTGAAGAAGCATGGTGTCAAGAAGGGTGACCGCGTCACCATCTACATGCCGATGATCCCGGAAGCGGCCTATGCGATGCTCGCCTGCGCCCGCATCGGCGCGGTGCATTCCGTCGTCTTCGGCGGCTTCTCGCCGGAGGCGCTGGCCGGCCGTATCGTCGACTGCGAATCCACCTTCGTCATCACATGCGACGAGGGTATCCGCGGCGGCAAGCCGGTTCCGCTAAAGGACAATACAGATACCGCCATCCATATCGCGGCTCGCCAGCATGTCACGGTCAACAAGGTGCTCGTCGTGCGCCGCACCGGCGGCAAGACCGGCTGGGCGCCGGGTCGCGACCTCTGGCACCATCAGGAAATCGCCACGGTGAAGCCGGAGTGCCCGCCAGTGAAGATGAGGGCGGAAGACCCGCTTTTCATCCTTTACACTTCGGGCTCTACAGGCAAACCGAAGGGCGTGCTGCATACGACGGGCGGTTATCTCGTCTATGCGGCGATGACACATGAATATGTCTTCGATTACCACCCCGGCGATATCTACTGGTGCACGGCCGATGTCGGCTGGGTTACCGGTCACTCCTATATCGTCTACGGGCCGCTCGCGAACTGTGCGACGACACTGATGTTCGAAGGCGTGCCGAATTTTCCGGACCAAGGCCGTTTCTGGGAAATCATCGACAAGCACAAGGTCAATATCTTCTACACGGCGCCAACGGCGATCCGCTCGCTCATGGGCGCTGGCGACCATTTCGTTACCCGCTCTTCCCGCGAGAGCCTGCGCCTGCTCGGCACGGTCGGCGAACCGATCAATCCGGAAGCCTGGGAATGGTATTACAATGTCGTCGGCGACAAGCGTTGCCCCGTGATCGATACGTGGTGGCAGACGGAAACTGGCGGCCATATGATCACGCCGCTGCCGGGCGCCACCGACCTCAAGCCCGGTTCGGCCACCAAGCCCTTCTTCGGCGTCAAGCCGCAGCTCGTCGATAATGAAGGCAAGGTGCTGGACGGTGCCGCCGACGGCAATCTCTGCATCACCGATAGCTGGCCGGGCCAGATGCGTACGGTCTATGGCGACCACGAGCGCTTCATCCAGACCTACTTCTCCACCTATAAGGGCAAGTATTTCACCGGTGACGGCTGCCGCCGCGACGAAGACGGTTATTACTGGATCACCGRCCGCGTCGATGATGTTCTGAACGTCTCCGGCCATCGTCTCGGTACGGCGGAAGTCGAATCCGCCCTCGTCTCGCACAATCTCGTCTCGGAAGCTGCTGTCGTTGGTTATCCGCACCCGATCAAAGGCCAGGGCATTTATTGCTACGTCACGCTGATGGCTGGCAATGAGGGCACAGACGAGCTGCGCCAGCAGCTTGTCAAACATGTGCGTGGGGAAATTGGCCCGATTGCAGCACCCGACAAAATCCAGTTCGCGCCCGGCTTGCCGAAGACTCGTTCGGGCAAGATCATGCGCCGCATCCTGCGCAAAATTGCCGAGGATGATTTCGGTTCGCTTGGCGATACCTCGACGCTGGCAGATCCGGCCGTTGTCGAAGATCTGATCGCTAACCGGCAGAACAAGGCTACGGCTTGAGTCAAAGGGCCGCTCCACCGTCAGGAGCGGCCCTATTCTTCCGCGCAGAAAACCTGTGGTTTGCGACCGCCATCATAGGCGCGGACCAGTCCTTCCGAAAGAAGATCCTGTGCGGGATTGCGCCCATCCGCGAAGGTGACATTGGCGAGAATTCGTCCGAAATATTTGTCGCCGGCGATCTCCCTCAGCTGGATAATGGAGACGCCTGATATCATTTGTTCAAGCGCATCTCGTGCCTCGAGACCAGCCTTCCGGATTTCAGCGCATTTCGAATGGATTTCGGGCGCGTCTATGCCGCGAATGCGGACATAGACTTCCATGGTCTGCTGCGGCCAGGGTGTTGCGGCAACCAGCAGCGTATCTCCGTCAATGATCCGGATAATCTTCGCCGATACAGGTCCTTCGATTTCGTCCCGCGCCGCGAGGGCCGGCACAGACGAGAGAGACAACAGAAGGATCGAGAGTGGCTTGAGCATAACAGGAATAAATTCCGATTATGCCGCAAAGTCAATGGGAATATTTACCTAGAAATCGATCGTGCGGCCATTGATTTCATAGTCACCGAAGCGGGAGGGTTCGGCTCCGCCACGTCCGCCGATCTCCGGTGGCAGTTCCGCCGGCTTAGCGTTTTTGCGGCGCTCCTCGGCTTCGGCCAGTGCACGCTTGGCGGCAGGGGAAAGCATCTTGCGCGGCGGATCGGAGCCCTCTGGCACCGGGGTTTCCACATTATCATTGTCGGCCGTCTGCATGCTGCACTCCCGCCTGAAAATATTGAAAATGGCTGGCGAATAACCAAATCATAGTGCGTTGGCGCCGGGATTTAAAGCATCGCGCCGCAATCAAGGAGATGGAGACCTCTGATGAACCTCGTGCGTACTGCCATGTTGCTTGCCTTCATGACGGCGCTTTTCATGTTTGTCGGCTTTTTGATCGGCGGCCGGGGCGGCATGATGATCGCCTTTCTCATCGCTGCCGGCATGAATTTCTTCTCCTACTGGAATGCCGACCGGATGGTGCTATCGGCCTATCGGGCGCAGGAGGTCGATGAGCGCAACGCCCCGGAATTCTATCGTATCGTGCGCGATCTCGCCCGTAATGCCGGCCTGCCGATGCCGAAGGTCTATCTCTATGACAGCCCTCAGCCGAATGCCTTTGCGACTGGCCGCAATCCGGAGAATGCCGCCGTCGCGGCCTCGACCGGCCTGCTTGCCGCCCTCTCGCCAGAAGAGGTTGCAGGCGTGATGGCCCATGAGCTTGCTCACGTCCAGAACCGCGATACGCTGACCATGACGATCACCGCCACGCTGGCCGGTGCGATCTCGATGCTCGGCAATTTCGCCTTCTTCTTTGGCGGTAATCGCGAGAACAACAACAATCCCCTGGGCTTCGTCGGCGTGCTCGTCGCGATGATCGTGGCGCCGCTTGCCGCCATGCTGGTGCAAATGGCAATCAGCCGCACGCGCGAATATTCGGCCGACAGGCGGGGTGCTGAAATCTGCGGCAATCCGCTATGGCTTGCGTCGGCGCTCGGCAAGATCGCCCGCGGCGCGGCGCATGTGCCGAACTACGATGCGGAGCGCAATCCAGCCACTGCGCACATGTTCATCATCAATCCGCTCTCCGGCGAGCGGATGGACAACCTCTTTTCGACCCATCCGAACACCGAAAATCGTATTGCAGCCCTACAGGAAATGGCACGGGGAGGCTTCGACGTCTCGACGCCGCCGGTTCGCGCTGCTAATCCGACACGCAAATCGCGGTCGGTTCCGAATACGGGTTCCGGCAGCGGTGGCTCGCAACCGCCAAAGGGTCCGTGGTCTTGAATTCAGACGGCAAGAAGAAGCCAGCTCACAAACATAAACCTTCCGCAGAAGGCTCAGCGCCGGCGCCGGTAAAACCCGGCCTGCCGGCGCGTGCTGCTGCCGCCAAGATCCTTGCCGCCGTCGTCGACAAAAAACTGCCGCTCGATGGCGCGCTGGATCACGAGCATGGAAATCCGGCCTACAAGGCGCTTGGGGAAAGCGATCGTGCTCTGGTCCGCGCCATCCTCAACACCACGCTCAGGCATCTGCCCCGCATCGATGCCGCCATTGCCTCGCTGCTCGAAACGCCGTTGCCGGAAGGTGCCCGAGCTTTGCATCATGTGCTTGCGGTAGGTGCTGCGCAGATTCTCTATCTTGACGTTCCCGATCACTCCGCCGTCGACCTTGCGGTCGAACAGGCCAATCAGGATCCTCGCAATCGGCGTTTCGCCAAGCTCGTCAATGCGATCCTGCGCCGTCTTAGCCGCGAGAAGGAGCGCATCCTTGCCGAGATTGCTGACATTCCGCCAATGCCGGCCTGGTTCATCGCGCGGCTTGCGAAAGCCTATGGGGAAGAGCAGGCACTTGCCATTTCCGAATCCCAGCTTGAACCGGCAGCCATCGATCTTACCGTTAAATCCGATGCCGCAGGCTGGGCGGAGCGCCTGAACGGCACTGTGCTACCCACCGGCAGCGTGCGGCTTTCCGCTTTTGAAGGCGGTATTCCCTTGCTTACCGGCTTTGAAGAGGGTGAATGGTGGGTTCAGGATGCGGCCGCGAGCATTCCAGCAAAGCTCTTCGGTGATCTCACTGGCAAGCGTGTTGCCGATCTCTGCGCTGCGCCGGGTGGCAAGACTGCCCAGCTTATCCTTGCCGGTGGCAAGGTGACGGCGATCGACCAGTCCGAAAATCGGCTGAAGCGCTTGTGCTCCAATCTGGAGCGGCTGGGCCTCGAAGCTGATACGATCGCGGTAGATCTCACGAAATTCGAACCGTCGGAGCGTTTCGATGCGATTCTCCTCGACGCGCCCTGCTCTTCGACAGGTACGACGCGCCGGCATCCCGACGTGCTCTGGACGAAAGGCGCCGAGGATATCGCCAAGCTCGCAGCACTGCAGGAGCGTCTTCTGCGCCATGCTATTACCCTGCTGAACCCCGGCGGTGTGCTCGTCTTTTCCAACTGCTCGCTCGATCCGCAGGAGGGCGAAGAGGTTGTGGCCCGTGTTCTCGAAGATGTGAAGGGCGTGGAACGAGTGCCGGTCGATGCCGCAAAATGGCGCGGTATGGAGCAGGCCATTACACCGTTGGGCGAGTTTCGCACGCTCCCTACAATGCTGGATATGTCAGATGGTTTTGCGTCGGGCCTCGACGGCTTCTACGCCGCGATGCTCAGACGCATCTAAATGCTATTATATTCTAACTTCATCACAAAATAATACATCGTAGCTAATGAAATCGGTTTTGATTCATCTATTCTTAACTACGAGGGTCAATAGACAATTGATATGCAGTCCGGTCGGCGTCTTGCGAGCATGTATGTTCGGGAAGCTTGGCGGCGCGGTACGCGCCGTGCCGCACTTCTGCGTTTGCGCTTCTCCCGCCATGCCATACCGGTGCCGGAACGCCTGATCGTCGCGCCGACGGATCTGAGAGGCATCGATTCACACGTCGCCGAAGAAATCATGGACGGCCGGTTTCCGCTTGCCGGTCGTATGTTGGAAACCGAGGGGAAATCCCCCTTCACGTTGACCCTTCCGTCGCGTGCTTTCGCGGTCAGGCTTCATAGCTTCGGCTGGCTGCGGCATATGCGGGCCAACAAGAGTGAGCGCGGTTCGGCCGTTGCCCGCGTGATCGTCGATAGTTGGCTCTCGATCCATGGAGGCCGTATCGAAGGCATCGCCTGGGAGACCGACGTCGTCTCGCAGCGTGTCATCGCCTGGCTGTCGCATTCTCCGATCGTCCTACAGAACGCGGATCGTGGTTTCTATCGCCGCTTCATGAAGTCACTCGCCTTCCATATCGGCTATCTGCGCCGTATGGCGCCCTATTCGGCCGGCGAAGTCCGCTTCCGCCTGCGCATTGCGCTCGCGACGGCTTCTGTCGCCATGCCGGTGCGTGCCTCGACAATCCGGCGAGCCGCCCAGGCGCTCGACCGCGAATTCGATAACCAGATTCTGCCTGACGGAGGCCATATCTCCCGCAATCCACGCGTCGGGCTTGAGCTGCTGCTCGATCTGCTGCCGCTCCGGCAGACCTATGTCAATCTCGGCCACGACCTGCCGCAGAAACTGATCTCCGGTATTGACCGCATGTACCCTGCCCTGCGCTTCTTCCGCCATCAGGATGGAGATCTGGCGCTCTTCAACGGTGCGACATCCACGATGGCGGACGAGCTGATGTCCGTCCTGCGCTACGACGAGACTGCGGGTCAGCCGTTCAAAGCGCTACCGCATTCCCGCTATCAGCGACTTGCCGCCGGCAAGACGGTGATCATTGCCGATACCGGACCACCCTCGCCCGCCTGCTTCAGAACAGCCCATGCAGGCAGTCTCTCCTTCGAAATGTCCTCAGGCCGCTACCGCTTCATCGTCAACTCGGGATCGCCGAAATTCGCGGGTCAACGCTATGTCCAGATGGCCCGCACCACGGCTGCCCATTCCACCGTGGTCCTGAACGATACCTCCTCCAGTCGGTTCTCTCCCTCGGCTTTTCTGGCCCATATGATGACGGAGCCGGTGGAAACGGTTGCCGCCGAGCGCGTGGAGACCGAGGATGGCCGTGAAGGCATCAAGGCGAGGCATGACGGCTATCTCGATGCTTTTGGCGTGATCCATGAGCGGGAGCTGACACTGAACGCCGCTGGCTCCATCGTGACCGGCATGGACCGTTTCGTGACGGACGACCGATATCACAGCGAAGGTCCGCTGCGGGCGGTTGCCCGCTTCCACGTCCATCCCGCCATCGTGCCGCGGCAGAACGATACGGAATCCGTGCTGCTAACGGCGCCGGATGGCGAAAGCTGGTTGTTTTCCTCACCCGGCAATGAAGTGCTGATCTCGGAAGATATTTTCTTTGCCGACAGCGCCGGTATCAGCAGCTCGGACCAGATCGAGATTGACTTCGATTTGGCGGAGAAACCTGAAATTCGCTGGTTTTTATCGCGCAAGGGCTAGCGGCTGTTTGCGCCGGCTCCAAGCTGTGCTAACGCGGCCTCATCAAACGTCCCTTGCCCGGATGTCTCCCGCGAAGCCCGAACGGAGAAGGTTCATGGCCGTCATTTCCAAGAAAATCCCCGCCCCCGACAAGGTCGAGATCAAGACTGCACTGCTTTCTGTCTTCGACAAGACCGGTATCATCGAACTTGCCCGTGCGCTTTCGGCGCGTGGCGTGCGCCTGCTGTCGACCGGCGGCACCTACAAGGCGATCGCGGCCGAAGGACTTGCCGTAACCGACGTTTCCGAAGTGACGCAGTTTCCGGAAATCATGGATGGCCGCGTGAAGACCCTGCATCCCAAGGTGCATGGCGGCCTGCTGGCGATCCGTGACGATGCCGAACATCAGGAAGCCATGAAGACACATGGGATCGACGGCATCGACCTGCTGGTCGTCAATCTCTATCCCTTCGAGGATGTTCGTGCGGCCGGCGGTGACTATCCGACGACGGTGGAGAATATCGATATCGGTGGCCCGGCAATGATCCGCGCTTCGGCCAAGAACCATGCCTATGTCACCGTCATTACCGACCCGGCCGACTATGCCGAGCTGGCCGAGCAACTGTCAGCTGATGCCGGCAAGACGGCCTATGCCTTCCGCCAGCGCATGGCGGCCAAAGCCTATGCCCGTACTGCCGCCTATGACGCTGCCATCTCCAACTGGTTTGCTGAGGCGCTTTCGATCGATACGCCGCGTCATCGCACCATCGGCGGCGTGCTGAAGGAAGAGATGCGCTACGGTGAAAACCCGCACCAGAAGGCCGCCTTTTACGTGACGGGCGAAAAGCGCCCGGGCGTTTCGACAGCCGTCCTGCTGCAGGGCAAGCAGCTTTCCTATAACAATATCAACGATACCGATGCGGCCTATGAGCTCGTTGCCGAGTTCCTGCCGGAGAAGTCGCCGGCCTGTGCGATCATCAAGCACGCCAATCCCTGCGGCGTCGCGACCGGTTCAACGCTTCTCGAAGCCTACAAGCGGGCGCTTGCCTGCGATTCCGTCTCGGCTTTCGGCGGCATCATCGCGCTGAACCAGACGCTCGATGCGGCGACGGCTGAAGAAATCATCCAGCTCTTCACCGAGGTCATCATTGCGCCTGACGTCACCGAAGAAGCCAAGGCGATCGTCGCACGCAAGCCGAACCTGCGCCTGCTCTCGGCCGGTGGCCTGCCGGATGCGCGTGCGGCAGGCATCACTGCCAAGACCGTTTCCGGCGGCCTGCTCGTCCAGACCCGCGACAACGGCATGGTCGAGGATCTGGAACTGAAGGTGGTCACCAAACGCGCGCCGACGGCCCAGGAACTCGAAGACATGAAGTTCGCCTTCAAGGTCGGCAAGCATGTGAAGTCGAATGCTGTGGTCTATGCCAAGGACGGCCAGACCGCAGGTATAGGCGCCGGCCAGATGAGCCGTGTCGATTCCGCCCGCATCGCTGCGCTCAAAGCTGAGGAAGCGGCCAAGGCGCTCGGTCTCGCCGTTCCGATGACACGTGGTTCGGCAGTCGCTTCCGAGGCCTTCCTGCCCTTCGCCGATGGCCTGCTATCGATGATTGCTGCCGGCGCTACCGCCGTGATCCAGCCGGGCGGTTCGATGCGCGATCAGGAAGTCATCGATGCTGCAAACGAGCACAATGTCGCGATGGTCTTCACCGGCATGCGCCATTTCCGCCATTAAGCGGAGCCACGGATATAACCCCCCGGCTTTGCGGCCGGGGGAATTTGTCAGGCGCGGTCTGCCGGATAGGGCGTGCGGATCAACAGCACCAGGCCTCCGGCCAGGAACAGGATCAGCGTCGACATGCCGAGATGCGCCGATCCGGTCAAATAGGTCACGATCGAAAACAATAGCGTTGCCATGAAGCTCGTGGCGCGGCCGGAGAGCGCATAGATGCCGAAATAGCGGCCGGCTTCTTCAAGGCTGACGCTGCGCGCCAGATAGGAGCGCGACGAGGCCTGCACCGGGCCAAAAGCAAGACCGATCAATAGGCCATAGAGGATATAGGCTTTTTCCGCCATCGTGCCGAAAAGCCCACCGCTATCGGCGGTCGAAAGCGGCATCAGCCCGAAGAAAGTGTAGCCCGGGCCGGTGGAGATAATGCCGATCGTGGCCAGCAACAGCATGGTGAGGCTGATGATGACAGTCACCTTCGAGCCGATCCCCCTGTCGACGCGTCCGGCAATCAGGCAGCCGAGGATCGCCACGACATTGAGAATGATTCCGTAGATGCCGATCTCGATCGTTGCCCAGCCGAACATGCCCGCCGCGAAGGCGCCGCCGAGGATCAGCAGGCCGTTGACGCCATCCTGATAGATCATGCGGGCGATAAGGAAGGTCAGGATATTGCGGCGCGTCTTCAGTTCGCCGAGCGTATTGCGCAATTCCTTGAGGCCGAAGCGCACGGCAAAGCCGAAAGGCAGTCCCTTGCGGGCATCCGGTGTAAAGAAAAACATCGGTAGGATGAAGATCAGATACCAGACGGCCGAAATCGGACCGGTGACGCGCGCATCCTCGCCCGTATGAGGATCGAGACCGAAAAGCGGGTCGAGGCCCAGAATGGTCTTGCCACTTTCCGGGCTGCCGGCCAGCAGTGCCACGACGGCAATCAGCACGATCATACCGCCGAGATAGCCAAGACCCCAGGCGGTGTTGGAAAGCTTGCCAACCTCATCCTTGCCGACAAGGCGCGGCATCATGGAATCGTTGAATACGATCGAAAACTCCGCCGAGATCGAGGCGAGGATCATGAAGATGACGGGATAGATAATTGGCGAGCCTGGTGCCGCAAACCAGAGGCAGCAGAGGCTGACGACCTTTATCACAGCGAAGAAGGCGATCCAGGGTTTGCGGGCGCCGGACTGGTCGGCAATAGAGCCCAGTATGGGAGACAGGATGGCGATGATGATCGAGGAGATCGTCGCCATATTGCTCCACATCGTCTGCGCGGAGACGGGATCGGCCGTCAGCCGCGAGACGAAGTAGGGGCCGAAAATGAAGGTGGTGACCACAGTGAAGAAAGGCTGGGCTGCCCAATCGAAGAGCATCCAGCCCCATATGCCCTTCTCCGTGGCTTTCGGCGGCTGCGTTCCTGTCCAGTCAATGCGATTCAAGCGTCCGCTCCTTTTTGGGGCGGACTGTCTCATCTCGCCCGGTCGCGCGCAAGATCGGTCAGGATGCCTGCGGCAACAGTGATGCGGGCGAGGTTCGGATCGGCACCGTCGCTGAGGCTCGCAAGCTCCTCGACGATGCGGTTGATGCGGATCCTGTCCTGCGCATGCCAGGCCTGGACTGGCTGCTTTTCCTTGCCATGATCCGAAAGCGCGGAGATCACGATATCGCGACGGGCGCTGGCGATCTGGTCGATGCTGCGGGCAAGCGCGAGGTTTTCATAGTGGTCCGACGTAATGATGCGGTTGCCCGCAGCAAGCAGCCGGCCGACACGGAAGGTCTGGGTGACGGCGAAATAGTTTTCGGCCGCACGCGGCAGCGCCTCGCCCGTCCGTTCAGCGATCTGCATGATTTCCGGCACGAGGGCGAGGGTCGGTAGGGCTGCAATTTCGGCGGCCAGTTTTTCCGGCAGGCCGGCCTGCTGGTACTCCTGCTGGCGCGCTGAGACTTCGGTTGCCGCCTGCTCGGCAAAGGCGGGTTTGAGTTTTTTCAGGGCAGCCTGCAGCCGGCTAATGATTTCAGCCATCCCGCCTCGGGTCACGCCGGTCTTCAGCAGCAGACGTGTTAGCACGATGAAACTATTGGTGATCTCCTCGTAAATCCGGTTCTGGACCTCGCCGGAAACCTTGTTGTCCAGGGCATCGGTTTCGGCCCATAGCCGGTTGAGATCAAAGCCGTCACGGGCGACGATCGCGGCGCGCACGACCTCAGAGGCAGAGGCCGCTGTGGCATCCATCATGCTCACGGCAAAGCCCGGCCCGCCGCGGTTGATCGCCTCGTTTGCGAGGACAGTCGCGACGATTTCCCGCTTCAGCCGGTGAGTGTCGATGTCGGATGCGTTCGACTTCTGCATCTTGGCCGGGAAGTAGTTGAAGAGCGTGCTGACGAAATAAGGGTCATCAGGCAATTCACTGGCGATCAGCGCGTCGAAGAGCACGATCTTGGCATAGGAGAGCAGCACGCCGATCTCGGGGCGCGTTAGCGGCCGTCCGGCCGTATAACGTTCGGACAGCGAGGCGTCGTCGGGAAGCGTCTCGACCTTGCGGTTCAGCTGGCCGGCTGCTTCCAGCACGCTCATGAAACGGCCGAGTTCCAGGCCGTTCGCGGTTCCTTTCCGGGATGTCAGCGAGATCGCCAGGGATTGCAGGTAGTTGTTGCGCAGCACGAGGCCGGCCACTTCATCGGTCATGCTGCCGAGAAGCTGGTCGCGCTTTGCCCGGCTGAGGCGTTGTTCATGCATGGCGTTTGCCAGTGCGATCTTGATATTGACCTCGACGTCCGACGTGTTGACGCCGGCAGAGTTGTCGATGGCATCGGAATTGCTGCGTCCGCCCTTCAGGCCATAGGCGATGCGGCCCTTCTGCGTGACGCCGAGATTGGCACCCTCGCCGATTACCTTGGCGCGCACTTCGTCAGCCGTGATGCGGATCGGATCGTTGGCGCGGTCGCCCACTTCCGCATCGGTTTCCGACGCGGCCTTCACGTAGGTGCCGATGCCTCCAAACCAGAGCAGGTCGACCGGGCTCCTCAGGATCGCCGTCATGATCTCGAAGGGCGTGGCCACCGCTTTGTCGATGCCGATTGCGGCTACGGCCTCCGGCGTCAGCGTAACCGACTTTGCCGAGCGCGAAATGATCATGGCGCCTTTCGAGAGCACGGACTTGTCGAAGTCCTGCCAGCTCGAGCGCGGAAGATTGAACAGGCGCTGGCGCTCGCGAAGCGTCTTTTCCATATCCGGGTCGGGGTCGATGACGATGTCGCGATGATCGAAGGCGGCCAGCAGCCGGATCTTCGGCGAGAGCAGCATGCCGTTGCCGAAAACGTCACCGGACATGTCGCCAACGCCTGAGACCGTAAAGGGCGTCGTCTGGATATCGATGTCCATTTCGCGGAAATGACGTTTTACGGTTTCCCAGGCGCCGCGTGCGGTGATGCCCATCTTCTTGTGGTCGTAGCCGGCCGAGCCACCCGAAGCGAAGGCGTCGTCCAGCCAGAAGCCCGCTTCCTGAGCGAGGGCATTGGCGGTGTCGGAGAAGGTTGCCGTGCCCTTGTCGGCAGCGACGACGAAATAGGGATCATCGCCATCGAGACGCACTGTATTGTCAGGCGGGATGATGTCGGCGCCGGAGATGTTGTCAGTGATGGAAAGCAGCGTACGGATATAGGTTTTGTAGGCTTCCCTGCCCGCATTGAAGACCTCGTCGCGGCTGCCGCCGATCGGCAGTTTCTTGGGATAGAAACCGCCCTTGGCACCGACAGGCACGATCACAGCATTCTTGACCTGCTGCGCCTTCACGAGACCCAGAACTTCGGTACGGTAGTCCTCGGCGCGGTCCGACCAGCGCAGGCCGCCACGGGCGACGCGGCCGAAGCGCAGGTGCACCCCTTCTACTTCCACGCCGTAGACGAAGATTTCGCGGAAGGGCTTCGGTTCCGGCAGGCCATCCACTAGGTGCGGGTCAAGCTTGAAGGCGAGCATCGCCTTCGGTGTCCCATCGGCATTGCGCTGGAAATAATTGGTGCGCAGCGTTGCATCGACGATATTGACATAGCGGCGCAGGATACGGTCGTCATCCAGGCTCGGGACGTCGGCAAGCTCGGCTTCGATTGCCTGATGCAGTTCGGCGAGCTTCTTGATACGCGCCTTTTCCGACAGCTTCGTATCGAGCGTGTCGTGGAACAGGCGGAAGATCGAAGCGGCGATAACAGGATATTTGTCGAGGGTGGTTGCGATATAATCCTGCGAATAGGCGATGCCGGCCTGGCGCAGATAGCGCGCATAGGCGCGCAGCACACTAACCTCGCGGGCCGAGAGACCGGCCGACAGGATCAGCCGGTTGAAGCTGTCATTGTCGATCGTGTCGCTGAAGGCTGCGACGAAGGCTTCTTCGAGTGGTGCGCCAAAACGTGCGAGGTCAATGTCCGCACCGCTGCGAGCCTCGAGTTCCATGTCGTGCAGCACGACGATGTTGATGGCGCTGTCGGCGGCCGGAACTTCGATATCGAAGGTCCGTTCGCTCAGGACGTTGAAGCCGAGGTTTTCGAGTAGAGGCACGCGGCGCGACAGCGGCAGCTGCTCGCCGGAATGGAAGATCTTCAGCGACAGGATGCGGCCGCGTTCATCGTCCTGGCGATAGTAGAATTCGATGCGGATCGGCTCGCCGGCGGCGCATGCGGCGATGTCGGGCAGATCGCCGACCGCTTCATCCGGCGTGAAGGCTTCCTGGAAGGCGTTGCTGACGCCGAGCTTCGGCGCCTTGGGACCGGCGAGCATCTCGAAGCGGCTGTCCCAGCGCGCGGTGATCTGGCGGATCGTCTCTTCGAGCTTGGCCTGATGGATGCGTGGCGTCTTACCGCCCGAGCGGCCGATGATGAAGTGAACGCGTGCCACGCCGCCTTCCGGGAAGGCCGGATAATAGGCGGAAACGCGGCCGTCATAGACGGTTTTCAGATAGGCGCCGATGCGTTCACGCACGATCGAGTCATATTCCTCGCGCGGTACGAAGATGATGACCGAGACGAAACGGTCGAAATGGTCGATGCGCGGCAGCACCCGCACGCGCGGGCGATCGGCGAGGTCATTGATCTGTTCTGCAAAGGTCGCGAGCAGGGGGGTATCGATCTGGAAGAGATCGTCACGCGGATAGGATTCCAGGGTGTTGTCGAGCATGCGGCCCGAGTGGCTCATCGGGTCGAAGCCGAAATGCTCCTTCACTTTTTCGATCTTGGACCGCAGCAGCGGAATTTCAGAGGCCGAAGAGGTGTAGGCAGTCGAGGTGAACAGGCCGACAATGCGCAACTCGCCTGTCACGTTGCCTTGCGCGTCGAAGCGCTTGACGCCGACATAATCCATATAGGCACGGCGGTGGACAATGGATTTCACATTAGCCTTTGTGACGATCAGGAAATCGGGACCATCGAGGAAGGCGAGAATTTCCGGCGTCGTCGTCACGGCGTCCTTGCCGGTGCGCAGAACAAGAACCTCGGGATTGGAGAGAATGCCGAGGCCTGTTCCCTTGTCGCGTTCGACCTTGGAATCGGGACCCTTGCCGGAATAGACGTAGTCGCGCATGCCGAGGAAGGTGAAGTTCTCGTCGCGCAGCCAGGTCAGGAATGCGATCGCCTCGTCGCGGTCGGCCTTCTTGCGGCTGGCGTTGTAATTCGAAAGCTCTGAAATCACCTCATCGACGCGGGCAACCATCGGCTTCCAGTCGGAAACGGCAAGCTCTACCTGCTCGAGCACTGCCTTGATCCGCTTGATCAGGTCGGCGGCCTGGGAGGGGCTCAGCGGCGAAATGTGAAGCTGGATGTGGCTCACCCGTTTTGCCGGGTCGCTCGGCGCATCGGCGGAATAGAGTTCCGGGGCCTTGCCGTCTTCCAAGATCAAGATCGGATGAACTGCCATGTAGATGTCGCGGTAGGTGCTGGTCACCTCACCCATGACGGATTCGTAGAGGAAGGGCTTATTGTGATCGGTCACCGAAAGGATGGAGATTGCAACGCCATCGGGCGTGACATCGGCGACCGTGTCGATGCTGACGCGCGGCACCTTACCGTTCCAGGCGCCGAGCTCGGCTGCCGAGTGTACGGCGGAAAGCGCAAGCATTTCTGGGGTGTAGAGTTCGAGATCGTCGCCGCTTGCACGGCCGAAGAGGATTTCGGGATCGAGATGGGGCTCGCCGGTCGCGGCCGCGATCTTGCGCGCGCTTTCGATCTGCTTTTCCCGTTTTGGATTGTTTCTGGTGGCCATGGATCATCCCCCCGATTGTTTTGATGTGGGCAAGGTAGCAGAAGGTTCTTCGAAAGAATCCTTAAAAGAGGGCTTCGAAAAGTAGTTTTCGTGCTTTTTTGGCTATGCTGGCGAGAGATTTCGAAAGCTTTTAGGTCGTTTTATGCCGATCGACGGCAAAATGACTTTATCCGGCTTTTCCGTCCCGCCGCACATTTCCACGCTCCCGTGAAGAATGGTTGACAGCGCCTCGTCAAAAAGATCATCAACGGCGGTCGAAATTCGGATTCGGATGCCATGTCGGAAAACGCAGCGGGCGCAGTCATCGTCATCTCCAGCCATGTCGTGCGGGGGTCGGTTGGCAACCGTGCCGCGGTCTTTGCGCTGGAAACGCTTGGCCATCAGGTCTGGGCGCTGCCGACGATCGTGCTGCCCTGGCATCCCGGTCATGGCCGTTCGACACGGCTGACCTTCGCCGAGGCCGATTTCGAGGCGGCGATCGACGACCTCATTCGTGCGCCGTGGATCGGCGAGGTCAAGGCCGTCTTGTCGGGCTACTTCGGCAACGCAGCCCAGGCCCGCTCCGTCGCGAAACTCGTCGCATCCTTGCGCGAGAAGAATCCGGAGCTGCTCTATGTCTGCGATCCGGTCATGGGTGATCTCGGCGGCCTCTACGTGCCGGAAGCGACAGCCGAGGCGATCCGTGACCATCTGATACCGCTTGCCTCGCTCGCAACGCCGAACCGATACGAACTTGCCTGGCTTTCAGGCGCGGCACTCGATGACAACAACGCGGTCATGGAGGCCGCACTTTCGCTCGGCCCCTCTCGCATGCTGGTCACATCGGCGGTGCCGATGATGGCGGGCGGCACCGGCAATCTCTATCTCTCCGGAAGGCATGCTCTGCTTGCCGAACACCGTGTCGTTGAAAACCCACCAAATGGGCTCGGCGACCTGCTTGCCGCCCTTTTTCTCTCTCGCCTGCTCTCGGGCATGGAGGATGAAAAGGCGCTGCAGCTGGCGACCGCCAGCGTGTTCGAGGTGCTGGCGCGCGCTGTCAAGCGCGGCAGCAACGAGCTGATGCTGGCAAGCGATGCCTCCAGTCTTTCGACGCCGATGGCAATGGTACAGATGCGTCACCTTGTTCATCCTGCGCAGCGGCGGAAAAAATAGGTCTCAGGCTTTTGCAGCGCAGCAGTTGATCTTGGCTCACGCGCGCGCTAATCCAGAGACATGATGAGCTTCCCCAACTCCCTGCTGGACGGTTATCGCAACTTCATGAGCGGGCGATATGCCGATGCCCGCGACCGGTATCGGCAGCTCGCGGAAAACGGACAGAACCCGACGACGCTCGTTATTGCCTGTTGCGACTCGCGCGCGGCTCCCGAACTGATATTCGATGCAGGGCCGGGCGAACTCTTCGTCATCCGCAACGTCGCCAACATGGTGCCGCCTTATGAACCTGACGGCCATTTCCATTCCACGTCGGCAGCGCTCGAATTCGCCGTGCAGGCTCTGAAGGTCAAGAATATCGTTGTCATGGGCCATGGCCGCTGCGGCGGTATTCGCGCAGCCCTCGATCCCGATGCCGAGCCTTTGTCATCCGGCGATTTCATCGGCCGGTGGATGTCGCTCGTTCGCCCTGCCGCCGAACAGATCGGCAGCAACGACGTCATGACGCCGGCCGAACGGCAGACTGCGCTGGAGCGGGTCTCCATCCGCAATTCGATCAACAATCTCAGATCGTTCCCTGATATCAAGGCGCTCGAGGAAGAGGGCAAGCTGGAGCTTCACGGCGCCTGGTTCGATATTTCGACTGGCGAGCTCTGGGTGATGGATTCTGAGACACTCGATTTTATCCGTCCCGAAATCTAGGGATAGACCGCTTTATCAGTTTTTTAAGATATTCCACTAGGCTGCGCTTGCAGGCAGCATATGCGCGTGGATTAGTCATGAATTTCGAAGTGCTGAAATTCAAGAATATCAGAAGGGCAGTACTGGCTGCCATTCTGCTGCCCTTCGTCTTCATGATCGCCGAAGGCGTGGTGTTGATCCGCTCCTCGCTCATGCAGTACCGCGCGCTCGAAAATGACCATCTCTTTGCCGATGTTCTTGCTCGCGGAGGATCGATTGCTGCCAATGAGATTCTGGCGGAACTCGTCGCGACGCGAACCTACATCAACAATCCGGACGGGATGACCAGGGCGGCCATGATGGAAAGGCGCAGCGCGCTCGACAGCGAACGCGCGCGTTTCAACGCCAGCCTCCCGCCCGTTGAAACGCTCGATCTCGGTCTGCAGTCACAGCTTTCCGATCTGCGCCTTGCTTACAGCCGTATCGTTGCAGCGCGTTCGGCGGTTGATCAAGGTTACTACGGCAAAGGCGGCAACCCCGTTCATATCTATGGTCAGGCCGGATTGAAGCAGCTCGGTCTCGTCTCGTCGCTTTCGTCAAGGATCCATGATCCTGTGTTGATGCGCAAATCCAGCGAGCTGATGAGTATCCTGCTGACCTATTACGGTGAGCGGCTGATCGGCAACCTTGGCCAGCGTTATTTCGACCAAACCGACTTTTCCGCCATGTCGCATGAGCAGCTCGTTCAAGGCGAAATGATGCTCGGTAACGGCATGGATCGCTTGCGTTTTCATTCTTCCTCGCCTGTCGTCCGGGAGATCCTTGCCTATAGGGCTCAGCCCGACGAGGTCTGGGCCGATACATTCACGAAGGCCATGGTTTCCGGCGCGCTACGGCCGGACAAGGCGATCCGAGACAAATGGATTGGTATCCAGAACGAGCGGCTGGATTTCCTGCGGCAGAAAATCGCCTCCGTCACCGATGATATTCATGTGACCGGACAGAAGCTGTCGATACGCTCGCACATTCACATGACGGTCGTGCTTGCGTTGTCATCCGGATTGGTGTTGCTCGTTGCCCTTATTGTGGCGCTTGCGGTTCGGGGCATCCGTCTCGTCGCCCGTGTCACCGAAGAGCGTGAACTGCTCATCAACGAGCTGCGCAATGCTGCCCAAACCGATCTTCTGACAGGCCTTTATAATCGCCGTGGCTTCGAGGCCGCCGCTTTAGCACTTCTGATGCAGGCTGAATATGGATCACGCTGGATTTCCGTCGTGCTATTCGATCTCGATCACTTCAAGAAAATCAACGACGTGTATGGCCATGACGCAGGCGATATCGTGCTGAAGCACGTAGCCGGCATCGCACGGGAAAGCTTCCGCTCCTTCGATCTGCTGGTGCGCCACGGCGGCGAGGAGTTCATGGCGTTGCTGCCGGATTCGACACCTGAGGATGCGGCCATCGTTGCGGAACGCGTCCGGTTGGCCATCGAGGCTGCTGACATCGCGCTGCCGAGTGGTGAGCATCTGCGGGTTACGGCAAGCTTCGGCTGTGCGGGACGTGCAAATGCCGTGAGCAATCGCAATTTCGATGATCTGGTGAAGCGCGCCGACCTGGCGCTCTATGCCGCCAAGGCCTCGGGACGCAATTGCGTCGTTGCCGGGCCGATTGTTCCTGCCGCGGCACCGCAGGAAGAGCGGCGCAAGGCTGCCGGCGGAACCCACGATTTCCGCAGTTGAAAAACGCCGCATTCGCATGCGGCGCTCGTATCATTTTCCTATTGAACGTCTTTTCAGTTGCCGTCGATCTGCTGACCGATATAGGCGATTGCCTGCTGATAGACCGTTGCGGCATTCCAGCCCTGGATGGCGACGAAGTTCGGCTCGCCCGGCTGGTAACCGGCGCCGGCGCGCCAGCCGTGACCCCTGAGGAAATTGGCAGTCGAGGCCAGCGCATCAGCGCGGGAGCCGACCATATCGACGCGGCCGTCACCGTCACCGTCCGCGCCGAAGCTTACAACGTTGCGCGGCAGGAACTGCGTCTGGCCGATTTCGCCATGGGCAGCACCCCGGGCTTGCGGGCTGAGATAGCCTTCCGAAACGAGCTGCAGGGCTGCATAAAGTTGGTCGGTGAAATATTCCGAGCGACGGCAGTCATAGGCGAGGGTGGAGACTGCGGACATCGTATGCTGGTTGCCCATATAGCTGCCGAAGCCGGTTTCCATGCCCCAGATGGCGATCAGCGGGCCGGCCGGAACACCGAAGCGGCGCTCGATCGAGGCGAAGAGAGCCTGATTGGCGGCTTTCATCGAACGCCCGCGAGAGATGACGGCCGCACCGCCGCGCTTCTTCATGAAAGCGTCGAAGGACAGCTTGAAGCTCTTCTGGCCGCGGTCGGCGGCGATCGTCGGCTTGTTATAGCTGACATTGGCGAAGGCACGGCTCAGGACTGACTGGCTGACGCCATTGGCCGCTGCCGTCTGCTTGAAGTCGGCGACCCAGGCATCGAAACCGGCACTGGTGTTGCCGCATTGGGCACCCTGCGCGAACGCCGGTACCGCATGGAGGACGCCCATTGCCGCGGCGGCCGCCAGAATCAATTTTATCATGCGCATTGAGAAACCCCGCTCTCGATCTGCATAGCTTTTAAGCCGGGCAAGAGAATGCCAGCCACCGGCGACTTTGTCACGATCACCTTTTAGCGAACGCTTATACGGCGGTATTTGCCCGAAAAAGCCCCGCTCGTCGAGCAGGGCTTTAGCATATTATGGTTTACAAATGGTTTCAGGCTGCCTGCTTGCGCGGCTTGACGAGGCCACGATTGATGAGCAGCTCAGCGATCTGGATGGCGTTGAGAGCCGCACCCTTGCGCAGGTTGTCGGAGACCACCCAGATGTTGAGGCCGTTTTCGACGGTCGCATCTTCGCGGATGCGCGAAATGAAGGTCGCGTCCTCGCCGGCAGATTCGTATGGCGTGATGTAGCCGCCATCCTCGTGCTTGTCGATGACGAGGCAACCCGGCGCATCGCGCAGGATATCGCGGGCCTGGTCGGCCGTGATCTCGTTTTCGAATTCGATGTTGACCGATTCCGAGTGGCCGATGAAAACAGGAACGCGGACCGCGGTGCAGGTCACCTTGATCTTCGGATCCAGCATCTTCTTCGTTTCAGCCAGAACCTTCCACTCTTCCTTCGTGTAGCCGTCTTCCATGAAGGTATCGATGTGCGGAATGACGTTGAAGGCGATGCGCTTGGTGAACTTCTTGTTCTCGATCGGATCAGCAACGAAGACGGCGCGTGTCTGGTTGAAGAGTTCGTCCATGCCATCCTTGCCGGCGCCGGAAACCGACTGGTAAGTCGAGACGACGACACGCTTGATCTTGGCGAAGTCATGCAGCGGCTTCAGCGCGACGACGAGCTGGGCGGTCGAGCAGTTCGGGTTGGCGATGATGTTGCGCTTTGTGAAGAGCGAAATCGCGTCCGGATTTACTTCCGGAACGATCAGCGGCACGTCGGCGTCGTAGCGCCAGGCCGAGGAATTATCGATGACGACGCAGCCCTGCTGGCCGATCTTCGGGGAGACGCGCTTGGAAACCTCGCCGCCGGCCGACATCAGGCAGATATCGGTGTCGGAGAAATCGTAATTCTCCAGATTGGAGACCTTCAGCGTCCGATCGCCGTAGGAAACCTCGAGGCCCTGGGAGCGCGAGGAGGCGAGTGCTACGACTTCATCGGCCGGGAAACCGCGCTCGGAGAGAATGTTGAGCATTTCGCGCCCGACATTTCCGGTGGCTCCGGCAACTGCAACTTTGAAACCCATTTCTCAAGCTCTCTTTCTCTTCTCTCCTCTTGTCCGGTGAGGGGGGAAGCGCGATATCATCGCGGCTTCCTGTCCCCAGCCGGGCCGGGGAGAGAGCGGCAGGCCAGAGACGTCAGACGGTTTTCGTCGTCGTTTTGGCCTTGGTTTTGGAAGAAACCGGAACGGCAAAATCCAACCGGGCATTTTCTGCCAGGTTATTGCGCTCAGCGATGGCGTGCTCGTGGCGAACCATGGATATTCCTTTTCCGTCGTTGCTCATAAAAGGTTTTCCACAGGAGTCAAGGTTTTTACGTGTGGGACGAGAGTAGGAGAAGGGCGCTGCAATGCTGCGGCGTTTTGTCATCCCTCTGTCATTGCCGGGGGGTATCCCCGACCCGTTGTAATGACTGCAACGAAAAACGGGGGTTTTTCCATGCGTATGCTTCTCGCCGCTTTCGCGGCCACCACGATTCTTGCCGGCGCTGCTCAGGCAGCTTCGATCTATCCGCTTGATCGCGCTACGATTCTTGCCGGTTCGCCGTTCGACTTCAAGGTCGAACTCAGCAAGCAGGTCAAGCCGGAAGACGTGAAGATCACGGTCAACGGCCAGGATTACAAAACTGTCCTCGGGGGCGAGGCACAGTTCGTCGAGCTGGAAAAGGGCAAAGAAGACAAGGCTCTCGGTTCCGCTCTCCTGCTGCGCGGCCTGAAGATTTCCGCTCCGGGTGCCTATAAGGTCGAGATTGCCGCCGGCGACGAGACGAAGTCTGTAACCTGGAACGTCTACGACACCGCGGCCCAGCCGAAGGCAAAGAACATCATCTTCCTGCTCGGCGACGGTCTTTCCGTTGCGCATCGCACGGCTGCCCGCATCATGTCCAAGGGCATGACGGAAGGTAAAGCGAATGGCCGCCTGAACATGGACGATCTCGAGCGCATGGCGTTCATTGGAACGTCGGCGACGAATGCCGTTGCCACGGACTCGGCCAACACCATGTCGGCTTACATGACCGGCCATAAGACGGCCGTCAACGCGATTGGCGTTTATGCGGACCGTACGCCTGACTCGCTCGATGATCCGCGCGTTGAAACCTTCGCAGAGGCCGTTCGCCGCATGACGAAAAAGTCTGTCGGCATCGTTGCTACGGCCGAAGTCGAAGACGCCACGCCGGCTGCCGTCGTTTCCCATACCCGCAACCGCGGCGACAAGGCCGACATCGTCGGCATGTTGCTCGAAGTCAAGCCGGAAGTCCTCCTTGGCGGCGGATCGGCCTATTTCCTCGGCAAAGAGGTCGCCGGTTCGAAGCGCAAGGACAATCAGGATTACATCAAGCTGTTCCAGGATGCCGGCTACAAGCTCGCGACCGACAAGAACGAGCTTGCGGCCAATGCATCGGCTGAAGGCAACCTTCTCGGTCTCTTCCATACCGGCAACATGGACGTTACGCTTGATCGTGAGTTCCTGAAGAAGGGCACCGTCGACAAGTTCCCGAACCAGCCGGGTCTCGTCGACATGACCAAGGTCGCGCTCGACCGTCTGTCCAAGAATCCGGAAGGCTTCTTCCTCATGGTTGAAGGCTCCTCGATCGACAAGATGTCCCATCCGCTCGATTGGGATCGTGCCGTCGTCGATACCATCGAATTCGACAAGGCGGTCGGTGTAGCCCGCGAATTCCAGAAGGCTCACCCGGACACGTTGATCGTCGTTACCGGTGACCACACGCATGGTGTTTCCATCATCGGCACCGTCGATGACGAAAAGCCGGGCACGGAAATGCGCGAAAAGGTCGGGACCTATGCCGAAGCTGGCTTCCCGAACTACAAAGACGAGAATGGCGACGGTTATCCCGATAAGATCGACGTCAGCCGCCGCCTGTTCCTGAGCGCCAACAACGGCCCTGACCATTACGAGACCTTCCGTCCGAAGCTCGAAGGCCCGTTCGTTCCGGCTATCCAGAACGAAAAGAAGGAATACGTCGCTAACGAACAGTACAAGGATGTTCCTGGCGCCGTCTTCGTTCAGGGCAATATTCCGAAGAGCGGCGACAGCGGTGTTCACGCCGTTGACGACGTCGTTCTGCAGTCGGCCGGCCCGGGTGCTGAAGGCTTCCATGGCTACATGGAACAGAGTGATGTCTACCGCGTGCTGGCAGACACTTTCGCTCTCGGTGCCAAGCAGACGAACTGATCCACCGATCTGGCAAGGCCGCTTGCCGACCTTGCCTCTTTCATCGATCATGATCCCGGCCGCCTAGCGGCCGGGATTTGGTTCCTGGAGATCGCCATGGAAAAATTCTCTTCGCTGCAGCTCAGCAGACGCCAACTGATCAGTGCTGTCGTTACGCTTCCCTTCGTCGCTTCCCTTGCTCGCGCTGCCGATTCTTCGCTCACTTTCAACGAGCTCTACGGCAAGTTCGGTGTGCTCGGGCTCGAATTCTCCGACAAGGTGAAAACGCTTGCCGGCAAGGACATCAGCATGAAGGGCTTCATGGCTCCGCCGCTGAAGGCAGAGGCGCAATTCTTCGTACTGACCGAAGTGCCGATGTCGCTCTGCCCGTTCTGTTCGTCGGATGCGGATTGGCCGGACAATATCGTCGTCGTTTATCTCGGCGAGAAGCAGACCTTCGTGCAGCCGAGCCAGACGATCGAGGTGCGTGGTATATTGGAATATGGATCCTGGCAGGATCCCGAGACTGGTTTCGTCAGCCTGCTGCGCATCCGCCAGGCCGAATATTTCACTGTCTGAGCATCGATGCTGGCTCTCGATATTGAACATCTCGCCGTGACCTTTCCCGGCTTATCGGCGCCTGCGCTCGCGATCGATCATTTGTCGATTGCCGCCGGCAGCCGTATCGCAGTGACGGGCGGCTCGGGCTCCGGTAAAAGTACCTTCGTCAATGTCGTCACCGGACTAGAGCGGGTTCGCGAAGGCTGCATCAGCTGGAACGGCGAGGATATCGTCGGGTTTTCCGAAAGTCGCCGCGACCGCTTCCGGGCGGCCAATATCGGACTGGTCATGCAGGAGTTTCACCTGTTCCCCGGCCTGTCGGCCGTTGAAAACGTGCTGTTGCCGGCGCGGCTTGCACATGCTGCGACGTCGGCGATCATCGCGCGCGCCCATGATCTTCTTGACATCGTCGGTCTCAATCGTGCCGGGCAGAAGATCGAGACCATGTCGCGCGGTGAAATGCAGCGCGTGGCGATTGCCCGGGCGCTCTTGCGCAAACCCGGCGTCGTCGTCGCCGACGAGCCGACCGCCAGCCTCGATGCGGAAAGCGGCGATGCCGTCGGTGATCTGCTGCTCGATCTTGCCGTGGCCGAAGGCAGTACTCTGATCGTCGTGTCGCACGATCCCCGCCTTGCCGGCCGTCTTGATCGCCGCCTTACATTCCGCTCCGGTCGTATCATCGACGATTCCGACATTAAGGGAGCGGCCGCATGATCCGCTTCATCCTCGCCGATCTGCGCCGTCTTTGGGCTGGTTCCCTCGTTGTCGTGCTGCTGGTAGCGCTTGCCACGGCACTCGGCGTTTCCGTCATCCTGCAGGAACGTGCCTTACGTCTTGGCAGCGCCCGTGCGGCCGACAAGTTCGATCTCGTCATCGGCGCGGGCGGCAGCGAAACCCAGCTCGTGCYATCGTCGATCTTCCTGCAGCCGTCTGCGCTGCCGCTGATGTCCGGCGACGTTCTGGCTAGGCTTACTGCCGATCCGCGCGTTGAATGGGCTGCCCCCGTCGGCTTCGGCGATTCCTTCTCGGGCTATCCGATCGTCGGCACGACGAGGGCGTTGACGGAAACGATTTCCGGCGGCTTTTCCGAAGGCCAGGTTTTTGCCAGTGAGGGCGAGGCTGTCATCGGCTCGAACGTCGACCTTGCCATCGGCGGCGAGATCAAGCCGATGCACGGCACGATCGAAACCGGCGGCCATACTCATACCGAGCTCGCCTATCATGTGACGGGGCGCCTGCAGCCGACAGGCACAGCCTGGGACCGCGCCATTCTCGTTCCGATCCAGGCCGTCTGGCATATCCATGGATTCGAAGCGGGCGAAGAGCATGAGCACGCCGCGGAGGCGGATCACCACGAGGAAGGCGTGCACGCGGAAGGTGCCCATGAGGATGCCGACCATCATGCGGAGCCTGATCCCCATGCCGGACTGAACGAGAGCTGGACCGCGGAAACGCCCGGTCTTCCGGCCATCCTCGTCAAGCCGAAGACGATTGCCGATGCCTACAAGCTGCGGCAGGACTATCGCAATGGCACGACGATTGCCGTTTTTCCCGGCGAGGTGCTGACCAATCTCTATGCGACG
Source organism: Rhizobium sp. 01T437 (assembly GCF_056398505.1). Classification (NCBI taxonomy): domain Bacteria; kingdom Pseudomonadati; phylum Pseudomonadota; class Alphaproteobacteria; order Hyphomicrobiales; family Rhizobiaceae; genus Rhizobium; species Rhizobium sp. 01T437. The sequence goes on from NZ_JBFTPM010000005.1 coordinate 103,364, forward strand.
CTCGGTGATGCCAAGCAGATTCTCGTTGCTGTCGCCTCCGGCGCGCAGGTGCTCGTCGCCGCCTCGCTGATCCTCGTGACTGTCATCCATATCGGCCAGCGTCGGCGGCAGATTGGTGCGCTACGCGCCTTCGGTGCTCCCCGCGGCGCGATCTTCGGCATTGTCTGGCTGGAATTCTTTATCCTCGTCGCCGTTGGAGTCGGGCTCGGCTTTACGCTTGGCTATGGTGCAGCACTCATTCTTTCCAGCTTCTTCTCGCAGAGCAGCGGCGTCAACCTGCCCGTCGGCTTCGCACGCGAAGACGGAACGCTTGCGGTGATCCTTCTCGCCTTCGCCGCTGTCCTCGCCGCCTTGCCGGCGGTGCTCGCCTACCGGCAGTCTCCGGCCCAGGCTTTGCGAGCGTGAAGATTGCAGCGTGCCTGCTCCGCCACGGCAAGAGCCATGCTGCAGCAATTCCGTGCACAAAAATTAGACTAAAGTCATAATCCCAAAGCATCCCTCTTTCTGATGCGTCTTTTCTGTCAAACTCTCGTCAGGCGTGTCGCGGCCAGGGGTATGCTTTGAGGAGAGTAGGCCGCGACCGTTGCTCATCACTCTGTGGAGGACAGACAATGGCAAATGTCGCAAGCGTCGACGGTGCGAAAGCCGGTCCGATGACGGGCGAGGAGAAGAAGGTCATCTTCGCCTCGTCGCTCGGTACGGTTTTCGAATGGTATGATTTCTATCTTTACGGTTCGCTCGCCACCTATATCGGCGCGACCTATTTCACCCAGTATCCGGAAGCGACGCGTAACATCTTCACGCTGCTCGCCTTCGCTGCGGGCTTCCTGGTGCGTCCGTTCGGCGCATTGGTCTTCGGCCGCCTCGGCGATCTCGTCGGCCGCAAATACACCTTCCTGGTGACCATTCTCATCATGGGCTTCTCGACCTTCCTGGTCGGCATCCTGCCGGGTGCTGCTTCCATCGGCATTGCCGCTCCGATCATCCTGATCGGCCTGCGCCTGCTGCAGGGCCTGGCGCTCGGCGGCGAATATGGCGGTGCGGCCACTTACGTTGCCGAACACGCGCCGAACGGTCGCCGCGGCTATTTTACGTCCTGGATCCAGACGACGGCAACGCTCGGCCTGTTCCTGTCGCTGATCGTCATCGTCACGGTTCAGTCGATCATGGGCACGACCGCCTTCGCCGCCTGGGGCTGGCGCATTCCGTTCCTCGTCTCGGTCGTCCTGCTCGGTATCTCCGTCTGGATCCGGTTGAAGATGAACGAGTCGCCCGCCTTCCAGCGCATGAAGGCGGAAGGCAAGGGATCGAAGGCACCGCTGACGGAAGCATTCGGCCAGTGGAAGAATGCCAAGATCGCGCTGATCGCGCTTTTCGGCGCTACCATGGGTCAGGCGGTCATCTGGTACGGCGGTCAATTCTACGCCCTGTTCTTCCTGCAGAACGTGCTGAAGGTCGATCTGCAGTCGGCCAATATCATGGTCGCGATTGCCCTCTTCCTCGCCACGCCATTCTTCGTCATCTTCGGTGGACTGTCGGACAGGATCGGTCGCAAGCCGATTATCATGGCGGGGTTGCTCATCGCAGCAGTCACCTATTTCCCGCTGTTCAAGGCGATGACTTTTACGGCAAATCCAGCCCTCTATGAGGCGCAGGCGACGATCCGGGCAACGGTGACGGTGGATCCGGCGGATTGCAAATTCCAGTTCAATCCGACCGGTACCTCCAAGTTCACCAGTTCATGCGATATCGCAACGGCGTTCCTGACCAAGAACTCGGTGCCTTATGATGTGGTGCCGGGTCCGGCCGGCCAGCCGGCGACCGTGAAGGTCGGTGACGACACGATTACCGGTTACGACGCCGTCGCAGCCGGTGCCGATGCCGCCAAGACCAATGCTGCCTTCGAAAAGGGCGTCAATCTTGCCCTTCATGATGCCGGCTATCCGCTGAAGCGCGGTGCTGCCAAGGTTGCCGATGCCAAGCTCGATGCCTTCATCGCCGCCAATCCGGAACTCACCCTCAATGCCGATGCGATACGCGCCGGCCAGAAGGAAACGCTGCCGGCCGACAAACTCGTTGCCGGCAAGCTGCTGACGGCGGATGAAGCGAAAAGCGTCACCGACATGGCCGTCTACACGATCCCTGGTGGCGGTTCGTTCGCGATGGTGGCCGATCCTGCTCGCGTCAACTGGGTCGGCACGATCGCCGTCCTGTTCGTGCTCGTGCTCTACGTGACGATGGTTTACGGCCCGATTGCGGCGCTGCTGGTCGAGCTCTTTCCGACCCGCATCCGCTATACCGGCATGTCGTTGCCCTATCATATCGGCAACGGCTGGTTCGGCGGTCTGCTGCCTGCTACGGCCTTTGCGATGAGTGCTGCCGCCGGCAATATCTACTACGGCCTCTGGTATCCGATCGTCTTCGCATCGATCACGCTGGTCATCGGCCTGCTGTTCCTGCCGGAAACCAAGAACCGGGATATTCACGCGCTGGACTAAGGCACTTGGATATCGTGAAAATAAAGCCCGGCGCTCGAAAGGCGCCGGGTTTTTCATGCGTTATTTCTCTCATGCGCCATTTCTTATGCGTTTGGGAAGTATCGCTTGGACATCGGCCAGCCATCCGGCGCAAGTTTGAAAAGCAGGCCGTAGCGCGCAAAGACGATTGCCGTCAGGAGCGAGAACCAGGCGCCAAAGGCAAGGCCGGCAATGACATCGCTCGGATAGTGCGCGCCGACCATGACACGCGTCATGCCGAGCCAGATGGCACCGGCGATGAAGGGAACCCGGTAGCGCGGGAAGAGCAGCGCAAAGGCGGCAAAGAAAGCGCCCACTGTGGTCGAATGGCCTGACGGGAAACTCTCCAGTGCTGCATGGCCGGAGAAGGGCGTGAAGGAAAGCACCCCGAGGTCCTGGAAATGTTCGGGGCGCGCGCGGCCGATCGTGCGCTTCAGAAGGTTTGCGAGCAGGCCGGAAAAGACGACGGTCGTAAACAGGTAGGCGCCGATCCAGCTCACATAGAGTGCCTGGGCCCTTGCCTTTGCGCTGTTCAAAAGCTTGTAGCCGGCTCTACCGTGGAAGAAGAGCAGGACGCTGGTGAGGATCAGCCAGGCGGAATCGCCGAAATCGGTCAACATCTCGCCGAAGCGCTGAATGGACTCCGGCAAATGGCCGGCACCGATTGGCGCATCGAAGATCAGCATGGAAAGGATGACGGCGTTCAGCGTAATGAAAAGGCATGCGCGCCACCGCAATGGTGGCATGACGCATCTATTTCTGCGCCAGCGCCTGTCCAAGGAGACTAGAAGTTCCCGCATTCCGACTATCCGTATAACCCTTGGGTATGAGATAGGCGGTAAAAATGCACAGGATTACGACAGAGGGCGGGCTTCCTCAGATAATTCTAATCAATTTTGGTAATGGCCCAATTCGTACCCTGAAGGAGAAGATCAGGCCGAGGTGAGCGGGCGTGGTAGCGGTGGCAAATGCGACCCGTGCGCCGAATGCCAGACCTGCCGCGACATTGTTCATAGGAGCGGGGGAATGCTGGCTTCAAATAAAAAAGCCCTCCGCATGAGGTGCGAAGGGCTGAAAAGCGTTTCACGTGAAATATCAGGCAGAAAGAGCCTTGAACTCGTCGAGGATCGCGTCGCCCATCTCGACGGTGCCGACCTGTCGGCTGCCTGGTGCCATGATGTCGCCAGTGCGGATGCCCTTGTCGAGCACGTTGGCGATCGCCTTTTCGAGGTTGTCTGCTTCCTTGACCAGATTGAAGGAGTAGCGAAGGCACATGGCGAAGGAGGCAATCATGGCGATCGGATTGGCGATGCCCTTGCCGGCGATATCGGGTGCCGAGCCGTGAACCGGCTCATAGAGCGCCTTGCGCTTGCCGGTCTTTCCGTCAGGTGCTCCGAGCGAGGCAGAAGGTAGCATCCCGAGCGAGCCGGTCAGCATGGCGGCAACGTCCGAGAGCATGTCGCCGAAGAGGTTGTCGGTGACGATGACGTCGAACTGTTTCGGCTGGCGCACGAGCTGCATGCCGCCGGCATCCGCCAGCATATGTTCGAGCTGCACGTCTGAATATTCCGCCTTGTGCGTCTCCGTCACGACCTGGTTCCAGAGCACGCCTGATTTCATGACGTTGCGCTTTTCCATGGAGCAGACGCGGTTGTTGCGGGTGCGGGCCATTTCAAAGGCGACACCGGCAATGCGCTCGATCTCGTAGGTGTCGTAAACCTGCGTGTCGATGCCGCGCTTCTGGCCATTGCCGAGATCGATGATTTCTTTCGGCTCGCCGAAGTAAACACCGCCCGTCAACTCGCGAATGATGAGGATGTCGAGACCCTCGACCAGTTCCGGCTTCAGCGAGGAAGCGGAAGCGAGTGCGGGATAGCAGATCGCCGGACGCAGGTTAGCGAAAAGTTCCAGATCCTTGCGCAGCCGCAGCAGGCCGGCTTCCGGGCGTACTTCATAGGGAACGCTATCCCACTTCGGGCCGCCGACGGCGCCGAAGAGCACAGCGTCGGCTGCAAGAGCCTTCTTCATGTCGTCTTCGGAGATCGCGGCGCCATGCGCATCATAGGCGCAGCCGCCAACGAGCCCTTCGTCGGTGACGAAACCGGCATTCATCGCCTCGTTCATGTAAGCGATGATCTTGCGGACTTCGCCCATGGCCTCGGGGCCGATGCCGTCACCCGGCAGCAGGAAAAGATTGCGCACTGTCATGAAACCCTCCGCGGAAAAACAAGCTGCGGCTTCTTAGACCCCGGAAATGGGCATTTCAAGCGAGAGAAGGGGTGAATCGGTACGCTTGCCTCCGCGTCATGTGATGTCTGACAAGGTTGCTCCCGTGCCTGCAAACGAGCTAGAACGACAGGCCTGCCTTTCTTTCCCTGGATATTCTTTCATGTCTTTTGCGCCCCTTCATCTCGACACTCCTCTGATCCAGACAGCGCCCGATTTCAGCGCCAGCGGCAAGCCGCTTTGGTTAAAGCTCGATGCGCTACAGCCTTCAGGCAGCTTCAAGCTGCGCGGTGTCGGCCGGCTTTGCCAGCATGAGGTTCAAAACGGTGCGCGTGAGATCTTCTGCGCCTCCGGCGGCAACGCCGGCGTTGCCGCAGCCTATGCCGGACGGGCGCTCGGCGTGCCGGTGACCATCGTCGTACCTGAGACGACGGCACCTGATGTGCGCCGGACGATTGCAGCAACGGGCGCCAATGTGCTGGTTCATGGTTCTGTCTTCGATGAGGCCAATGCGCATGCGATCGAACTCGCCGAAAGCCGCAAGGCGACCTATGTGCATCCTTTCGACCATCCGCTCCTGTGGGATGGCCATGCGACGCTGATCGATGAGGTGGTGGCAAAAGGTGCCAAATTCGATTGCGTCGTTACCAGCGTCGGCGGCGGCGGGTTGCTTGCCGGCATCGTCGAGGGGCTGAAGCGGAACGGGCTTTCGGACGTGCCTGTCATTGCCGTCGAGACGGAAGGAGCTGCATCATTTCATACAAGCCTCAAGGCCAATGAGCGTATTTCGCTGCCGGCCATTACATCGATTGCTACCTCGCTCGGCGCGCGGCAAGTGGCGCAGCATGTCTTCGATCTGCCGAAGCATCACCCGATCGAAAGTGTTCTCGTCAGCGATGTCGATGCCGTGGCTGCCTGCCTGAAGTTTGCCGATGCGCAGCGCATCCTGGTCGAACCGGCCTGTGGTGCCGCACTTGCCGTTGCCGATGTGCATGCCGGTCTGCTGTCGCGCTTCAACAATCCGCTGATCGAAGTCTGCGGCGGTATCGGCGTGTCGCTTGAAAAGCTCAGCGTCTGGAAAGAAAAGTTTCTCTGAGATCCGGACAAAGAAAAAGCCGGGCGAAAGCCCGGCTCGATCTCAAAGCAATTTGGTGAGGCTCAGGCAGCCCAGGGGTGCGAAGCGGCGTTCTTCTTTTCGAACTCGTCGATCGCCTTGCCCTTTTCCATGGTCAGGCCGATATCATCGAGGCCGTTCAGCAGGCAGTGGCGCTTGAATTCATCGAGATCGAACTTGATCGAGCCGCCGTCCGGACCGGTGATTTCGAGGTTTTCAAGGTCGACCGTCAGAATGGCGTTGGAGCCGCGCTCGGCGTCGTCCATCAGCTTGTCGAGGTCTTCGTGGCTGACCTGGATCGGCAGGATGCCGTTCTTGAAGCAGTTGTTATAGAAGATGTCGGCGAAGCTGGTGGAGATCACGCAGCGGATGCCGAAATCGAGCAGCGCCCATGGAGCGTGTTCGCGCGAGGAGCCGCAGCCGAAGTTGTCACCGGCAACCAGGATCTTTGCCTCGCGGTAAGCCGGCTTGTTCAGCACGAAATCGGGGTTTTCGGAGCCGTCTTCGTTGTAGCGGGCTTCGGCGAAAAGGCCCTTGCCAAGGCCGGTGCGCTTGATGGTCTTCAGATAGTCCTTCGGAATGATCATGTCGGTGTCGATGTTGACGACCGGCAGAGGGGCTGCAACGCCCGTGAGCTTCACGAATTTATCCATGACCTATGCTCCATTTCAGCAAAACGTACTTTCTGATTTTGCATCTATTCCAGTTTCCCGCCGAAATGAAGAAGAATCTTTCGCTGATGGAGGCCACGCGGTGTTTCGCGCGGCCTGCCGATTGCGCGTGTCCCTTTACTTGGACGGTGCATTCAGACCCCAGAGCACGCCGAACGGATCACGAAGCTGGCCGTAACGATCGCCCCAGAACATCAGTTCGATGGGCATGACCACTTCGGCGCCGGCAGCAACGGCGCGATCCCACCAGGAATCGATATCGTCGATAACCAGCTGGATGGCGAAACCTTCATGGCCTTTGAAGGGATGGCCATATTCCGGATAGGCATCCGACAGCATGAGCGAGCTGCCGTTGATGTAGAGATGTACATGCATCGTCCGGCCGCTTTCGTCGACCGGCACGAGATAGGCTTCTTCGGCGCCGAAAGCCTTCTTGTAGAATTCCGCAGCCTCCACCGCGCCATCGACCGTCAGGTATGGCAACAGGCCATTCTTGACCGGCGGCATCTTGACCGGGTTGCTGTCCGTCGTCGCGTCCATGCTCGTTCTCCATTCGCTTTAAATGCCGGCTGAATGCCTGGCCGCTTCAAAGACGTAACAAGGGAACATGAGCCGACAATGTCGGTCAGAATTTTCAGTGAAAAGTGATCAGAGATCGATGATCGTGCCGCGGCCGTCGTTCCAGACACGCATCTCGCGCTTGCCGTCAGTGCGCGCGCGGACGGGAGCGGGCTTCATCTTCATCGAAAGGGCGCGGCCCACCATGAGCACGGTCAGGATACCGCCAACGGCAAGCGTGACCGAGAAGGTGAGAAGCAGCATGGCCACGAAAACGGTAGCGCCGGCAAGCATGAAGAAGATGGAGCGAATGTTCTGCATTGGTTTGAAACCTTTCTACGGAAAGGAATGTGGTCCTTCTTTTTCCTCTCTGCAAGCCAAGCATGGCTTTTTGTTGTCTTGCCGGACTTTGCGAAGCTTGGCACTAATTGGTGATGAGCCGAACACCACCTCTCCGTTCCCTGCGTCTGCGCCGCTCCGTGCTGAGCGTACCCGCCATCAATGCGCGTGCGCTTGAAAAGACCTATTCCCTTGATTGCGATGCCGTTATTTTCGATCTGGAGGATTCCGTCGCGCCCGAGAAGAAAGCGGAAGCGCGCGACAATCTGAAGGCGTTTTTTGCCGGGCGGCCGCTCGAGGGCAAAGAAAGGATTGTCCGCATCAACTCTTTGTCATCCGGTTTCGGGCTGGCGGATTTGGAACTGGTCAAGGCGCTTTCGCCCGATGCCGTTCTGCTTCCAAAGGTGGATGAGCCACAGGATGTGATGGCCGTCAGCGACCTGCTCGCCGAGGCCTATGCGCCGGAAGAGTTGCGCATCTGGGCGATGATCGAGACGCCGCGGGGCGTACTGAATGCCGCAGCGATTGCCGAATCCGGCCGCACGCCAGGCTCGCGGCTCGATTGCCTCGTCGTCGGCCTCAACGACCTGCGCAAGGAAACSGGCGTCTTGCCGCAGCCGGGKCGGACCTATYTSGTGYCCTGGCTGATGCAGGTCGTTCTGGCGGTGAAGGCCTATGGGCTCGATGCGCTCGACAGCGTGTTCAACGATTTTCGGGATGGCGATGGCTTCAATGCCGAATGCGGTCAGGGCCGAGCCATGGGTTTTGCCGGCAAGATGCTGATCCACCCGGCGCAGATTGCAGCCGCCAATATGCATTTCGGACCAAGTGCGGAGGAGATCGCGGAGGCGGAGGCCATCATTGCCGCCTTCGCTGATCCGGCGACGGAGGGGCAGAACGTCATCAATGCGAACGGGCGGATGATCGAGCGGCTGCATCTTGTCCAGGCCGAAGCTCTGGTCCATAAAGCGGACCTGATTTCCCCAAGAAAGCCCGCCTGATGAAACTCTACCGCTTCCTGACCGGTCCCGACGACGCCTCCTTCTGCCACAAGGTCACGGCGGCACTGAACAAGGGCTGGTTGCTGTCCGGCTCCCCAACCTATGCCTTCAATGCTGCGACCGGCCAGATGCAGTGCGGCCAGGCCGTCTTCAAGGAAGTCGAGGGCAAGGATTATCACCCGGACATGAAGCTGTCCGAGCAATAAGTCAGCGTTCAGCAGCCTCTTCGGCGCTTTCCTCGATACGCTCCATGTCATCGTCGCTGAGGCCGAAGTGGTGGCCGATCTCATGGATCAGTACATGGGTGATGATGTCACCCAGCGTTTCGTCGTTTTCGGCCCAGTAGTCGAGGATCGGACGGCGGTAGAGGCGGATGCGGTTCGGCATTTCGCCGGTTTCCAGGGTGAACCGCTCCGAAATGCCGCGCCCCTCGAAAAGGCCGAGCAGGTCGAAGGGTGTTTCCAGCGCCATATCCTCGAAGACTTCGTCATCGGGAAAGTCTTCGATTTCGATGGTCAGATTGGTCGTCAGCTTGCGAAATTCGTCCGGCAGATGGCTGTAGGCCTCCATTGCCAGCGACTCGAAGGTGCTGATCGTCGGCGCATGGCGGTCCCGCCAATCATCGCTCTGGTCTATGCGGGCCATAAATATTCCTTCCTTTGCCGGCCCATATAGAACCTTTATCGCCGATTTTCGAGTGCGGAATCAAAGGCAGGAATAAATTCTTATGAAATGATCATTGACTCTTCATTAGAGCTCTGGAATCTATAAGAACATAACAGGAACAAGACGAGTGGAGAGAACGCCGTGGCGCAGACCGCCCTGGCGCGCGAGCGGCTTTTTGCGCTCCGCGAAACCATTGCCCGACTGGAAAGAAAAGCCGCGCCGGCGCTTGCCGCGGCGGAACGGGAAGCCCTGGCGGAAGGACGCGAGAGGCGGCAGGAATGTATGCTGACGCACCTGCCTTTCGGGGTGGAAGCACTCGATGAAGCGCTGGAAGGCGGCCTTCAGCTCGATGCGATTACCGAATTCCGCGCGGCGAGTTCCGGCGATGCAGGGGCGGCAAGCGGTCTGGCGATGGCCATTGCGGCGCGACTGCAGAAGCAGGAGGAGGATACCCGCAGGCCGCTGCCGCTGCTCTGGATCGGTGATGCCGTCGGCACACTGGAGGCGGGTCGTCCCTATGCTCCGGGGCTGAAGGATTTCGGGCTGAAGCCGGAAAGGTTTTTCCATGCCGCGCCGCGCAAGCTGGAGGATGCACTCTGGCTGGCGGAAGCGGCCATAGAAAGTGCTGCCTTCTCGGCCGTCGTCTTCGAAGTGCGCGGCAATCCCCTGCATTTCGGCCTGACCGAAAGTCGCAGGCTCAGTCTCAGGGCACGCGCCGTCCGCCGTCCGCTCTTTCTCGTCCGCCAGGCCGGGGAGGAGGAGGCGAGCAGCGCTGTCTTCCGTCTGCATGTCGAGCCGGCGCCGTCTGATCTGCGGTCGTTGCCGGATGGATCAAAATTTTCCGGCAGCATCGGCAATCCGATTTTCCGTCTCACGCTGGAGAAGAGCCGCAATCCGGCCCCGCTCTCCTTTCTTCTGGAGTGGAACCCCCATGAACGCGAATTTTTCCCCGTCGACGAGCCAAGCTTCGCTCGGCCTCCAAGCGAACAGTCAGCGCATTCTGGCACTCAGCTTTCCGCATCTGCCAACGGATCGTATCGCCCGCAGGCGATGGGGCCTGTCCTGGCGTTCGAAAGGGCGTCCTGAAGCGGCACCCCTCGTCTGTTCCGGTAAGCTCAACAATGCCATGCGGTTGACGGCGCTGGATGAATTCGCCGAGAAGCTGGGGCTGAGGAAGGAACAGGGCGTTGCCGAAGCGCGCGCCATGTTTCCGGCGCTTGATGTCGTGGAAGAGGATCCTGCGGCCGATCGCCGGCTACTGGAAGGGATCGCCGACTGGTGCGACGGCTATACGCCGATGGTGGCGCTCGACGGCAAGGACGGGCTGTTTCTCGACATTACCGGCTGTGCCCATCTCTTCGGCGATGAAAGCACTCTTCTCAGGGATATTCTCTCGCGACTCTTCCACATGGGGCTCGATGCGCGATGCGCGATCTCCTCATCGCCGGGCCTTTCCTGGGCCGTCTCCCGCTTCGGGCAGGGCGGCGTCGTGGAAGACGAAGAGATGGAGCGTATGCTGATGCCGTTGCCTGTCGCGGCCTTGCGGCTTGAGGGCCAGACTGTCGATGCTCTTAGGAAGCTCGGTCTCAAATATGTCGGCGACGTCATTCATGCGCCGCGGGCGCCGCTGACCCGCCGCTTCGGGCCAACGCTGCTTCTGCGCCTTGATCAGGCGCTCGGCCGTGAGGAAGAACCGATCTCGCCTCGGCTTCCTGTCGCTAGCCTCTCATCCGAACGCCGTCTGGTCGAGCCGATCGGCACGGAAGAGCAGATCCTTGCCGTTACCGGACAGGTCGCCGTGTCGCTAAAACCGTCCCTGGAAGCGCGCGGCGCCGGCGGCCGGGTGTTCGAACTGGTGCTGTTTCGTGTCGATGGCAGGGTTTTCCGCATCTCCGTCGGTGCCTCACGGCCGCTTCGCGAGCCCAAACTCGTTGCCGGGCTGTTTTCCGAGCGGCTGCAGATGATCTATGACGATATCGACGCCGGTTATGGCTTCGAGATCCTGCGCCTGAATGTGCTGCGGCACGACCCGTTCAACGAGGCGCAGGGTGATTTCGAGGGCGACCGGCAGGGGGAGATCTCGCTTTCGAGTTTTGTCGACCGTGTCGCGGCCCGGCTTGGTTCGGACTGCCTGCAAAGCTTCCAGCTTCGCGAGAGCCATGTGCCGGAGCGCGCCGTGATCACGGTGCCGGCAATGGAGAGCCTTCCGGCCCGGCGGAAAGCGGAGCAGGGAAGCGCACTTCCTTTCCGTGAGGAGCGCCCTTTGCGTCTCTTTGCAACGCCGGAACCGGTCGATGTCGCATTTGCCGAAGTGCCCGATGGTGCGCCGCAAACCTTCCGTTGGCGACGCCTACAGCATCAGGTGGCGAGGAGCGAAGGCCCTGAACGGATTGCCATGGAATGGTGGATCGATGGCGATAATGCCGAAGCGCGAGACTATTTCCGGATCGAGGATGAGGCCGGACATCGCTTCTGGATCTATCGCCGGGGTCTCTACGGTGAGAACCCTGATCCTCGCTGGTTCATGCACGGGGTCTTTGCATGAGGCCCGAACCCGCATTTTTCGAGATCGGTGCGAAGACGAATTTCTCGTTCCTGGAAGGCGCTTCGAAGCCTGAAGAGATGGTCGTGCAGGCTGCCTGCCTGAAGCTTGACGGCCTCGGTATTGCGGATCGGAATTCGGTTGCCGGTGTGGTGCGGGCGCATGCGCAAGCACAGCAGCTTGAGGAGAGATACAGGAACAGGGATGCGATTTTAGCCGAGGCGCAGAAGAAGGGAAAAACGGAGATCATTCTCGATCCCGTCCGGGTTCAGCCGGGTGCCCGTCTCGTCTTCACGGACGGAACGCCTGATATCCTTGCCTATCCGCAAAACCGTAAAGGCTGGGCAAATCTCTGCCGCTTGCTCAGCGCCGGCAATCTGAAGGAGGGAGCAGTCAAGGGAACCTGCATCCTGACGGAAGCGGAGCTTATGGAATGGGGCGACGAGATGATGCTCGCCCTTATCCCCGATCGGGCCGCCGTGAATGATCCTGCCCGCCAGTCGGCACTTGAAGAGTATCTGGAACGGTTTCGCAAACGCTTCCGCAAGGCATTTTTCCTGGCGCTGTCGCCGACCTATGACGGCCGCGATCGGCAGGCTTTTGCAGCGCTTGCCATGCTTGCCGCCCGCAACCGAGTGCCGCTAATCGCGACCAATCAGCCACTTTATCATGATCCCGAGCGTCGGCCGCTTTCGGATATCGTGATCGCCATCCGGGAGCATCTGGAGATATCGAAAGCCGGATTCTTTCTGGCGCCGAATGGAGAGCGGTATCTCAAGGATTCACGTGAAATATTCAGGATCTTCCGGGATTACCCGGACGCGGTCGAGAATACGCAGGTGTTTTTTGACAAGCTGAGTTTTTCGCTGAATGAGTTGAAGCACAATTATCCGCCTGAAAACGATCCCGGCGAAACGCCGCAGGAGACTCTCGAAAGGTTGACGAGAGCAGGTGCGGCAAAACGCTATCCTGATGGCGTTCCCGAAAACGTGGCGAAGCAAATCAATTACGAGTTGAAGCTCATCGGCGACAAAAACTATGCCTCTTACTTCCTGACCGTTCATAGGATCATTCACTACGCTCGCTATGTGCTTAAGGTTCTGTGTCAGGGCCGGGGCTCGGCCGCCAATTCGGTTATCTGTTATTGTCTTGAGATCACAGAAGTCGATCCTCAAAAGAGCACACTTCTCTTCGACCGCTTCATTTCGATGGATAGGGATGAACCGCCGGATATTGATGTTGATTTTGAGCACGAGCGGCGGGAAGAGGTTATCCAATCCATCTATAAGAGATATGGCCATGAGCACGCTGGGCTGACGGCTGCGGTCACAAGCTATCGTACTCGTTCGGCCGGACGTGAAATCGCCAAAGCCTTCGGTCTGTCGGAGGATGTCCAGTCGGCAATCAGCAGTCTCGTCTGGGGCTGGTCAGAAGATAATCTCTCAGAGCGGGATGCGAAGGCAGCAGGCCTCGATATCAAGGATCCGGTAACACGGAACGTATTGAAATATGCCTCCGAAATTCTCAGCTTTCCGCGTCATCTTACTCAGCATGTCGGTGGTTTCGTCATAACGCGGGACCGGCTCGACGAGGTCGTGCCGATCATGAAGACGGCAATGCCGGATCGCTATATGATCGAGTGGGATAAGGATGATCTCGATAATGTCAAAGTCCTCAAGGTGGATGTTCTAGCGCTAGGCATGCTGACCTGTTTACGCAGGGCTTTCACGCTGCTTGAACTGCACTACGACGTGAAGAAAACACTCGCCGACCTCGGCAATAAAGAACACGGTGAGGAGGGCGGACCAGTTTATGACATGATGGGTCGGGCCGACACACTCGGCGTCTTCCAGATCGAAAGCCGGGCGCAGATGAGCATGCTGCCGCGCCTGAAGCCGAGAGTGTTTTACGACCTTGTCATCGAAGTGGCCATCGTCCGGCCAGGACCGATTCAGGGTGATATGGTGCATCCATACCTGAAGCGCAGAGAGCTGCAGAAAAAGAATCTTCCAATCGAATATCCAAGCGAGGAACTCAGAACTGTTCTTGAAAGAACCCTCGGGGTTCCCTTGTTTCAGGAGCAAGCCATGCAGATTGCCATTACCGCAGCTGGCTTTAAGCCAGCAGAGGCCGACCGGCTTCGAAGAGCAATGGCGACCTTTAAAAGAACCGGTACGATCGGCAATTTCCAAGAGCGGTTCATTGAGGGAATGACCGCAGATGATCGATATACAAAAGAGTTCGCGGAGCAATGCTTCAATCAGATCAAAGGCTTTGGTGAATATGGCTTCCCCGAAAGCCATGCAGCCTCATTCGCCCTGCTCGTCTACGCATCCTCTTGGCTGAAAGCCTATTATCCCGACGTCTTCTGCGCGGCGATGCTGAATTCGCAGCCGATGGGCTTTTATGCCCCGGCGCAGCTGGTCCGGGATGCGCGCGAGCACGGCGTAAAGATCCTGCCGGCCGATATCAATCACTCAGATTGGGAATGCACTCTGGAGGCAGCGGTTTTTGACCGAGCAAGTGTTGATTTCCGCCACGGCGAGATGCGGGATATCATCAAGACTCGCCACGCTGTGCGACTTGGCCTTCTGCAGATCAAGGGTGTTTCCGTTAAAGATATGGAGCAGCTCGTCGAGAATCGTGGCGAGGGTTACCATTCTGTGCGTGATCTCTGGCTGCGCTCGGGTTTGCAGAAATCCGTTATCGAACGGCTGGCGGATGCGGATGCTTTCCAATCTCTTCAGTTATCACGACGTCAGGCGCTCTGGGCGGTGCGGGCGCTGGATGTGAAAAGCGCAACCGAGGAGCTGCCGCTCTTCGAGAAGGTCCGCCACATCGATCTTCAGCCCGAGCCGGCTGCGAAGCTGCCGGATATGCTGCCGGGAGAACAGGTCATCGAGGATTACCGCTACCTGTCGCTATCCTTGAAAGGGCACCCCGTTTCCTTCCTGCGCAAGGAGCTAGGCAAGGCAGGTGTGATGCGCAATGTCGATCTGCTTCGTGTCGCGAATGGGAGACGAGTGACGATCGCGGGGCTGGTGCTGGTGCGCCAGCAGCCGGGTTCCGCGAAAGGTGTGATCTTCATGACGTTGGAGGATGAGACCGGTGTTGCCAATGCCATCGTCTGGAAGAAGGTCTTCGAAAGATACCGCGCAGTGGTCATGGGCGCTCGGCTGGTGAAGATCTACGGCAAATTACAAAGCCAGAGCGGTGTCATCCATACCGTCGTCGAACATATCGAGGATATGACGCCGCTACTCGGTATCCTTCAGCGAGAGACAAAACGCTTTGGCGTCAGCGAGCGCTCGGACGAGGTATTGCGCCCGACACAGGATCATCGACAGCGGAAGGCGGCGGATATTCTGGCGCGGGACAACCTGCTCGGAAAGATCGGCGAGCGAAGGCCATCAGAACAAGCGAAAGATGGTGATATCGCGGAGACTGCGAGCGTGATGCCGCGCGGGCGTAATTTCCACTGATGGGCCTTTGCAGCCAGGAAATTGATGCTTCTTAAGGACTTAAGGATGCGCTCGCTGGTGTGTGATATCCTGCCGCTGAATCGTGATCGGACGAGGGTCGCGAATTTTCTTGACAGTTCCCATCTTCTTTTGCAGAAAACACGATAGTAAGTGTCATGTTTGGAATGAAGACGTGCTCGTCTGCAGTTGCAATTACATAACCGACAAGGAAATCCGGGACGTCATCAACAATCTTCTCGACGAAGATTGTTGGCAGCTTATCGTGCCGGCGAAGGTCTATCACGCCATGGCCAAACGCGGCCGTTGCTGCGGCTGTTTCCCGAACGTTGTCGATATCATCATCCAGACAACCGAAGATTATCATGCCCGTCGCCACTCGACGGAAACGGAAATATTTGATTTCATGTCCCGCTTGAAACAATTCCACGAGGAAAACAGGAGAGCGGACATTGAAAGGCGACAAAAAAGTCATCGAGCGGCTTAACGAGGCCCTTTTTCTAGAGCTCGGTGCAGTCAACCAATATTGGGTCCACTATCGCCTTCTTGAGGACTGGGGTTACACCAAGCTCGCCAAGAAGGAACGCGCCGAATCGATCGAGGAAATGCACCATGCCGACCGTCTGGTCGCACGTATCATCTTCCTCGAAGGCCATCCCAATCTGCAGACGCTTGCGCCGCTGCGCATCGGTCAGAACGTCAAGGAAGTTCTGGAGGCCGATCTTGCCGGCGAATATGACGCCCGTACTGCCTACAAGAAATCGCGCGATATCTGTCACGACGCCGGCGACTACGTTTCCATGAAGCTTTTCGAAGAGCTGCTGGCAGACGAGGAAGGCCATATCGACTTCCTCGAAACGCAGCTCGAACTGCTCGAGAAGATCGGCGAAGCCAAATATGGTCAGCTCAACGCAGATTCGGCCAACGAAGTCGAATAATTCGTCATCGGCAATCTTATCTCAGCCGGTCGCCTTTAAGGCGGCCGGTTTCGTTTTGGAACGCATTGATGACAGCTTCGTTCGATGCTCAATCTTCTGGGATCAAGCCGGAAAGGTGGCTGAATTCCGCCACGACCCGTTCATAGACCGCGCGCTTGAAGGGAACGATCAGGCCGGGCAGGTCTTCCATCGGCTTCCATTCCCAAGCGTCGAATTCCGGCTCATGGCCGCCGGGCGGCGGGTTGATGGCGATCTCACTTTCGTCGCCCTCGAAGCGGAAGGCGAACCAGCGCTGTGTCTGGCCGCGGTACTTGCCCCTTAGCCCGATGCCGATCAGCTGTGGCGGCAGGTCGTAATTGATCCAGTCCTTGGCCTCGGCGAGCAGCGTCACGGTCCGGATGCCGGTCTCTTCGTAAAGCTCGCGATAGGCTGCCTCCAGTGGATCTTCGCCCTTGTCGATGCCGCCCTGCGGCATCTGCCAGAGCTGGGGCGAACCGTCATACTCCGAATTACCGTCGGGAATGCGCCGCCCGGCCCAGACAAGGCCCTCGCGGTTGAGGATCATTACACCGACGCAGGGGCGATAGGGCAGGTCCTCGGCTTTTACGGTCGCCTGGCTCATGGTTTTCTCCGCTTAGGGATTCTTGGGGTCGTTGACGAGCGCTGCGACGCCGACAATCTCGATGCCGCGCATAGTCGCTTCCTCGCTCCATTTGGAGATCGCGTCAATGCTCTCGTCGAAGGCCGAGGCAACACCGATTGCCTGGCCGTTGCGGCGGGCGATGCGCTCCAGTTCGTCGAGTTTTTGCAAGATGGTGTTCACATCGACCTGGCTGTCCAGTTGCAGGTCGGCGAAAGCGTAAGGAAGCTCCGTGCCTTTGGCGACCACGGCGGTTTTGGACTGCGCGGAAGTCCCGTCGTCGAGGAACAGCAGGCCACGCTTGCCGATATCCCGCATGACCGGTTCCATAGCCTTGGGATCGGAGAGGAAACGTCCGCCCAGATAGTTCATGATGCCGGTATAGTTGGTGATCTCACCCATCGCCCGGTGCAGGCTTTCGAGATTGCGCGCCACAGGCTTCGACGTCAGCAGCGTGTCCGGCCCTGGATCATTAGCTGGATAATCGAACGGCTCCAGCGGCACCTGCAGCAATATTTCATGGCCGCCGCGCCGCGCATCCTGCATCCAGCGCTGCAGACTGTTGCCACTAGCAGCAAAGGCGAAAGTGATTTCTTCCGGCAATTGCTTGATGGCGCGCTGCGTGCCGGTCTGGCTGAGACCGAGGCCGCTGAGGACGATCGCGATGCGGGTGCCGCGCGTGCCGGACCACGGCCGCGCATATTGATCCATCGGCCGTCGGCCATCGGGACCCGTGATAGGCAGCCGGCCGAAGGGTGTCTCTTCGAGCAGATTGTCGTTGGGGATGGCCGCCATGCGAGGATCCTGGCCCATCTGCATGGCGTCGACTAGAACCGGACCGCTGCCGTCGCGCGGGCGAGGGCTGTATTTAGTGACGACAGAACCATCGCCTGTCACCATCCGTTCTACATTGGCACCGGATTGCGGCTCGGAGCGCGGCATGCCGTTTGCCGCCTGATTGCCAGATGCCTGCGGCTCCTGGATCGTATCGGTTGGCGGCGCGGCCGCTGTGTCCTGCAATGCCGGAGGCTTCGACTGCTCGAGGCCATCATTGCGAAATGCGGTGTAAAGTGAAAAGCCGCCAATCGCGACAAGGCAGACGCTCGCGGCAATCTGTCCGATCCGCAATATGCCGGGGCGCTTTCGCGCGGCCTTGCGGTTGCGGCCTAGAGGTGCATGCAGGTCCGTTCCCAATTCGTTGCCACTCCAAAACCGGGAAACAGCAGAAAGTCTCAAGGCCGGGTGAGCTGCCCGGCCTTGAGATCGATGGATTACTTGGCGACGACGGCCTTTTCAGGGTCCGGCGGGAAGGACGGGTCAGTCTTCTTGCCGCGCAACAGATCGAGCGCGTAGTTGAGCTGGACGTCATCCTTGGGATCCGGCGGGACGTAGGCAATCGAGCCCGAACCTTCGTCGGTCTCGCTCTGGCCCTTGATGTGGCCGCGCAAGGCAGATTCGCCCTCGGTCACCATCTTGCCCTGAAGATCGGCCGGAAGGGGCTCTTCCACCTTGATGTCAGGCGTAATGCCGGTGCCCTGGATCGAGCGGCCCGACGGCGTGTAGTAAAGCGCCGTCGTCAGGCGCAATGCACCGTTTTCGCCGAGCGGAATGATCGTCTGGACAGAGCCCTTGCCGAAGGAACGCGTGCCGAGAACGGTGGCACGACGCAGGTCCTGCAGGGCGCCGGCAACGATTTCCGATGCGGAAGCCGAGCCACCGTTGATGAGAACGATGAGCGGCTTGTGGTCCGTCAGGTCGCCCGGACCAGCGTTGAAGCGGCGTGTTTCGTCCGGATTGCGTCCGCGGGTGGAGACCACTTCGCCACGTTCCAGGAAAGCGTCGGAAACGTTGATCGCCTGATCCAGCAAGCCGCCGGGGTTGAGGCGCAGGTCAAGGACAAAGCCCTTGAGCTTGTCGGCCGGAACGGTCGCCTTGATCTTCTGGATCGCCTTTTCGAGATCCGGATAGGTCTTCTCGGTAAAGGAGATGACACGCAGGTAGCCGACATCGTCCTCGACGCGGGACTTCACGGCCTGCACGGCAACGACATCGCGCACGATCGTCAGTTCGATCGGCTTGTCAGCGCCCTTGCGGATGAGTGTCAGCTTGATCGGCGTGTTGACGGCGCCACGCATCTTTTCGACGGCGTCTTCGAGCTTCAGGCCGCGAACAGACTGGCCATCGATTTCCGAGATATAGTCACCGGCCAGAACGCCAGCCTTGGCAGCCGGAGTATCGTCGATCGGGGTGATGACCTTGACGAGTTCGTCTTCCATGGTGACTTCGATACCGAGGCCGCCGAACTCACCCTTGGTCTGGGTGCGCATGTCTTCGGCGTCCTTCGCATTCATGTAGCTGGAATGCGGATCGAGCGAGGACAGCATACCATTGATGGCGCTTTCGATCAGCTTGTCCTCGGCCGGCGGCGTTACATATTGTGCACGCACGCGTTCGAAGACGTCACCGAATACCGAAAGCTCCTTATAGGTCGATGCTCCCGCCGCCTCTGCAGGCACGCCTGCGGAGTAAATGACGCTCATCGCGGTCGCGCCCATCAGTGCGCCGACCAGAACAAGAGAAGCCCTACGAATCATTGCGTGCCTTTCCAGTGTCTTTGGCGGTCCACCACGGTCGGGAATCGACCGGTTTACCGTCCTTTCGAAACTCAATGTAAAGCGTTGGCCGATCTGTTTCCAGCGCCAATGCTGTTGCGCTTGCCACTCTTTTCGCACCCATCACGGCCAGGGGCTCGCCGGAGAAAACGAATTTTCCCTGACGGGTGCTGATCGTATCCATGCCTGAGAGAACCAGGTGATATCCGCCGCCAGCGTCGAGAATGATCATCTGGCCATAGCTGCGGAAAGCGCCGGCGAAAACCACCAGCCCATCAGCAGGGGCCGTCACTACCGTTTCAGGATTGGTCGCGACCGTCATTCCCATGGCCTCGTGTCCGGTGCCGTCGGCATCGCCGAACTGGCGCAGAGTATCGCCTGCCACAGGCAGCTCCAGTTTCGCCTTCAATTCTCCGAAGGGATATGCKGGCGCAATGCGGTTTTTATCGGGCACTCCGCTGTCGGCCAGGGCCTTCGCCTGGGCGCGCTGCTCGTCCGTCAGGAGCTTGCGGTTCTCCTCTGCCTGCCTGGCGGCAGCGGCGGCATCGCGTACGGAGGCGATTTCCGTTTCCATGGAAGCGACGAGGCTTTCGAGCGTCGTTGCCTTGCCTGCCAGCTCCTGAGACCGCTGCTTTTCGGCTTCCAGTTCGGCGGCGTTGGAGCGGCCCAGCTTGTCGTTTTCGGCAAGCAGCAGATCCATGCGCCGCTCCTCCTCCAGGCTGTTTGCCATGGTGGTGGTCAGGCCTTCCCTCTCCTTGGCGCTCGCCGTCTGCAGCGCAGCAAGGCTGGCCAGATCGGCTGCGAGTTTTTCCGTCTCCTTGCGGATGCCTGGCACCACGGCGCCGAGCAGAATGGCGCTGCGAACAGAGGCGAGCGCATCGTCGGGGCTGACGAGAAGGGCGGGTGGCGGGTTGCGGCCCATGCGCTGAAGAGCGGCCAGAACCTCGGCCAGAACGCCGCGACGCTCATGCAGCGAGCGGCGGATGCCGTCTTCCTTGACGCCGAGCTCAGCAAGCTTCTTTTCGCTGTCGAGGATCTTGCCTTCCAGGGATTTGCGCCGCGCGGCGGAATCGATCAGCGCCTGGCGGATGCTTGCCGTGCTCTTTTCCAGATTGCCGATGCTGCTTTGAAGCTCGGTCACCTTATCGGAGGACAGGCTGATGGTCTTCGACAGCTTATCGAGCTCTGCCCTCGTCTCGTCGCGCTTCTTCGCAAGCTCGGCGGCAGGGTCTGGCGGCGGCTGTTCGGCTGACGTGACCGGAGCCGCTGGTTCGGCTGCTGCCGGCGGTGGCGGTGCATCCTGCGCCTGCACGGCAAACGGGTTTCCCGAAATAACAATGGCGGCCACACCGAGCCCTGCGGCAACGGCCGGCAGAAACAGGCGGGATCGCTTGGGGGCAGCTCTCGTCATGCGTGTCGGGGTTTACTCGTTCAAATCGCCCGGAACCTAAGCTGATTTGGGGCTGTTGGCCAGAAAGTTTGAATGAGAAGAGGCTCTGAGGCAAAACACGGCTGCGTGAGTGTTTTGGGCTGCATCAGACGCGATGATAAGGGTGGCCGGACAGGATGGTCACGGCCCGATAGAGCTGTTCGGCAATGAGCGTGCGGACGATCTGATGAGGCCAGGTCATCTTGCCAAGGCAAAGGATCATGTTGGCGCGGTCGTAGAGGGAAGGGTCGAGGCCATCGGCACCGCCGATTGCGATCGTCAGGTCGCGTTTGCCCTGATCGCGGTAGCCGCCGAGAAGATTGGCGAAAGCTTCGCTGTCCAGCGCCTTGCCGCGTTCGTCGAGGAGAATGAGGATGCTGCCTTCGGGGAGCGATTTCAGCAGCATGGCCGCTTCCTCGCGTTTGCGGGTCTCCGCATTGGAGGCGCGGCTTTCGGCCACTTCGGCGATACGAGAGAATTCCAAGCCGACCGCGGGACCGGCCTTTGCAAAACGGTCGAAATAACGGGCCGCAAGATCCTTTTCGGGGCCGGACTTCAGCCGTCCCACCGCAAAAAGACCAATCCGCATTCATCCGCTCCTGCTATGCCGCGCTTTGGAAGCGCAAAGTAAGCTTACCGGCCAGCCGTCTAAAGCTGGCCCGGTCAGTTACCACGTCCCAGGCGCCGGGCGAATGCCAGGCTGCCTGTCAGTGCCGTGTTTCCTCGTCCATATCCGGAGCCGCCCACATCTTTTCGATGTTGTAGAACTCACGAATTTCGGGACGGAACACGTGCACAATGATGTCACCGGTATCGATCAGGATCCAGTCACCGCCTTCCTGACCTTCGACGCGGGCAGTACCGAAGCCCTCGTCCTTGAGATCAGTCAGAAGATGATCGGCGATCGCCATGACATGCCTGTTCGAGCGGCCGGAGACGACAACCATGTAGTCTCCCAGCGCCGATTTTCCGGCAATGTTGATGGTGACGATATCTTCAGCTTTGGAGTCCTCGAGGCTGACGAGGACGGCTTCCAGAGCACGGGCGGCGGCATCGGCGCCACGTTCCGCACCCTTCGGGATAACGGCAAGCGTTTTTCCCTTGGCGTGTACTGTTGTCAGTGCTTTCCCTTTCCTGGAATGACAAACCATGCACAACACGGATCCAGCAGAACCGGATCATGGTTAAGATAGGCATCAAACCATTAATGTTTCAAGACGCGGCGCAGCGCGCGAACGGCGGAAAGCCGCATTTGGCGTCACGAAATCGAGATTTCGACCCTCGGTCGAGCTGGAGTTGCGGTGTACAGCGTCTGCGGTCGGGCGTAAAGTGCCGGTGATTTCCGCAAATACCGACCGAAATGACCGAAACCGCCAAAAATCCGCTCGCACCCGTCCTGCGAATCACCTTTCCCGATGACGATCGCCTCGGCCACGGCAAGATGGAACTGCTCGAGCATATCCGCGAGACAGGCTCGATCTCGGCGGCCGGCCGCGCCATGGACATGTCCTATCGCCGTGCCTGGATGCTGGTTGCCGAGATGAACCGCATGTTCAAGGCGCAGGTGGTGGAATCGCAGCGCGGCGGCCAGAAGGGTGGTGGTGCGGCACTGACGCCATTCGGGGAGCTGCTGCTGGCGCGCTTTCGCGACATGGAAAAGACGGTGCGCACCAGCCTTGCCGATGATCTCGCCTGGCTGGAAAACAACCGCAATCTGCAGCCGGACGGCCGGCGCTGATCAGGCTTCCAGTGCCACCGTCTTGATAACGGCGAAAGCCGGCATGCCCGGGCGTAGTCCCAGACGCTCGCAGGACAGAGCGGTGATGCGCGAGAGCACAGCGTCGCCGGTGCAATCGAGGCGGATCTCGACGGTTCCATCCTCCGTCGGCGAAACCTGCGTGACGGTTCCCTCCAGAATGTTGAGGGCGCTCAACCCTTCCGGCTTTCGTGTTGCCAGCATCACGTCTCGGGCGGGGATGTGGATGCGCACGGGCTTGCCTATGGCGGGCGCGGCACCAGGAACATAGAGCTTGCCCGCCTTCAGCAGCACTGTCGAAATCCGATGGGCCAAATCGATACTTTCGACTGTGCCTTCCAGCACGGCACCCGCTTCCTTTCGGTCTTCCGGGAGCAGCGACGAACGACTGAGGATTTCTGCTGCGGGGCCTGCGGCTTCCACCTTGCCGTCGCGCATGACCACGACCCGATTTGCCAGGCGCGCGACTTCGGAGATCGAATGGCTGACATAGACGATCGGAATATCCATCTCGTCACGCAGACGCTCAAGATAGGGCAGAATCTCCGCCTTGCGGGCTTCGTCCAAGGCGGCCAGGGGCTCGTCCATCAGGAGCAGGCGCGGCGAAGAAAGCAGTGCGCGACCGATTGCGACACGCTGCTTTTCGCCCCCCGACAACTTCGAAGGGCTGCGGGCGAGCAACTGGCCGATGCCGAGCAGGTCGACGACACGATCGAAATTTTCAATGCGTGCGGATTTCGGTGTGAACCAGCGGCCATAGGAGAGGTTTGTCCGGACGCTCAAGTGCGGAAAGAGCCGCGCTTCCTGGAAGACGTAGCCGAAACGGCGGCGGTGCCGGGGAACGAAGATGCCCTTTGCCGTATCCGTCAGCGCCTCGCCGTCGAGCAGGACCCGGCCTTCGGCCGGTCGGGTGAGGCCAGCAATGATGCGGATCACGGAGGTCTTGCCGGAGCCGGAACGGCCGAAGAGCGCCGTCACACCGCGTTCGGAGGTGAAGGCGGCATCGAGCCCGAAGGCGCCGAGGCGATGTCTTGCTTCGACGATGAGCGTCATTCCGGATCGATCCTCCGGCCGGCGAGATACGCGAGGAATTCCGACGCGAGCAGGGCCAGCATGGAAATGGCGATGGAAATGAGGGTGAGCCGCATGGCGACGGCGTCACCACCAGGCACCTGAGTAAAAGTATAGATGGCGGTCGACAGGGTCTGCGTTTCGCCCGGGATATTGGAGACGAAGGTGATGGTGGCGCCGAACTCGCCCATCGCCTTGGCAAAGCAGAGGATCATGCCGGTAATGACGCCGGGAATGATCAGCGGCAGCGTGACGGTCAGGAAGACTAATGCCGGGCTCGCGCCGAGCGTTCCGGCCGCTTCCTCGAGCTTGCGGTCGACGGCCTCGATGGAGAGACGGATGCTGCGCACCATCAGTGGAAAGCCCATGACGCCGCAGGCGAGTGCTGCACCCGTCCAGCGGAAGGAGAGCACGATACCCAGATATTGATCCAGCAGGCTGCCGATCGGGCCGCGGCGGCCGAAAAGGATGAGGAGAATAAAGCCGGTAACAACAGGTGGCAGGATCAGCGGCAGATGGACGATGCCATTCAGGATGGACTTGCCCCAGAAGCGGCCGCGGGCAAGCAGCAGGGCGACGAGGATGCCGAGCGGCAGGCTTGCCACCATGGCGACGAAGGAAATGCGCAGGCTCAGCAGGATCGCCGTCCATTCCTCATCGCTCAAGCCGAACATATCCAAGCGTCATCTTCTCCGAAACAGTGAAGGCCCGCCGAAGCGAGCCTTCACGCTAAGCTTTGGGCGCCAATTACGCAATTATTTCAGGATGGTGAAACCCTGCGCAGTGAAGAAAGGGGCAGCCTTGTCCGACTTCAGGAAGTCGAGATAGGCAGCAGCATCCGGGTTCTTGCTCTCGGCGAGCAGGGCGATCGGATAGATGATCGGCGGATGGGAATCGGCCGGAAAGGTTCCGACGATTGCAACGCCCTTATCGGCGGCCGCATCGGTCTGATAGACGATGCCGTATGGCGCTTCGCCGCGGGAAACGAGGGCGAGGGCGGCACGCACGCTTTCTGAATAGGCAACCTTGGTCTCGACGGACTTCCAGACGCCGAGTTTGTCGAGCGCTGTCTGGCCATACTTGCCGGCCGGAACCGATTTCGGCTCACCCATGGCGAGCTTGCCGTCGCCGATGAGGCTTGCGAGATCGAAGCCCGCCTTGATTTCAACTGGCTTCTGCTTGCCGTTTTCAGCGACCAGAACAAGGCGGTTGCCGAGCAGGTTGGAGCGTGTGTCCGCCTTGATCAGTTTTTTATCGGCGACGTAATCCATCCAGTTCAGGTCGGCAGAAATGAAGACGTCAGCCGGGGCTGCATTTTCGATCTGCTTTGCCAGTGCACCGCTTGCTGCGTAAGAAGCAACAGCTTCCTTGCCGCTTTCCTTGGCCCAGGCGGCGTTGGCCGCATCAAGCGCATCCTTGAGGCTTGCGGCGGCGAAGACAGTTACCTTTTCGGTGGCTGCGGCAGGCGTCGAAAGCGCTGCTGCACCAAGCCAGATGGCCGAGATCGCGGCGGTTGCCAGTTTCATCCAGTGGCGGCGGCTCTGCATAATTTATTCTCCCCGGGCTCGAAATATTTAGACGAATATAACGGCGTGTGAGCTTTGGCTAGAGTTGTATTTCATAAAACATAACGACGGCGGAGACGTGATTTGTCCGCGCCGTCTCTTCACGCATTCGTGAGGCGCATGGCTCCCGTCAAGCCTAGAGTTCGTGAGGCAAAAATGTGGCGCTTCTGCTTGGTAAATGGCAAGGGATCTGGCAAGCCAGTTTGGATCGACCTGTTTTTGCTGATAAAACTGGCAGGGAATTCGATTCAGTTCCACGGAGGTTTGCATTTCGTGCATTGCTGCAATGCACTAGCCTATATTCACCTTCTGAACAAATGTGCTAAAACACAATCATCCGACGGCTTCTCCTCCTCCCATAGCCGTCCGATAGGATCGACAACACTCCTCCTCCCAGTTGTCGATCAAGTTTTAAGCCCGACGCACCTCCTCCCGCGTCGGGCTTTTCATTTCTGGGAACTTTCAAACAATCCGATTTATTCCGYGGCCTTGTGCGAATCGCCGTTGCGGATGGCTGTCGAGCTCAAAGTCGAGCGTGGACCATGAATGAAGGTCCAGGCGGGTGCCGGCTTCTTCCAGAGAACACGGGCATCATCTTCATCGATGCGGGCAAAGGCAAAGGTCTTGGCCATTTTCGAGGAAAGGTAAGAGAGCGTCGAGCCCGGCCGGTCGATGACAGCGATCGGGAAGGTTCGCGCAATATTCTGCCATTTCTGCCAGCGATGGAAATTTTGCAGGCTGTCGGCGCCCATGATCCAGATGAAATGCACATGCGGGTTACGCGCCTTCACGCGGGCAAGCGTATTGGCCGTGTAGCTCACGCCAAATGCCTGTTCGAAGGCGGTGACCTTGATATGCGGGTCGGTGGCAATGCTCTCGCTGCGCGCTATACGCTCCGAAAGTGGTGCCAGATAATTGCGGCTTTTCAACGGATTGCCCGGTGTCACCATCCACCAGAGCTGATCCAGCCCCAGGCGGCGGATGGCGATTTCGGCGACCAGGGCATGGCCTTCATGCGGCGGATTGAACGAGCCGCCGAATAGACCGACGATCATGCCGCGTTCGCTATGCGGCATGCGGAGATAGCGCCGGTCTATATGCTCTGTGGTCACGTCAGGGCCGCGTCTGTCCATGACCGCGAACGCGGTATTTAAAGGAGGTGAGCTGCTCGACGCCAACAGGGCCACGCGCATGCATCTTGCCGGTGGCGATGCCGATCTCCGCACCCATGCCAAATTCACCGCCATCGGCAAACTGGGTCGAGGCGTTATGCAGCAGGATGGCCGAGTCGATCTCCGTAAAGAAGCGTTCGACGACTTCAGGGTCTTCGGCAAGCACGGCTTCGGTATGGTTCGACGAATATTTCTGGATATGGTCGATCGCGCCGGAAATGCCGTCAACGACGGCAACGGAAATGATGGCATCCAGATATTCGGTCGACCAGTCTTCTTCGGTGGCAGGCTTCAGGCCCGGCACGACCTTGAGAACCGTGGCCGAACCGCGAACCTCGCAGCCGGCTTCAATGAGAGCCTCGATCAGTGGCGTCAGATGCGTGCCGATGGCGGCGCCGTCGAGCAGCAGGGTCTCGGCTGCGCCGCAGACGCCGGTGCGGCGCATCTTGGCATTGACGATGATGTTCTTGGCCATTTCGAGATCGGCGGAGGCGTCGACATAGATATGGCAGAGGCCTTCGAGATGGGCGAAAACTGGTACGCGTGCCTCGCTCTGAACGCGAGCAACGAGGCTCTTGCCGCCGCGCGGCACGATAACGTCGATTGCACCATCAAGCCCGCGCAGCATGGCGCCGACAGCGGCGCGATCTGTCACGGGTACAAGCTGGATCGCATGTTCCGGTAGACCGGCTGCCTTCAGGCCCTCGACCATACAGGCATGGATCGCAGCCGAGGAACGGCGCGAATCCGAACCGCAGCGCAGGATCACCGCATTGCCGGCCTTCAGGCAGAGCGCACCGGCATCGGCCGTGACGTTCGGCCGGCTTTCGAAGATGACGCCGATGACGCCGAGTGGCGTGCGGACGCGTTCGATCTTCAGGCCATTCGGACGATCCCAGGCGGCGATGACTTCGCCGACAGGATCGGGAAGAGCGGCGATCGCGCGGATGCCCTCGGCCATTTCCGTGACGCGCTTGTCGTTCAGCGTGAGGCGGTCGATGAAGGAGGTGAGCATGTCCGTGCCCTCCACATCCTTCAAATCCTTGGCATTTTCCGAAAGGATCTGAGCCTTGTTCGCCATGATAGCATCGGCCATGGCGTTGAGCGCCTTGTTCTTGGCGTCGGTTGGAGCAAAGCCCAATGGTCGCGCGGCGGCCTTGGCCTTGCGGCCGATGTCGTTCATCAGCACGTCAATGTCAGGGCTCTGCGCAACTGTATCAAGCATAGCTTGCGTCCTTCTTCTGCCTTTCCGATTTCGAACCAATCTGCGCCGTCATGACCATATCGTCGCGATGGACCATGGCGGCGCGACCGGGATAACCGAGGATCGCCTCGATGTCTGCCGATTTGCGACCGGCGATCTGGCGGGCTTCCTCCGCATCGTAGCTGACCAGCCCACGGGCGACCTCGCGGCCGGAGGGGGCGATGATCGCAACCGTATCGCCGCGGGCGAAATTGCCGGAGATGCTGCGCACGCCAGCGGGCAGCAGGCTCTTGCCAGCGCCGAGTGCGGTGACGGCGCCTTCATCGAGATGCAGCATGCCGGCCGGCTGAAGCTGTCCGGCGATCCAGGTCTTGCGGGCGGTAACGGGCGTGCCCGAAGGCGCAAACCAGGAGGAACGCGCACCGTTTTCGATTGCCGAAAGCGGACTTTCCGTCTTTCCCGACGCGATGATCATGGCGCAGCCCGAAGTCGTCGCAATCTTGCCGGCATCGATTTTGGTGCGCATGCCGCCGCGTGAGAGTTCCGAGGCCGCACCACCGGCCATGGCTTCGATCTCGGGGGTGATTTCCGCAATGGTTTCCAGGAATTGCGCATCCGGATCGAGATGCGGCGGCGCGGTGTAGAGACCGTCGATATCGGAGAGAAGGATCAGCAGGTCGGCACCGGTCATGGTGGCGACGCGGGCAGCAAGGCGATCATTGTCGCCATAACGGATTTCGCTGGTTGCGACCGTGTCGTTCTCGTTGATGATCGGCACGGCGCCGATCTTCAGAAGCTGATTGATGGTGGCGCGGGCGTTGAGGTAACGGCGCCGCTCTTCGGTATCGCCCAAGGTCAGCAGGATCTGGCCGGCGACGATCTCATCGTGTGAGAGGCTTTCGGACCAAGCCCGGGCCAACGCGATCTGGCCGACGGCCGCTGCCGCCTGGCTTTCCTCCAGCTTCAGGGCGCCGGAGGGAAGATCGAGCACCGAGCGGCCAAGAGCGATGGCACCGGAGGAGACCACGAGCACATCGACGCCTTTGGACTTCAGCGCAGCGATATCGGCGCACATGGCATCGAGCCATGATTTCTTCAGGCCGGTCTTGCGATCGACCAAGAGCGCGGAGCCGATCTTGATGACGACGCGGCGATATCGGTCCAGCGGCTTGCGATTACTCATCGCTCTCGTCCTCGTCGGTGAGGATCATGTCGCGATGGCGCAGTTTTGGCGTCTTGGCCGGCTTCTCTACCGTATTGGCTTCGACGATGATGTCGCGCAGCGCGCGCAGCACTTCCGTCATTCCCTTGCCGGTGACGGCGGAAATCAGGAAGGGTGTCTTGCCGCAGGCCTTGGCGAGTTCCTTGGCCTTCTTCTTCAGGGTCGCATCGTCGAGTACGTCGATCTGCGAGAGCGCGACAATTTCCGGCTTGTCGACCAGGTCGTTGCCATAGGCTTCGAGCTCGTGCTTCACCGTCTTGTAGGCCTTGCCGACCTTTTCCTCCTGGGCAGAGACGAGATGCAGCAGTACGCGCGTGCGCTCGACATGGCCGAGGAAGCGGTCGCCGATGCCCACGCCCTCATGCGCGCCTTCGATAAGACCGGGAATATCGGCAAGGATGAATTCTCGCTCGTCGATGGTCGCGACACCGAGGTTGGGGTGCAGCGTCGTGAACGGGTAATTGGCGATCTTCGGCCGGGCGCGTGTCACGGAAGCGAGGAAGGTGGACTTGCCGGCATTCGGCAGGCCGACGAGGCCGGCATCGGCAATCAGCTTCAGGTGCAGCCAGATGGTCTTTTCTTCGCCCTCAAGTCCGGGATTGGCCCAGTCCGGCGCCTGATTGATCGAAGACTTGAAGTGGGTGTTGCCGAAGCCGCCATTGCCGCCTTTTGCGAGGCAGAAGCGCTGGCCTTCCTCGGTCAGGTCGCAGATGAGGCTTTCCTGATCCTCTTCGAAGATCTGCGTGCCGACGGGAACCTTGAGCGTCACGTCGTCGCCGTTGGCGCCGGTGCGGTTCTTGCCCATGCCGTGCATGCCGACCTTGGCCTTGAAGTGCTGCTGGTAACGAAAATCGATCAGTGTGTTGAGGCCGTTGACGGCTTCTACCCAGACGTCGCCGCCGCGCCCACCGTCGCCGCCATCCGGCCCGCCGAACTCGATGAACTTCTCACGACGGAAGGAAACGCTGCCTGCGCCGCCATCACCCGACCGGATATAGACCTTTGCTTCATCGAGAAATTTCATTTTACTTCCAGTACTCGGTGCGTTTGGGCGACCCCTCTTGGCCCATTCGATATAGGCGGTTCAGGCGGAGGTCAAAGAATATCGTGATTTTTGCGAGCTATAACATACAGTACGGCTTCGGTCTCGATGGCAGATACGATCTGGAACGCGTCGTCAAAAGTCTCGAAGGCGCTGATGTCATCGCCCTGCAGGAGGTGACGAGAGGTTTCGTTCGGAACGATTATGCCGACATGCCTGATATCATTGCGGCCCTGTTTCCCGACCATTTCTGGGTCTATGGACCGGCCTGCGACATACATGTCGAGGCGCCGGAAGGCCAGGTTTCCCCGCCGCGCGGCACCCGTTTCCAGTTCGGCAATATGGTTCTGTCGCGCTGGCCCATCCTGTCGACGCGAACGCTGCTTCTGCCGCGCAGCCGCACGGTCGACAAGATCAATTTGCAGCGCGGCGCGACGGAAGCCGTTATTGCCATGCCTGATGGTGCTGTCCGCGTCTATTCCGTCCATCTCGACCACGTTTCCATCGACGAGCGCATTGCGCAACTCCACCATCTCGGAGACCGCATCAATGCGTTCATTCAGGAAGGCGCGTCGCTGACCGGAGCATGCGAATTCGGGCTTCCCGAGCCGCCGCTGCCGGAGGATTACATTATTATGGGCGATTTCAATATGGAGCCGGAATCGCCGGAATACTGCACCTTCGCTGGCGCCTTTGACGGGTTTTACGGCCGCACGGCGCGGATCGGCACGCCGATCGATGCCTTTGCGGCGCTTGGCGCCTATGGGCCCGGCAGCTACAGCTGGATGGATCCGGAAGATCACGGCAGGCGCATGCATATCGATTACTGTTTCGTCAGTTGCGGCCTCAAGGAC
Organism: Rhizobium sp. 01T437; assembly: GCF_056398505.1. Classification (NCBI taxonomy): domain Bacteria; kingdom Pseudomonadati; phylum Pseudomonadota; class Alphaproteobacteria; order Hyphomicrobiales; family Rhizobiaceae; genus Rhizobium; species Rhizobium sp. 01T437. The sequence continues at coordinate 133,981 of NZ_JBFTPM010000005.1, forward strand.
CGGTTGAAATCCGCTGTCATTGATACGAATTCCCTGGGTTCCGATCATTTTCCCCTCCGGGTCGAGATCGGCGATTGAAAGGACGCCGCCTTAAGCGCGGCGTCCTTCTTATGTCAGGCGACCTTTTTCTGCTGCAGAGCGCCTGGCTGCAGCACGGTTTCGATATGGGCGACCATGGTGTTGCGGGCGAAGGAGTAGATTTCGCTGCAGCCGGTCATCCGGAAACCGAGCTTTTCCTGCAGCCGGAGTGATGCAGGATTGTCGGCAAAGACGCCCGAATGAACCGGAACGTCAGGCATGCGCCGCGAGAAACGCTCGAGCATGGCTTCGGCCGCCTCGCTCATATAGCCGCGCTGCCAGTAGTAGCGGTTCAGCCAATAACCGAGGTGCCAGCGGCCGTGACGAAGTTCGATCGACACATTGCCGATATGGACGTCGTCATTGCCTGTTATTGCCAGTGCCCAATCCGGCATGACGCCCGATATGACCGGAACCAGCCAGTCCAGCGCATCCTGCCGGTCATAGGGGGCGGGAACGCGGGCCAGCATGCGGGTGACTGCGAAATCGGAAAGCGATTCCGCAATCGCCGGAGCGTCACTCAGCCTATGCGGGCGAAGCGTTAGCCTTGCCGTTGATATGACCGGCGCGGGGCCGGGCATCATGGGCTTGGTCCCGGGTCTTTGCAGGGGTGCGGCATTCATGAGATTGCCCCCCAGCTTCTGAGCGACATCCAGGTCTTGCGGTCGAGCCGGTACCATTCGACCGGCACATTGCTGCCTAGCGCCAGCGATGCGGCAAGACCGGATCCCTGGAACTGGAAGCCGCACTTCTGGATGACGCGGCGCGAGGCGACGTTCATGACCCGGCAGCGGGCATCGATCTGCTCGACCTGCTGCCTCGTCCTGAACACCATGTCGACGAGGGCATGGCATGCCTCGGTCATATAACCCTGGTTCCAATAGGGCTCGCCCAGCCAGTAACCGATCTCGACGGTCTTCTCGTCGGTATGCGGTTCCACGCCGCAGCAACCCATGAAGGCGCCGTTCTCGGCCTTGGTGATCGCATAGACGCACTTGCCAATCTCGCCATTTCGCGTACGCCAAACAAAGTCGGCGGCATCATTGGCGGTATATGGGTGCGGCATACGCGATACCATGGTGGCGACTTTGGCGTTGTTGGCGAGATGGGCAAGGGCGTCAATGTCTTCTTCGTGGGGCGCGCGCATGACGAGCCTTTCCGATAACAAGACAGGGCAATCGGTCCTTAACCGCTCCGGCCTCAGCCGTTCCATGGGAGACCGCTGGTCTTCCCTGGGCGACCGTGATTGGTCGACCCTTGTCATTTCGCCTTGCATGTTCAGTCCTCCTGTTTGGACAAAGAAAAAGGGGAGATGGCGCCCCATCTCCCCTGTTTTCTGGACTGAACCTGGTATGGCCAGCCGGGTCGATGAGACGCCGGCTGTTTTAGAGCGCTACCGGCTTATTCCGCTGCTTCCGCTTTCGGCATTACAGACACGTACACGCGACCATTGGCCTTCGTTCGGTAGTCCACATTGCCAGCCGTAAGCGCAAAAATGGTGTGATCCTTGCCGAGGCCGACATTGGCGCCCGGATGCCACTGGGTTCCGCGCTGGCGAACGATGATGTTGCCTGCTACGACGTTTTCGCCGCCGAACTTCTTCACGCCGAGGCGCTTGGAATCGGAATCGCGACCGTTACGCGAGGAACCGCCAGCTTTTTTATGTGCCATTGGAGTTCTCCTTTAAACCTGAAACCCGTTGATCTTACTTGGCGGCCACGATGTCCGTGATACGGACAACCGTGTGATGCTGGCGATGGCCGCGCGAACGCTTCGAATTCTGACGACGACGCTTCTTGAAGGCGATAACCTTCTTGCCGCGGGTCTGGTCGACGACTTCCGCCTTGACGGAGGCGCCGGTTACGAAGGGCGCACCGATCGCTGCGTCGGCGCCTTCGCCGATCACGAGGACTTCGGTGAATTCAATGGAGTCGCCAGCGGTGGCTTCAAGCTTCTCGATGGTCAGCACGTCATTGGCTGCCACGCGATACTGCTTACCGCCGGTCTTGATGACTGCGAACATATTTTGTCCTTTCATGTTCGATCCAGCTCTCCCCGCAAAGCGCAGGTGGCTGTCTTCTTATCAGTCGAAGTTAAGCAGGGATTTCAGGGAACTGGCCCGGAACTCTGGTCTGCCGGTGAAGCCCCACGCGAGCGCGAGGCGGGCAAGGGGCGGATTACTCCACTCCTATTGCGAAAGCGGGATACGCGAGTGACAAAAAGGTGTCAAGGCAAAAGGATGGAAAAGCTTGAGATTTCGGCTTGCCAGTCTGTCATTTGCTCGTTATGAGAACGCCCGCGCCGAACAAGCGCCGACCGAGACCGCGGAGAGGTGGCAGAGTGGTCGAATGCACCGCACTCGAAATGCGGCATACCTGCAAGGGTATCGTGGGTTCAAATCCCACCCTCTCCGCCATCGTCAATCAACCATCGGCAGTAAGGCAGGCTCGCAAGGGCGTCAGCCGGCGGACCGTCGCAATATCGCCTTCGGTCATGCCGGGCGCGTTGCCTGTGACCGCCCCTTCGCATTGGTGGCAGCCAGGCCGGCGAGGCTGGTGGCATCCGAAGCAAGCTCGTAGGTCGGGCCGAGGAAGCTGCCGACTATCGAGCGCGAGGCGTAGCGGCTTGCCGACGCTTCCTGGCTGGCATTCGGAAAGAGTGCTGATGCGCCGGTATGGAGGCTGGGCGCACCCAACTTCTCCAGTGCATGGATGAAAGCGCCGATCGTCGTCATGCCGACGATGCCGCCGACGAGGCGGGTCTTGTCTTCCTGCAGGCCGTGGATCTGCACGCGCTGATTGGAGGCGATGGCGAAGGATTTGAACTGCAGCAGCGCGCCCGACAGGCGTTGACGCAAAGAGCGGCACGTCGCCCACGCCCCTATGACGATGTCGGAATCAACGTCCTTGTTTGATCGCAGCGCGGAAGGCGCGGCGAGCGGTTGCGGCAATCGCGTCGTCGCCCCCGGCTTCGGTATTGGCGACCTTGCCGCCATCAAGCGTTTCGCCGTGGTGGGCGAAGAACCGGCCCAGGTCTTCGGCGCGCTGCTCGCCGATGCCGAGGAAGCCCATATAGGCACGCTCCTTGGCCTGCAGGGAGGCAAAGCCGCTTTGCGCCGCCTTCTTGGCATTCGCCAAAATGCGATTCTGGATCATGCGCGAGGCGAGCGTTTTTTGAAAATCATCCCAATGCAGCAGGCCGGTCATGCGCGAGAAGCCGACTGTCAGATTGCCCAGGAAGCGCTCGAACACGGCGCCGTGGGCATACCGATGTCACGGGTCAACCTGCAGCGCTCACAATATCCGTTCTGGCCAGCGATCATTTATTCTTCAAGAGCCACATCTTGCCTGCCATGGTAATGCCCTGCGCGGAGGTCTCTGGGGTCGCATCTGCGTCCAGGTTCTGCAGAAAGCCGTAGTCTCGCAATTCGTTCAACGTGGTCGTTGTCAGGAATTTCACCTTGATCGGCCGCTCCTTGAAACGGTCGGTCCTGGCATAGGTGACGGTCGCGTTCAGATGGGTCCATTTATTGCCGTCCTGGGCAAACAGGTCACCGTCCTTGGCGAGTTTCAAACCCCTGATCTGGGTCGGCGTCAGCGAAACCATCGTCGCCGGCGCGGTGTCTTTGGTGCTTTTTTCGGTTGTAGTCAAAGTTCGGTCCTTGAATGGTGTAATCGTTTTGAAATGCGGGTCTGTGACATTCTCTGCAGTCGCCTTTTATCGCCGCCCGCAGCACGGACATGGCAGGCCTGGCAGCGGGTTTGCGACCGGCATGTCCGATTTCGACCCGGTACGGTTGGAAGCCGGCGGTGGCGGCTCTTCGGCACGGGCGGATTGCGGATCGGTGGCAGTTCAATACCAACGAAAAAGGCCAGACATCCGCCTGGCCTTCTATGCCTTCATCACCATGCCAGTACATCCGTGGTCATGGGGAGTTAAGCCTTAAGCGGCCTGAAGCTGGCCTGCGGACATTTTGCCGGACCTTTGGTCCTGCTCAAGTTGATAGCCAAGCTTCTGACCTTCAACGATTGAGCCCATGCCAGCGCGCTCGACTGCGGAGATGTGAACGAAGACGTCCGCACTGCCGTCGTCAGGCTGRATGAAGCCGAAGCCCTTGGTGSCGTTAAACCATTTAACTGTGCCGGTGGTCATAACAAACCCTTTCATAGCAACGATTAATCTGCCGCCGGGCGACGCACGGCGGTTGTTTCGACTTTTGAGAGGGAAAGTTGATCAAGAAGCGCAAAGCGCAGCAAAAACAAATAACGGCAAACAAAGTATCGATGGCGCTCTATATCCATTACTGGTTATCGCGTCAACCTTTGTTCCTCAAAGTTTTGAATTCGCTACCAAAGGGTGTATTTCTGTGTCGTTGATCTGGATCACACTCTAATCGGCTCCGGAGATCGATTTTGCGTTCGCGGGCTGGGTTGTGCATGCGACCGACAAGGCCAGCTTTCTCTTCGAGGCGGCAAGCGTCCTGACAGCTCATCCCGCGTGGCTGCTACGCTTCGCGCTTTTTGAAGCGTCGCGACGGGAAGCAATCCAACTGTCAATCTCTGAAGGAGCATAGGCGATCCTTGACCGCTGAGATTGCGGCGTATCAGAAGAAAGGGCGAGGTAACCCGCCCTTCTTGTGCTTCTCATCTGGAAACCATTGCGGCGAATTCAAAGACCATCAATCTTGCGATCGGAATCGAGGGGTTCCGATTGAGTCACCGAACCGGGCTGAAGGTTTGCGAGCAGGGATGAGACTACATTGTCTCCGGTGAAGCCCGCCTCTTTCAACAATTGATCGAGAACAGGCTTATTCGCCTGATAGTTCAGCAACTGGCCGGCAAGTCCGTCGCCGAGTCCGATGTTTCCGCCTTTGGCATCACCGCCGTTGCGTCCCAGCATGCCGCCGGTGTCAAAAATGCGGATATCGGAAATCTTCTCGATCGGCTTCACCGCCTCTGCCAGCGCCTGCGGAATGATGCGTATGCGCTCGCGCAGGATTTCGTAATCGATGATTGCTGCGCTCAACCGGTTGCGTGCTTGGTTTAGGAGAGCTTCGCTTTCGGCTTCCGCCTTGCCGGTTTCCAGAATGCCTTTCGCCTTGATGACCGCAGCGTCTGCCTCTGCCACTGCCAGCGTCTTGATCGCATCGGCCTGGTCGACAGCAGCCTGCTTTTCGGCTTCGGCGCCGACGGTCACGGCGGTCGCTTCGGTTTCCGCCTTCTTACGGGCGTCGATAACGGCGATCTGGCGCTCGCGTTCGGCGATCTCGACAGCCTTGGCGGTCGAAACTTTTTCCTCCGCCGCGATAGCCAAAGCCCTCGCCCCTTCTGCCTTTGCCTTCGCTTCGGACTCCTCGCGGCTCTTGGTTGCGACGGCAATCGCGCTTTCCTGGGAAACAATCTGCAGGTCGCGGCGGGCTTCGGTGTCACGCTGCTGGACGGCGCGGGACGCGTCGATATTTGCGCTTTCACGAACCTGTTTGGCGAGAGCTTCACGCTCGGCAATCGCCTGTTCGGTGGTAATGCGGGCTTCCTCTTCCGCACGCTTGGCAGCCTGCTCCTGCTGGGCGGTTTCCGCGCGTGTCGCGGCTGACTTGTTGGCGATATCGCGCTCCTGGTTCAGTTCGGCTTCTCGCTTGGTGCGCTCGATTTCGAGTGACTGCTGGCGCGCCTCGAGATCCTTCTGGGCGATGGCGACTTCCGTGTCGCGCACGATCTCGTTGCGTTCCTTCTTGCGGCTTTCGGTGATGCGGGTCAGCGTTGCAAGGCCCTGTGCATCGAAGAAATTGTTGGCGTTGAAATGTTTGATGTCGGTTTGGTCGAGGCGGGTCAGCGACACCGATTCCAGCTCAAGGCCGTTTGATTGCAGGTCGGCGCCCACGGCCTCCTGCACGGCCTTGACGAAGTCCATGCGCTGCTCCTGCAGGGCGTCAAGGTTCATGGTGGCTGCGACGGAGCGAAGACCGTCCACGAATTTCGCCTCGATCAAAATCCGCAACTGCTCGGCATCGTTGGTGCGATTGCCGAGGGTTTGCGCTGCGAGTGCGATCGATGAGGCGTCCGGTTTGACGCGCACATAGAATTCCGCGCCGATATCGACCCGCATACGATCCTTGGTGATGAGCGCGTCACCTTCGCCACGCCGTACCTCAAGCCGCAGTGTCTTGAGATTGACGCGCGCTATAGACTGAAAGATCGGGAGGACGACCGAGCCGCCATCAAGGACGACCTTCTGGCCGCCAAGACCGGTGCGGACGTAGGCCTCGTCCCGGCTGGATCTGGTGTAGAGTGTTGCGAAAACCAGGCCAATGCCCAGGATCAGTACAAGGCCGATAATGGCCGGCAATAGCAGATCAAATATCATGGTGACTCCCCGGTATATGTATCCGGCGCCTTCAGCATGTCTGACGGAGCCGTGATGGCTATGAAAATATTGGATTCGTGGTCGACAATGAGGACCTGGGCGCCGATTGCCATGGGTGGTTCGTTCGGCGCGGCTCTGGCCCTGAACGTATGCCAATTGCTGTGCCGGTCCTTGATGCGAACACGGCCGGGCAGCCCTTGATCCAACGGCCCGACTGTCACTTCGCCAGTCCTTCCGATGAATTCGGCGAGGTCGACGGCATAGGTCTCATCACGTGGTACGAGCCGACCGACGATCCTGGTCAGGGAACGGACTTCAGGGATAGCGATAAGAAAAGCAGGCACCGCGGCCACGAGTGTCGGCAAAGGTAACCAAAGGGTTCGGGCAATTGCCTGGAAAACAAAGCCGTTTATGGCAAACATGCCGAGAAACAGCATCAGCAGCACCAGAACCGGAACTCCACCATAGTTGAGCCATGACAGAAGCCCCGACATGCCACTACCGTGATCGTCGGGTAACGCCTTTCCGATCAGTTCGCTGAGCGAAAATCCAATCAAAAGGCAGCACATTTCCAGAAGGGTTAGTGCAGCCAGTATGATTGCCGCAACCGCAAAGGGGGTGGAGTGAGGGTCGAGGAAAAGATCCATTGGCGCTTAATTCTGACCGGCCTTGAGCTGGGCGAGCCGGGCTTCAATAGCCTGTTCACGATGCAGACGGTCAAGTTCGTCCAGTTCTGCGCTTGCACCCTTATCCTCGGACGGAACTCCTGTGAGGCGTGAGACGGCCGCGGCCGCGCGGGCTGCCCCGTCAGTCGGCCGGTTTCGGCCGGCTGCAGTGTCGGAAGCCTCATGCAGATGTTGAAGACTACGCTTCAAAGCGGCGAGCTTTTCTTCTGCCTCACGGCGTGTCGCCAGGATTGCCTGAAGCGCTTGCTGGCCCTCATCCAGCTGTGTTCTGGCGGCCGATAGGGCATTGTCGAGTGCCGCAAGCTGCGCCTCCAGATCGATCTGTCTTGCCACGCCTGCCTTCGCAAGGTCATCTCGATTGGCCGACATGGCTGTGCGGATCTTGTCATCGAGGGTGCGCCGATCAGCTTCGATCTCGCTGCGCCGGGTCTGGATGCGATATTCTTCCGCCCGTGATTTGCCGAGGTCCACGCGGGCTTCATCGGCAGCAGAATCGATGTCACGAAGCGCCTGTTCGACGATCACGATCTTGTTTGCTCCTTCGGCTTTGTCGACGGCAGCATTCGCAAGTCCGGCGATAAGGCGACCTACGCGCGACAATATCCCTTCACTTGTCATGATATTGATCTCCCTTCGGTTTGCATGCGGAGTGACGCCGATATCGATCTGATAGGCACCATTGTTGGCAACGAGCTGAGCCGCAAAGATGTTGATCGATCCGTTCGAATAGCCCGCCACGTCATAAGGAACGATCATCCGGCCACGAACGGTCGCGAGTGACAGCGTTGCGGGTCCCTTTATCGAGAACAGTTTTTCATCCAGTGGCAGTCTTGCCGGTGATATCGGATGGTTGCGATTGGATGCGAAGTCACGCAGACCGAGGGTGACCAGCCTGGCCGGCAGACCGGTTTTCTCCCGAACGGTTTCGTAAGCCAGCTCATGTAGCGTGACGAGATTTGCCCCGCCTTCTTCCGTCAGCATCTCATCAAGCATGGCGATCATTGCCGTATAGGCGGCAAATGTCTCATCCAAAGCCCGTTTTGCCTCGGGATCAGGCGAAAGGTCGTAGCGTAAAATCGATGTGTGAGCTGTTTGTGCCATACAGAAAAATGTAAAGCACTGCTTTTGTGCTTTCAATAGGCAATTTCAGTTTTTGGTTGAATTTTATTTTGGAAATTAATCTGCAGGCATGTATCGGAAGTCGTGCTCTGCTTTTGTGCAGCGTTGTTGCGTGGCACTTCTCAGGAGGACCGTATCACCATCCACGGTGAGGACCATGTTCACACCTGGAAGGCCTGTAAGATCAAGCTGATCAATACGAAGAACGCCGAACAAAGGATGGGAATGACCCAATTCCCGATTAAGCGGATAAATTTATCCCTCTCTGATTGTCTTCGCCAGGTTATGCAATCATTTTTGGTAACGCAATCGTTCAGGGCTTTGAGGGCTGCAATGGTGGCGTTTCGTTCGCGTAACTCTCACAACGATTTGAAAAGAGCTTTTCACTCAGAAAATCGACGAGGACGCGGACCTTGGGCGAGAGTTGCCGGTTGGATGGCCAGAGGAGATGGAACTGGGCAGGGGCGTCTATATGGGCGTCCAGCACGGTGCGCAGTCTGCCGTCGGCTAGCGGGTCGCGCGCGAGAAAATCCGGCATGCAGCCGATGCCCATTCCGCTGATGGTGGCGCCGCACAGGGCTTCCATATTGTTGCACGTCAGTACTGTTCGGGTTCTGATTTCCGGATGGTCAGGGGAGAGGCTGAGCGGCCAAGGCTGCAGCTTTCCGGAATTGGGAAATCGGAACCGGACGCTCCGATGACCTTCGAGATCACGGGGGCAATCGGGGGTGCCGTGTTTCTCCAGATAGGCAGGTGCGGCGCATAGCAAGAGTTGAAACGGGCGCAGCGCACGCGACATCAGTCTTGAATCGGGCAATGTCCCGCTACGGATTGCAACATCGACGCCTTCTTCGATCAGGTCGACAATCCGGTCGTTGAAGTCGAGATCCAGTTCGACTTCCGGGTAGAGGTTCACGAATTCCGGCAGGATCGGCAGGATCAGATGGTAGCTGACCAGCGGCACGCTGACGCGCAACCGTCCCCGAGGGGTTGCGACAGCCTGAGCGAGCGAGGCCTGGGCGTCTTCCAGGTCATCAAGGATACGCCGGCAGCGCTCGTGGAACAGGCGGCCTTCTTCCGTCAGCCGCAAGCTTCGTGTCGAGCGCTGGAACAGGCGGACGCCGAGTTGTTGTTCAAGCGCGGTCACAGCCTTGCCGACAGCCGAGGCGGAAAGGCCGAGAGCCCGGCCGGCGGCGACGAAACTTCCAAGATCCGCCGTTCTGACGAATGCCGTGAGGCCACCCAGAGGTTGGTCCATATGCAGATCCATTCGAGCGGTTTCTTCCTTTATATGCGGAACAAACCATAGGTTATCGAAGAATTATCCTCAATTTATGCTGCTTTCCGCAATCGAAGTCCAGGCGTTTCAGCGCCCCGCGCACCTCCCAAGCGCGTTCCACCCTCGAACCAGCGGATATCCGATGACCGTTCCCCACAAGTTCAAACCTACAAGTATCGCGGAGAAACTCTTCGTCTTGATCGCCGTCTGCTCTGCGGCCGCGGCTATGCCGCTCACCTTCACTGGTCCCGCGGTGGCCCTGCCGGCGATCAGTGCCGAACTTGGCGGCAGTCCCATTGCCCATAATTGGGTCACCAATGCCTTCATGCTGACATTCGGCAGCACATTGATGGCGGCAGGTGCGCTGGCAGACAGCTATGGCCGCAAACGCGTTTTCCTGTGCGGGCTTGCCGCCTTCATCCTGTTTTCCGGCGGGCTTGCCTTTTCGCCTGACATTATCTGGTTCGACAGCCTTCGCGCGCTTCAGGGTTTTGGCTCGGCCGCGGCCTTTTCCGGCGGAATGGCATCGCTGGCACAGGAGTTTGACGGAAAGGAACGCATGCGCGCCTTCAGTCTCGTCGGTGCAAGTTTCGGTATTGGCCTGGCGTTTGGACCGATGGCGTCGGGCATGATGATCGAGGCCTTCGGGTGGCGGGCGATTTTCGCACTCGTGGTTGGCCTCGCTATCCTGGCTTTCGTTTTCGGGGCGGTATTCCTGACGGAAACCCGCGACCCCGAGGCAAGGGGGCTCGATTGGCCGGGCGCGATCAGCTTCACGCTTGCCCTATCGCTCTTTACTTATGGCGTGCTGCGGGCGCCGGAAAGCGGCTGGAGCGATGCTCTTACGCTTGGACTCATTCTTGGCTCGGCGCTGCTGATGGCCCTCTTCTGCTTCATCGAGCACCTCGTAAAGCGGCCGATGCTTGATCTGACGCTCTTCCGCTATCCTCGCTTTGTCGGTGTGCAGCTCCTGGCGGCTGCTCCCGCTTATGCTTTCGTCGTCCTGCTGATCCTACTGCCGGTGCGCTTCGTCGGTGTCGAGCGTTTGAGCGCGGTCGCCGCCGGACAGATGATGATCGCGCTTTCCGGTCCGCTTCTCATCCTGCCGATCGCGGCCGGGCTGCTGACCCGGTGGTTGCCGGCAGCAACGATCTGCAGCGTCGGTCTCGTCATTTCGGCTGCCGGTCTCTTCTGGCTTGCGCACATTCCCGTCGGTTCGGACCATGTGGCGCTTATCGCACCGCTGCTGACGATTGGTATCGGCATCAGCCTGCCCTGGGGTCTCATGGACGGACTTGCCGTCAGTGTCGTGCCGAAGGAGCGTGCCGGCATGGCAACCGGGATCTTCAGTACGACCCGCGTCGCCGGCGAAGGGGTGGCGCTCGCCATCGTCAGTGCGGTCCTCTCCGCACTGACGCAGTCCTATCTTGGAACAAGCCATGAAGCGACAGTGGCGGCACAGCGACTGGTGACGGGGGATCTCTACGGTGCGGGCCAGGCTCTTTCCAGCATGGGAGAACTGGAACTCATCCGTGCCTATAATAGTGCCTTCGGCCTGCTTCTGTGGTTTCTGACCGGCATTACCATTCTGACGGCAATCGTCATTTTCACCTTCATGGGACGAGGTACCGGCGAAGCCGGGGAGGCGGCTGAAGAGTCTATCGCTGTCTGAACATATCAGGGCGGATGAACGTTTTCGCCCTTTTAACTATAGATGCTGAAAAACTACTCTTTTCGAAGCAATTTATCCTGCAAAATTACATCCCGCAGTAACGACTCCTAAAGTCCAGACTGGCACTTTTATTCTCATTGGTATTGCGTGTGCATATTTACTGGCTGGGGTTTTGCAATGAGTCGTAATCGGGATGATTGGGTAAGCCAGCGGGCATATGCCATCTGGGAAGAGGAAGGCCGGCCGCATGGTCGGGGCGAAAGCCACTGGGCACAGGCGCTCAGGGAGTTCGAACAGCTCGAAGCCACCAAGGCTTCTGCCGATGGGAGCGATCTCATCGAAAAGCTGAAGGCAGCAGGGCGCCTGATGCGGGCTTATGACGAGGCTGAGGCACAGGATAGTGAGAGCAGCCGGCGCAAGGCGGCCGGCCGCTAGGCTCGGCTGAGGCCGGCGCCGCAGAGGCGCTTTTATATACTGAATACTAAAAGCCGCTGGCCGTCGTGCCGGCGGCTTTTTCATTGTCAGGCCGGCTTGTTCGCAATCATGACGAAGCCCCAAGCGAGCATCACAGCTCCTTCCGATCCTCCCTGATTACTGGCGAGCGGCCCAACTGAGACCGCGCCGGAGAATGAGGGGCATGTAGGGGTGGCTGAATTCAGCGGCGACATGGCCAAGTGCGGAGTAGAAGACGCGGCCCTCGCCGAAATGTCGCTTGAAGACGACGGGCATCGCGACATTGCGCGCGGCAGRATCGTACTGGCCGGTGAAGGTCGTGGTAGCGAGGATTTCGACCGAGGGGTCGTAATGCAGATAATACTGCTCCGAGCGGTAGTCGAAGTCCGGAATGCCTTCCATCAGCGGATCGTCCTGCCGCGTTACGGCAACCCGGAAGTCAATGATATTGCCGGGATGGGCAACCCAGGTGACGCCGGAGACGTAGCGGAAGAGTGCACTTTCCTTGAAGGAGGTGGCAAGGCAGCCGTGATGGCCGCCGAGGCCGAGGCCACCGCGAACAGCTTCGACCAGGGCATCCGCATGCGGCTTTTCCAGCTTCTCGCCGGTAATGATCGGCACCAGCAGATCGGCCCTAGCGAGAAGCTGCGAGCCGAATATGCCGAGATCATTGGTGATTTCGACTGCAAAGCCATCCTCACGCAGCAATTCGCCGACGATATTGGCGCAGGGTTCCGGCTCGTGGCCCAGCCAGCCGCCCCAGACGATGATCGCCTTTTTCATATTTCCTCCTCTAGGCCTGAATAAGCAGGCTTTCGACGGTAACATTATAGCGCAACGGTTCGTCGGCCAGATGTCGCCCGATCTCTGCGACAACTAAACGGCTGAGACGGCCGCGTTCATTGCCGACGTCGCTAGCGATATAACGAATGGCTTTGATGCGAAAGCCGTTGCCGGCATACTCGAGACGTGTCCGGTTTTCTATGTGGCCGGCAAGTCAATCGCCCTGCCGAAAGGCGCATTCCGTATGCAAGCCGTCTCTAATCTTCTTATTTTTGCAGATATGTAACCGAGATAACTTTTTCCTGACGTGTAACTTGGCTAAGGTCCGCGCATCTGTGGCTTGCAAAAGGTGAGATGTATGGCAGGTGAAACGGTACTCGTCGTCGGCGGCGCTGGGTATATAGGCTCGCATACGTGTCTCGATCTGGCGAACAAGGGCTACAAGCCCGTCGTCTTCGATAATTTTTCCAACGGCCATCGCGAATTCGTCAAATGGGGACCGGCGGAAGAGGGTGATATTCGCGATCGCGCCCGGCTCGATGAGGTGCTGGCAAAGCACAAGCCGTCGGCGATTCTGCATTTTGCGGCGCTGATCGAAGTCGGCGAATCGGTCAAGGATCCGGTCTCGTTCTATGAGAACAATGTCATCGGCACACTGACGCTGCTGTCGGCAGCGCAGGCCGCCGGCATCAATGCTTTCGTCTTCTCCTCCACCTGCGCGACCTATGGTCTGCCGCAGAGCGTGCCGCTTGATGAGACGCACCGTCAGGTGCCGATCAATCCCTATGGCCGCACCAAATATATCGTCGAGCAGGCGCTTGCCGATTACGACCAGTACAAGAGCCTTCGCTCCGTCGTGCTGCGCTATTTCAATGCCGCCGGTGCCGATTTCGAAGGCCGGATCGGTGAATGGCACCAGCCGGAAACACATGCGATCCCGCTGGCGATCGATGCGGCGCTGGGCCGCCGCCAGGGTTTTAAGGTTTTCGGCAGCGATTACGAGACGCGCGACGGCACCTGCGTGCGCGACTATATCCATGTTCTCGATCTTGCCGACGCGCATGTGCGCGCCGTCCAGTATCTCCTGGATGGCGGTGAATCCGTCGCGCTCAATCTCGGCACTGGCACCGGTACCACTGTGAAGGAATTGCTCGGCGCCATCGAGGACGTCTCCAACAAGCCCTTCCCGGTCGAATATATCGGTCGTCGCGAAGGCGATTCGCACACGCTTGTCGCCAATAACGACAAGGCGCGGGACGTGCTGGGCTGGGTGCCGCAGTATGATCTCTCGCAGATCATTCAGTCGGCCTGGAACTGGCATGCGAGATCAAATCATCACTGAACGCGGGTCACGGCCCAACGTTCTCGTCATCACTGCGGATCAATGGCGCGGCGATTGCCTCTCGGCTGTGGGGCACGCCTGCGTCAGGACACCGAATGTCGATGCCCTGGCGAGGGAGGGAACGCTTTTCCGGCGCCATTATGCCGGTGCGGCTCCCTGCTCGCCAGCGCGCGCCACACTTTATACCGGCCTCTACCAGATGAACCACCGGGTCTGCCGGAACGGCTCGCCGCTCGACCGGCGGTTCGACAATCTGGCGCTGGCGGCAAGACGGGCGGGTTACGATCCGACGCTGTTCGGCTATACGGACACGGCGCCCGATCCGCGCGATATGGATGCCAATGATCCACATCTGACGACCTATGAAGGTGTGCTGCCGGGTTTCACTGTTCGCCAGCTTCTGCCGGAGCATGAGAGGCAATGGCTTTCCTGGCTGCGCTTGCGCGGCCACGCTGATGCCGTCAGCCGTGATATCCATATTCCGGTCGGCACTGCAGCAGGGGAAATCTCGAATGCGGCGCCAGCCTATTCACGCGAAGAGACGCAGACCGCTTTCCTGACCGGGGAATTCACCCGCTGGATGGGCGAGCAGGATGCGCCGTGGTTCGCGCATATTTCCTTCCTGCGGCCGCATCCGCCCTTCTCTGTGCCGGAGCCGTTCAACCGCATGTTCAAGCCGAGCGAAGGCCCGGCCTTTGCACGTGCGATAGGCCGCGAAATGGAACAGCAAGGCCATCCCTATCTCGCCTATGCCATGCCGCGTGCCGACAAGGGCAGTTTCATCCATGGGGCGGAAGGGCCGCTCAGCGATTTGAGCGCTGCCGACTTCGACGCCATCAGGTCGATCTACTACGGGATGATCGCCGAGGTAGACGACCAGCTCGGGTGCATCTGGCAAGCGCTGAAGGATGCCCGCGAGTGGTACAACACGATCGTCGTCTTCACGTCCGATCACGCCGAGATGGCGGGTGATCACTGGACCCTCGGCAAGGGCGGCTATTTCGACGGCAGCTATCATATTCCGCTCGTCATCCGTGATCCTGGCGTGGCCTCCGCCGGCGGTATCGTCGAGAATTTCACCAGTGCTGCCGATGTGTTCCCTACGCTCTGCGATCGGCTCGGTATCAGGCCTGCCAATGGCATCGATGGGCGCTCGCTTGCGCCTTTCCTCGATGGCGGCGTGGCGCAGGGCTGGCGGGATGCGGCTTTCTGGGAATTCGATTTCCGGGATATCGCCCATGGCGAGGCGGAGCGGCATTTCGGCCTTCGGTCGAACGAACTGAATCTTGCCGTCATCCGCGACGAGCAATTCAAATACGTGCATTTCACCGCATTGCCGGCGCTGCTCTTCGATCTCGTCAACGATCCGATGGAGCTGCGCAATCTTGCCGATGATCCGGCCTATGCCTCGGTGCGGCTCAACTATGCTGAACGGCTGCTGTCGCTCAGGGCACGGCATCTGGATCAGACGCTTGCCTATACCGAACTGACGGAAAAAGGGCCGGTAATGTACCGGCCCTGATTAAACATCAGAAATTTCCGAGGAAATCCCGCTTGCCGACCGGCGCCCCCTGGTTGCGCAGGATGGCGTGTGCCGTCGTCACGTGAAAATAGAAGTTCGGCAGTGCGAAGAGGGCGACATATTCGATGCCAGGAACAACAGAGCCATTGCGGCCCGGCACGGTGATTTCTCTCACATCGCTACCATCAAGAGCTTCGGCAGTGAAGCTCGCAAGGTAAGCTTCGGTCTTGGCCATACGTTCGCGCAGGTCGGCGATCGTCGCTTCATTGTCCTCGAATTTAGGCGCGTCAGTCGCCGTCAGGCGGGCGAGCGCGAACTTGGCGCTATCGCTGGCGCGCTGGTACTGGCCGGAAAGCGGCAGCATATCCGGGGCGAGGCGAGCGTTTACGAGGATGGTCGGGTCGATCTTCTTTTCCTCGGCATAGGCTTCCGCCTTGTCGAGATAGGTCTTCAGGCTGGCAATGCCGCGCTGGAACATGGGCACGGTCAGGCGATACATCGAAATGGACATTGTCCTGTCTCCAAAATCTTTAAAAAACAGCCGGTGTGCGCAGGCTGTTCGGGGCTCCGACTAGATGGGGATCTCTACAGCTTTCGCAATAAGCGCCTGTGACGGTTCACCGCCCATCATGGCCGGATTGCAACAGGCCGATCATGCAGAATTCGCCACAACAGGTGTCGTCTATTCGGCAACGCAGCCGAAATCGGCAAAGAGGCTTGACGCCGTTTCGATAAAATGGAATGAATATTCCGCGAAACAAATTTTACGGTTTGTTTGTTCCGTTTTGACGGAGCCGCCACGGGAGAGGCGGCGTGGGATTGAGGTCTGCAGACGGATGTCTGAGGCCCCGGCGTGAGGAGGGTGCAGCCGGGCACCGCTTTGTGGAGGAAATGCAATGAAAAAATTCATCCTGGGAACTGCGATGGCGCTCGTCCTGTCGACGGCCGCACACGCAGAAACCGTCGGCGTTTCGATGGCCAAATTCGACGACAACTTCCTGACCGTTCTGCGCAACGGCATGACCGATTATGCAAAGACGCTTAGTGGGGTCACGCTGCAGGTTGAAGACGCGCAGAACGACGTTTCCAAGCAGCAGAGCCAGATCCAGAATTTCATCGCTTCCAAGGTCGATGCGATCATCGTCAACCCTGTCGATACCGATGCGACGACGGCGATGTCGAAGCTTGCGGYCGATGCAGGCATTCCGCTGGTTTACGTCAACCGCCAGCCGGTCAACGTTGACACGCTGCCGGACAAACAGGCTTTCGTGGCTTCCAACGAGCAGGAATCCGGCACGCTGGAAACCAAGGAAATCTGCCGTATTCTCGGCGGCAAGGGCAAGGCCGTGGTCATTATGGGCGAGCTCTCCAACCAGGCTGCGCGCATGCGGACCCAGGACGTTCATGACGTCATCAAGACGGACGAATGCAAGGGACTGGAGATCGTGGAAGAGCAGACGGCCAACTGGGATCGCACTCAGGGCGCCGACCTGATGACCAACTGGCTCTCCAGCGGCATAGAGTTCGACGCCGTGATCTCCAACAACGACGAAATGGCGATCGGCGCCATCCAGGCGCTGAAGGCCGCCGGCAAGGATATGACCAAGGTCGTCGTCGGCGGCGTTGACGCTACGCAGGACGCGCTTGCCGCCATGCAGGCGGGCGATCTCGACGTCACCGTATTCCAGGATGCCGCCGGCCAGGGCAAGGGGGCGCTCGATACGGCACTCAAGATTGCCAAGGGCGAAAAGGCCGACAAGAAGGTCTACATCCCCTTCCAGCTCGTCACGCCTGCCAACGTCAAGGACTTCGTCACCAAGAACTGAGGCAAACGCCAAGCAGGATGCGGGCTCTGCCCGCATCCTTTCAGCCTGTCCGTATCCGGAGGAGATGATATGGCCGTCAGCCCGTCAACCATGGCCGCCGTGCGCGCGAGCGGCGCAGTTCCGAATGCGGAATATCTCTTGAGCGCAGAGGGCGTTCGCAAGGAGTTTCCAGGCGTCGTCGCGCTCGACGATGTGCAGTTCCGGCTGAAGCGCGCCTCCGTGCATGCGCTGATGGGTGAAAATGGCGCCGGCAAGTCGACGCTAATGAAGATCCTCGCCGGCATCTACACGCCCGACAAGGGCGATATCCGCCTGAAAGGGGTCGAAATCCGGCTGAAATCTCCGCTCGATGCGTTGGAGAACGGCATCGCCATGATCCATCAGGAACTGAACCTGATGCCGTTCATGACGGTCGCGGAAAACATCTGGATTCGCCGCGAGCCTAAGAATCGCTTCGGTTTCGTCGATCATGGCGTGATGCATCGCATGACCGAGGAGCTGTTTGCCCGGCTCAATATCGCGATCGATCCCGATATCGAGGTCCGCTACCTCTCGGTCGCAAACCGGCAGATGGTCGAGATCGCCAAGGCAGTTTCCTACAATTCCGACGTCCTCATCATGGACGAGCCGACTTCTGCGTTGACGGAGCGCGAGGTCGAGCATCTTTTCCGTATCATCCGCGACCTTAGGTCCCAGGGCATCGGGATCGTCTACATCACCCATAAGATGAACGAGCTCTTCGAGATCGCCGACGAGTTCTCCGTTTTCCGCGACGGCCGCTATATCGGCACGCATGCCTCGACCGAGGTCACCCGCGACGACATCATCCGCATGATGGTCGGGCGCGAGATCACCCAGATGTTCCCCAAGGAAGAGGTGCCGATTGGCGAGGTCGTGCTCTCGGTCAAGGATCTCTGTCTCAACAGGGTCTTCCGCGACGTCTCCTTCGAGGTGAGAGCCGGCGAGATTCTCGGTGTGGCCGGCCTTGTCGGCTCCGGGCGCTCGAACGTCGCCGAAACGCTGTTTGGTGTAACGCCGGCAAGCTCCGGCACGATCGAGCTTTTCGGCAAGCCGGTGACCATATCCTCGCCGACCGAGGCCATCCGTCACCAGATGGCGTTTCTGACCGAGGATCGGAAAGACACCGGTTGCCTGCTGATCCTCGATGTTCTGGAGAACATGCAGATTGCCGTCCTGCAGGACAGATATGTCAAGGGCGGCTTCGTGCAGCAGGGTGCGATCGAGGCGACCTGCGAAGACATGGCAAAAAGGCTACGCGTGAAAACGCCCAATCTTTACGAGCGCGTCGAGAATCTTTCGGGCGGCAATCAACAGAAAGTGCTGATCGGGCGCTGGTTGCTCACCCATCCGAAGATCCTGATCCTCGACGAGCCGACGCGCGGCATCGATGTCGGCGCCAAGGCGGAAATTCATCGGCTGGTCACCGAAATGGCGCGCAACGGCGTGGCGATCATCATGATCTCGTCCGAGATGCCCGAAGTGCTCGGCATGAGCGACCGCATCATGGTCATGCATGAAGGACGCGTGACCGGTTTCCTCAATCGCGATGAAGCAACGCAGATCAAGGTGATGGAACTGGCTGCGCAGTGATGCGCTGTCCGCGATCGCCAAAGGGAGGTTTGACATGACTACCAAGGCAGCAGAGGGTACGGCTCCGCTCGCAACCCGGCCGAGAAGGCGACGCATGCCGCCGGAACTCAGCATCTTCCTCGTGTTGGTTGGCATTGCGCTCATCTATGAAATCCTTGGCTGGATCTTCATCGGCCAGAGCTTCCTTCTGAACTCGCAGCGCCTGACGATCATGATCCTGCAGGTTTCCGTCATCGGCATTATCGCCGTCGGCGTCACCCAGGTCATTATCACCGGCGGCATCGATCTTTCGTCGGGCTCGGTCGTCGGCATGACAGCGATGATCGCAACGAGCTTCGCCCAGTCCTCTACCTGGGGACGAGCCGTCTTCCCCTCGCTGACCGACCTGCCTGCTCTCGTGCCGATCATGATCGGCCTGCTGATCGGGGCGGCGGCCGGTCTCGTAAACGGTGCGCTCATTGCCTACACAAAGATACCGCCGTTCATCGCAACGCTCGGCATGTTCGTTTCAGCCAGAGGTGTGGCGAAGTGGTATACGAAGGGACAGCCGGTTTCGGGCATCACCGAGCAGTTCCATTTCATCGGAACCAAGGCATGGCCGGTCGTCGTTTTCCTCGTCGTCGCGCTGATCTTTCACATTGCGCTGCGCTACACCCGCTACGGAAAGTTCACCTATGCCATCGGCGCGAACCCGCAGGCAGCGCGCGTTTCCGGCATCAATATCGAAGCGCATCTCGTCAAGGTCTATGTGATTGCGGGACTGCTTGCCGGTCTTGCCGGTATCGTCACGGCAGCGCGCGCTGAAACCGCGCAAGCGAGCATGGGGGTCGGGTATGAACTCGACGCGATTGCCGCGACCGTCATCGGCGGCACCTCGCTCACAGGTGGCGTCGGCCGCATCACCGGCACCGTCATCGGCACCATCATCCTCGGCGTCATGACATCAGGCTTCACGTTCCTCAGGATCGACGCCTATTACCAGGAAATCGTCAAGGGCGTCATCATCATCGCGGCCGTCGTCATCGACGTCTACAGGCAGAAGAAACGAACCAAGCACTGAACCGAAAAAGGGGGGCTTCGGCCCCCTTCATTGTTTCATGGAGAATGGCTGCGATCACAACGAGGGATCCAGGGCTTCCGATGTCTTCAGATGTTGCGTGAGTTTCTGGCGATCACCCAAAATCATCTCGGAAGGAATATCGGCCGGGTAGAAGAGAGCGATTTCCAGTCCCTCCGCGATAGCGTCATCCGTTGGTCCCGGCAGCTCTTCCTCACGCATCCGTGCTTCGAAGACGGTGAGCAGAAAATCGAAGGTTTCGCCTTGTGGTGAAATAAACTTTTTTCGTTCGAGTTCGATCAGATCTACCAGGTCCAAAGACACGCCGATCTCTTCTATTATCTCCCGGCGAAATGCAGCGGAGAAATCCTCGCCCTCTTCGACCGTTCCGCCCGGCAGAGACCAGCCTGCATGCATGCCGCTTCTCTTGGCCAGGACGATTTGGCCTCTGGCATTATGGATGATGCCGATCGCTCCGCCCAACGCCCGGCGGGAAAAGTGCTTGTGTTTCTGTGTCTCAAAATCGGCTTCCGGCAAGGGCTGATCGGCTGTCGTCAGCCTGGCATCCGGGTATTGTCGAATAAGCGCCTGGAAAATTTCCTCACTCATGGGGTTCTCTCAGATCATTGGCAGAAAAAGACATTCCGCGGCGATCGAGCCTGTGGACCGCGGCATCCAAGGTATTTGCGACATTACCTTTTTGCATCGCAAAATTGCACGGTTTCCACATTGCGCATTTGTAAAAAAATAGGTGGCGCTTTCTGCCAGCTTTTCTATTCTTGCCGCTTCGATCCGCCCGTTCGGGCAGTGCAGGAAAGCAGATGCAACTCGTATTCGACGGTCATAACGACGTTCTCCTTCGACTCTGGTCCCATGCGAAAGACGGAAATGATCCGGTTGCGGAATTTGCTGATGGTACGACCGCGGGCCATATAGATGCCCCGCGGTCAAAGGCCGGCGGTCTGGCGGGCGGCCTTTGTGCTATCTACATTCCCTCAGGCGATCTGGTTTTTGCCGATCCGGATGGGAACGGCCATTACGCGACGCCGCTTGCTGCCCCCCTTGATCCACTGCCGTCGCTCACAATTGCTACGGAAATGGCGGCGATTGCGCTCCGGCTCGACCGTGCCGGCGCCTGGCGGCTCTGCCGCACGGTGAAAGATATCCGTAAGGCGATGGCATCAGGCATTTTCGCTGCTGTCATGCATATCGAAGGCTGTGAGGCGATCAGCGCCGATCTTGCTGCGCTTGATGTCTTTTATGCCGCCGGGCTGCGTTCGCTCGGCCCGGTGTGGAGCCGGCACAATATCTTCGGTCATGGTGTGCCGTTTGCCTTCCCGAGCTCGCCGGATACGGCGCCGGGTCTGACGGAAGCCGGTTTCGCGCTGGTGCGCGAGTGCAACCGCCTCGGAATCATGATCGACCTTGCCCATATCACCGAGAAGGGCTTCTGGGATGTGGCGAAGACGAGCGATCAGCCGCTCGTAGCCAGCCATTCCAACGTCCATGCACTGACGCCGGTCGCGCGCAACCTCACCGACAGGCAACTCGATGCGATCCGTGAGCGTCGCGGGCTCGTTGGCGTGAACTACGCCACCGCGATGCTTCGTCCGGACGGCCGCTCCGATGTAGACACGCCGCTTTCCGACATGATCCGCCACATCGACTATCTCGTGAACCGCGTCGGGATCGACTGCGTGGCGCTCGGCTCGGACTTTGACGGCGCTACCATTCCGGAAGAAATCGGTGATGCCTCCGGCAACCAGAGGCTGATTGCCGCTCTCCGGCAAGCTGGCTATGGTGAGGAGGACTTGACCAAAATGGCCAGCGAAAACTGGCTTCGCATTCTGGCTTCGGCGTGGAGGGAAGAGGACGCCTGAAACCAAATAATACTTAGTAATCAATCAAAACAGGGGAACAAACCATGATGATTACCAAACTCAACCGCAGCTTCCGTCTTCTTTCCGCAGGGGCTGCGCTTTCGCTCCTGATGGTAGCAGCGCCTGCGGCCTTTGCAGAGACGCCGAAGGACACGCTCGTCGAAGGTTTTGCCATCGACGACATCATCACGATGGATCCGGGCGAGGCTTTCGAGCTTTCGACTGCGGAAGTCACCAGCAACACCTACAGCCTGCTCGTTCGTCTCGACATGAACGACACGTCAAAGATCAAGGGCGATCTCGCCGATAGCTGGACCGTTTCCGATGACGGCCTGACCTATACGTTCAAGCTGAAACCGGGTCTGAAGTTTGCCTCCGGCAATCCGATCACCGCCGAAGACGTTGCCTGGTCCTTCGAGCGTGCCGTGAAGCTCGATAAGAGCCCTGCCTTCATTCTCACCCAGTTCGGGCTGACCGGCGACAACGTCACCGAAAAGGCAAAGGCCGTCGATCCGACCACCTTCACCTTCACCGTCGACAAGCCCTATGCGCCGAGCTTCGTGCTGAACTGCCTGACGGCAACGGTGGCTTCCGTCGTCGACAAGAAGCTGGTTCTCGATCATGTGAAGCCGGTCACCGTCGATGCCGACCACAAGTACGACAACGACTTCGGCAACGAGTGGCTGAAGACGAATTATGCCGGCTCCGGCGCTTACAAGCTGCGTGAGTGGCGCGCCAACGAAGTCGTCGTCATGGAGCGCAACGACAATTATTACGGCGAGAAGGCGAAGCTCAATCGCGTCATCTACCGCTACATGAAGGAAAGCTCGGCTCAGCGCCTGGCGCTTGAGGCCGGTGATATCGATATCGCCCGCAACCTGGAGCCCGGCGACCTTGACGCCGTGACCAAAAATGCGGATCTCGCGACCACCAATGCGCCGAAGAGCACGGTCTATTATGTCAGCCTCAACAGCAAGAACGAGAACCTGAAGAAGCCTGAGGTCCAGGAAGCCTTCAAGTATCTGGTCGACTACGATGCGATCGGCGCGACCCTCATCAAGGGTATCGGCGAGATCCATCAGACCTTCCTGCCGACCGGCCAGCTCGGTGCGCTGAACGAGAACCCCTATAAGCTCGATGTTGCCAAGGCGAAGGAACTGCTCGCCAAGGCAGGCCTGCCGGATGGCTTCTCGGTCACCATGGATGTGCGCAACACGCAGCCGGTCACCGGCATTGCCGAATCCATGCAGCAGACGCTCGCCCAGGCCGGCGTGAAGATGGAAATCATCCCCGGTGACGGCAAGCAGACGCTGACCAAGTACCGCGCTCGCACGCACGACATATATATCGGCCAGTGGGGCTCGGACTATTTCGACCCGAACTCCAACGCCGATACTTTCACCTCCAACCCGGACAATTCGGATGCCGGCACGGTGAAGACGCTCGCATGGCGCAATACCTGGGAAGCGCCCGAGCTCGACAAGGAAACGAAGGCTGCTCTGCTCGAACGTGACGCCGCCAAACGTGCAGCCATGTATGAGGATGTCCAGAAAAAGTTCCTGGCCAACAGCCCCTTCGTCGTCATCTTCCAGCAGATCGAAGTGGCCGGCTATCGCAAGAGCCTCAAGGACTTCAAGCTGGGTCCCAGCTTCGACACGAACTATGTAGGCCCGATCGCGAAGTGATGAGCCGGCTAGGCTGATCCAGTGAGCATCGTCGAAACAAGACAGGAGGCGCGGCCCCGCAAGGGCCGTGCACTCTCCTTTGCGAAGGCGCTGGGGCGTTTCCTCTTCGCCGCCGCCACCACCTATCTCGGCCTTCTGGCCGTCACCTTTTTCATCGGCCGCGTTGTGCCGATCGATCCCGTGCTCGCCATACTCGGCGACCGCGCGCCGACCCATGTCGTGGAGCGTGTTCGCCGCGAGATGGGGTTTGACCTGCCGCTCTACGAGCAGTTCTACTTCTATCTGAAGGGCATCCTTTCCGGTGATTTCGGCAATTCCGTCCTGACCACCAATCCGGTCATGGTCGATATTCGCCGCGTCTTCCCGGCCACGCTGGAACTTGCGACCGTCGGCACCATCATCGGCTCCTTCATCGGCGTGCCGCTCGGCGTACTCGCTGCCGTGCGCCGCGGCAGCATTGCCGATCAGGTCGTGCGCGTCATCGGCCTCGTCGGCTATTCGGTGCCGATCTTCTGGCTGGCGCTGATCTCGCTCGTCATCTTCTATGCGCAGCTGCGCTGGGTGGCTTTCCCTGGCCGCATCGACATTGTCTATGAATACAGTTTTACGCCGGTTACCGGCTTCTATCTCCTCGATAGTGCCTGGCAGGGGCAGTGGGATGTTTTCTATGACGTCTTCCGCCACATCATCCTGCCGGCCTCGCTGCTCGGCTATTTCTCGCTCGCCTATATTAGCCGCATGACCCGCAGCTTCATGCTGAACGAGCTGTCGCAGGAATATGTGGTGGCAGCCCGCGCCAAGGGCCTATCGGAAAAGCGGGTGATCTGGGGTCATGCGCTGAGAAATGCGGCGGTGCCGCTCGTGACCGTCATAGCGCTTTCCTATGCAGGCCTGCTTGAAGGCTCGGTGCTGACGGAGACAGTCTTCTCCTGGCCCGGCATCGGCCTCTACATCACCAACTCGCTGCAAAACGCCGACATGAACGCCGTACTTGGCGGCACGATCGTCATCGGCACGGTCTTTGTCGGCATCAACCTTATTTCCGATCTTCTCTATCGGATACTCGACCCGAGGACGCGAAACCGATGACGGTTCCGACCACGCCTTCCACGCCCTTGAGCCGCCGTGACTGGTTGCTGTCCGATCGGCCGCGGTCGCGCACGCAGGCTCGGCTCGGCCGCGCCTACGTTACCTGGCGGCAGTTTACGGCAAACCGGCTTGCCGTCGTCGGCCTGCTGATCATCGTGGCGCTGCTGCTGATTGCTGCCTTTGCCAATCTGATCGCCACCCACAATCCCGTTGTCGGCGATCTCATGAATGCCCGCCTGCTGCCGCCCGGCAGCGCCGGCTATCTGCTCGGCACCGACGATCAGGGCCGCGATATCTTCTCACGCCTCGTTTACGGCTCGCGGCTGACACTGCTCGTGGTCGTGCTGGTCGCCATTATCTCCGCGCCGGTCGGCCTCATCGTCGGCACTGTGTCGGGCTATGCCGGCGGCTGGGTGGATGCGACGCTGATGCGCATCACCGATATCTTCCTTGCCTTCCCGAAGCTCGTCCTGGCGCTTGCCTTCGTCGCAGCCCTCGGGCCCGGCATCCAGAACGCCATCATCGCCATCGCCATCACCTCCTGGCCGCCTTATGCGCGCATCGCCCGCGCCGAGACACTGACGGTCCGGCGGTCCGACTATATCTCGGCGGTCAAGCTGATGGGCGCCTCGCCGCTGCGCATCATCGTCCGGCACGTCATGCCGCTCTGTATTTCCTCGCTTATCGTGCGTGTGACGCTCGACATGGCGGGCATCATCCTGACGGCCGCCGGCCTCGGCTTCCTCGGCCTCGGCGCACAGCCGCCACTGCCGGAATGGGGCGCAATGATTGCCTCCGGGCGCCGCTTCATCCTCGACCAGTGGTGGGTGGCGGCCATGCCCGGCATTGCCATCCTCGTCGTCAGCCTCGGCTTCAACCTGTTGGGTGACGGCCTGCGCGATGCCCTCGATCCGAAGGAGGCCGGCCAATGAGTTCGCTTTTGACCGTCGAAAACCTGCGTGTCAGCTATCCGACCCGCACTGGTGTTATCGAGGCCGTACGCGGCGTGTCGTTCACGCTCGGTAAGGAGCGTCTCGGTATCGTCGGCGAATCCGGCTCCGGCAAATCGCAGACCGGCCGCGCCATCATGGGGCTGACACCGACGCACGGTGTCGTCACCGCCGACGCGCTGGATTTCAGCGGCCTCGATCTCCTCAAGGCTTCGGCTGCCGAACGGCGCAAGCTGCGCGGCAAACGTATCGCCATGATCCTGCAGGATCCGAAATATTCGCTCGATCCAGTCATGACCATCGGCAAGCAGATCTGCGAAACATTGCGCACTCATGAGAAGGTCGGCAAAGGCGAGGCGCGGGACCGTGCGCTCGACATGCTGGAAGCGGTGCAGATCCGCGATCCCAACCGCGTCTTCGATCTCTATCCTCATGAGGTTTCGGGTGGAATGGGCCAACGCGCGATGATCGCCATGATGCTGATCGCCGGGCCGGAGCTGCTGATCGCAGACGAGCCCACTTCGGCCCTCGACGTAACAGTCCAGCTCGATGTCTTGAGGATCATGGACCGGCTGGTGTCCGACCGCGGCATGGGGTTGATCTTCGTCTCCCACGATCTGAGGCTCGTCTCCTCTTTCTGCGACCGTGTTATCGTCATGTATGCCGGTCGTATTGTCGAGGAGATTGCCGCATCCGAGCTTCGCAACGCGAAGCATCCCTATACGCAAGGCCTGCTGAATTGCATGCCGCAGATCGGTGAAGACAGGCATCCGCTGCCGGTTCTCGACCGCAAGCCGGAGTGGGCTCTATGAGTACGGCGCTGTCTGCAGACCACCTTGGTGTCGTCTACGACCATTTCCATGCGTTGAAAGATGTGAGCGTTGCCATCGAAAGCGGCGAATCCTTCGGCCTCGTCGGTGAGTCCGGCTCGGGCAAGTCGACGCTGCTGCGCGCGGTCGCCGGACTTGCGCCTGTCAGCGAGGGAACGATCCGCATTCACGGCGAGCCGCTGAAAGGCTCGAAACGCAGCAAAGGCTTCTATCGAAGCGTCCAGATGGTGTTCCAAGACCCCTACGGCTCGCTGCATCCTCGCCAGACCGTCGACCGGCTGCTGCTGGAGCCGCTCGCCATCCATGGCATCCGTGACAGCGAGAAGCGCATCGCCCGGGCGCTCGACGAAGTCGGGCTCGGCAATGGTTTTCGCTTCCGCTACCCGCACCAGCTTTCCGGAGGCCAGCGGCAGCGTGTGGCGATCGCCCGCGCATTGATTGTCGAGCCATCCATCCTGCTGCTCGATGAGCCGACATCGGCGCTCGACGCCTCCGTACAGGCGGAGGTTCTCAATCTGCTGGAGCAGATCCGGCGGGACCGGAAACTGACATTCGTCATGGTCAGCCACGATCTCGGGGTCATCACCCATATGTGCAAGAGGCTTGCCGTGATGCGCGGCGGCGCTGTTGTTGAACGGCTGACATCGGCCGAACTTGCCGCCGGGAGCGTTCACGAGGAGTACACGCGAAATTTGATGATCGCGAGCAAGGGTTTCGTGAAGGCTTGAAAGCCAATGTTTTCAAGCCCTTGAAAAATCTCGCATGCTGCTGGCGTTAAGGATAATGCTTCCCTAAAACACGACCATTCGACTAGACTATTGACAGCTGCCTTAGTTCTGTCATGATCCCGTTAACGACCGTTAGCTTTCGTGATCGATGGAGGTTGAGGCATGTTCTTTCTCGGTGGGATGACCATGGGTTACCTCGATCCTCCTGTTAAGGTCGAGCGGAGGGAAACCGCCTCCGTGACTATCCCGGCGGAAAAGGATCGCCGGTTGATCGAAACATCCCCCAATGCACCCCAGAGCGACAGCGCCGTGGAGCGTTCCTGGATCTGGGCATGGCGCACACTCTGCTGAGTTGACGCCTGGGTGGATTTTCTCTTCCGTCTGCTCTGGACGGAATTTTATCTCTACCTACCTTATAGAGAATGTAAGAATATAAATGCGAGCCGGCAATTCGGCCGCAAAACAAACAGGCGGAGGCGACACATGGCAAATCTGGGTATTTCGCATACTCATGTGAACCAGTACGGATCCGTGCCGGCAAAGAAGCCGGTCACCACGCGGCACAGAATCCAGACCGCGATCCATGCAACATTTTTCACGGCGGCTTTCCTTTTTGTCGTCGCTATGGTTTGCGGCGTCGTCGGCTGACACCGGCGCGTTCGAGGCGCTGACTGATGGCGCCTATTTGATCGAATATTTTCCTATCCGGAACAATTGGGATGCGCTGGCATTCTCCTGACACTTCGGTGTTGTTTAGGGAGAGTGGCCGTGAAAGGCATCCTGCTGTGGCTGATCGGTATCCCGATCCCATCGTCATCCTTCTTTACCTGTTCCACACAGTCTAGCCCATTCCGGAAAGTAGGCCTGAGGCGCTGATAGTGCCGGGAACGTCGTGCAGGCGCATGGATATCGTCCATGCGCCTTTTTCACGCCGGCGGAAGGGAAGCGGAGAAACAGGTTCTCTGACTTGAATTATCGCAAGAATGTCCAACTTTCCCGGGTGGCTTCGCAGAGAGGGCATAAGTCGGCATGACCACTCGCAAAGTTATGTCCGAAGCTGGTCGGTTCGTTGCTCCAAAGCGCTCCGACCGTCCGTTTATCTTGCTTTTCCCGACTTCGAAGATGACCGGCGCGTTCATGCGAGAGTCATCAAAAGCAATGCAGAACCTAGCCGAATTATAACGTCGTTTGGATCCAGAACCGAACCCATGGCCATTTCAAGTCCGTCTCCGAGCCTGTCGTACGAGCCTGAGAACACGCAGATCGACCACAGTGATTCGATCCGCTCGACTTATCTGTCCAACGAGGACATCAGGGCCATGGGCGAAAGCGTCGCCTGCGGTACCGTGAGCGAGTTGCCGGCCTTTACAGCGTTCGATTTCTTTGCGCGCCACAAGGAAAACGAGAGGGAAATCCTGCGCGTCTACCGCACGACTGCGACCGATGCCGAGGCCGGGGAGGCGATCACGCCGGCCGCCGAATGGCTGCTGGACAATCACTACATCGTCGAGGAAGCAATTCAGGAAGTCCGCCGCGACTTCCCGCGCCGGTTCTATCAAGAACTGCCGCTCATGAAAGTCGGCAGCGTCGAAATCCCGCGCACGCTCGTATTGGCCTGGCTCTATGTCGCCCATACTCACGGCACCATCTCACAGGAAAGCCTGACAGCGCTGGTCGACGGCTTTCAGCAGCACGAAACCCTCAAGATCGGTGAGCTCTGGGCGCTGCCGTCGCTGGTGCGTTACGTGCTGGTCGAAAACCTCCGTCGTATTTCGAGCCGCGTCGAGCGMAGCCGCMGCCTGCGCCGTCGCGCCAATGAGGCCGCCAACGAATTGGTGCGTCTCGCCGACACCGCAAAGGCTGCCGCCTATCTGAAGACGCTGGAAGAGCTTGCCGAGGACAACACTTTCTCGACCCAATTCCTCTATCGCATGCGTGATGGTTCGCAGACGTCGAGTCTGGCGATCTCGTGGCTCGACGAACGCTTGGAAAAGCTTGGGCGTGACAGCGAGGAAGCGATGATGGCGGAGCATAGCCGCCTCTCCGCAGGCAATGTCACGATGGGCAACATCATCCGCAGTCTGCGCGAGATCAACGATGCGGAGTGGTCGGTCTGGGTCGAGCAGGTCAGCCACGTCGACAGGTTGCTCTGGGATCAGTCCGACTACGGTGATCTCGACTCCGGTTCGCGCAACAGCTATCGTCGGCAGATCGAAAGGCTTGCCAGGCGCTCGCCGCTGAGCGAGGTGCAAATTGCTCAGCTTGCTGTCGATATGGTGTCCGAGGCCAGGCTTTCCGATGAGCCGCGGCCGCACAAGCCTGATATTGGCGGCTTCATTGCGGGCGCTCAACGCCTAAAATTCGAAGCGCGCGCAGACTACCGCCCGACGCTGGCGCAGCACGTCATTCGCGCGGTGCGCAAATTCAATTGGATGGCGATCGCCATTCCGGTCGCGCTGATCACGATCATCGCCATGGGGATCGTCGGTGGGTTCATGGCCAATGCCGGTATGGGGTCGGTTGAAATCGCCCTGCTGCTCATCCTGTTCGCGTTGCCGGCCTCGGAAGGTGCGAGCGGGCTTTTCAACACTGTTCTCTCTTTCTTCGTCACGCCGGCGCGGCTTGTCGGTTATGAGTTCAAGCAAGGCATTCCGGAGGATGYGCGCACGCTCCTCGTCGTGCCGTGCCTGATTTCTGATCGCGATAGCGTCGACGAGATGGTCCGCAATCTCGAGGTCCATTATCTCGCCAATCCACGCGGCGAGATCTATTTTGCGTTGCTGAGCGACTGGCCGGATAGCGAGGTTGAGGAAACCTCCGCCGATCTCGAAGTGCTGGAATATGCACGCCGGGAGGTCGCTAATCTCTCAGCCCGCTATGCCCATGACGGCAAGACGCGCTTCTATCTGCTGCATCGCCGCCGCCTCTACAATCCATCTGAAGGCGTATGGATGGGCTGGGAGCGCAAGCGCGGCAAGCTGCACGAGTTGAACCTGCTGCTGCGCGGCGACCGCGATACGACCTATCTGCCGGGCGCCAACACCGTGCCGGCCGATATAGAATATGTCATGACGCTCGATGCCGATACGCGCCTGATGCGCGATACCGTCACCAAACTCGTCGGCAAGCTCCACCACCCGATCAACCGCCCGGTCATTAACCCGGAAAGCGGGCGTGTCGAAAGCGGCTACGGCATTCTGCAGCCGCGCGTCACACCGTCGCTGACGACAGGCAAGGATGCGTCGGTCTTTCAACGCGTCTTTTCGATCAATCGCGGTCTCGATCCCTATGTTTTCACGGTTTCGGATGTCTATCAGGATCTTGCGGGCGAAGGGACATTTACCGGCAAGGGCCTCTATCATGTCGATGCCTTCGAGGCTTCACTGAAGGGGCGTATCGAGGAGAATTCGGTGCTCAGCCATGATCTTCTCGAAGGTTCGATGGCACGTTGCGCACTCGTCACCGATCTCGAACTCGTCGAGGACTTTCCGGTACGCTACGAGGTTGAAACCTCGCGCCAGCATCGCTGGGTGCGCGGCGATTGGCAGCTTCTGCCCTATATGTTCAGTCCGAAACACGGCGTCACCGCGCTCGGGCGCTGGAAGATGTTCGACAATCTGCGCCGGTCGCTGACACCGATCACCTGGTTCCTCGCTTCCGTGCTCGGCTGGTATCTGATGGAGCCATTTGGGGCGCTGATCTGGCAGATCCTGTTGATTTTCTGCCTGTTCGTGGCGCCGACCCTTTCGCTCATCAATGGCATCATCCCGCGCAGCAGCGATATTGTCGCCAGCGCCCATCTTTATACTGTCTGGTCGGATATTGCGGCTGCCGATGCCCAGGTGGCGCTGCGCATCATCTTCATTGCCGACACCGTCTGCATGATGGTGGATGCGATCGGCAGATCGCTCTATCGTCTCTTCGTCAGCCGCAAGCTGCTCTTGCAGTGGCGCACAGCGGCCAGCGTCGGGGCCGGCAGTCAGGGCACCATCCTCTCCTACTATAGAGCGATGTGGCATGCTCCTGTTCTGGCGATTCTGTCGGTCGCTTTCGCCGCATTGTCGGGAAGTGACTCATTCCTCGTCGGCATTCCTTTTGCGTTCCTTTGGATCTGTTCGCCCGTCGTCGCTTGGTATGTGAGCCAGTCGGCCGAGACGGAAGACCGGCTCGACGTGCCGGATGTGGTCTCCAGCGAGCTGCGCAAGATTGCTCGCCGCACCTGGCGCTACTTCGAAACCTTCACGACGGCGGAGCAGAACTATTTGCCGCCTGACAACGTGCAGGAAACGCCCCACGTCATCGTGGCGACTCGCACTTCGCCCACAAATATTGGTGTCTATCTCCTGTCCGTCATTTCCGGCCGCCATTTCGGCTGGTTCTCCTTCGAGGAGACGATCGAGCGCCTGGAGCAGACGATCGCCACGGTCGACCGCATGGAAAAGTTCCGCGGCCATCTCTTCAACTGGTATCACACCGATACGCTGCAGACGCTTGGACCTCGCTACGTTTCGGCGGTCGACAGCGGCAATCTCGCCGGTCACCTGATTGCCATTTCCTCGGCCTGCCGCGACTGGGCGGAAGCACCCTCGGCACATGTCCAGGGCAATCTCGACGGCGTCGGTGACACGGCCGGCATTCTCGATGAAGTGCTGGCCGACCTGCCTGACGACCGCAAGACCGTTCGGCCGCTGCGCCGCCGTCTGGAAGAGCGTATTGCCGGCTTCCAGAATGCGCTTGCCGCCGTCAAGCGCGAGCACGAATTTGCCTCGATCCGTGTCATCAACCTTGCCGTTCTGGCGCGCGACATCCAGAACCTTGCCGGCAACCTGCATCACGAGGTGAAGTCGAAGCAGACGGAAGAGGTCACGTTGTGGGCGGCCTCGCTGGTCAAGGTCTGCGAGGCACACATCTCCGATAGTACCTTCGACCTTTCCAATATCGATGCGTTGCGCCCCCGCCTGGTCGCGCTCCGCGACAAGGCCCGCGATCTCGCCTTTTCAATGGATTTCGGCTTCCTATTCCGTCCGGAACGTCGCCTGCTGTCGATCGGGTATCGCGTGGAAAGCGGCGAGCTCGATGCGGCCTGCTACGACCTTCTGGCCTCGGAATGCCGTCTTACCTCGCTCTTTGGTATCGCCAAGGGCGATTTGCCGACGGAGCATTGGTACAAGCTTGGCCGCCAGGTCGTGCCAGTCGGCTCGCGTGGCGCGCTGGTCTCCTGGTCCGGCTCGATGTTCGAATATTTGATGCCGCCGCTCGTCATGCAGGAGCGCGGCGGAGGTATCCTCAACCAGACCAACAATCTCGTCATTGTCGAACAGATGAACCATGCCCGTAAGCTCGGTACGCCCTGGGGCATCTCGGAAGCGGCCTTCAATGCCCGCGACCATAACCTCAACTATCAGTACACGAACTTCGGCGTGCCGACGCTCGGCCTGAAGCGCGGTCTCGGCCACAATGCTGTCATCGCGCCCTATGCCTCGCTGCTCGCCAGCCAATATGACCCGGAAGCATCGCTCGAAAACCTGCAGAGGCTTCGCAAGCTCGGCGCCCTCGGCAAATTCGGCTTTCACGACGCCGTCGACTTCACGCCGACACGCGTTCCTGAAGGCAGGAAATGTGCAGTCGTCTACAATTACTATGCCCACCACCATGGCATGTCGATCGCCGCTGTCGCCAACGTTGCCTTCAACGGCCATCTGCGTGAACTCTTCCACTCCGATCCGGTCATCGAAGCGGCCGAACTGCTGCTGCAGGAAAAAGCGCCACGCGACATCCCGGTCATGAGCGGCAAGGATGAATCTGATACGCCCGCCAGCATCCAGGACGAGTTGATGCGGCCCGTCATCCGTAAAATCGCCGATCCGGCATCGCGCGAACGAGAGCTCGTCTTCCTGTCGAACGGCCATTATTCCCTGATGCTGACGGCAACGGGCGCGGGTTATGCTCGCTGGAACGGTCTATCCGTCTCCCGCTGGAAGGCAGATCCGACCGAGGACCGCTGGGGCAATTTCATCTTCCTGCGCGATACGGTGACCAATGAATGGTGGTCAGCAACATCAGAACCGAAGCGCGTGGAGGGCGAAACAGTCCGAGTGGAATTTGCTGACGAGAAGGCCGTGTTCAGCAAGGTTCTTGGCGAGCTTACGAGCGAGGTCGAATGTATCGTTGCCACCGAGCATGATGCGGAAGCCCGCCGCCTGACACTGTTCAACATAGGTGCGGAAGATCGCTTCATTGAAGTGACGTCCTATCTCGAACCGGTCATCACATCCGACGACATGGACAACGCGCATCCGGCTTTCGCCCGCATGTTCGTCAAAACGGAGATCGATACGCGCGGCGACGTCATCCGTGCCGAGCGCAACAAGCGCGATCCGAACGAAGCGAATATGAGTATCGCGCATCTGATTGTCGACAACGCCGGGGATACGCGACATACGGAATTCGAAACCGAGCGGAGGACGTTCATTGGTCGTGGCCGCAGCCTTTCGAATGCCGCTGCTTTCGATCCGGGTGCCAGCCTTTCCGGCACAGACGGTTTCACGCTGGATCCTATCCTGTCGTTGCGCCGGACGGTGCGCGTGCCGGCCGGCAAGAAGGTCAGCGTGATCTTCTGGACGATTGCAGCGCCTGATCGTGCCGAGGTGGATAAGGCCGTCGATCGCTATCGCCATCCTGATGCCTTCAACCACGAACTCATCCAGGCCTGGACGCGCACGCAGGTGCAGATGCGCCATGTCGGTGTCAGTTCGCAGCAGGCGGCAGCGTTCCAGTATCTCGGCCGCTATCTTGTCTATCCCGACATGCAGCTTCGCGGCGACTATGGCGCCGTCCGGGCCGGCATGCAGTCGCAGTCGGCACTTTGGCCGCTGGCGATTTCGGGCGATTTCCCGATCTTCATGCTGCGTATCGATGACGAGATGGATCTCGAAATCGCCCGCGAAGCGTTGCTGGCGCAGGAATATCTGCGTTCACGCGGCGTGACCGCCGATCTCGTCATCATGAACGAACGGGCCTCCTCCTACGCACAGGATATGCAGCACGCGCTCGACGCCATGTGCGAGGGCGTGCGCCGCATGGGCCAGGCCGATGGTCTGCGCCAGCACATCTTCGCAGTCCGTAAGGATCTGATGGAAGAGGGCACCTATCAGGCGCTGATCGCCGCCTCGCGCGTGACGTTGCATGCGAAGAACGGCAAGGTGATTGGTCAGATCAACCGGGCCCGCATGCTGTTTAGCCCCGTCAAGGAAGAGCCGGAGGACACGGAAAAAACCGAGCGTGCTGGAATGCCGGGCAAGCGCATACCGCCTCTGCCTGCCCCGGCTATCAAGACCGTTGCGATCGAGGAGGAAGGCGATCTCGACTTCTGGAATGGCATCGGTGGCTTTGCCCGCGACGGCAGTGAATATGTGGTGCGCCTGCCGGGCGGACAGGCGACGCCGCAGCCTTGGATCAATGTCATCTCGAATGACCGGTTCGGCTTCCATGTGTCAGCCGAAGGTGCCGGTTTCACCTGGAGCGTCAATTCGCGTGATTACCAGCTCACCTCCTGGTCGAACGATGCGGTCATCAACCGTTCCGGCGAAGCCCTCTACATAGCGGACCTCGAAAGTGGCGCGGTCATGACGCCGTTTGCAGGGCTTTCCCGTCGCAACGATATTCGTTTCGAAGCGCGCCACGGTCTCGGCTATTCCACCTTCTCCAGCACGCAGCATAAGATCGCGCTGGAAGTGACGCAGACCGTGCATCGCGAGAAGCCGGTGAAGCTGCAGCGCCTGCGCCTGCGCAACGCCGGTTCGGCAAGCCGCAAGCTCAGACTCTACGCCTATGTCGAATGGGTCCTTGGGAATAATCCGCAGAAGACTGCCTCTTTCATCCTGTCGAAACGTGACGAGGAGACAGGGGCACTGTTTGCGACGAACCCCTATAGCATCGACTATTCGGATCGCACCGCCTTCTTCGCCGCAAGCGAGACGGTTTCGAGTTTCTCGGCAAGCCGTTGCGAGTTCATCGGCAAGAGCGGGACGATTGAGGCGCCTGTCGCCGTGACTGCCGCCGCTGCTCTTTCCGGCTCCACGGACCTTGAAGGCGATCCAGCGGCGATCCTTGCGATCGATATCGAACTCGGCGCCAACGAAGAGCGCGACGTCACTTTGTTCCTGGGTGATGCGTCCACCCAAGAGGAGGCGCGCACCCTGCTTGCCGATATCAGAAAGGCCTCATTCGATGAGGCGGTGCAGGCGAACCTAGGTTTTTGGCAGGAATTCACCGGCAAGCTGCAGATCTCGACGCCGGATAAGGGCATGAACAACCTCGTCAATACCTGGCTGCCCTATCAGAGCCTCGGCTGCCGCATCATGGCCCGGACGGCCTTCTACCAGGCGAGTGGTGCCTTCGGCTTCCGCGACCAGTTGCAGGATACGCTCGCCTTCGTGTTGCAGGAGCCCGCGCTTGCGCGAGGCCAGATCATCAATGCGGCCTCGCGCCAGTTCCGCGAAGGCGACGTACAGCACTGGTGGCTGCCGGGGACGGGAGCCGGCGTACGTACCATGATCTCCGACGATGTCGTGTGGCTCGCCTATGCGATCGATCATTATTGCAGTGTCAGCGGTGACAAGAGCGTGCTCGATGAGCAGCTTGCCTTCCTCGAAGGTCCGGCCCTGCTGGAAGGCCAGCATGACTCCTTCTTCAAGCCGGAAATATCCGAGGATACGGTAAGCATCTATGAACATGCAGCCCTGGCGCTCGATCTCGCCATTGCTCGCAAGGGAACGAACGGCCTGCCGCTCTTTCTCGGCGGCGACTGGAATGACGGGATGAATCGCGTCGGCATCGACGGCGGGGGCACGAGTGTCTGGCTCGGCTGGTTCCTTGCCGGCACATTGCGCTCTTTCATACCGTATGCCGAAGACCGGGGCGACAAGGCCCGTGCGAAGCACTGGAAGGCGCATCTCATCGAACTCAAGAAGGCGCTCGAAAGCGTTGCCTGGGACGGTGATTATTACCGCCGCGGCACTTTCGACGACGGCACGCGGCTTGGCTCGAAGGAGAGCCTGGAATGCCAGATCGATTCGATTGCACAGTCCTGGAGCGTGCTCTCAGGTGAAGGTGATCCGAAGCGGGCCGTCAAGGCGATGGATGCGGTGCTCGACCAGCTGGTTGACGAAGATGCACGGATCATCCGTCTCTTCACACCGCCTTTTGAAAGGTCGCTGAAGGATCCAGGCTATATCAAGGCCTATCCGCCCGGCGTTCGCGAGAATGGTGGCCAGTACACACATGCCTCGACCTGGGTGGTCATGGCGCTGGCGAAATTGAAGCGGGGTGACGATGCCCTGCGCTGCTTCCAGATCCTCAATCCGATCGCCCATTCGCTGGACAAGGCGGCGGCCGAACGGTATCGCGTCGAGCCCTATGTCGTGGCGGCCGATGTCTATGGACATGCCCCCTATGTCGGGCGCGGTGGCTGGACCTGGTACACCGGCTCGGCCGGCTGGCTCTACCGCGCGGCGGTGGAAGGTATCCTCGGTATCCGGCTAAAGGGTGGACAACTTTTTGTGAACCCGTCGCTCCCTTCCAATTGGGACGGGTTTGCGGCAGAGATCGAACGCGACGGAAGCAAATACCGCATTTCGGTCTCAAAAGCGTCCAATGCTGAAGGCTACACTCTGTCGATAAACGGCAGCGAAGTCGCCA
Source organism: Rhizobium sp. 01T437 (assembly GCF_056398505.1). NCBI lineage: Bacteria > Pseudomonadati > Pseudomonadota > Alphaproteobacteria > Hyphomicrobiales > Rhizobiaceae > Rhizobium > Rhizobium sp. 01T437. The sequence continues at coordinate 170,633 of NZ_JBFTPM010000005.1, forward strand.
ATCCCCACGAGGGATATCCGGTCGGATAACAGCAATCTCCAAGCTGATTTTCCGGCGATTCGCGCGGCCAGAGGGGGAACCCTTTTGGCCGGCGTAGCGTTTGCAAAACGGATAACAGGAGAGACACCATGGCAGGTATGCCGACCAAAGCCATTGGCGCCCAACGAACTTCCATATCAGTGGCGGCGTCCAAGCGTGATACGAGGCTCGATGTGATTCGTGGTCTCGCGCTCATCACGATCTTCATCAATCACGTTCCGGGGCAAATCTTCGAATATATCACGACCAAGAATTTCGGCTTTTCCGATGCCGCCGAAGCCTTCGTGCTGATCTCGGGCATTGCAGTCGGTCTTGCCTATGGCTCGCGCTTCAAGGCGGGTAAGCGGCTGGAAATGGCGATCAAGGCGGCAAAGCGCGCCTTCACGCTTTATCTTGCCCATATGATCACCACTTTCGTGACGCTTGTGCTGTTCATCTGCGGCGCCTGGTTGTTCCACCGGCCGGGGCTATTGGTCGAGATCAATATTCTGGCGGTGCTGATGAACCTGAAGGAGGGCATTCCGGCCCTGCTCCTGCTCGGCCACCAGATCGGCTACAACAATATCCTGCCGATGTATGGCGCACTGATGCTGATGGTGCCGCTGATCCTGCTGCTGAACGAGAAGAGCGCGCTGCTGGCGCTTGCCGTTTCCGGCACTGTCTGGCTGCTTGCGGGCATTTACCAGATCGCGCCGCAGAACATGCTTTTCGAGGGAGACTGGTTCCTCAATCCCTTCTCCTGGCAGTTCCTGTTCACGATCGGCATCGTCTCGATGATGCATGTCAAGCGCGGCGGCACGCTTCCTCGCCATCCGCTGCTTTTCGCGGTGGCACTCGGCTATGTCGTGCTCTCCTTCATCTGGGTGACGGCGCGTCTCTGGGATTTCGGAAACTATCTTGCAGCACTTGGCCTGCCCGCCGTGCTGACCGGCTTCGACAAGACCTTCCTGTCGCTGCCGCGCCTTCTGCATGTGCTGGCGCTCGCCTATCTGGTGATCAATATTCCGGCGGTATCACAAGCTTTCCGCCGCCCGGCCGATCACCCGCTGACGATCCTCGGCCGGCACTCGCTCAATATCTTTGTCGCCGGTACCATCCTGGCGATGGTTGGGCAGGTGCTGCTCTACATTACCAACCGCGACCAGATCATCGGTCCGATCTTCGTGCTTGTCGGCATCGCCGCCCAGTTCGCCTATGCCTATCATCTCGAATACAAGCGCGAACAGGAAAAGACCCGGCCTCTTGCCGGCGGCGCCATTCCGGTGCCCGTCCGCGTCGGCCGTGGAGTGGACGCCTATAGCCAGGGCAAGCGCAAATAGGCAGGCTTTCTTAAGGAAATACGGAGCCGGCGGTCGAAGAGGCCGCCGGCTTTTTCTTTTCGCCGAGCGTTGGATGGCTACGCCTTGACGCTGTTGTTCCAGGTGGAATGCGCAGCTGCAAGCGGGAGGATAAACCTCCGGGATCACTATGAGATTTTGATTTTTTAGCCGTTCGTCACGAATGGAACGGCTACGCGCTCCGCTCCATTTTGGCTTCCTGAGGCAATGCCAATGATAGGGAGCACGAAGATGTACTTCGAACTCAAGGACGCCACAGCCGATATCCTCGCCAGGAGCCGTCGGCATAACGAACTCTGCGATCTTCCGCTTGACCTGATCTCCTCCGAACGCGAGGCCTATGATATTCAGGCGATTGCGCAGGATGCGCTGGGTTTCGAGCGCAAGGGCTATGCGCTTGTCGGCACGAGCGAGGAATCGCGCCGCATCCTCGGTCTCGCAAGGCCGATCTATTCCGAAATTCCCGGTTCTGCACTTCTTGCCGGCACGAAGGAATTCCGGCTGCCGGCAGGCACCATCGGTGTCCAGTGTGAGCTGGTTTTCACGATGCTGCGATCCTATCCGGATATCGGAGAGCCGATCAACCTCGACAGTGCTGCTGAAGCCGTGCTCGATTGCCGCCCGGCCGTCGGCATTCTCGGCCGGCGCACGCGGCGGGTCTTTACGGGAGATTACGCAGCGATCGCCGACTTCGGCCTGCATGTCGCAACCCTCTGCGGTGATCATACCGGGGCGCTGACATCAGCCGATCTTGCCGGTATCGATATTACGACCTTCCAGTTCAAGCAGACGGTCTTTTCGGGGACATCCGCATCGGTCATGGGCAATCCGCTCAATGCCGTCGTCTGGCTGGCAAGCCGGCTTTCGGCGAACGGCAGGCAGCTTCAGGCCAACGATATCGTTGCGACGGGATCGTGCACGACCATTCTTCAGGTTTGGCCCAGCCAGCATCTGGCGGCTGATTTCGGACCGCTTGGACAGGTCGAATGCATCTTTGCGTGACACGCATTTCAAACTGAAAGGACAGGTTATGAGGCCGCAGCGAAAGCCATTCATTGTCGAGATCAAGAAGACGAAACAGTTCTGCCGCAAGCCGGTTCCGGCCGAGGCCAATCGCCCAGACGCCGCAATGAAGACACGGACAAAGACGGCTGTCGGCCTGGCCATCCGGAGCGAGGCGCGCGCCTGATGGCTAGTCGCAACGYTCCTCACGAATATTTCCTGCTTGATGCCGCGAAGGCAGACGGCCCTGTGGTCGGTCATCTTCGCGGCAAACCGATTTCTGCCGTGGTCATCGACCGGAACGGTGGCTGCTATCGGTTTGTCGGCGTTGCCGCCAGAGATGGCCGAGGCCGGCTTGATGTCATGTCGCTCAAACAGGGCGAATGGATCCTTGCACCTGACCTGGTCTATGCAGAAGCGGCTTAGCGGCTCTACGGATCAATCCTTGCCGATGATGATAACAAGCGGGTCTGCCCACAGCGATTCACAGGGAATCCCACGCAACAAAAAGGCCGGAAGAGCGATGCCCTTCCGGCCTTTTGTCGTGTCCTTGCGAAGCCGATCAGGCAGCTTCGGTCGTATGGGCCTTGCGGACTTCGTCGTCCGTCAGGATGCCGCTGGCGCGGAGCAGAGCGGCGAAGCGGCCGTTCGAGTGGCTGAGCTCATCGAAGCTGCCGTGCTCGACGATGCGGCCGTTATCCAGGAACAGCACCATATCCGCCTCGCGGACCGTCGAGAGACGGTGGGCGATGATGAAGGTCGTGCGGTTCTGGCGCAGGTTGTCGATCGCTGCCTTGACGCGGGCTTCCGTCTCGACGTCGAGAGCGGAAGTCGCCTCGTCCAGCACCAGGATCGGCGCATCCTTGAGAATGGCGCGGGCGATCGCGATACGTTGGCGTTCACCGCCGGAGAGCTTGTTGCCGCGCTCGCCGACATGGGTGTCATACTGCTCGTCGCGGTTCTCGATGAAGTCGGCAGCGGCAGCCGCTTCGGCGGCGCGGCGCATATCCTCTTCCGAAGCGTTCTCGCGGCCGAGGCGGATATTGTCGCTGATCGAGCGGTTCAACAGGCCCGCGTCCTGGAAGACGGTGGCGATATAGCGGCGCAGCGATTTGCGCGTGACCTTGCTGATATCATGGCCGTCGACGAGGATCTGACCGCCCTGCGGGTCGTAGACGCGCTGGAGCAGGTTGACGAGCGTCGTCTTGCCGGCGCCGGTCGGGCCGACGATCGCAACCGTCTGGCCGGCCTTAACCTTGAAGGAGACGTTGTGCAGGCCCTGCGAGCTGTTGGCGAAGCCGAAGGAGACGTCGTTGAACTCGACATCGCCCTTGACGTCCTTGATCTCGCCGTTGCCAGCCGGCTCTTCGCGTTCGCGGACGGAATCTTCCAGATTGTAGAAGTCTTCCAGCTTCGAACGGGCTTCGAAGATCTGCGTGGCGAACTGACGCATCAGGTCCAGGCGGGCAATCAGCAGGTTGGCGAAGCCGATGAAGGCGATGACGTCGCCGACGCGCAGTTCGCCATTCTGGACGAGCACGGTGCCGATGACGAGTACGATCATCATGGCGATCGTCGAGGCCATGCGGTTCAGCGCGCTGGCAAGTGCCCACCAGTCGAGTACCGGATACTGCGCCTGTAGCAGGCGATCGGCGAAGGACTTCAGCGCACGCGTCTCGGCATCGATGCGGTTATAGCTATGGAGAACCGAGACGTTGCTGATGGAATCGCTGACATGGCCGAAGACGGTATGATAGTGGTTTTCGACCGAAGCCTGGCCGTCCTTGGTGCGGCTCATGACCACGCGGCCGATGATCCAATAGGCGATACCGAGTACGATCAGGACTGCGGAGAGACGCAGATCCATGGACATCGCAGTCGGGATAAGCAGACCAAGCGCAATGACCGTCGAAAGATGGTTGCGCATGAACTCCAGCCACAGGCCGAACAGGGTTTCGCAAGCGCGCAGCAGCGTGTGCAGCGCGTTGGATGTGCCCCGCTGGTGGTGCCAGGAAAGCGGCATGGAGATGATACGGCCGAATGCCTCGGTCAGAAGCGTCGCGCGGCGGCCATGGGCCAGCCTGTCGGCTTCGCGTGCCACGAGGACAAACGCTATGGTGTTGAAGACGGCAAACGCCGCCCACATCATGAGGATCGGCTTGACCTCGCCCTTGCCGGAAATCGCATCGATGATGCGGCCGAACAGGATCGGCTCGGCGATGGTGATCGCCGCCAATACGATGTTCGCGATAACGACGAGGGATACGCGGAGCTTGTAGGCGCCGAGATAGCGCAGAGCCCTTGCATAGACCTTGAATAACGACACGTCGGAACCTCTTTTTGCATCTGCGAAAAACGGGATGATACGATGCTACAAAAACCTACCTGAACCGACGATTAACGGGATATTCAGGTTTGGAATCCGGCTTCGAAATTCGCGCGTTCGGTGCGATCGCTCAGTGCGATAAGTGACCATAGTTTCGAAATTGTTGCTTAGGCATAGATCGCGACAATTTGCGCTTGCATTCCCTGGAGCGTCTAGCGCACCATCCAGTTTGTGAACTGCAATTTTTTAATAAAGACCGTTCAGCGGCGGGTTATCAGGCCTGCTCCGGCGGCCTCGTTGGTCCGGGCAAGGGGCATTTTGTGCAAATTCATTCTTTAATTCAATTACTTGTTATTCTAGAGGAACATTCCGACAGCGAAAGCGCGGTCGAAGAACTCGACAAGGTGATCCGCGCGAACGGATTCGATTTCTATGGTCTGCTTCGCCATCCCAAGCAAGGAGACAACCCATGGAGTGTGACTATGGCCAGCCGGTGGCCAGACAGATGGTCACACGTCTATACGGTGAAAAAATATGTGCTCGTCGATCCGACCGTGCGGTATCTTGCACATGCGCAGCGGCCCTTCCGCTGGCGCGACAGCATGGCTGCTTTTAGGGCCGACCCGCATCAGCGTCGCATGGAGCAGATGATGGTCGATGCCTTCGGCCATGGGCTGGAAGACGGCTATGTCTTCCCGATCTACGGACGAAACGGCATCCTGGGCAGCCTCAGCCTCGGCGGCAAGCCCGTTGAGCTCTCACCGGCTGAAATCTCGCTTTTCGAGGCGATCGCCCGCAAGGCCTTCTGGCGGCTGCTCGATCTGCAGGGCGAAGCCGCAGCGCTGGAAACGGTGCCGATAACCGACACACAGCTGACCCGGCGCGAAATGGAAATCCTGCATTATCTTGCCGAGGGCATGACCTCGATGGAAATCAGCAAGCATCTGAAGATCTCCAATCATACGGTCGACTGGTACATGAACGGTCTGCAGGATAAGCTGAAGGCGAAGAACCGGCAGCAGGCGGTGGCGCTTGCTTTCCGGTATGGTTTGATTACCTGAGATCTAGAGAAATTCTATTTCGTCGAGACGAGGGAAATTGAACTTTCTGTAACAGCACGTTAAGAATTCTCTTCGCGGGTGCAGCATGGCCCGTTTTTCGTGCTTTGAGGAGAGTACATTGCCCATATCGAAGATTCTTGTCGCCAACCGTTCCGAAATCGCCATCCGCGTCTTCCGCGCGGCCAATGAGCTTGGAATAAAAACGGTCGCGATATGGGCTGAGGAAGACAAGCTGGCGCTGCACCGCTTCAAGGCCGACGAGAGCTATCAAGTTGGCCGCGGCCCGCATCTCGCCCGCGACCTCGGGCCGATCGAAAGCTATCTTTCGATCGACGAAGTGATCCGTGTCGCCAAGCTTTCCGGCGCCGACGCCATTCATCCGGGCTACGGCCTGCTTTCGGAAAGCCCTGAATTCGTCGATGCCTGCAATGCTGCAGGCATCACCTTCATCGGCCCGCGGGGCGATACGATGCGCCAGCTCGGCAACAAGGTGGCAGCACGTAATCTCGCCATTTCTGTCGGCGTGCCTGTCGTGCCGGCCACCGAGCCGTTGCCTGACGATATGGCGGAAGTCGCCAAGATGGCCGCTGCGATCGGCTATCCGGTCATGTTGAAAGCCTCCTGGGGCGGCGGCGGGCGCGGCATGCGTGCCATCCGCTCGGAAGCCGATCTTGCTCGCGAGGTGACGGAAGCCAAGCGCGAGGCGATGGCCGCCTTCGGCAAGGACGAAGTCTATCTCGAAAAGCTCGTCGAGCGCGCCCGTCACGTCGAAAGCCAGATCCTCGGCGATACGCATGGCAATGTCGTGCATCTCTTCGAGCGTGACTGCTCCATCCAGCGTCGTAACCAGAAGGTTGTCGAGCGCGCGCCCGCCCCATATCTGTCAGAAGCGCAGCGTCAGGAACTTGCCGCTTATTCGCTGAAGATCGCGCAGGCGACGAACTATGTCGGCGCCGGCACCGTCGAGTATCTGATGGATGCCGATACCGGCAAATTCTACTTCATCGAAGTCAATCCGCGCATCCAGGTCGAGCACACGGTCACCGAAGTCGTGACCGGTATCGATATCGTCAAGGCGCAGATCCACATCCTCGACGGTTTCGCGATCGGCACCGAGGAATCCGGTGTGCCGAAGCAGGCGGATATCCGCCTCAACGGCCATGCGCTGCAGTGCCGTATCACGACGGAAGATCCGGAGCATAATTTCATTCCGGACTATGGCCGCATCACTGCCTATCGTTCGGCATCGGGCTTCGGCATCCGTCTCGATGGCGGCACGTCCTATACCGGCGCGATCATCACTCGCTTTTACGATCCGCTGCTGGTCAAGGTGACGGCCTGGGCGCCGAATCCGCTGGAAGCCATTTCGCGCATGGACCGCGCGCTGCGCGAATTCCGTATCCGTGGCGTCGCCACCAACCTGACCTTCCTTGAAGCGATCATCACGCATCCGAAGTTCAGGGATAACACCTATACGACGCGTTTCATTGACACCACGCCTGAGCTCTTCCAGCAGGTCAAGCGCCAGGACCGCGCCACCAAGCTTTTGACCTATCTCGCCGATGTCACCGTTAACGGTCATCCCGAGGCGAAGGATCGCCCGCGGCCATCGGAGGATGCCGCCAAGCCGGTCGTACCCTACGCAGACGGCGGCAAGATTCCCGATGGTACGAAGCAGCTTCTCGACCAGCTCGGCCCGAAGAAATTCGGCGAGTGGATGCGCGAGCAGAAGCAGGTGCTGCTGACCGATACGACGATGCGTGACGGTCACCAGTCGCTGCTCGCCACCCGCATGCGCACCTATGATATTGCCAGGATCGCCGGCACCTATGCGCATGCGCTGCCGAATCTCCTGTCGCTGGAATGTTGGGGTGGTGCGACCTTCGACGTCTCCATGCGCTTTCTGACCGAGGATCCGTGGGAGCGTCTGGGGCTGATCCGTGAGGCGGCTCCCAACCTTCTGCTGCAGATGCTGCTGCGCGGCGCGAACGGCGTCGGCTACAAGAACTATCCTGACAATGTCGTGAAATATTTCGTTCGTCAGGCCGCCAAGGGCGGCATCGACCTTTTCCGCGTCTTCGACTGCCTGAACTGGGTGGAGAATATGCGCGTGTCGATGGATGCCGTCGCCGAGGAGAACAAGCTCTGCGAAGCGGCGATCTGCTACACGGGCGACATCCTCAACTCCGCCCGTCCGAAATATGACCTGAAATATTATACGGACCTTGCCGTCGAGCTCGAAAAGGCCGGCGCGCATATCATCGCGCTGAAAGACATGGCGGGCCTCCTGAAGCCGGCCGCGGCCAAGGTGCTGTTCAAGGCGCTGCGCGAAGCGACCAGCCTGCCGATCCACTTCCATACGCATGATACGTCGGGTATTGCCGCGGCCACAGTTCTTGCTGCCGTGGATGCCGGCGTCGATGCCGTCGATGCGGCGATGGATGCACTGTCAGGCAATACCTCGCAGCCCTGCCTCGGCTCCATCGTCGAAGCGCTGCGTGGCTCCGAGCGCGATCCGGGCCTCGATCCGGAATGGATCCGCCGCATCTCCTTCTATTGGGAAGCGGTTCGCAATCAGTATGCGGCCTTCGAGAGTGACCTCAAGGGACCGGCATCGGAAGTCTACCTGCACGAAATGCCGGGCGGTCAGTTCACCAACCTCAAGGAACAGGCCCGTTCGCTGGGGCTCGAGACCCGCTGGCACCAGGTGGCACAGGCCTATGCCGACGCAAACCAAATGTTCGGTGATATCGTCAAGGTGACGCCCTCGTCCAAGGTCGTTGGTGATATGGCGCTGATGATGGTGAGCCAAGACCTGACGGTTGCCGATGTGGTCAGCGCTGAGAAGGAAGTCTCTTTCCCGGAATCGGTCGTCTCCATGCTGAAGGGCGATCTCGGCCAGCCTCCGTCAGGATGGCCGGAGGCGCTGCAGAAGAAGGCGCTGAAGGGCGAGCAGCCCTATACGGTCCGTCCCGGCTCGCTGCTTGACGATGCCGACCTCGACGCGGAGCGCAAGGCGATCGAGACCAAGCTGGAGCGTGAGGTCAGCGACTTCGAGTTTGCCTCCTACCTCATGTATCCCAAGGTCTTCACCGATTTCGCTCTGGCCGCCGATACCTACGGCCCCGTCTCGGTGCTACCGACGCCCTCCTATTTCTACGGCCTCAAGGATGGCGAAGAGCTGTTTGCCGATATCGAAAAGGGCAAGACGCTGGTCATCGTGAACCAGGCCATGAGCGGCACCGATAGCCAGGGCATGGTCACCGTCTTCTTTGAACTCAACGGTCAACCGCGTCGCATCAAGGTGCCGGATCGGGCGCACGGCGCTTCGGGGGCTGCGGCTCGTCGCAAGGCGGAAGCCGGCAATGCCGTTCATGTCGGGGCGCCAATGCCAGGCGTCATCTCGCGTGTCTTCATTGCACCTGGCCAGGTCGTCAGTGCCGGTGACGTACTCGTCTCCATCGAGGCGATGAAGATGGAAACGGCGCTGCATGCGGAAAAGGACGGCACGATTTCTGAAGTCCTGGTCAAGGCCGGCGACCAGATCGACGCCAAGGATCTGCTCGTCGTCTATGCCGGTTAAGAAGACGACGGACAATCGTTTCTGACATCACCCGACTGTGTATGATCGTGTCGTTAAAAAGCTGATTTTTCTATGAGTTAGCAGCCTTCTCGCCTTGCCGGGCGAGGAGGCTTTCTCATAGACTTCAGCTCCCATTACCGCCCCCAAGACCAATCAGGGACCATCTCATGAGCAAGTTGAAGATTGCCGTCATCGTCGGCAGCACGCGTATTGGCCGTTTCGCTGAACATCCGGCCAAGTGGATCGCCGGGCTCGTCGGCCAGCGTTCCGATCTCGAAGTCGAAGTTCTCGATCTTCTCGACTACCCGATGCATTTCTTCGGCGAAGAGCGCGCCACCACGGCGGAAAGCGAAACCGCCGAGCGCTGGAAGAAGAAGCTGCGCGAATTCGACGGCTTCATCTTCACGGTCGCCGAATATAACCATGCTCCGACGGCTGTTCTGAAGAACGCGATCGATCTCGGCGAATTCATCCATAAGCCGGTCAGCTTCGTCGGTTACGGCGGCGTCGGCGGTGCACGCGCCGTCGAGCAGCTTCGTCTGGTCTTCGTTGAAATGAGTGCAGCTTCTGTCAGGACGGGGGTTCACATCGCGTTCAGCGAATATCTTGCCGTTCTGAAGGAAGGCAAGAGCCTCGGCGATTACGCGCATCTGAACGAAGCCGCCAAGAACTTGCTCGATCAGCTGACCTGGTGGGGCAATGCGCTGAAGGCAGCACGTGCCGTCGTCACGGCCGCCTGATCGGAATTTTCGTATGCCGGGATGTTCCCATCCCGGCATCGCCTCAAATATCGTAGGTATGAGCGGCGTTGATGGTAGAGATGAAGCGCTTGGTGCGCTCCTTCTCCGGCGTGTTGAAGATCGCTCTGGCGCTGCCTGTTTCCACCACGCTGCCGGCCTCCAGAAAAACCACGTCATTGGCAATCTTGGAGGCGAGTCTGAGATCATGGGTCGCCATGACCATGGTCGTACCTTCGCGGGCAAGCTGGCCCAGCACATCCACCACTTCCGCTGACAGTTCAGGATCAAGCGCGGACGTCGGCTCGTCGCAGAGCAATACGCGCGGCGAAGGTGCAAGCGCGCGGGCGATCGCCACGCGCTGCTGCTGGCCGCCGGAGAGCGTCGAGGGCCAGGCATCGGTCTTGTGCGCCATGCCGACCTTGGTCAGCAGTTCCATGGCGCGTTCTCGCGCCTTTTCCCTTGGCCATTTCAGGACTGTGACCAGACCTTCCATGACGTTTTCGATCGCCGTCTGATGCGGAAATAGCTGAAAGTTCTGGAACACCATGCCGGTCTGGCGACGGATCTTCTGGATTGCCTGCCAGCCGACACGCTTGCCGGGCGTGAAAGAAAGCGTTTCTTCGCCGAGGCGGATGGTGCCTACGGTCGGGATTTCCAGGAGATTGATGCAGCGGAGCAGGGTGCTCTTGCCGCCGCCGGAGGGGCCGACTAGGGCGGTGACGCTGCCTTCCGGGATGCGGATGCTGATATCTTTCAAGATGACGGCGTCGCCGAAGCGCTTTTCGATATTGGAAAGCTCGATCATGCATTTGCCTCCAGCATTCCGCCATAACGGGCGAAGCGACGCTCCAGCCGCTGCTGCAGCGTCGAGAGTACGGAGCTCAAGGCGAGATAGATCAGCGCCGCCTCGATATAAAGGATCAGCGGTTCGTAGGTGGTCGCGACGATGCGCTGCGCGGCCTGGAAGAGCTCGGGTACTGTGATGGCTGCTGCGAGCGAGGTATCCTTGACCAGTGAAATGAAGGTATTCGACAGCGGCGGTACTGCGACGCGGGCGGCTTGCGGCAGGATGGTGCGGTTCATGGCCTGGCGCCAGCTCATGCCGATAGAATAGGCCGCTTCCCATTGGCCCTTAGGCACAGAGGAGATGACGGCGCGGATAATTTCGGAGCTGTAGGCGCCGATATTCAGCGTGAAGCCGATCAGCGCTGCCGGGAAGGCGTCAAGCAGGATGCCGATGCTCGGCAGGCCATAAAAGATCACGAAGAGCTGGACGAGCAGTGGTGTGCCGCGGATGACCCAGACATAGAAACGAGCAATGGCCGCAACGGGCGCGGGTCCGAAAAGGCGGGCGATCGCGGTGATCAGGCCCAGGATCAGGCCGAAGGCGAAGGAAAGCAGGGTCAAGGGGATGGTGAAGATCAGCCCCGCCCAGAGGAGCGAGGGAAGCGATTCCGCCATCAGTTGGAGCCAGTGCGGCAAGGGCGTGTCCTCAAGAAAAGACGCGTCCGGCGAGTGTTCGCCGGACGCTTTCTCATGCAGCTATAAATGATATGGCGGCAGCGCGAAACCGCCGGTGTCAGGACTTACTTCGAAACGTCCTGGCCGAAATACTTGTCGGCGATCTTCTTGTAGGTGCCGTCAGCCTTGATGTCGGCGAGCGCCTTGTTGATCGCTTCGAGCAGTTCCGGCTCGCCCTTGCGGATGATGACGCCGGAATAGTCGGCATTTTCCTGCTGGGCGACGATCTTCACCGGAGCGTCCGGCTTGTGCTTCTTGAAGTCGAGGAAGGAGAGGCTGTCGTTGATCGTTGCGTCGGCGCGCTTCGTCAGGACGAGCTGGATCGACTGATCGAAGCCGTCGGTGCCGACGAGTTCGGCGCCCGCTTCCGTGGCGATCTTGCCGAAGTTGCTGGTCAGCGACTGGGCGGACTTCTTGCCCTTGAGATCGGCGAAGGTCTTGATGCTGTCGTCGCCGTCGCGAACGATCAGTACGGCCTTCGACGCGATATAGGGTTCGGAGAAGTCGTACTTCTGCTTGCGCGCGTCGGTGATACCGACCTGGTTGATGACGGTGTCATAACGCTTGGCGTCGAGGCCGGCGATCAGGCCGTCCCATTTGCCTTCGATGAACTCCGCCTTGACGCCGAGCTTGGCGGCCACCGCTTCGCCGATCTCGACGTCGAAGCCGACGAGCTTGCCGCTTTCGTCATGATAGGTGAAGGGCGCATAGGTGCCTTCCGTGCCGATCTTGAAGACGCCGGCAGACTTGATGGCGCTGAGGTTTTCGCCGGCATGGGCGGGCAGCAGGGCTGCAGCCTGAATGAGGGCGGCGGCGGCGACGGTTTTCAACCAGTTCATTGTTCTATCCATCCTTGGGAAGATTGTCTTCGGATGGTCGATACATCGCAGAAAATTGCGGTATCGAAAGCGTAGAAAACTGCAAATAAAAGCAGCAACTGCGAATATTTTTCTCAAGCTGCCACTCTAACCACGAATCCGGCTGAAACCGGTATCAGGCCACGGCGCGACGACGCAATTTTTCGCTGACGATGATGATCAAGCCCGCGCCAAGAATCATCACCGCACCAACAACGACATTCTGCGTGGGTACATCAGCCCAAATCAGATAGCCGAGGATGAAGGCCCAGACGAGCGATGTATATTCGAAGGGCGCGAGCACCGACACTGGAGCCTGACGCATGCCTTCAAAGAGGGCGAACTGGGCGCAACCGGCGACGACACCGGTACCGATGAGCAGGGCGAGTTGCGTGAGGGTTGGGGTCTGCCAGGTGTAGATCACGGCAATACCGGTCATTATGAGGAAGAAGACGTTGGAGACCGCAAGCTGGATGATAGTCTTCTCATGCAGCGAGGTTTTGCGCAGCAATACCATGGCGGAAGCCCAGAGTACGGCCGCCTGCAACGCCAGATAGACCGGCCAGGAGATCGTGAGCCCAACCGGATTGCAGGCGATGAGCACGCCGACGAAGCCGACACCGACCGCAAGCCAACGGGCGGGGGTGACCTCTTCCTTCAAGATGAACCAGGCGAGCAAGGTGCCGACGACGGGTGCTGCGTAATAGAGCGTCGTGACCTCGGCGAGCTGCAGATGACTTGCGGCAGTGTAGTATGAAAGCCAGGCACAGAGCAGAAGGATGCTACGGGCAATCATCGGCTTGATGATCGGCGAGGTGATCGCCTGATGCACAAGCTTGCTGCGGCCATAGGCGAGGCAGCCGAGAAGGATAGTGAGACTGCGGAAGAACAGGATCTGCCAGACGGGAATGCTCGCCGTCAAAACCTTGACGATCGCATCATGGAAAGTGAACGCCATATAGGCGGCGGTCGTGAGCAGGATGCCCAGGCTGACGGAGTTTTTCACGGGGATGTACCAGAGGCGGGCTATGCCGGCGGGAATCGGGAATGCCTGATCGATAGTCCTGCCCCTGAAGCCGGTCAATATGCGAGATTTCGCCCTGTTCGTGGAGCTTTGTTTCAGAGCGTCAGAAAACGTGTGATCGTGCATGTTGCGTGCATGTTCGTCAGTGTTTATGCATGTTTTTAGATTTTGAAGGATTGATCCGGTATAAACATGCAAGATTTCTTGTTGCGGGAACGCCAGACTGTCATTTCCGAGCGGCTCAAGACGCATGGCCGCGTGCTGGCTGCGGAATTGGCAGTCGAATTCGGGGTCTCGGAGGATACGGTACGGCGCGATCTGCGCGAGATGGCAGCGGCAGGGCTCTGCGAGAGGGTATATGGCGGAGCATTGCCGATTTCGCCGGCGCACGGAAGCCTGACCCAGCGCATGAGCTTTGCTGCCGAACGGAAACAGGCGCTGGCCCGCGCCGCGGCAGAGGAGATCGTTGCAGGTACGACGGTATTCTTCGATGCCGGCAGCACCAATCTGGCGATTGCCAACGCTTTGCCGGCCGATCTTCCGTTGACCGCCGCCACAAACGCGCCGGCGATTGCCGCGGCCCTGATCGAGAAGCCCGGTGTCAACGTCATCCTGATCGGCGGTCTAGTCGACCGTCAAACCGGCGGTTCGCTTGGCGCCAAGGCATTGCGGGACATGGAGCAGCTAGCGCCCGACGTCTGCATCCTGGGCGCCTGCGGCGTCGATATCGAGGCGGGTTTGACGACTTTCGGCTTCGAGGATGCGGAGTTCAAGAGGTTCGCCACATCCAGGAGCAAGCGGGTCATGGTAGCTGCGACATCGGAAAAATTCGGTACGGCTGCGCCACACAGCGTTCTGCCGGTCGCGCATTGCGAATGCCTTATTGTCGAGCACGATGCGGATGCCGCCATGCTCGAACAATACCGTGCACGCGGGTGCCGGACGATCATTGCGGGCAAGACGGCTTGAGACCGTTCCGCCTTTTACGGGGATCGGGCAGGCAAGCCTGATCAAGAGGAAAGACAAGGAAATGGATAATAATGTGAGTGCAGCGCCGTGGGTACGGAGCGGCTTCATTACAAGGAGCAGAGCGGCGGTCTCGCTGCTCTTTCTCATGAATGGTTTCGTCGTCGGCTGCTGGGCGCCGAAGATTCCCGACTTTGCCGAGCGGCTGGGACTCACCAAGTTCGAGCTTGGGCTGATGATCCTCGTCTTCGGTTTCGGCTCGCTGGTGATGATGCCAATCGCCGGCGCGCAGATCGCCAAGCATGGTTCACGCGTTGTCGTGCGGGTGCTCGCCGTGTGTTTGCTGCCAATGCTTCTGGCGCTGACGCTGGCTCCCAATGTCATCACAGGGGCGATCTCGCTCTTTCTGTTCGGCGGTTTCATGGGCGCGATGGACGTGGCAATGAACGCCAATGCCGTGGCGGTGGAAAAATCCATGCGCCGCGCGATCATGTCATCCTGCCATGCGTTCTGGAGCCTTGGCGGCCTGATCGGCTCCGGCCTTGGCGGCCTGGTGATCTCCAAGCTCGGCATTCTCGGCCACGCAGAACTGGCGACCGTGCTGGCCGCTGTCTTCCTTGCCGTCGCCTGGCCGATGGTCCTGGCCGATCCGCCGCATCCCGATACCAAAAAGGAGAAGACGAAGCTGCCGATGGTGCCGCTGCCCTGGCTGCTCGGTGTTATGGCGCTGTTCTGCATGGTGCCGGAAGGTGCTGTCCTCGACTGGGGTGCGCTTTATCTCAGGCAGGAAATGGGTGCGTCGGTTGCCCTCTCCGGCCTCGGCTTTGCGGCCTTCTCGGCGGCCATGGCGACCATGCGCTTTGCCGGCGATCTCGTCCGCGATCGTCTCGGCGGGGTCAAGACGCTGCGCATCTGCACGCTCTTTGCCATCGTCGGCATGCTGCTTGCGAGCCTTGCGCCGGATGCCGAAATCGCCATCATCGGCTTCGCGCTTTGCGGTATTGGTATTTCGAACATGGTGCCGATCGCCTTTTCGGCGGCGGGCAACATCCCCGGCCTGAAGCCCGGTATCGGCATCTCCGTCGTCACGACCCTGGGCTATTCCGGCATGCTAGTGGCGCCTTCGGTGATCGGCTTCGTGGCCGAGCATGTGGGTTTTGCGGCCGTCTTCATGGCACTGCCGGTGCTGCTGCTCGTCGTTCTCGCATTCTCCAGGCTCGCGCAATATGCCGACGGGGTTTCGGGTGGCGGCCACTGAGCCGCCTCCAAACAAAAGTGATATACGGGGCGGTTGACAAGCTCGCGGGCTTGATCCACCTGAAAGGCTCTGTTTTCCGGGTGCAAGAGCTCTTTATGTCTGCTTTCGATTTCGATCCGAAACCGCGCCGCGCTTCCGTTGCCGTCGATGTCGGCGGTGTCATCGTCGGCGGCGGTGCGCCGGTCGTCGTGCAATCCATGACCAACACGGATACGGCGGATGTGGATTCCACGGTTGCGCAGGTGGCTGCACTCCATCGCGCCGGCTCGGAGCTGGTGCGTATCACCGTCGACCGCGACGAAAGCGCTGCCGCCGTGCCGAAGATCCGCGAGCGGCTGCTGCGCCTCGGCATGGATGTGCCACTGATCGGCGACTTCCACTATATCGGCCACAAGCTGCTTGCCGATCATCCGGCCTGCGCCGAAGCGCTGGCGAAGTATCGCATCAATCCCGGCAATGTCGGCTTCAAGGACAAGAAAGACAAGCAGTTCGCCGAAATCATCGAGATGGCGATCCGCTATAACAAACCGGTGCGCATCGGGGTCAACTGGGGTTCGCTGGACCAGGAACTGCTGACGCAGCTGATGGACAAGAACCAGGCCGAGGGATCGCCGCTTTCGGCCCGACAGGTGACGCACGAGGCGATCGTGCAGTCCGCGCTGCTTTCAGCCCAGCTTGCCGAAGAGATCGGTCTGCCGCGCAACCGCATCATCCTGTCGGCCAAGGTCAGCCAGGTTCAGGATCTGATCGCCGTCAATTCCATGCTCGCCGAACGCTCCAACCATGCGCTGCATCTCGGCTTGACCGAAGCCGGCATGGGCACCAAGGGCATCGTCGCCTCTTCGGCTGCGATGGGCTATGTGCTGCAGAACGGCATCGGCGATACGATCCGCATTTCGCTGACGCCGGAGCCGAATGGTGACCGCACCCGCGAGGTGCAGGTGGCGCAGGAACTGCTGCAGGTCATGGGTTTCCGCCAGTTTGTGCCCGTCGTCGCGGCCTGTCCCGGCTGTGGGCGCACGACCTCGACGGTATTCCAGGAACTCGCGCAGAACATCCAGAACGACATTCGCAAGAATATGCCAATCTGGCGTGAGAAATATCCGGGTGTGGAAGCGCTCAATGTCGCCGTCATGGGCTGTATCGTCAATGGACCGGGCGAAAGCAAACATGCCGATATCGGCATTTCGCTTCCGGGCACCGGCGAGACGCCGGCTGCCCCCGTCTTCATCGACGGCAAGAAGGCCCTGACGCTGCGCGGCCCAAATATCGCCTCGGATTTCGAGGCGCTCGTCATCGACTATATCGAGAAACGTTTCGGCCAGAAGACGGCAGCGGAGTAATCATTCCGCTTTTCGACGACTTGGGGCTGGATGGTACCGCCCTTCTCCTGTCTCAGCTCTTGCGTTCGGCCACGAAGTGGGCAGCGGTGATCAGCAATGCGGCGCGCTCTCCATAGGGAGCGAGCAGTTCTTCCGCGTCCTCGACATGCTGACGCAGGCGCTTCTCCGCCCATTCCATGCCGTGAAGTGCCACCAGCGTTCCCTTGCCGCGTGCGGCATCCTTGCCGGTCGCCTTGCCCATTGTCTTGATATCGGAGATCAGGTCGAGAATATCATCGGCAAGCTGGAAGGCGAGGCCGATCTTTTCGCCGAAGCGGCGCAGGCGCTGCCGGTCTTCGGCCGAAGCGCCGGCAATGATGGCGCCGGCCTCGCAGGCGAAGCGGATCAGCGCACCTGTCTTCATCGCCTGCAGGCGGATGATGCCAGCTTCATCGGGCGCCTGCTTTTCCGCTGCAAGATCAAGGGCCTGCCCGCCGGCCATGCCGCCGAGGCCAGCGGCGCGGGCGATCGCCAGAACGAGTTCTGTCTTGCTGCGGTCTGGCAGGTCGGTTTCCGACGCGGCGATGATGTCGAAGGCGTAGGTCAGCAGGCTATCGCCGGCCAGAATGGCAGTCGCTTCGTCGAATTTGATGTGTACCGCCGGCTTGCCGCGGCGCAGGTCGTCGTCGTCCATAGCCGGCAGATCGTCGTGAACGAGCGAATAGCAATGGATGCATTCGAGTGCTGCGCCGACGCGAAGTGCTGCCTGCCTGTTGCCGCCGAGAAGTGCTGCGCTTTCCACGACAAGGAATGGACGCAGGCGTTTGCCGCCATTCAGGACGGCGTAGTGCATGGCGCTACGCAAGAGGTCGGGACGGGCGATCTCGTCGGACAGTACGTTAGGAGAGAGCAGGAGATCGAGCAGCGCCTCGATCTCGGCGGCGCTGTTTTTCAACCGTGTCTCGAATGTTTCCCGCTTAGCGTCCATGCGCGCTCTTTGGCACGGCAGAACGGCTGCTGGCAACGGAATTGTCGATCACAGCGTCAAGATTTCCGCTGCACTCTGGCAATGACGGTTTTCAGGCGGTATGACAACGACAAGGGCGAAATCGGACTGGGACATTGGATATAGCGCCGCAGACAGAGGAGAGCGTCGATGCGCCGGTTCGCCGGCGCTGGGTTGGAGACCGCCAGGTGCTGAAGCGCATTGTTCTTGCCGTTCTGGCAGTGCTGCTTTTTCCCTATGTGCTGATCCTTCTCTATCTGCTGCCCTTCATCCATCCGGTTTCGACGCTTATGCTGCGCGACCTCGTGCTTCTCCGCGGCTATGACCGGCGGTGGGTGTCGATTGACGATGTTGCGCCTGTGCTCGTGCAATCGGTGATGATGTCGGAAGACGGGCAATATTGCTTTCACGGCGGTGTCGATTGGGGCGAGATGCGTATGCTGGTCGAAGATACGCTGAAGGGCCAGGAGACGCGCGGCGGCAGCACCATTCCCATGCAGACGGCGAAGAACCTCTTCCTCTGGAACAGCCGCTCCTTCATCCGCAAGGGATTGGAACTACCGCTGGCCGTCGGTTCCGACTTCGTTTGGTCGAAGCGACGGCTGATGGAGATTTATCTCAATATCGCCGAATGGGGGCCAGGCATTTACGGTATCGAGGCGGCTGCGCAATATCACTTCAAGGTGCCTGCCTCGAAGCTTACGCGCCGCCAGGCATCGTTGCTTGCGGTTTCGCTACCGAACCCTATCGATCGCAATGCCGGAAAACCCGGACGAGGGCTGCGCAGGCTTGCAGCGCTCATCGAACGGCGGGCGCAGGGCTCGGGCGATTACATCAAGTGCATCTATGATTGAATCAGAACTTGTCGTTGGAAGCGGCAAGCGTCATCTGACATTCTTGATCCTGCCATATGGGCGAATGCATCAGAAATCAAAGCCCCGAGTCGCCCATGACCACCACGACACTTTCGCCCGAGCTTCTTCAGTATTCGAAGACCCATAATCCGGCTCCGCCGCGGCATCTCGGCTCTCGCTATCACAAGCTCGGCGGCTTCCTGCCGGAGCAGGGTAACACGATCGTCTGCCATCCCCCGAGGGGCTCACGAACGCAGCAGGTGCTTATCGAAGCGCGTGAGAGATATCTGGCGATGCCCGAGGCATCACAATTCATCTTCACGCCAATCACCAGCCTCCATATGACGCTTTTTGAAGGCGTGATCGAGACCGGCCGCAAGGAGAACCATTGGCCTGATAATATTCCGCTCGATACGCCGATCGATGACATGACGGAGCTCATGGGCGCGCGGCTCGAGGGCTTCAAAATGTTTGATCCCTTCAAGGTCGCGATCGTCGAAGCTCGTCCGTCCGGCTTGCTCCTCGAGGGTGCGACAGAGGATGACCGCAAGGTTATGCGCGCCTGGCGCGACGCATTCGCCGATCTCCTCGGTTACCGTCAGCCCAACCATGAGAATTACAAGTTCCACATGACCTTCACCTATGCGATCGAGCGGCTGGAAGACGAGGCGCTGCCGCGCTGGCAGGCAATGCTTGACGAGGTGACAGAGGATATCCGCAGCGGGGCGCCTGTACTGGAACTCAACCCGCCGGCCTTCTGTGTGTTCGAGGATATGAACCACTTCCACGAACTGCTGATCTTCGATTTCGAACCCTGACAGGAACACACCATGGACAAGCTGACGCTCTATATCGCCAACAAGAACTACTCTTCCTGGTCGTTCCGGCCATGGATGGCGCTGACGGGCGTCGGCATCGATTTCGAAGAGGTGCTGATCCCCTTCGATTATCCAAACGGCAATCCCAACATCAAGGCGGTCTCGCCGAGCGGCCATGTGCCCCTGCTGCAGCATGGTGCGCTGAAGATCTGGGAATCCTTCGCGATCATCGAATATGTAGCCGAGCTTTACCCAGATGCCGGGTTGCTACCGAAGGATCGTGCCGAGCGGGCGCTCGCCCGTTCGGCCTCCATGGAGATGATGTCGAGCTTCCGGGCGCTGCGCAGCGCTTGCCCGATGAATATCCGCCGGCCGAAGGGCAAGATCGCGCTGCCTGATGGCGTCTCCGCTGATATTAGCCGGATTGAGACGATCTGGCGCGATCTTCTGCAGAAATCCGGTGGGCCGTTCCTCTTCGGTGCCTTCGGCGGAGCGGATGCGATGTTTGCGCCCGTCGTCAATCGCTTCGATATCTATGATCTCGTCAGCAGCGCCGATATACTGGCTTATATGAACGCGATGAAGGCGCACCCGGCCTGGCGGAAGTGGGAAGAAGCAGCGCGAGCCGAGCCGTGGATCGTACCGGAAGACGAAGTCTGAGCGGAGAACTAGAGGCATCGCAAAAAATACATATGGGGACTGGTCAAGACCGCCCCTTGCATGTATAAGCGCGCAAAATTCCGAAATCGCGACATGTCCGTTTCGGCCGCCAGTCTGGCCGTGGGAATGTTTTGCCCGCAAGTGGAGTAAGAGAAATGGCTGTACCGAAGAGAAAAACGAGCCCGTCCAAGCGCGGCATGCGCCGTTCGGCTGATGCGCTGAAGGCTCCGACCTATGTCGAAGACAAGAACTCCGGCGAACTGCGTCGCCCGCACCATATCGATCTGAAAACCGGTATGTACCGTGGCCGTCAGGTTCTGACACCGAAGGAAAACGCATAATTCTTTATGCGGCTTGTCCGATGAAAGTTTTGAAGGCCGGCTCGACGCCGGCCTTTTTCTTTTCAAGATTATTATAATCTTCAGTGCCTTGAAGTGAGGCGGTGATGTCAGGCAGTATTCCCTAGAGATCAGGGAGATTTTTCTGCATGATTACCGCAATGCCGCTGATGGTTATTCCATTTATTCTTTACAATCTGGCGATGCTGGGCCTGATGGGCGGCGGCGGAATTCCCTCGCTCCAGCACGATGTGATCGTGCTGTCGATGCTTTCGGGCGCAATCTGGAGCATGGCGCTCGGCGATCTCTTCATCGTCGTGGCGCTCGTCGTACTCTTCATCGAGATCCTGAAGGCGACCCGGAACGCTTCCGGCAACCTCATCAACCACATGCTATCGATGCTGGTCTTCATCGCTTTCCTGGTCGAGTTTCTTCTCGTCCAGGATGCGGCGACCCAGGTCTTCTTCATCCTGATGACCATTGCGCTGATCGACGTGATCGGCGGCTTTGCGGTGTCGATCCGCAGCGCCGGCCGGGACGTTTCGATCGGCCTATAGGTTGTCGAGCTTGTTCTGCAGCGCGCGAAGCTGTTCCTTCAGCTCGTCGATGTCCTTCGCCTCTGCCTTGCGGCTTTCCTTCGGCGGCGGTGTCATGAAGGGTGAGAACATCTGCATGGCCTGCTGGAACATCTCGGTATTCCGGCGGACCTGCTCCTCGACCATTTGCATGGGAAGCTGCAGGTTCTTGCTGAGCGGCGTTTCACCGAAGGCACGGTTCACCTGCTCACGAATCTGCGACTGCTGTTCCGTGAAAGCGCGCATGGAATGTTCCAGGAAGCTCGGAACGACCATCTGCATCTGGTCGCCGTAGTAGGTGATCAGCTGACGCAGGAAGGAGATCGGAAGCAGCGTGTTGCCGGTCTTCGATTCCTGCTCGAAAATAATCTGGGTCAGTACCGAATGCGTGATGTCGTCACCGCTTTTGGCGTCCTGGACGACAAAATCCTCCCCCTTCTTCACCATCTCCGCCAGGTCTTCCAGCGTCACATAGGTGCTGGTGCCTGTATTATAGAGGCGGCGATTGGCATATTTCTTGATTACGATCTGACCCTCAGTCTTCGCCATATCAGTCTCCCGAACCCCGTCTGATTGTATGGATACTCCTCCACCAGAGACTGTAGACGCAAAAGAAGGGCGGTGACAATCTCTTTGTGCGATGCGGCAACCCCTTTCCCTGTACGGATAAATCCATTCGAGGGCGCTGCAGCAAATGGTGGAATAGTCTTGGCATTTGACTTGCGCCTGCAGCTTTGTCAGTTTCCACTTATATGTGTGATGAGAAACGAGGAAACCACCCCATGAGCAGTTCATCCGTCGTCATCGCCAGCGCAGCGCGCACCGCTGTCGGTTCCTTTAACGGTGCTTTCGGCACAATTCCCGCGCACGAGCTCGGCGCGGCCGCCATCAAGGGCGCGCTGGAGCGGGCAGGTGTTTCTCCCGAAGACGTGGACGAGGTCATCCTTGGCCAGGTCCTGCAGGCCGGCGAGGGCCAGAACCCCGCTCGCCAGGCGGCGATGAAGGCCGGTGTTCCCAAGGAAGCGACGGCCTGGAGCGTCAACCAGCTCTGCGGTTCCGGCCTGCGCGCCGTTGCCCTCGGTATGCAGCAGATCGCGCTCGGCGATGCGAAGATCATCGTCGCCGGCGGTCAGGAATCCATGTCGATGGCGCCACACGCGGCGCATTTGCGCGGCGGCGTGAAGATGGGCGACATGAAGATGATCGACACCATGATCAAGGACGGTCTAACCGACGCCTTTTACGGCTATCACATGGGCGTTACTGCAGAAAATATCGCACGCCAATGGCAGCTTTCGCGCGATGATCAGGACCAGTTCGCCGTCAGCTCGCAGAACAAGGCCGAAGCCGCGCAGAAGGCTGGCCGCTTCAGGGACGAAATCGTTCCCTTTGTCATTCAAGGCCGCAAGGGTGACGTAACCGTCGATGCCGACGAATATATCCGCCACGGCGCGACGCTGGAGGCTATGGCCAAGCTGCGGCCCGCCTTCGACAAGGATGGCACGGTGACAGCGGCGAATGCCTCCGGTCTCAACGACGGCGCTGCCGCAGCCGTGCTGATGAGCGAAGCGGAAGCGTCGCGACGCGGCATCCAGCCGCTTGCCCGCATCGTTTCCTGGGCGACAGCCGGTGTCGATCCGCAGGTCATGGGGACTGGCCCGATCCCTGCCTCCCGCAAGGCGCTGGAAAAGGCCGGCTGGTCCGTCGGCGATCTAGACCTCGTCGAGGCTAATGAAGCCTTCGCGGCCCAAGCCTGCGCCGTAAACAAGGATCTCGGCTGGGATCCCAATATCGTCAACGTCAATGGCGGCGCGATTGCGATCGGTCATCCGATCGGCGCTTCGGGTGCGCGCGTTCTCAATACGCTCCTCTTCGAAATGAAGCGCCGCGGCGCCAAAAAGGGTCTCGCGACGCTATGCATCGGCGGCGGCATGGGTGTCGCGATGTGCTTCGAGGCAATGTAAATAGCGTACTATGCATGTTTCTTGAGGCCTGCCCGAGAGCGGGTTGACAACAACTGGGGAGCGGAACATGAGCAGAGTGGCTTTGGTCACTGGTGGTACGCGCGGCATCGGCGCGGCGATTTCGATGGCGCTAAAGAATGCCGGCTATAAGGTTGCTGCCAGCTATGCTGGCAATGATGAAAGGGCCAAGGCATTTCACGATGTTACCGGCGTCCCGGTCTTCAAGTGGGACGTGTCTGACTATGTTGCCTGCGGCGAAGGTATTGCGAGGGTCCAGGCCGAACTCGGTCCGGTCGAGATCCTCATCAACAATGCCGGCATCACGCGCGATGCGATGTTTCACAAGATGACGCCGCAGCAGTGGCATGAGGTGATCAATACCAACCTCACCGGCCTCTTCAACATGACGCACCATGTCTGGAGCGGCATGCGTGACCGCAGCTTCGGCCGCATCGTCAATATCTCCTCCATCAACGGCCAGAAGGGCCAGATGGGGCAGGTGAACTATTCTGCCGCCAAAGCCGGCGACCTCGGATTTACCAAGGCGCTTGCCCAGGAAGGTGCGGCCAAGAACATCACCGTCAATGCCATCTGCCCCGGTTATATTGGGACGGAAATGGTGCTTGCGGTGCCGGAAAAGGTGCTGAATGAGAAGATCATTCCCCAAATCCCGGTTGGGCGCCTCGGTGAACCCGAGGAGATCGCGCGGTGCGTGACCTTCCTCATTTCCGACGATGCCGGTTTCATTACCGGTTCGACGTTGACGGCCAATGGCGGTCAGTTCTTCGTCTGAACCTATTTCTTCTGGCTGTGGGCGTAGCTGCTCGGGAAGCCGCCGGCACTGTCATAGGGGCCGGCAGATGCGCCATAGGCCGCGAGGGCAATGGTGATGAGGGCGGCGATTGCGATGATCCTGTTCATGGTCGTGTCCCCCTGCGGACGGGCACTCGGATAGTTGCCATCACGCGGTTCGGTTCATTGATGCTGTCAGGCGTTTGGATGACGCCGTCTATTGGCTTTGACGGGCACTTTCTGGACGGCGCGGTCCTGGCTGCGGAGAGCAGCGACTGCCGTCGTGAGGAAAGCCGAGGCGATCAGGACGGCGACGGCGGAATTCAGGAAAATCTGGGCCATGGTAGCGTTCCTTTTCATTCACGGGCGGCACATGCGCTGCCCTTGCGATGTTGAAAGGAATATGCGCTTGGTCCTGGCGGCGCAGTAGATTTGACTTCAGCGACCGATCGTCAACGCGGTGTTGACGACAAAAGCGCGCAAGAAAAACGGGCGCCGAAGCGCCCGTTCAAAATTTCCGATGGGCCGATGCTGATTAGCGGCAACGCGCTTCGTAACGGCGGCCGTAACGGTCGCGATAGATGCAGTAGCCTTGACGTTCGACCGAATGGCCGATCAACGCGCCTGTCAGACCGCCGGCGACTGCGCCGACTGCCGCGCCACCCCAGCTGTTGCTGACGGCGCCGCCGATGATGGCGCCCGTGCCCGCACCAATCGCCGTGCCCTGCTCCGTCGGAGTGCAGGAGGCGAGAGCGCCAATGAGAGCGCAGCTAAGAACAATCTTTTTCATGTCTAACTCCCCAGGTTACCGGCCTTTAAATTCGGCCCATCAGTACAAGAATGATAATGATGACGAGAACTAACCCCAAACCACCGGAAGGTCCATAGCCCCAGCCGCGGCTATAACCCCAATTCGGCAAGGCGCCGACCAATAACAGAATAAGGATAATAAGAAGTATCGTGCCAAGCATGGTGTCTGTCCTGCCTCATTCTCATTTCGACTGGACAAGAAACCCACTTCCGCGTTTTTTGTTCCCGGCTAAACTCTCAGAATATCACGGCGGCGTTATCGCCCATTGCGACAGAAGCCGAATTTAGCCGGTTCCTTCGAAAGCAAGTCGGCGAAATGCTATCGGGCATTTTCAAGCTATGGTTAAAACTTTCTTTGAATACAATATGTTGCGGTGAACAAAGCGGGAAAATGAAAATGTCTCCGATTCGTCAGCGATTCGTTCCGGCTTTGATCAGCCACGGCTTTTCATCGGCCCACCGGCGCCGGCCTGTTTAAGGTTCCGTAAATTCGGCATGCAAAAGATTAACGCGATCCAACAGCTCGGAATGGCTGCGCAAACCCGGAACCCGTATCTTGGGATCGGTGGCGAAAACGCCCACAAGATCTCGCCGTGAACGAAAAGGGAAAACCTCGACATCAGCGATTCGTCTCCGATTCGTTCCGGCTTTGGTCGAAGCGTTAATTTCGGGCTTGACCTTTGCGTTTTTACGATGCGGCAAGAAGCGTTAATCGCGGTTGCCAACATTTGTTCTCATGCGAGTCTACAGATTCAGCATCTAGTGTAAAAAAGCGATTCAAAATCAATACTTAGCCGTGAACAAAAGCTGAATCAGCCGGAGTCAGCGATTCGTCTCCGATTCGTTCTCAAGCTGTTCCGAATCTTAAATCAAAGACTTAGCGGGCTGTGACTTCCATGCTCAATCCAAAGTCTATTTCAAATCTGCCCTTGCGTTTGGAGCTTCGGCTGTCCATGTGTTCTGTGCCTCATTCGCAGCTCCGACTTGACCCTGGGGCGTCACCGCCTCACTTGCATGGAACATGACCCTGACTTCGCAGCCGATGATACTGAGCGGGCGCGGCGTGACCGCGGTGCTCGGGCCGACCAATACCGGCAAGACCCATTATGCGATCGAACGCATGGTGGCGCATGGTACGGGTGTCATCGGCCTGCCGCTCCGCCTGCTGGCGCGCGAAGTCTATACGCGCGTGGTCGAAAAGGTCGGCGCCCATAACGTGGCGCTGGTGACCGGCGAAGAAAAGATCTCGCCGCCGAATGCGCGTTTCTCCGTCTGTACGGTCGAAGCGATGCCACGGGAAACCAAGGCAGCCTTCGTCGCCATCGATGAAGTGCAGCTCGCGGGAGATCTCGAGCGCGGCCATATTTTTACAGACCGTATCCTTCATCTGCGCGGCCGCGAGGAGACGCTTCTGCTGGGTGCTGCCACCATGCGGCCGATCCTGCAGCAGCTTCTGCCGGGGATTACGGTCACGGAGCGGCCGCGGCTTTCCCACCTTCTCTATGCCGGGCAGAAGAAGATCACCCGGCTGCCGCAGCGTTCGGCGATCGTCGCCTTCTCGGCGGACGAAGTTTATGCGATTGCAGAACTGATCCGGCGCCAGCGCGGCGGTGCGGCTGTCGTGCTCGGAGCGCTCAGCCCGCGCACCCGCAATGCGCAGGTCGCGCTCTATCAGGAGGGCGACGTTGAATATCTCGTCGCGACCGATGCGATCGGCATGGGCCTCAATCTCGATGTCGACCATGTGGCCTTCGCGCAGGACCGGAAGTTCGACGGATATCAATTCCGCAACCTCAACCCCGGCGAACTCGGCCAGATCGCTGGCCGCGCCGGCCGTCATGTGCGTGACGGAACCTTTGGCGTAACCGGCCAGGTTTCACCCTTCGACGAGGAACTCGTGCAACGCATCGAGGGCCATGAGTTCGACAATATCAAGGTTCTGCAGTGGCGTACCAAGGATCTCGATTTTTCCTCGACACAATCTCTGCGGGCAAGCCTTGAGACCGGCCCCCGCGTGCCGGGTCTGACCCGGGCGCTGCCGGCCGTCGACCAGCAAGCGCTCGAACATTTGTCGCGCTATCCGGAAATTATTGATCTCGCTAGCACGCCGGCGCGGGTTGAAAAGCTCTGGGAGGCTTGCGCTCTGCCGGACTATCGGCGCATAACGCCTGCGCAACATGCCGATCTTATTTCTACCCTCTTTTCCGATCTAGTGCGCTATGGCACGGTGAACGAGCAGTTTCTAGCCGAACAGGTTCACCGTTCGGATCGGACAGATGGAGAAATTGACACGCTTTCGGCGCGAATCGCGCAGATAAGAACCTGGACCTATGTATCGAATCGGCCCGGCTGGCTTGCCGATCCGACACACTGGCAGGAAAAGACGCGGGAAATCGAAGATCGATTGTCCGATGCGTTACATGAAAGGTTGACGAAACGCTTTGTTGATCGCAGGACATCTGTGCTCATGAAGCGCCTGAGAGAGAATGCGATGCTGGAAGCTGAAATCAGTGTGAATGGCGATGTCTTTGTTGAAGGACATCATGTGGGGCAGTTGACCGGGTTCCGTTTTACGCCTGTCGGTGGAACGGACGGGCCGGACGCCAAGGCGGTTCAGGCTGCGTCGCAAAAGGCGCTTGGGCTCGAATTCGAAGCTCGCGCCGCGCGTCTGCATGCGGCGGGCAATGCCGATCTGGTGATCGGCTCTGACGGTCTGGTGCGGTGGCTCGGCGATCCCGTGGGCCGCCTTTCGGGCAGCGATCATGTGATGCGTCCGCGCGTCATTCTGCTGGCCGACGAACAGCTCACCGGCAATGCGCGCGATCATGTCGCCGCCCGTATCGAGCGTTTCGTCAATCATCATATCAGCACGGTGCTGAAGCCGCTCGACGATCTGTCGCGCGCCGAAGACCTGCAGGGCCTTGCCAAGGGGCTTGCCTTCCAGCTCGTCGAAAATCTCGGCGTGCTCTTCCGCCGCGACGTGACGGAAGAAGTGAAGTCGCTTGATCAGGATGCGCGCGCCTCCATGCGCCGCTACGGCATTCGCTTCGGCGCTTATCATATCTTCGTGCCGGCGCTTCTGAAGCCGGCGCCGGCGGAGCTCATCACCCTGCTCTGGGCGCTGAAGAATGACGGCCTCGACAAGCCGGGCTACGGCGATCTCATTCCGGTGCTCGCCGCCGGCCGTACCTCTGTGGTCACCGATCCGAGCTTCGAACGTATGTTCTACAAGCTCGCGGGCTTCCGTTTCCTCGGCAAACGCGCCGTGCGCATCGACATCCTCGAGCGTCTTGCCGATCTCATCCGTCCGCTTCTGCAGTGGAAGCCGGGTCAGGGCACGCGTCCGGAAGGCGCCTATGACGGTCGCCGCTTCACGACGACGACGGCGATGCTGTCCATTCTCGGCGCGACGCTCGAAGACATGGAAGAGATTCTCAAGGGTCTCGGCTACCGCGCCGATGCCGTGAAGGCCGAAGAGGCAGCCGCATTCCTCGCAACGCAGGATGTAGCATCCGCTCCGGCTGTGGCGGTGACTGAGGCCGCAGCAGAGGAAACGGCTGAAAAGGCCGACCATGATGACGCAGACGGCGCTTCGGAAGAAACGCCCGCTGTCGAAGCCGCACCTGTGGCTGCGGAAACGCCTGCAGTTGCCGAAGATTCGGCTGAGGCGGGCGAAGCTGCAGAGCCGAAGCCGGTTCTCCTGTGGCGCCTCGGTGGCCGCAACGAAAACCAGCGCCAGGCGCGCGGCCATGGCGACCGCCGTGGCGGACAGGGCCAAGGCCAGGGTCAGGACCGCGGTGAGCGCAACAATCGCCGCCAGGGCGGTGGCGAAGGCGGCGAGGGCCGGGACGGCAATCGCAACAATAACCGCAACCGGGATGGCGGCAATCGCGACGGTAACCGGGAAGGCGGCAATCGTGACGGCGGCAATCGTGATGGGGGCAGGCCTCAGCATGCGCGCAATGACCGCAACGAGCAGCGCGGCGACCGTCAGGACCGCAAGGATCGTGGTGATCGCAACGACCGTAACAACAACCGCAGCAATTCGCAGCCGCTGCGCTTCGAGGCGAAGCCGCCGCGCAAGGAGAAGCCGATCGATCCGGATTCGCCCTTTGCCAAGCTTGCAGCGCTCAAGGAGCAGATGAAGAAGTAGTCATGGGTGGAGAGACACAGCCAGGGAGCGGTTCGCGCCAGCGCATCGACAAATGGCTGTTCTTCGCGCGCATGGTGAAATCGCGCTCGCTGGCGCAGAGCCATATCCAGTCCGGTCACGTCAGTATCAATGGCACACGTTGTGGGCAGCCGAGCCAGACGGTCAAGGTGGGCGATCGCGTCGAGCTGACGCTGGAGCGGCGGGACATCATTCTCGTCGTCCGGCTGCCTGGCGAGCGGCGCGGACCCTATGAGGAGGCGAAGCTGCTCTATGAGGATCTGTCGCCGCCTCCGGATGTGGCAAAACGCCTCACTCCCTATGAGCAGGCTATTCGAGCCACCGGCTCCGGAAGACCGACGAAAAAGGAACGGCGCGCAATCGACAGGCTGATGTCGGATGAGGATTAGAAAACTCTTCCTGCCCTCAGCTTTTCGAAGATCGTTTGTCCTTGAAATCCTGCTGTAAAGCCGATACGTGACACACAACCTGCCGGGTAGTGTGCTTGCCTCCCAAGCCTGTCCACGCTTTCTCTCCGGCTTAGGGGACAGGCGCGACGTTCCAGGTTGCCCGGCCCCGCCCGTATGGCAAATCCTGGAGTTCTTCATGACCTATGTCGTGACCGACAATTGCATTCGCTGCAAATACACTGATTGTGTTGAAGTCTGCCCGGTCGACTGTTTCTACGAGGGCGAGAATTTCCTCGTTATCCATCCCGATGAGTGCATAGACTGCGGTGTTTGCGAGCCGGAATGTCCGGCCGAGGCGATTAAGCCCGATACCGAGCCGGGTCTCGACAAGTGGCTGAAGATCAACGCTGAATATGCGAGCATCTGGCCGAACATCACGGTCAAGAAAGAGCCGTTGGCCGAGGCCAAGGAGCTGGACGGCGAGACCGGAAAATTCGAGAAATACTTCTCGGAAAAGCCCGGTAGCGGCGACTGAAAATTTCGACGTGCGGTGCCGATGAAACCGGGTTCAGCGGCAGCTTAAACGTTTCAAATTACGCGTGAGTCACATGGGCGCTATGTGTTGCCCACATGACTCACGTTAAGCAAATTATTGATTTCCTCATATTTTTGTGATACGTTCACCACACTGTTCCATTTGTGGCATGACGCATGCCCAAAAACCATCACGAAAGTAAAACAAATCCGTACGCGGTTTCCGTGACATATCAATAACTTGAGCTGTCGGATCCCAAGATCGCGCGCAAGGATACCTTTTGCTTCTGTCTGGTGGAACCAGAGTGAAGTCACCCGACGGATTTAACCGTCTCATCCGGGCCTGACTGACCCGGCTCCGGCCGCCGCCGGTAGCGTAACAGGGAGTTTTTGATTAGAATGACCACCCAGCAGAAAAAACCTTCTACCGCACGTCACGGCTTCAAGACTGGTGAATCGATCGTGTACCCCGCACATGGCGTCGGTACCATCACGGCTATCGAAGAGCAAGAAGTCGCCGGCATGAAGCTTGAACTTTTCGTCATCGATTTCGAAAAGGACAAGATGCGTCTGAAGGTTCCGGTCGCGAAGGCCATGAGCATCGGCATGCGCAAGCTTTCCGAGACCGACTTCGTCGAGCGCGCCCTCAAGGTCGTGCAGGGCAAAGCTCGCGTCAAGCGCACCATGTGGTCCCGCCGCGCCCAGGAATATGATGCCAAGATCAATTCCGGTGACCTGATTTCCATCGCAGAAGTCGTTCGCGATCTTTACCGTGCCGAGAACCAGCCAGAGCAGTCCTATTCCGAGCGCCAGCTCTATGAGGCTGCCCTCGACCGCATGGCTCGCGAAATCGCTGCCGTCAACAAGATGTCTGAAACCGAAGCAGTTCGCCTCGTCGAGACCAATCTCAACAAGGGTCCGAAGCGTGGCAAGGTAATCGAGGAAGACGACTCTCAGGACGAAGCTGCTTAATAGCGCATTGTTTTTGCTGATAAAAAAACCCGGCCTTGGTGCCGGGTTTTTTATTGGAACTTTTTCGCCGCTACGACGTTCATACACAGTAATGCGGACATAACCGGAGCCCACAAAGCTCGGTTTGACTTCCGCCGGAGCTGTTAACGTTCGATGAGGAGCGGATCATGATTTCCAGAATTTGCCTTTCCGGCAATCTCAAGAAACAGATCCAACCCTGCCGTCTTGACGGCACATGACGAGAGATAGGGCCTCCTCCTGAAAAGTCCAGGAGGAGGCCTTTATGCATTCAAGACCCTAGTTTGCTCCGGCGCAGTGATGTTCCGGGAACGATGTTTGCTTGTTCATTTTTAGGCACGTGGCCCATTTAGGAGAGCGATATGAAGAACATGTCAGCAGATCGGCGCATGATCAAAATAGCAATGGCGGCTCCCTATCTTGCCCGTGAAGAAGAGCATAATCTGGCCATTCGCTGGAAAGATCACGAAGACCGCGGCGCCCGCAATCAGATCGCCATGGCACACATGCGCCTCGTCATTTCCATGGCAGGCAAGTTCCGCAATTTCGGCCTGCCGATGAGCGATCTCGTGCAGGAAGGCTATGTCGGGCTTCTGGAGGCCGCGGCCCGGTTCGAACCAGCGCGAGATGTGCGCTTTTCCACGTATGCAAGCTGGTGGATCCGCGCCTCGATCCAGGACTATATCCTGCGCAATTGGTCGATCGTGCGCGGCGGAACGAGTTCGGCCCAGAAGGCGCTGTTCTTCAATCTGCGGCGCCTGCGCGCCAAGCTTGCCAAGGGCGACACGCAGCTGACACTGCAATCCATTCATCAGGAAATCGCCGCTGCCCTTGGTGTTAGCCTTGCCGACGTGCAGACCATGGACGCGCGCCTTTCCGGCAATGACGCCTCGTTGCAGGCGCCTTCCGTCTCGGGTGATGCCGACAGTGCAGAAAAGATGGATTTCCTCGTCAGCGACGAACCGCTGCCGGATGAGCAGGTCTCGAACATGATCGACGGCGAACGTCGTCGCGTCTGGCTTGCGTCTGCCCTCAAGCATCTCAACGAGCGTGAAATGAAGATCATCAGCGCGCGGCGCCTCGCCGAAGACGGGGCGACACTCGAAGAGCTCGGCGCCGACCTCGGCATTTCCAAAGAGCGCGTGCGCCAGATCGAAAGCCGGGCGATGGAAAAGCTTCGCACGGCGCTCGTCAGCGCCGATCCGCACATGGCAGCCTATGCCTAACAGGAATTACTCCCCAGCAGCACAGACTGGCCCGGCATAAGCCGGGCCTTCTTTTATTCTGAGATAATCTTCACGCGGTCGCCGGGAGAAACGGCAGCGCCCGTCGGCAGGGCGTTGATCAGTTTGAAGAGATCGAGCTTGCGATCGGTACCCATCATGCGGGAAGCGAGCGTGGTGATGTTCTCGCCAGGGCGGACTGTGACCACCCGCACGCGAAGCGGCTTCAGCGAAGCGGCTTCGTCCGGCGTCATACGGCGGAAGCTTGCGCGCAGAACGCCTGCCGTCGGCTCCAGCGACGGGCTGCCTTTCGGCACCGCCGTCAGAAAGCGGAAGATCTGATTGTTGTTTCTGATGACCGTGACATCGAAGTCCCAGCGGTCGGCAGTGGCGCGCGCGGTCGCAGCCTCCATGCCATTGACGTTGATCGGCTGGATGGTCGAGGGATCGAGGCCGGTAACCCAGCCACTGGAAATGTAATTCGTCAGGCTCTGGTTCTGGTTGTCGGCCACGCCGTCAAAGCGGATGGCGATATCGTTCGGGCCGGTTGCCATGACGGCCTCGACCTTGTTGTCGATGCTGAAGTCGGGCGGCACATCGAAGCGGATGCCGAGGCCGCCGTGCAGGAAGGTCTGGCCGCGCACATAACCCTCTTCCGGACTGTCGCCGTAGAGAAGGCCGTCGATGCCATCGAGATAGTAGTCGCGGCCCTTGTCGCCGACTGCGCCTTCCTGGCCGAAGGCGCGAGCATGGGTGCGGGCAAGCTCGATGCGCTGGGCGGAATTCGGATGGCTCGACAGGAAGTCCAAGCTCTGGTCGGCCTCGGGATCGACCGACATGAAGCGGCTATAGGCGGCCATGGAATCGAGGAAACGGGCTGCGGCGTAAGGATCATAGCCGGCTTCGCCGAGCATGCGCACGCCGATGACGTCGGCCTGCAGTTCTTGCTGACGGGAGAAAGCGGCAAGACGCAGCTTGCCGCGGGCAAGCGCCTGTTTGCCGGCTATATCGCTCGACAGCACTTCGGCGACGACACGGCTGGCAATGACTTCCGCCTCTTCGCGCTTCTGCCGCTCGATGCCATGGTTTGCGGTGACGTGGCCCATCTCGTGTGACAGAACGGCCGCGACTTCCGAGGCATCGTTGGCGAGCGCTAGCAGGCCGCGAGTGACATAGAGATAACCGCCCGGCAGTGCGAAGGCGTTGATAGCGGGCGAGTTCAGGATGGTGATGCGGTAGGACTGGCTCGGATTTTCCGAGACGGCCGTCAGCGCGCCAGCGATGCGGGCGACGAGGCGCTCGGTCCTGGCGTCCTTATACTCGCCGCCATAACTCGCAACGATGCGCGGATGCTCGCGGGCGCCCATGGCGGCGCGCGGGTCGTTCTTCTGCACTTCATCGACGATTTGCGGATTAGACGAAGGGCCGACGGTCGGCTGATAGGATTGCTGGATCAACGACTCGCAGCCGTTCAGCGCAACGGCGCAGGCCGACAGCAGCAGGAAACGGCACGCCCAACGGCGCGGCGCAAAAAAGGCATCCCTGGAAAGCGCGGGCGATTTCCACGTCGTCATACTGTCCAGTCTGTCTCTCCGCACCATTTTAAGTCGCCGGTCTGCCGCATCTTCGGGCCGGCCGTTGCCAGGAAAATTCAATAGGCTTCCGCCTCGGTTCTCGCGCTGCACAATCGGCCGATCCAAGTCTTTGCTGTAGCCGATTTCCGCGTGGGTTGCATAGCGAGACTCTATCTAAATGTGGCGCCGTTGCATTTCGGCAATGCCCCGCCTGTCGAGGCACTTCTCGCTCCGATGAAATTATGGCGAAAGTTCCATCGCAAGTGCAGATTCCGGCTGCACTGCGGAAAAAATCGGTCAGTACGGCGACCGATGCGGGCACGCGTAACATTCGCGCGAATAATACAATTAATGATGGTGTTTTCGAGCCGACTAAATTGAAGAGGCGCGGAGGCCGCGCGCCCTGTGCTTACTCCGCGGCTTCGGCGGCGGCGGTGGTCTGGCTGGTCTTCTGTTCGCCGGCGCGGGGGAGTTGCACCGGCTTCAGCATGATGGCGGCGATCAGACCGATCAAAGCGATGCCGCAGGAGGTCGTGAACAGCGGCGAGAAGGCGGAGGCGTAAGCATTAGCCACCGCCTGACGGCTGGCTTCGGGAAGTGCTGCCATCATCTTCGGCGTCAGCTCCTCGATATTGGCCACCCCCGGGATGGAGGAGCCGAGCCTGCCGAGCTGCGATGCAATGATTGCACCGTAAATGGAGATGGCAATCGAGGCGCCGCCCATACGCGACAGCGTGACCGAGCCGGTCGCGGCACCCACATCGCGGGCCGGTGCGGCATTCTGAACGCCGATGACCGGAACCTGCTGGGCAAGGCCGATACCGATGCCGTGCAGCAGCATGATCGCGCCGATGAAGGCAATCGGTGTGCCGGCATGAACCTGCGAGATCAGTGCAAAAGCGATGGCGCTGYAGGTGAGGCTGGCGATGGCGAAGGGCTTGTAGCGGCCGGTCTTCGAAATGATGCGGCCGGCAGTCAGGGAGCCGCAGACGAGACCGCCTGTCAGCAAAATGAAGAGCAGACCGGCGCCCGACGGCGAAAGGCCTGTCGTCGTCTGCAGGAACAGCGCGAGGTAGTTGACCATGCCGATGGCGATCGCACCGCCCATGATCGAGATCACCAGCAGCAGGCTGAAGGTGGAATTGCGGAAAAGCGCCAGCGGCACGATCGGCTCCGGCGCGCGACGTTCGACGAAAACCCAGGTGATGGCGCAAACGACACCGAAGGCGATTATGCCGATGCTCTGCGGCGAGATCAACGCACCGAAAAGCTCGCTGCTGTCGGTCGCAAGCACGATGCTGGTTGTCGTCAGCGCCAGCAGCAGTGCGCCGGCATAATCGATCTTCGGTCGGCGATGCGGCTTGCGGTAAGGCAGCATGAAGGCGAGGCCGGTAAGCACGATGAAGCCGATCGGCACATTGACGAGGAAGATCGAGCGCCAGCCGAAGAGATCGCTCATCGTGCCGCCGAGGACAGGGCCAATGGCGCCGGAGGCCATCAGTACGAGGCTGGAATAGCTCTGGTAGCGGGCACGTTCGCGCGGCTCGAAGAGGTCGGCGTTGACGGCGAAGATCGAAACCATGATGCCGCCGCCGCCGAAGCCCTGCAGCACGCGGGCGGCAATCAGCGTGTTCATCGAGACGGCGAGACCGCAGACGGCGGAGCCCACAGTGAAGATCGCGATCGCCGTCATCATCACATATTTGCGGCCGAAAAGATCGCCGAGCTTGCCATAGAGCGGCATGACGGCGCTGAGCGCCAGCAGATAGGCTGAACCGATCCAGCCGAAGCGGTCCAGATGACCGAATTCGCCGACGATGGTCGGCAGTGCGGTGGAGACGATCTGGTTATCCAGCGTCGCCATGAACATGGCGGTCATCAGGAAGAAGAAGAGGATGAGCCGCCGACGGGGATCCGTTACGAGCGGTGCGGGGGCAAGTTGCATATCCATGGGATGGACCATTTCGTTACGTAGATGTCTTATGTGCTAATGTCATGTATTTGTCAATGGCACATTATTGATATTGGCATATTTTATTTTCAGCACCGGTCTGTTATGGTTTCGTCATGAACGAGACCTTGACCAAGACAAGAACGACCGAGCTTGATGATCCGTTGGAGAGCGTGCCGCGCATCGGCCGCACGATGACGCGCATGCGAATGATGACAGGACGCCGGCTGATCGGCCGCCTGGCGATCCAGAGCGTGGCGCCGGATCTGGAACTGTCGCATCTCGACGTACTCGATGCCGTGCGCCGCGCGCAGGAAAACGGCGAGGTAACGGTCGGCGCCATTGCCGAGATGCTGCGCATCGATCCGTCGAGGGCAAGCCGCGTCGTGTCGGATATGGTGGGCCGAAACGTCCTGCGCCGTGAGGCTTCGCAGGCGGATGCACGGCGTATCGTCGTCGTCATGACCCCGCTCGGGAAGGATCTGCTGGCGGAAATCCGGGCCCAGAAGCTCGCCTTCGTTTCCGAGGTTGTGCGGGACTGGCCACAGGAGGAGATCGACACTTTCTCGCTGCTGTTCGAGAAATTCATCGGCGGCTACGAGGCGATCTTCCTTTCCCGCGACAAGGATACGCCGGGCTAAGAAAATAGTCCGAGCGTTTGATCTCGCTCAAGCCGACCCATCCAAGGCAAGCATAAGTCTCTCCTCGTTCGACGACATCAGGAGAGATTCACATGAAACATCATCCGCTTCGGCTGAGGGGTATTTTTGCCGCTATCGTTTTCGCATCCTTCGGGCATGCGGCGCTTTCAGCCGATCTGACGCCTTCGGCGGGCTCGCCAATGGCCACGCAAAGCCCATGGCAGGTACGCCTTCGTGCGCTTGGCGTGATCACGCGCGACAACGGCTCAGTCGACGGCATTCCCGGATCCGATCTGTCCTATTCGGACACGGTGATTCCGGAAGTGGATATCTCCTATTTCTTCACCGACAATATTTCCGCGGAGCTCATTCTCGGCACGACCTATGCCAATGTGCATGGCGAAGGCCCGATTGCCGGCCTCGGGGAAATCGGCAAGACGTGGCTGCTGCCGCCGACGCTGACGCTGCAATATCATTTCACCGATTTCGGTGCCTTTCAGCCCTATCTCGGTGCGGGTGTGAACTACACGGTCTTCTACAATCAGTCCGGCAAGAGCGCCGACAGCCTCGATGTGAAGAACACATTCGGCGTCGCGCTGCAGGCCGGTTTTGACTACATGTTCGATGAGCATTGGGGTGCGAACCTGGATGTGAAGAAGATCTTCCTGCGTCCGGATTTCGATGCGACAGTCGGTGGTGCCGATGTCAACGGCAAGGCGAAACTGGATCCCTGGCTGATCGGCGCCGGTGTCACCTATCGCTTCTAGAGCATTTGATTGACGCAATTCCGGTCGCAAAATCGCGGCACGCTTTTGCGGGAATTGCTTTAAGGGAAAGGCACCGGATATCCGGCGCCTCTTCCCCTTCACCCCCCGTTTGCGCTATGGGCAATGCCCA
Organism: Rhizobium sp. 01T437; assembly: GCF_056398505.1. NCBI lineage: Bacteria > Pseudomonadati > Pseudomonadota > Alphaproteobacteria > Hyphomicrobiales > Rhizobiaceae > Rhizobium > Rhizobium sp. 01T437. Next base: position 207,856 of record NZ_JBFTPM010000005.1, read on the forward strand.
TGAGCCAATCCACCTTCACCATCCTGCTCGGCGGGACACTCAGCCTGACGGATCGTCTGCGCGACGCCGTGCGGGAAAGCCGGTTCATCGCGGCCGACGGCGGCATGCGGCATGCGGCGGCACTTGGCGTGGTGCCGGAACTGTGGGTTGGCGATTTCGATTCCACGCCACCCGATCTCGATGGCGCTTTTCCCGATGTGCCGCGCCAGCCCTATCCAGCCGCAAAGGCTGCGACGGATGGTGAAATTGCCGTTACCGAGGCGATCGAGCGTGGTGCCAAACGCCTGATCCTTGCGGGTGCGCTGGGCGGTGAACGGTCCGACCACGCCTTGCAGCATCTGCTCTACGCCGTGGAGTTGGCGGAGGAAGGCTTCGACATGCTGCTGACCTCGGGCAGTGAGGAGGCCGTGCCTTTGCTTCCCGGCTCGCTGGAGATCGATCTTCCGCCGGGCAGCCTGTTTTCCGTGCCGGGCTTCAGCGAGCTGCGTGGCCTGTTCATCGAAAATGCCCGCTATCCGCTCGCCGACTTCCATTTGCCCTTCGGCTCGTCGCGCACCATTTCCAATGTGGCGGAGGGGCCTGTGCGCTTCTCGCTTGCCAGCGGCAGGGCCATCGTGCTCGCGCGGCCCTATGATCTTTCCGGAGTCTGATACTTGGCGCCTCCCATTCTGAAACTCGACGATATCTTCCTGAGCTTCGGCGGTGCACCGCTTCTGGCGGGGGCTGCCCTGCAGGTGGAGTCCGGCGACAAGATCTGTCTCGTGGGCCGCAACGGCTCAGGCAAATCGACGCTTCTGAAGATCGCAGCAGGCCTCGTCGACGCGCAGTCAGGTGAAGTCTTCCGCCATCCAGCGTCCACGGTGCGCTATCTGGAGCAGGCGCCGGATTTTGCCGACTTCCAGACCGTGCAGGCCTATGCCGAAGCCGGCCTCGGGCCGGGCGACGATCCCTATCGTGTCAGCTACCTGCTCTCGCATCTGGGGCTGACCGGCGAGGAAAATCCTAAGAACCTTTCCGGCGGCGAGGCGCGCCGCGCAGCACTTGCGCGCGTGCTGGCGCCGGAGCCCGACATCCTGCTGCTCGACGAGCCAACCAACCATCTCGACCTGCCGACCATCGAGTGGCTGGAAGGCGAATTGCAGAAGACGCGCAGTGCGCTGGTGCTGATCTCGCACGACCGCCGCTTCCTTGAAAAGGTCTCGACGGCCACCGTCTGGCTCGACCGCGGCACGTCTCGCCGGCTCGACAAGGGCTTTGCGTTTTTCGAGGCGTGGCGGGACCAGGTGTTGGAGGCGGAAGAGCTGGAGCAGCACAAGCTCGGCAAGGCGATCGAGCGTGAGGAGCACTGGCTGCGTTATGGCGTGACGGCACGACGCAAACGCAACATGCGCCGGCTTGGCGAGCTGCAGACGATGCGTTCGCAGTATCGTGGCCACAAAGGGCCGCAGGGAACGGTACAGGCAAGCGCTTCCGATGCGCAGGAATCCGGCAAGCTGGTGATCGAGGCCGACAAGATCACCAAGAGCTATGACGACCGGCCGATTGTCGCGCCGTTCTCGATCCGCGTGCATCGCGGCGATTGTATCGGTCTCGTCGGCCCGAACGGCGCCGGCAAGACGACGCTTTTGAAGATGCTGACTGGCCAGCTTGCGCCCGACAGCGGCACGGTGAAGCTCGGCACCAATCTTGATATCGCGACCCTCGACCAGAAGCGTGAGGACCTGAACCTGGAGGATACGCTTGCCAACTACCTGACGGACGGGCGTGGGGAGAACCTGCTGGTCAATGGCGAGCAGCGGCATGTGACCGGCTACATGAAGGAATTCCTGTTCCAGCCGGAGCAGGCGCGCACGCCGATCAGGAACCTCTCCGGCGGCGAACGTGCCCGGCTGATGCTGGCGCGCATCCTGTCGCGGCCGACGAACCTGCTCATTCTCGACGAGCCGACCAACGATCTCGACATCGAGACGCTGGATCTCTTGCAGGAGATCGTCACGGGTTTTGCCRGCACCGTCATCCTCGTCAGCCACGATCGCGACTTCCTCGACCGTACGGTGACCTCGACGATTGCGCCGGCCAATCCGGAAGCGCCGGACGGGCGCTGGATCGAATATGCCGGCGGCTATTCCGATATGCTGGCACAGCGCAAGGGTGCGGCCGAGGAGCGCCGCAGGGCCGAGAAGGCGGCGGAAAAGCCTAAGGCGCAGGAGACTGCGGCTGCCGCTCCTTCCTCCTCGAAGGTCAAGCTCTCCTACAAGCAGAAATTCGCACTCGAAAACCTGCCGAAGGAAATGGCCAAGGCAGAGGCGGAGATCGGCAAGCGTGAGGAGAAGATGGCCGATCCGAATCTCTTCACCAAGGATCCGGCAACCTTTAACCGGCTGGCATCCGAGATGGAGAAGCTGCGCGAAAGCCTGACCAAGATGGAAGAGGAATGGCTGGAACTCGAAATGCTGCGCGAGGAGCTGGAAGGCTGATCCGATAAAAATTTCCTGAAATGTCGGATCGGGTGGTTTTTCTCCGTCCTTGGGCCGAACGTGATCGACGGCATGGTGCCGCCACGTCATAAGGGAGATTTTTCATGCGCATGATTTTTGTGAACCTGCCGGTCAAGGATCTCGTCAAGTCGAAGGAATTCTTCTCGGCGCTCGGCTTTTCCTACAATCCGAATTTTACCACCGACGATGCTGCCTGCATGATTGTCGAGGAAAACATCTATGTGATGCTGCTGACCCACGGTCATTTCCAGCAGTTCATCGAGGGCGATATTGCCGATACGACGAAGGGCAAGGAAGTGCTGACCTGCCTTTCGGCCGGCAGCCGCGATGAGGTGGATGATTACCTCAAGAAGGCGCTGGCAGCGGGCGGCGAGCCCTGGAAGCCGATCCTCGATATGGGGCCGATGTATGGATGCAGCTTCCAGGACCTCGACGGCCATGTCTGGGAAATCATGTACATGGACATGTCTGCTGCCGGTTGAGCCGGTCTTTTCAAAGGTCTTTCGCGGACTCCGGCGTCTGGAACCGGATTGTCGGGGTCCGCTTTCCTCACTTTTCCTTGATTCGCCCGCGCCGCGTCATGCGGCATAGAGTGCCGCTCAGCTGGGGATCGTGCCGATCAATGGCGACAAGGAAGAGTTACATGTCTTGCAAATCCTATACCAGAATATTGACGGCGCTTGCCGCCAGCGGCTTCGTCGTGCTTAGCCTTTCGCAGGCGGCGATTGCTCAGGAAAACCAGCGCGTGCGCGTTCGTGGCACGATCGAGAGTCTCAACGGCGACACGCTAACCGTCAAGACCCGCGAGGGCAGCGATGCGACGGTGGCGCTCAAGTCCGGCTGGAAGGTCTCGGGTATCAGGAATGCTTCTGTCGATGATATCAAGGTCGGCGATTTCGTTGGTGTCGCCTCCTTGCCGAAGGGCACAGGTCCCGATGGCGCGATCGAGGTGTTGATCTTCCCGGCCGCGATGAAGGGCACCGGCGAAGGCAGCCGTCCGTGGGACGTGCAGCCGAACAGCTCGATGACGAATGCGACCGTCAGCAATGCGGTCAAGGCTGTCGACGGCCACACGATCACGCTCACCTATCAGGGCAAGGAAAAGACCATCTCGATTGCTGAGGGTACGCCGATCGTCACCTTTGCGCCGGCAACGAAAGATGATCTGAAGCCGGGTGCCGGCGTTATCGTCATGGCGGAAAGGGCAGCTGACGGCAGCATCTCGGCCGCGCAGGTCGCCGTCGGCATCAACGGCGTGATGCCGCCGATGTAAGCTCTCCTGGAGTAATTCCAGCCAAACCGCTGCACACTTCTCCTACTGGAATTGATCAGAGCGCCGGGGCAGGAGCTGCCGCGGCGCTCGATCCTGCAACGGACGCTACCGGTTCATCACCGGATTTCGAAGGCAGCGCCAGCAGATGCAGTGTGCGCGGATGCAGCGCTTCCAGATAGGTCTCCGAGCGGCCGATATAGATCATGCCGGTATCCGGCATCGTGGCAAGCAGCTTCGTCATCGTGTGCTGCCATTCCGGCTCCATGCCTTCGAGCACTTCGTCGAAGACGGCCCAGCGCGGCTTGACGAGGAGCAGGCGGGCAAAGCCGATTGCCTTCTGTTCATCGGCATCGAGAAGCTTGTCCCAGCGCGCGCGGCTATCGAGGCGGGCGACCAGCGAATGCAAGCCGGCAGCCTCAAGCGCAGCTTCGATGGCCGCCGTGTCATAGGCTTCGGGTTTTTGGGGGAATGCGATCGCCTCGCGCAGCGTTCCGCCCGGCACATAGGCGACCTGGGGGATGAAGAGGATGTCGTCAATCGGCGGCAGGCCTATTGTGCCTTTGCCGCAGGGCCAGAGGCCGGCCATGGCCTGGAAGAGCAGGCGGCGGTTCACGCTGTGATCGCCGTTGATCATCACCTTTTCGCCGGCCCTGATCGTCACATCCGTTTCGCGCATCTGGAAGCCGCCGCAATCGTCGATATCCTCGCCAAGCTTGGCAACGATGACGATATCCTTCAGCGTCAGCCTGTCGGGCGCGGTTTCCTCGTAGACGATTGCGTCCTTCAAATCGAAGCCATCATCCATCTCCTGAAGCGCCTGGCGGAAATCGGTGACGCGCATCAGCGTGGCGCGCCATTCGGCAATCGGGCCGAAGTTGGCGACATACCAGCGCAGCGCCGTATTGACCTGGTTGAAGGCGCCAACCGACATCATCAGCTGGCCGAAAGTGAGCCCGCCGGAGAAATAAGCGGGGGCTGCAACAATGATCGGGATAACGATAACCAGCCAGCCATAACCCGCCGAGACCCAGGTCAAGTTGGTATTGGCCATGGCGAGCCGCTTGATCACGGTAAGGACGTTGCTGATATCGCCGTTGATGCGCTTGCGCTCGTTCTCTTCGCCGCGCGCCACTGTTATCGCCGGCATGTTCTCGTTGGCATGCATCAGCGCAAAGCGCAGTTCGGCTTCCTTCGAGAACCGGTCGGCATTGAGCTTGACGAGCTTACGGCCAACGACCTGGCTCAATAACGAGGCCGATGCGGCGTAGAAGATCGCCGCCCAGACCATGTAGCCGGGGATGGTGAAGCTGTGGCCGCTGATATGGAAGATGAAGCCGCTCGAAAGTTCCCACAAGACGCCGATGAAACTGACGAGCAGGATGGTCGATTGCAGGAGGCCGAGAGCGAGGTTGGTGGTGCTTTCGGCAAGATTGCGGGAATCTTCGTGAAGGCGCTGGTCCGGGTTAACGCCGAGGATGCCGATGGTGGAGAGCTTGAGGGCGCGCTTGCGCTCCAGCCACTGATCGACGAGATCGCGTGAGAGGCCTTCGCGCATGTAGAGGGCGGTCATCTGGTTCAGCCATGCCTGCAGCACGTTGAGCAGCAACAGCGCACCGGCGATCATCGCGAAGACTTCGAGCTGGCGGAAGAACTCGCCGAGATCACGACGCTCGAGGGAATCGTAGAAAGGGGCGTTCCATTCGTTGAGGATCACCTGTCCATAGGCGGTCATTAGGATGATGACGACAAGCAGGATCGCAAGCCCCACGACCTTGCCGCGAACCTGCGAATTCCAGAATGCGGAGAACATCACTCCAAGCCGATATGTCAGGCTGAGATCATACCCCACCCGGTCCTGACTCTGGATGCCCTTCCCTCCTTTTACGTCATTTTTCATTATTTTTTCCAAAATCGCCCATCACACCATTAATAACATGGGGGCGTTACTGGTCCATCAACAGATTCCACCACCCATAAAGAAAGCGTGATGGCTTGTGCAGCTGTCTCTATTGACAGTTGATTCGCAGCGCGACTGGCGCTAATTAAGATATATCGTGGTGATTTGGCCGGCCGGCTTGCAGCCACGTTAAATAAATCGCTAAAGGGCCGCGTGCGGACCGGTAGCGATTCTTTCGCCGCCGGTTTTTTATTTTGATCGAGTTGACCGCAATGCCCATCAAGATCCCCGATACGCTGCCTGCCTTCGAAACCCTCGTGAACGAGGGCGTGCGGGTGATGACCGAAACGGTGGCGATCCGCCAGGATATCCGCCCCTTGCACATCGGGCTGCTCAACCTCATGCCGAACAAGATCAAGACCGAGGTGCAGATGGCGCGGCTTGTGGGCGCATCGCCGCTGCAGGTGGAATTCTCGCTGATCCGCGTCGGCAACCACAAAGCCAAGAACACATCTGAAGAACATCTGCTCGCCTTCTACCAGACCTGGGAGGAAGTGAAGCACCGCAAGTTCGACGGCTTCATCATCACGGGCGCGCCGATCGAGACGCTGCCTTACGAGGACGTTACCTATTGGAAGGAAATGCAGCAGATTTTCGACTGGACACAGACAAACGTCCATTCGACCATGAATGTCTGCTGGGGTGCGATGGCGGGGATTTATCATTTCCACGGCGTGCCGAAGTATGAACTGAAGGAAAAGGCCTTCGGCGTTTACCGCCACCGTAATCTCAAACCCTCTTCCGTTTATCTCAACGGCTTCTCTGATAATTTCGAGGTTCCGGTGTCGCGCTGGACCGAGGTGCGCCGGGCCGACATCGAGAAGGTCGACGGCCTCGAGATCCTAATGGAATCGAGTGAGATGGGCGTCTGTCTAGTCCACGAACCGAAGGGTCGGCGGCTCTATATCTTCAATCATGTCGAATATGATTCCACGTCTCTTTCGGACGAATATTTCCGCGACGTGAATGCTGGCGTGCCGATCAAGATGCCGCACAACTACTTCCCGCATAACGATCCGGCGCTTGCGCCGCAGAACCGCTGGCGCAGCCACGCGCATCTGCTTTTCGGCAACTGGATCAATGAGATCTACCAGACGACGTCCTACGATATCGAAGAGATCGGATCAGACATCTGAGCGTCACCGGGCAGGTTTACAAATAATGCCGCCGCATTTCTGCGACGGCATTTTGTTTTCCGGCCTCGCCCGGTTGCGGTTTGCAGGAAATGGGGGCAGGTTCCGGTTCCTGAATCCTAGGGATGGAGTGAGCGTCGATCATGACGAACAAGTTGGAACGGGAAGTTTTCGGACAGACGAAGGACGGGGAGACCGTCCATCGCGTCGTCATCCGCGGCGGCGGACTGACGGTCAAGGTATTGAGCTGGGGCGCAGTGATCCAGGATATCAGGCTCGAGGGCCATGATGCGCCGCTGGTGCTCGGCTTCGAGGATTTAGGCAGCTACCTCTCGCATTCGCCTTTCTTCGGCGCGACGCCGGGACGCTGTGCCAACCGCATCGGTGACGGCAAGTTCACGCTCGACGGCAAGGACTACCAGCTCGAACTGAACGAGAAGGGCGTCACGCATCTTCACGGCGGCAGCAACAATATCGGTACGCTCGTTTGGACGATCGTCGAGCACGAGACCGACCGTGTCGTGCTGAAGATCGTCGATCCCGATGGCCGCGCCGGCTATCCCGGCAACTGCACGGTCCAGGCGACCTATCGCGTGCATGGCAATGGCGAGCTTTCCGTCAACTACGAGACGACGACGGACCAGCCGACGATCGCCAATGTCTGCCAGCACTCCTATTTCAATCTCGATGGCCGGGAGGATGCGCTGGYGCATGACATCATGATCGCTGCCGACCACTATTTGCCGACCAATGAGAAGCAGATACCGACCGGYGAGATCCGCTCTGTCGAGGGCACCGCGTTCGATTTCCGCGCGATGGCGCCGATGAAGCGTTTCGCCGGTCAGGAGCAGGCGCTCTACGACCATAATTTCTGCTTCTCGAGCGAGCGCACGGCCAAGCGCTCCGTCGTACTTGCCCGCAGCTTGCATTCCGGCGTTTCGCTGGAAGTGCGCACGACCGAGCCTGGCGTACAGTTCTATGCCGGCTTCAAGCTCGGCGTGCCGGTGCCGGGTCTCGGTGGCCGCAAGTATGCGCCATTCGCAGGCTTCTGCCTGGAAACGCAGATCTGGCCTGACGCCATCAATCATGCAGGCTTTCCGAACGCGGTTCTGCGTCCAGGTGAGGTACTGCGGCAGGAAACGGATTACATCTTCACGAAGAACTGAGTTCAGCCATCCTGTCAGGATCAATGAAAACCCTCGCGGTGTCCCGCGAGGGTTTTTCTTTTTGGTGAAGCGAATCCGACTTGCCGATTGGTTCTAAATAGGTTCTATTATGCATCCATGGATAGAACCAGTCTGATAGCGGAACTGAATGGCCGGGGGCTGCGCGATGAGGCGGCAACAGGGCCGCTTTACAAGCGGCTAGCGCAGGCGCTCACGGGCCTCATTCAGGAAGGTCTGCTGAAGCCCGGAACCGCGCTGCCCGGCGAACGCGACCTGGCGGAAGCCCTGAAGCTTGGCCGAGTGACGGTTCGGACAGCCTATCGCGATCTCATGACATCGGGTGCGCTGGAATCTCGCCACGGCAGCGGCACCTTCGTTTCCAGCAAGGTGGAGCGCATGGAGCAGTCGCTATGGCGACTTTCCTCCTTCTCGGCGGACATGCGCTCGCGTGGGCGCTCGCCGGCGGCGAAGATCCTGTCGCGTACCATCAACAATCCGTCTCCCGAAGAATCCTTCCTGCTCGGCCTCAGTGTCGATGAGCCTGTGCTGCGGCTCGACCGCCTTCGTCTGGCTGACGGGCTGCCCCTCGCCATCGAACGCGCCGTCGTGCCGGTCAAGTTTCTCGGCGTGGATGCCGGCGGTGAAGGCTCGCTTTATGACGCGCTTGCACAGAGCGGCCACAAGCCGGTGCGCGCCATGCAGCGCCTGACGGCCGTCACGCTCGATCCTTCATCGGCGGCTATCCTTGATGTCAAGGCCGGTGCGCCGGCGCTTCTGATCGAACGCGTTTCACGCCTGGAAGACCAGCGCGTCGTTGAATACACCCGCTCGCATTATCGTGGTGACGCCTATGATTTCGTCGCTGAACTGAGAATTGGAGATGACCTATGAGTGAGAACCAGTCATTGATGCTGCAGGAGGCGGGCCAGTCGCCCGAAGTGGTCGCTACCCTGCTCGAAAAGGAAAAGCCGGTCTTCGCAGAAATCGCCCGGCTGTTCTCATCCGCCCACCCGAGCGTCGTCACGACAGCGGCACGCGGCTCTTCCGACCATGCGGCGACCTTCTTCAAATATCTGTTCGAGATTACCTGTGGCGTGCCGGTCGCCTCGATCGGGCCGTCTATTGCTTCCGTTTATGGTGCCTCCCTGCATCTGAAGGGCGGCATCCATTTCACCGTTTCACAGTCTGGCGCGAGCCCTGACATCGTGGCGCTGCAGGAAGCGGCCAAGAAGGGCGGGGCGACGACGATTGCCGTCGTCAACGTCACTGACAGCCCGCTCGCCAAGCAGGCCGATCTTGTTCTCGGCCTCAATGCCGGTGCTGAAAAGAGCGTCGCGGCGACCAAATCCTTCATCGCATCTGTTGCCGCCCTCGCTGGCGTGACGGCTGCGATCGGCGGCAAGGCCGATCTGCAGGCGGCGCTTGAGAAGCTTCCGGCCGCTCTTTCCGCGACGTCCGGCATCGAAACCAAGGCAGCCGAGGATGTGCTGTTCAACGCCGCCTCGCTTTATACCGGCGGCCGCGGCACGGCTTTCGCTATCGCTCTCGAGGCGGCACTGAAGGCCAAGGAGACGGCTGGTCTTCACGCGGAGGCCTTCTCTCTTGCGGAACTGATGCACGGCCCGATGCGCCTCGTACAGCCGGGCTTCCCGATCATCGGTTTTGTGCCTGAGGATGCCGCCTACGACAACAATGTAAAGGCACTGGAGCGCCTGCAGAAGCTTGGCGCTACCACCGTGCCCTTCTCGACGAAGCCGCTTGCCGGCGTCAATCTGCAGGTTCCGACGACCGGCAACGGTCTCGTCGATCCCCTGGTTTCGCTGCTCGTCTACTATCGCCTGATCGAGTCCGTCACCCGCCGGAAGGGCTTCGATCCGGACAAGCCGGCCAACCTTCTCAAGGTGACGGAGACCGTCTGATGACCCGCAAGATCTTCACCGGCGCGCGTATCTTCGATGGCGAACGTTTCCATGACGAACGGGCGCTGATCGTCAAGGACGGACGCGTCGAGGCGATCGTCGGCCTGAATGATCTGCCCGAGGGCGAAGTTGTGACACTGGCAGGCGGCGTGCTGTCTGCCGGTTTCATCGATGCGCAGGTCAATGGCGGTGGCGGCCGCATGCTGAACGACGAGCCGTCGCCGGGTTCGATGTATATGATCGCAGACGGGCATCGGTCGTATGGAACGACGGCACTGCTGCCGACGCTGATCACCGATACGGCCGAAGCGACGGCTGCCGCGATCGAGGCGGCGAAAGTCGCGGTGAAGACCAACCGTGGTGTTGCCGGCCTGCATCTGGAAGGTCCGCATCTGGCGCCGGCGCGCAAGGGTGCGCATCTCGCCGAGCTGATGCGCCCGGTCGAGGACAAGGACGTCAAGGGTTTTATCGCCGCGCGCGAGGCGATCGGCACGCTGCTCGTCACCATGGCGGCGGAGCAGGTGACAGTTTCGCAGGTGCGTGAGCTGAGCGAAGCGGGCGTCATCGTCAGTATCGGCCATTCCGACAGCACCAGTGAGGCGGCGGAAGCCCGTTTCGATGCCGGGGCTCGCGGTGTGACGCATCTCTTTAACGCCATGAGCCAACTGGCGCACCGCGCGCCGGGCCTCGTTGGTGCTGCGATCGACCATCCAGCGGTCTGGTGCGGCATCATCGCCGATGGACATCACGTCGATCCGAAGGCGTTGCGCACGGCGCTGCGTGCCAAGCGCGGCGAGGGCAAACTTTTCTTTGTGACCGACGCCATGTCGCTGGTCGGCTCGCAGCTGGATACGTTCACGCTGAACGGCCGCACCGTGCGACGCGAAAGGGGCGGCTTCTGTTCGAAACTGGTCCTTTCGGACGGCACGCTAGCGGGTTCGGATGTCGACATGGCTTCAACGATCCGCTACGGCGCCACCTATCTGGAGCTGACGCTTGCCGAGGCACTCAGAATGGCGACGCTCTATCCGGCGCGTTTCCTTCGGCTTGCCGATCGCGGCCACCTTTCGCCAGGCGCGCGCGCCGATCTCGTGCATTTCACCGATGCGATCGAAGTGACGGCGACTTGGCTAAACGGCGAAGCAGCTTGAAGGAGAGCGGCGGATGAGTGACATCACGGACGCTTATTTCTCCAATCTGATCGGCCGGCTGGAAGAGTTGAAGCGGGCATTAGCCGAACCAATGGCGCAGGCCGCCGCCGCGATCCTTGAGGCTGCCCGTGGCGACAAGCGTGTCTATGTCTTCGGCACCGGCCATTCGCATATGCTGGCGGAAGAGGTGCACTACCGCGCCGGCGGACTTGCCTTTACTGTGCCCGTTCTCGTCGGCTCGGCCATGCTGCATGAGGGTGCGGTTATCAGCTCGGTCTATGAGCGCACGCAGGGCCTGGTGCGGCCAATGCTGGAGCGTTACGGCATGCAGCCGGGCGATGTCATCATCATCGCCTCCAATTCAGGCGTGAATGCCGCGCCGATTGAGGCGGCCGACTATGCGCGTGAGATCGGCGCCAAGGTGATCGCCATCACCTCGATCGCCTATTCGACGGCGATCGCCAATGGGCGCCGGCGGCTTGCCGATGTGGCCGACGTGGTTCTGGATAACGGGCTGCCGCCGGGTGACGCCGTTCTTGATCTCGATGGCACGGGTCTGCGGGTCGGGCCGGTCTCGACGGCGGTGGGCGTCACCGTCATCAATGCCATCTTTGCGGATGTCGCCTCCGAGCTTTCGAAATCAGGCGATGCGCCTGTTTATCTCAGCGCCAACATGCCGGGCGCTGCAGAAATCAATCAGAAGCTCGTGAAGAAATACCGGCCGCGTAACCCGCATCTCTGAGCAGGAGGCCGGCGTTTTTGCCGGTCTTTCTCTATTGGCGCCGGAAGCGAATGAGTATTTCCGATTAAATGAAAACGGCCCGAAGCGGTTGCTTCAGGCCGTCCGAATGTCTGGAAACTGATGCAATCAGTTCTTGGCGCGCTCGACGTAGGAATTGTCTTCCGTTGCAATGACGACGCGGGTGCCGGCATCGATATGCGGCGGAACCAAAGTGCGGATGCCATTCGACAGGATCGCCGGCTTGTATGAGGAGGATGCCGTCTGGCCCTTCACGACCGGTTCGGTCTCAACGATCTCGAGGGTGACGTGGCGCGGAAGTTCGAGCGCCAGCGGAATGCCTTCGTGGATCGACAGAATGCAGGTCATGCCTTCCTGGAGGAAGGCCTTCTGGTCGCCCATGGTGTCAACGTCGACGACGACCTGGTCATAGGTGGCCGGGTTCATGAAGTGGAAGCCTTCGCCGTCTTCATAAAGGTACTGGAAGTTGACGTCTTCGACGAAGGCACGCTCGACCTGCTCGGTGGTGCGCCAACGCTCGGAAACCTTCACACCGTCGACGATGCGGCGCATGTCGACCTGGGTAACCGGCGTGCCCTTGCCCGGGTGGAAATTCTGAGCCGTGAGAACGACGTAGAGCTTGCCGTCGACATCGAGAACGTTGCCCTTGCGGACCGAAGAGGCGATGACCTTGACCATAAGACTTCCTTGTAAGTCGGCTTTCAGCGTCGTAGAGGACAGTCAGAATGGCCTTGAAGACGCAAAATGTTTTTTCTTCGGGGCGGCACTAACCTAAAATCGCGTAAATAGCCACCCCATCCCGGCCGAATCCGGCAAGGAAAGCGTTGAATGAACCTCACGAGCGCCAAGGCGTCTCCCTGGTGGACGCCATCAGTGCATGCCGATCGCCGTCCGTTCCTTATCGGACGTAACGCGATCCAGTCAGCGCTGCGCGGTTACTTCGCCCGTGAGGACTTCATCGAGGTCGATACCGCGACGCTGCAGGTGTCTCCGGGCAACGAGGCGCATCTGCATGCCTTTGCGACGCAAGCGCTGACGACGGACGGACAGGCTGCGCCCTTCTACCTACACACGTCGCCGGAATTTGCCTGCAAGAAGCTTTTGGCCGCCGGTGAAGAACGCATCGCCTGCTTTGCGCATGTCTATCGCAACCGCGAGCGCGGGCCGCTGCACCATCCTGAGTTCACAATGCTCGAATGGTATCGGGCGGGTGAGAGCTATGAGAGCCTGATGATGGATTGCGTGCGCATGCTGGCGCTCGCTGCCGAAACGGTGAAGACCGCAACGCTTACCTATCGCGGCGCCGAGTGCGATCCCTTCGCCGGGCCGGAGCGTATCAGCGTTGCAGAAGCGTTCGGTCGCCATGCCGGCATCGATCTTCTGGCTTCTGTATCTGCTGACGGCTCCACCGATCGCGAGCATCTTGCCGCCGAAATGCGGCGGGTCGGCATGCGCGTTGCCGATGACGATCATTGGGCTGATCTCTTCAGTCGGGTGCTGGTGGAGAAGGTCGAGCCGTATCTCGGCTTTGGCCGTGTCACCATCCTTGACGAGTATCCTGTTTCGGAAGCGGCTCTTGCACGGCCTTCGGCGCGCGATCCGCGCGTGGCGGAGCGTTTCGAGCTCTATGCCTGCGGGGTCGAGCTTGCCAACGGCTTTGGTGAACTGACAAATGCCGCCGAGCAGCGGCGCCGTTTCGAGATCGAGATGGCAGAGAAGATGCGGGTCTATGGCGAGACCTATCCGCTCGACGAGGATTTTCTGGCGGCGCTGGCGGTCATGCCGGAAGCGAGCGGCATCGCGCTCGGCTTCGACCGGTTGGTGATGCTGGCGACAGGTGCGTCACGGATCGATCAGGTGCTCTGGGCGCCGGTCGCGGAGTACGGCCGATGAATGTCATGCGTCCGATCAAGAGCGTCGACGATCTCGTCAGGGCGGGGCTCGTCGAGGAAGCCGAACGGCTGGCGCTCGATGAGGTCGCCGCGCGCTATGCCATCGCGCTGACGCCTGCCATGGCAAGGTTGATCGATCATGCCGATCCGGCCGATCCGATTGCCCGGCAGTTCGTGCCCGATATGGCGGAACTCGTTATCACGCCCGAGGAACGGGCCGACCCCATCGGGGACCATGCGCACAGCCCGGTTGAGGGCATCGTGCATCGCTATCCGGACCGCGTGCTGTTGAAGGCCGTGCATGTCTGCCCGGTCTATTGCCGCTTCTGCTTCAGGCGCGAGATGGTAGGGCCGCAGGGGCTCGGCACGCTCGATCCTTCAGCACTGGCTGCAGCCTTCGACTATATCCGCGGGCGTGGCGAGATCTGGGAAGTGATCCTGACTGGCGGCGATCCACTGGTGCTCTCACCAAGACGTCTTGGTGAGATTCTCGTTGAGCTTGCCGAGATCGAGCATGTGAAGATCGTGCGCTTCCATACGCGCGTGCCCGTCGTCGATCCGCAGAAGATCGATGCGGAATTGATAGCGGCGCTGAAAGCGAGCGGCAAGACCATCTATATTGCGCTTCACGCCAACCATCCGCGTGAGTTGACGACTGAAGCACGCGCCGCCTGCGCCCGTCTCGTCGATGCCGGCATCGTCATGGTCAGCCAGTCGGTGCTCCTGAAGGGCGTCAATGACGATCCCGACGTGCTGGCAGAACTTATGCGGGCCTTCGTCGAGACGCGCGTGAAACCTTATTATCTGCATCATCCGGATCTTGCGCCCGGCACCAGCCATTTCAGGTTGTCGATAGAAGAGGGGCAGAAGATCGTCGCCTCGCTTCGCGGCCGCATCTCCGGTCTCTGCCAACCGACCTATATTCTCGATATTCCCGGTGGTTACGGCAAGGCCGTGATTGGCGAGAGCGCTGTGAAGACGACCGGGGAGGGCTGCTACTCGGTGTCGGACTATCGCGGCGGCGAGCATTCCTATCCGCCTGCCGGTTAACGCAAAAGCGCGCTCCCGGCGTACCATTTCTGCACTTGATACAGCCGGGGCCATTTACTGCCGGTCGTCTCAGGCCACATCAAACTATTGATAGGTATGAAGTATTAGGCCTCAAGCGGGCATGATTTGTAAAATGCAAAGTATGAGCGATAGTCATATTTAACTAATTACATTAGCGGAATTTTCTGTTTTCCGCACTAAAAGCACTCCCATGAAAAGGCGATGAATGCCGGCTCAGGATCATGAAAATCTGGAGTTAATGGGATGAACAAGACAATCCGCGACCTCGTAGCCAAGTTCGGTAAGCTTCCTGTTCCAGTTGATCAGGTTGCCGACGATGCGGATCTCTACGCTGCGGGTCTGACGTCCTTCGCCTCGGTGCAGCTCATGCTTGGCATCGAAGAGGCATTCGACATTGAATTTCCTGACAATCTCCTGAACCGCAAGTCCTTTGCAAGCATCTCGGCGATCACCAAGACGGTCGATCTCATCCGGGATAGCCGAAAGGTCGCCTGATGAACTTCCCGGTCAAGATCACGGAAGACAGCCTGGTCGCAAGGGCTGCCCGCGTCGCAGAAATTGCGGCAAAACATGCGGATGCCGTCGATTTCGAAGGCCGGTTCCCGCAGGAAGCCGTCAACGCGATGAAGACCGAGCGCCTGCTCGGTATCCAGATTCCCCGCCATCTCGGTGGCGAGGCCGCTTCCATCACCCAGATCGCCGAATTGTGCTCGATTCTTGGCCAGGCCTGCGCGGCAAGCGCGATGGTCTTTGCCATGCACCAGATCAAGCTTTCGAGCCTCGTCGAACACGGCGTCGACAGCGAATGGCATAGCGCCTTCATGCGCCGTATCGCCGCCGAACAGCTCCTGATCGCTTCCGCCACCACCGAAGGTGGGATCGGCGGCAATCTGCGCAACAGCATCTGCGCCATCGAGATCGACGGCGATATCTGCAGGCTGCAAAAGGACGCGACCGTCATTTCCTACGGCTCGCATGCCGATGCAATTCTCATCACCTCGCGCAGCCATCCGCAGGCCGCTTCTTCCGATCAGGTACTGACCGCCTTCCTTAGGGATCAGTATACGCTCGAAAAGACGCATGTCTGGAACACGCTCGGCATGCGCGGCACCTGCTCTGACGGCTTCCTGTTCAAGGGCGAGGCGCCGGCTGCACAGATCCTGCCGAAACCCTTTGCCGAAATCGCTGCGCAGTCGATGCTCGCCTCCTCGCACCTGCTGTGGAGCGGTGTCTGGTACGGTATCGCGGTCGATGCCGTTTCCCGCGCCCAGGCCTTCGTGCGTGTCGCTGCACGCAAGTCTCCCGACGCCACGCCGCCCGGCGCGCTTCGCCTCGCGGAGGTTTCCAACCTCCTGCAGATGGTGAAGTCGAACGTCGTTGCCGGCCTCAAGGCCTATGAGGATGCCAAGGTTGACGGCGACAAGCTCTCGTCGATGGGCTTTGCAGTAGCGATGAACAATGTGAAGATCGCCTCTTCGGAAACCATCCTGGAAATCGTCAATCACACCATGCTGATCTGCGGCATCATGGGCTACAAGAACGGTACGCCCTTCAGCCTCGGACGCCATCTGCGCGATGCCCATTCCGCACAGCTCATGATCTCGAACGACCGCATCCTCGGCAATACGTCGAGCATGCTTCTTGTCCATAAGCAGGACACTAGCCTACTGGGGTAAAGCCATGGATATGCAGACTTCGTTTCTGGACCGGCTCTTCGAGTCCGGTCTGCTGATCGATACCGGCGTCGACGGTCTTTATGGCCGCAGCGGCCAGTTCGAAGATGTCATTGCCGCCTTCGAACGGCTGATCGACAAGTTCGGCGGCGGCGATGGCGCAGAGGCGATGCGTTTTCCGCCCGGCATGAACCGCGCGCTCTTCGAAAAGAGCGGCTACATGAAAAGCTTCCCGCAGCTTGCCGGCACGGTGCACAGCTTCTGCGGCGCCGAGCTTGACCATATGAGCCTGCTGCAATGCATGGAAGTCGGCGAGGACTGGACCAAGGACCAGAAGGCGACCGACATCGTGCTGACGCCGGCAGCCTGCTATCCGCTCTATCCGACCGTTGCCAAGCGCGGCAATCTGCCGGCCAAGGGCGGGCTCTTCGATCTGCAATCCTACTGCTTCCGTCATGAGCCTTCCAAGGATCCGGCCCGGCAGCAGCTTTTCCGCATGCGCGAATATGTCTGCATGGGCACCGAGCAGCATGTGACCGATTTCCGCCAGAGCTGGATGGACCGCGGTGTCGAAATGATGAAGCAGGTCGGCCTCGACGTGACGATCGATGTTGCCAACGACCCGTTCTTCGGTCGTGCCGGCAAGATGATGGTCAACAACCAGCGCGACCAGAACCTGAAATTCGAGCTCTTGATCCCGATCACGTCCTCTGCAAACCCGACGGCCTGCATGAGCTTCAACTATCATCAGGACTCGTTCGGCGTGAAGTGGGGCCTGAACCTTGAAGACGGCAGCGTGGCCCACACCGCCTGCGTCGGCTTTGGGCTGGAGCGCATTGCGCTCGCGCTCTTCCATCATCACGGCCTTGACGTCAAGACATGGCCGGCAAGCGTGCGGAAAGTCCTGTGGGGCTGAGCGGCTCGATGACATCGGTCTTTGCGGGTATCGATCCCGATGCCTACAAGCCGCATGCGCTGCATTCCGGTGAGCGCATGTGGCCGGAGACCAATTGCTACATCGATCTCTGGATCGAGGTGCTCTCGACATTCGGCGTTGCGCCGGAGGCGATGCTCGGTTTCACGTTGACGCAGGATTTCGAGGGCGACCAGTTCACCTTCTTCAAGGTGCCGCTGGAGGATCTCGAAGCGCTCTACGGCATCCGCGCCACCGAGCTTGCGATCTACGACTGCGTCGAGCGGCATGTCGAGGTGCAGATCGCCCGCGGTCGGCTCTGCCTCATCGAGATGGATTCCTTCTACATGCCGGATACGCGCGGCACCGCCTACCGGCAGGAACATGGCAAGACGACGATTGCGATCAACCGGCTGGACTTTGCCGGCAAGCGTGTCGACTACTTCCACAACGCCGGCTATTTCCGCATCGAGGGGGAGGATTTCGACGGGTTGTTCCAGTCCCATCTGACGGATGAGGATGCGCCGTTCCTGCCCTATACGGAATTCGCCAAGTTCCCGGAACGCCCTGTCGGCGAAGCACATCTGCGCAAGGTTTCCCGTCGGCTCCTGGGCTTCCATTTCCATCGCCGACCGAGCGCCAATCCGATCCGCGCCTTTGCCGAGGTCTTTCCGTTGCAGGTTGAGGCAGTAGCCGATCGGCCCTTTGGCTTCTTCCACAAGTATGCCTTCAACACGCTGCGGCAGGTAGGTGCGAATTTCGAACTCGCAGCTGATCATTTGACCTGGCTTTCGTCCGGTGAGTTCGGTGTTGCGGCCGAAGAGGCGCGCCGTATCTCGGAAGCGGCGAAGTCGGTTCAGTTCCAGCTTGCCCGCGCCGTCACCCGCCGCAAGTTCGAACCGTTGAAAGCGGCACTTGATCCGGCAGCCGATGCATGGGATTCGATGATGGCATCGCTCGCGGAGCGAGTCTGAAGCCGGAGATCTGACCATGCGCGGGCGGTTGGCAAGCATCGGGGCTGAGGAAAGCTTGCTTTCCGAAGGGTGGAATCTGGTTCTGACCGAGCCTGACGCCTGCGCGACCCCTCACGATATCCACCTTTCGGCGCAGTTCATTCCTGCACCTGTTCCAGGCACCGTCGCAGCGGCGCTCGAAAGAGCAGGGCTGTTCGATCGGGAAAATCCACAACCGCTGAACACCAAGGACGCCTGGTACCTGACCCGCCTCTTCGATACGGAGCCGGGTGAGGCGATCCTGCGTTTTGAGGGGCTGGCGACGATCTGCCATGTTTTTCTCAACGGCCAGGAAATCCTCTTTTCCGAGAGCATGTTCACTGCGCACGAAATGCCGGTGACGCTGACAGGCGGTGATGAACTGGCGCTCTGCTTCCGGGCGCTTGGCCCACGTCTGTCGGAGCCCGGGCCGCGTGCTCGCTGGCGACCGCATATGATTACGCCTCAAGGGCTGAAGAATGTCCGCAACACGCTGCTCGGGCATATGCCCGGCTGGTGTCCGGAGATCCATGCCGTTGGGCCGTGGCGGCCGATTTCGCTCGTGCGTCGGGGCGCGGCCTCGGTCGATAATGTTTCGGTGCGCGCGGTGTTGGAGGAAAACGGCGTGGGGCGACTCAGCGTTTCGCTTTATACCGCTGGCGAAGAGCCGGTGATGCTGTTGCGTTGTGCCGGCGCCGAACAGGGTTTCGAGAAGATCGGCGATCGGCATTATTCGGTGATTCTCAAGCTTTCCGACATCGAGGCGTGGTGGCCGCATACGCATGGTGTGCCGCATCTCTATGACGTGACGCTGGTTATCGATGGCGAAGAACATTCGCTGGGCAAAGCCGGTTTTCGCCGTATCGAGGCCGACCATGGCGCTGATGGCAATGATTTCGCGCTTGGCGTCAACGGCGAGCGGGTCTTCTGCCGCGGCGCAGTCTGGACAACGGCCGATATCGCACGGCTGCCTGGCGAGCGGGCCGATTACGAGCCTTTCCTGCGGCTTGCTGCCGAGGCCGGCATGAACATGATCCGCATCGGCGGTACCATGGCCTATGAAACGCCCGACTTTTTCGCGCTCTGCGATGCGCTCGGGCTAATGGTCTGGCAGGACTTCATGTTCGCCAATTTCGACTATCCGAAGAATGACAAGGCTTTTATCGGCCATGTACATGCCGAGGTGGAAGAGTTTCTGCACAGCGTACAACTCTCGCCCTCGCTAGCGGTGCTCTGCGGTGGCAGCGAAATCCACCAGCAGGCGGCGATGTTCGGCCTGCCCGCCGATTTCTGGAGCGGGCCGATCACCGACGAGATCATACCGGCGATCTGCCAGCGCATGCGGCCGGATGTGCCCTATGTGCCGAATTCGCCCTGTGGCGGGGCGATGCCCTTTTCGCCCAACGCCGGCGTGACGCATTATTACGGCGTCGGCGCCTATATGCGGCCACTTGAGGATGCGCGCCGCGCTGAGGTGCGCTTTGCGGCCGAAAGCCTCGCGTTCGCACATGTACCGCAGCAAAGGACCTTGCAGCGGTATCTCGACGTGCCCTCAGTTCACAGTCCGCTCTGGAAAGGGCGGGTACCGCGCGACCGCGGTGCTTCCTGGGATTTCGAGGATATCAGAGATTTCTATCTCGGGCTTCTCTACGATCTCGATGCGGCCAGGCTCCGTCGCGAAGACCCCGAGCGCTATCTCGATCTTTCGCGCGCCGTAACAGGCGAGGTGCTGGAGGAGACCTTTGCCGAGTGGCGACGCAAGGGATCGTCCTGCAATGGCGCGCTCGTCTGGACCCTGCAGGATCTGTTGCCGGGTCCCGGCTGGGGCGTGATCGACTCCACCGGCGAGCCGAAGCCTGTCTGGCATGCAATGCGCCGCGCCTTCCGTCCGGTGCAGGCAGTTTTTACGGACGAGGGGACGAACGGCCTCTATGTCCACGTCATCAACGAAACGGATAAGGTGGTCGCTCTCGAACTCGATGTTGCCTGCCTGCGCGAGGGGCGTCAGCAGGTCGCGAGCGGCAGCAAGGCTTTCAATCTCGACCCGAGAAGCGTGGAGCGTATCGCTTGTACCGATCTCTTCGGTGGCTTCTTCGATGCGACCTATGCCTTTCGTTTCGGCGCGCCGTCGCATGACGTCAGCGTTGCCTGGCTGAGGTCGACGATGGACGGAGCGTTGCTCGCACAGGCTTTCCATTTTCCGCGCGGCCGAGCCAAAGCCTTCCACGACGCGACGATCGAGGCATCTTTCACGCGTGAGGGCGATGATTGGTTCATCACGCTTGCGACCGACAGGCTGGCCCAATCTGTCCATATCGATGTCGAAGGCTACCGGGCGGAAGAGGACTGGTTCCATCTGGCACCGGGCCCTGCCAAGCGAGTGAAGCTCATCGCCGCTGCGGGCACTGACGGCGATGCATTGCCGGCAGGCGAAATCAGGAGCGTCGGCGCCGCGCGCCATTTCGCGCTTTAAGGGCTAGGGAGCGGTCATGACCATCAGAGTGCAGGCGGAAGAGGCTCTGCGGGGCGTCTATCGGAGCGTGCGCGGGCATCTGCTGCAGCGGCTTATCGTCAAATCGCGGCTTGCCTTCAATCCGCGCCGGCCGGTTGAGATCGTCGGCTATCTGTCGATGGCGGCGGGTGTAGGCGAATCCGCGCGACTTTGCGTTGGTGCGCTTTCGCGGGCGGGCCGTGAGATCATGCTGGCTGATGTCAGCACGCATCCGGATGAAGGCAAGCTGGTGGAGTGGGCATCTACACAGGTTTCCGACGGCCAGCCGGGAAGCCGCATATGGCATCTCAATCCGCCCATGCTGCCGCGCGCTATCCTGAAGAAAGGCCTCGGTAATTTCACCCGTGCCTTCAATATCGGTTATTGGGCCTGGGAGCTTGAAGTGGTGCCGGCAGAATGGCGCAATGCCATGCACTATATGAACGCCGTCTTCGTTCCCTCGGAATTCACCAGGCGGGCAATCGCGCCGCATACGACTGCACCTGTCATTGTCGTGCCGCACCCGGTGGCCGAGCGGCCGGCGGCTGACGGTATCAGGCAGAAATTCGGAATTGCCGAGGATGCTTTCCTCGTATCGTTCATCTTCAGTGCCGGCTCCTCGATCAACCGCAAGAACCCGCAGGCGGCGATCGAAGCCTTCAGGCTCTTCAGCGCCGAATGCCCCAATGCCTTCCTGCTGATGAAGGCGAGCGGCAACCCGGCCAGGGACGAGGCGCTTCGGGCGCTCATGCAATCCGTGGAAGGCGACCGCAACATCAGGATCGTTACCGACAATCTGGCGAGTTCGGAGATCAACGGCATTATCCGCGACTCCAACGCCTATCTTTCGCTGCATCGCTCGGAGGGCTTCGGCCTGACGGTGGCTGAAGCGATCATGCATCGCACGCCCGTCGTCTCGACAGGATGGTCGGGCACGGTCGATTTCTGCGATCCGGACAATACATGGCTGGTCGAGCCGTCTCTCACTCCCGTCATCGACAGCCATCCGGAATTTGCCGATCTCAAGGATGCCGTCTGGGCCGACCCCTCGCCAGCGGCCGCGGCGGTCCATCTGAAGAACATCTATTCCGATTCTGATGGTGCGTGGCAGAAAGCGGAGGGGGCTCGGACCTATCTGATGCGCCATCTTGCCGAGCACAGCTACGACAAGGCGCTTTCAAGGCTTTCGGCGATGCTGGCGAGCTAAGCTGAGCGCCTCACTCCCCTTTATTTTAACATTTCCAATTTAGAGATGGCTTGTTTTCGGCCGCAATGCGGCTTCTAGCGGATGGACGGATGTCGAAGGGCATTATTGCAAACTCGGTGATGAATGCGGCGGCGGGCATGCTGCTTCTGGTGACGGGATTCGTTTCCTCGATCATAACCGCACGCCTGCTCGGCCCCGAGGCCAATGGCATCGTCGCCTTTTCACTCTGGCTCGTTGTCACAGGGGCCTCGATTGCTGAGCTCGGCTCCAGCATCACGCTTCTGAAGACGCTGCCGCAGCTTTCTGCGCAGGGCTACAGCTTCGAGCAACGTAGGGGATTTGCCTCGATCCTAGTCACCTTCATGGTCTGCTCCACGTTGGTGCTGCTGGGGCTTTATGCCCTGTTCTTCCTGACATCGGAGGAAATGCACTGGGCCGATACCGCGCCGTCGGTGGCGCTTGTGACAGGCATCCTTTTCTTCGTCCAGGCGATTGGCTCCTTCGTCAAATTCTACCTCATCGGCGAAAAGCGGCTTGGCACGTTCTTCCAGCTGACGTTGATCGTCTCGGTTTTCCAGCTTGTGGGCGTAGCGGTCGGTGCCGTCTTTTACGGTGTGCAGGGTGTGCTTGTCGGTTACTCGCTCGGCCAACTCGTGCTTTTCGTCGCTACATTGCCGATCCTCTTTACCCGTCGTGACCGCTGCGGCGTCTCGCTCAAATATCTGGCTTCGTCGTCGGTCATCCTGTCGATGCAGTTCGTCATCGATTCGATCTTCCTCAACCGCATCGAGCTGCTTTTTCTGCAGCAGTTCTGGTCGGTGGAAATGGTCGGTTTCTATGCTGCCGGCCTGTCGATCGCCAATATCGCGCTGCAGCTTCCCATCCAGATGAGCGGCAGCCTGCTGCCCTATTATTCTGAACGGCGGCATGCCAGCGCCGACTCGAAATTCCCGGTCGAGGCCTTTGCCGCCGTCATCCGCAGTATGGCCTATATTGTGCTGCCCATGAGCCTCGGGCTTGCTGCGATCTCTACCGAACTTGTGCATGTGGTCTTCGGCGAAGCCTTCGACCGAAGCGGCGGAGTTGTCGCCCTGCTTGCGCTCGTCGCGCCTGCCTACACTCTCATGCAGGTTCTCAGCCTGTACCTGCTTTCAATCGACAAGGCCAATGTACGGTTGAAAATCAGTGTGATAGGTGGCCTCCTGATGGTAGTGGGTTGTTTACTCATCGTACCTAGTCTTGCCGCCGAGGGTGCCGCGCTTGTGCGCATAGCCGTATTTGTTGCGATGTCGGTAATGATGGTCAGACAAACGGGATTCGGAACTCAGCTTTCGGGCCTTTATCTCAGCCTTACGAAGATTACTCTCGCGGCGGTATTTTGCGGCTGCGGTGCGACTACTGCACTCGAGCTCGTCCAGGGTCCGATTGGTCTTGTCGCGGCGATCATCGCTGGCACATTTACTTATTTTGCTGCGTTGAAAGTCCTCCGTGCTGTGCCGGCCGAAGATATCCAGGTGCTGCGCTCGATCCTCGACAAGATGCCGGCGCTGCTGAAGGGACCGGCAAGGCGCGTGGTCAATTTCATCACCCCGCCGACGCCCGAAGGGGGAGAGAAGAAACCTGATAACGAGGAGTTCTCGCGCGAGCCGGCAGAAGGCGCCGGCCGTGCCGCTGCTCTTCCCGTGGTCTTCGATGGCACAATCGGTCTGTTCATGCCGGAAAAGCCTGACGTTGCAAGACGCTCGGCTGCCGTTCTCTTCGTCAGTCCCTGGGGTTTCGAAGAAATGTGCACGCGGAAATTCTACCGCGTCGCGGCAGAGCATTTTTCCGATATCGGCGTACCGAGCCTGCGTTTCGACTATACGGGCACCGGTGACGCGCTCGATTTCGGAAATCAGACGCCGAGCCTGGAAATCTGGAAGAATTCCATCCGCGCGGCCGCTGTAAAGCTGAAGGCGCTCAGCGGCTGCTCGCAGATCATTCTTGTCGGCCAGAGTCTCGGCGGCACGCTTGCTCATTTGACCGGCCATTCGATCGAGGGCGTCGACAGTGTTGTGCTGCTTGCGCCTATTTTGAGCGGCAGAGGCCATCTGCGTGAAATCAACATGTGGTCGCGGATCATCCATGCCGACCTCGGTCTCGGCAAGGAACATGCGCCGAGCGCCCAGGTGCAGATCGCCGGTCTGACCTTGCCCGACGCGATTGCTGCGGAAATCGGCAAGCTCAATATCAGCTCACCGCAGGACCTGGCGGCACCGAATTACCTCATCCTCGAACGCCCGGTTCGGGTTGACGATACGGCCTTCGCCGACGCACTGAGGGCGCTCGGCGGCAATGTCGAGCAGCGCGTTTTCGAAGGTTATGACGAGCTGGTCACGAACCCGCTCTTTGCCAAGACGCCGATGGCAGTCATCGCGCTGCTCAGCGAATGGCTTGTCGAGACAACCACGCCTGCCGCATCCGCTGGTCACTCTCCGCAGGAGGTCGAAAACCAGCCGCTCGCGGGTGATGGTTTTGAGGAAATTCCGGTTCGTTTCGGAGCCTTTCAGCATCTCATCGGTGTCGTCAGCCGGCCGCAGGGCGAGATCAAGGGTAATGCCGTGCTCTTCATGTCGACAGCTTATGACCGGCATGCCGGCTGGGGTCGTACGACGGTTGATATGGCGCGTGAGCTCGCTCGCCAGGGCGTCGTTTCGCTGCGTTTCGATTCCGCCAATGTTGGCGACAGCGTTCCGCGCCCGGATGCGCCGGAACAGGTTCTCTATTCGGCGACGCAGACGGAAGACGCGCTCGCCTCGCTGGATCTCTTGGAAAGCTTTGTCGCCGGACCGATCATGGTCGCGGGTCGCTGCAGCGGCGGTTATGTGGCCCTGCGCGCGGGCATCGAGGATGAGCGTTTGAAGGCGATCGTTTCCATTAATCCCTTCGTCTACTACTGGGATCCCGAGATGCCGGTGCGGCGCGAGCATGTTGTCTCTGTTCCGCGCAGCGTCGACGACTACGGTCAGCGGATGATGAGGCTCGACACGGTCAAGCGGCTGTTCCGCGGGGAGGTTGATGTTTTTGCGGCCCTGCAGAACATCTTTATCGCGATCGGCCGCCGGCTCTCACCACGCATCGCGCCGCTTGTCGAACTCATTCCGGGCCGCCGTGACATCGCGCGGCAAGTGCGCCAGTCCTTTGCGGCGCTCGGCAAGCGCAAGGTGCCGCTGACACTGATCTACAGCGAAGGCGATGTCGGTCTCGACCACATGTATTTCCACTTCGGCCCGCGCGGGCACAAGTTTACCCGGCACCCGAATGTGCGGGTGGTGATGCTGCAGGATGCCGATCACAACCTGACACCACCGGAATCGCGCAAGCTGGTGCTAGACGAGATCGTCCGGCTTGCGAAGGCTTGAGAATTTCCTGATTTGTTAGAGCATTTCCGGGATTCGAAGAAAAACGGAAATGCTCTAAACGGCAATGCCGATCGACCGGTAGAGGTCGACATAGCGTTCGGCGACCGCGTTCCACGAATAAGCGTGCGCGGCCTGAACAAGGCTCTCCCGCAGCGCTGCACCCTCGGCGCTTACTTTCCGGTAGGCTTCCTCGATCGCGTCAGCGGCCCGATCCGGCTTCATGAAGTCGGCGAGAATGATCTCCTCGTGCCGCCCGGCAAGTACGCGGTAAGCCTCATTGGAGTTCAGGACCGGCTGCAGGCCGGCGCTCATCGCTTCCAGCGCGACGAGGCCGAAGCCTTCATATTCCGAGGCGGAAGCGAAAAGGGATGCTTTTGCGATGATCTCGCGGATCGATTGATTATCCGGCGAAATAGTCAGGGTGACGGCTGTGTCCAGCGACCTTGCCGTGATCTCGCGCCTGAGATCAGCGGCGTTGAGATCGGATTCGGCGCCGATGATATCGAGACGCCAGCCGGGATTGCGTTTGACGAGCGCTGCCGTTGCATCCAGTAGCAGATCGAGCCGCTTGTTTACCGAGAAGCGCCCGATAGTGACGACGCGCCGTTCAGGGGTGCGCGAGGCGGCATCGGCGAATTTGCCGATATCGGCGCCATTCTCGATGGTAATGCCATCGGGGACGATCTGGATGAACTGGCTGAGATCGGACGCACTGCAGCAGACTACGCGGCGATAGGCGCTCGCCGAGAGCCGTGTCAGCGTCCTGAACCAGACTTTCTTGATCGCCAGGAATTTCTTCGTGTGAAAGAAACCGCCATGGGTCGTGACCACCATGGGCTTGCGGTGCAGGAGCCTTCCCCAGGCGAGCGCATCGAAGAAGAAATCGATGGCGTGGACATGGATGAGATCGGCATCGCCGATATGGCGGAATACCTGCGGCGCTAGCGGATAACGGCTGCTGCCTGACCAGGGAATACGAATAACCTCGACGCTGTCGATGGTTTCGCGTCCCGGAAGCTTGTCGTCGGGAGCGGTGAAGAGGGAATCGAGGGTGACGACACGGACGCGGTATCCGCGCTTCAGCGTCTGGCGGGCGAGATTGGCAACCACATCTTCCAGGCCGCCGCGGTTCGGCAGAAACTGTCGCACGACATGCACGATGAGGGGCGCAGCATTAAGCTGCGGCCTTTTCTCGACGGTCTTTTTCATGGAGAGGGACATTTCCCACCTATTCTCTGTGGGAATGACCAGCCACGCCGGCCGTTAAGGTGCGGTATATGAAGATGCCCCCGCGACCGGCTTTATTAGCAAAAGGGTTAACCGGTTCAGAACGCCTTGAAGGTCAATGTCGTCAGCGAGCGGACGATGCCGGGGATGTTGGCGATGTTGTCATTGATGAACTTGCCGATATCCTGGCCTTCTTCGATGTAGACCTTGAGCAGCAGGTCGTAATTGCCTGATGTCGAGTAGAGCTCCGAGACCAGTTCGGTCTTGTAGATGGCGTCGGCGACCTCGTAGGTCTTGCCTGGGGCACACTGGAGCTGGACGAAGATCGGCTTCATGGGAATTTCCTGCATCGAATTCTGATGGCGCGCATAATGGTCGAAACCGCTGCTGCGATGCAAGCCGTTCCTTACGTCTCCTGATTCGAACAGGCTTCGGAGATAATCCAATCGCGGAAGGCGGCGAGCGGCGCGTAATCGGCGCGTTCCGGCGGGAAGGCGAGATAATAGCGTTCGCGGCTTTCCATCTCGCGGTCGACGGCGGCGATGAGAGCGCCGCGCTTCAGTTCTTCCTGGATGAGGAAAGTTGGCAGCAGTGCGACACCGAGGCCGGCGATTGCCGCCTGCGCTGCCGTGGCAAACTGGTCGAACAACATGCCGTGCACGCTTTCGAAGACGACGCCGTTATCGGCAAACCAGCGCTCCCAGGCATCGGGCCGGGTTGTCAGATGCAAGAGGGGCGCCGTCAGCAGGTCTTCCGCGCGGGAGATCGCATTGCGCTTGAGGAAATCCGGGCTGCAGGCGGGCAGCGTGCGTTCAGACATCAGGAAGGCGAGTTCCGCGCCCGGCCAGTGGGGATGACCGAAGTGGATGGCGGCATCGATGGAATCGAGCCGGAAATCGAAGGAGGAGAGCCGGGTTACGAGGTTGATCGTGACCCCCGGATTGGCGGCGAGAAAGCGGCCGAGGCGCGGCGCCAGCCAGCGCGTGCCGAAGGTCGGCAGGATGGCGAGGTTCAAAGTACCGCCATGCGGGTTAGCGCGCAGGTTTAGCGAGGCGCTGGAGATACGGCGGAGTGCCTCGCGGATCTCACGCGCGTAGGCGTCTCCGGCAAGAGTAAGTCGCACGGTCTGGCGTTCGCGCAGGAAAAGCTCGACGCCGAGTTGCTCCTCCAGCGCCTTGATCTGGCGGCTGACGGCGCTCTGCGTCAGGTCGAGTTCGCGCGCTGCTGACGTTACGCTGCCGGTTCGCGCCACTGCTTCGAAGGCGGCGAGATGCGAGATCGACGGCAAAAAACGTCTTGGCGAGAGCATGATCATTCCATTTCAGAATGAACTATTTCCGAAACGTCGATATTCACGGCTTCGGCGGCCTTGTAAAGAACTTCATCCTGCAAAATCGGAATGAACGCGGAGTTTCCTCATGCCCGGCGCTTTCGTCTCCACGGATCGCATCCGTTCGCTTTTCACCGAAGCCATGTCGCAGATGTACCGGATGGAAGTGCCGCAATACGGGACGCTGATCGAGCTCGTGGGGGAGGTCAACGCCGAAGTCCTCGCAAAAGACGGGGAATTGAGCGAGCGGCTTCGGCGTGCAGGCGAGCTGGAGCGCATCGATGTCGAGCGTCATGGCGCGATCCGTCTCGGAACGGCCGAAGAGCTTTTCACGATCCGCCGGCTCTTTGCCGTCATGGGGATGCAGTCGGTCGGTTACTACGATCTCTCGGTCGCCGGCGTTCCCGTACATTCCACCTGCTTCCGGCCTGTCGATGAAGCGGCGCTGAACGTCAATCCGTTCCGCGTTTTCACCTCGTTGTTGCGCCTGGAACTGATCGAAGACGAAGAGTTGCGCGCTGAAACCGCGGCAATCCTCGCCAGACGGCGCATCTACACACCGCGTGCCATCGCCCTCATCGAACAGCATGAGAAGGCCGGCGGTCTGATGGAAGCGGAAGCTGCGGAGTTCGTTGCCGAGGCGCTGGAAACCTTCCGCTGGCACGGCGAGGCGACGGTCAGCGCCGCGGCCTACAAGCGTCTGCATGATGCGCATCGCCTCATTGCCGATGTCGTCAGTTTCAAGGGGCCGCATATCAACCATCTGACGCCGCGCACACTCGATATTGATGAAGTGCAACGGCGCATGCCGGAGCGCGGCATCACGCCCAAGGCCGTCATCGAAGGCCCGCCGCGGCGCAATTGCGATATCCTGCTGCGGCAGACGAGCTTCAAGGCTCTGGAAGAGCCGATTGCTTTTACCGGCGAGGCCGGGGCGACATCAGGCACGCATACGGCCCGCTTCGGCGAGATCGAACAGCGCGGCGTGGCGCTGACGGCCAAGGGCCGGGCGCTCTATGATCGGCTGCTTGCCTCGGTGCGCGGCGAAGTGCAGGTCGGCGCGTCGGGCGCGAAGGCCGGCGATTACGATGCCGAGCTTGCCGAGCGGTTCAAGGCATTGCCGGATAGCTGGGATGAATTGCGGCGCCAAGGATTAGCCTTCTTCCGCTATTCGGCGACGCCCGAAGGTATCGCGGCCAAGGGACAACTGCCCTCCGATCCGGACGCGTTGATTGCCAAGGGCTATCTGCGGTTCGATCCCGTTATCTACGAGGATTTCCTGCCTGTCAGCGCGGCCGGTATCTTCCAGTCGAACCTCGGCACGGACCAGCAGCAGAATTATGCGACGCGCTCGAACCGGGATGCCTTCGAGGAAGCACTCGGCGCGAAGGTTCAGGACGAGCTCGCGCTCTATAGCGAGCGGCAGGCTGCCTCGCTCGACATGGCCATGGAAAAGCTCAGCCTTTCGGGCCTGAAGCTAAAGACGGTCGCCTGATATTTGGCCGCTTCCGCGAGGGCGGAGGCGGCGCTAGAGTACCGATTTCGATCCTGACTGGACTGTCCGATGCTCAATGATCCACGCTCCCACGGCCTGTGGGAAAAGACTGCTCCCCAGCCACCCGTCACGTCTGTGGTGGAAGGCGCCACCGAGGCCGATGTCGTCATCGTCGGCGGCGGCTATACCGGCCTTTCTTCCGGCCTGCATCTGGCCGAGGGCGGGTCGCGAGTCGTGCTGCTCGAGGCCAAGGAGATCGGCTTCGGCGGCGCGGGTCGCAATGTCGGCCTCATCAATGCCGGCATGTGGGTCATGCCTGATGACCTGCCCGGTGTGCTCGGCCCGGTCTATGGCGAGCGTCTGCTTGACCTGCTTGGCAACGCGCCACGGCTGGTCATGGCGCTGATCGAAAAGCACGGCATTGCTTGCGAGCTGGAGAAACAAGGCACTCTGCATTGCGCCGTCGGTCCCGATGGGTTGAAGGAAGTCGAGGAACGCTACAAACAATGGTCGGCGCGCGGCGCGCCCGTGGCGTTGCTCGATGCGGATGAGACGGCAAAACGCATCGGCACGAATGCCTATGCCGGGTCGCTGCTCGACATGCGGGCCGGCACGCTGCAGCCACTTGCCTATGCGCGCGGGCTTGCCCATGCGGCGCAGAAGGCGGGTGTCGTGTTGCATACGGCAAGCCCTGTTATCGCAACCGAGCGGCAGGGTGGCCGCTGGGTGGTGAAGACGGCGCGCGGACAGGTGAGCGCCGACTGGATCATCGTGGCGACCGACGCCTACAGCACCGGCCCCTGGGAGCAGGTGCGCAACGAGCAGGTGTTTCTGCCCTATTTCAATTTTGCCACCGTGCCGCTCGGCCACAATCTGCGCCAGTCGATCCTGCCCAATCACGAGGGTGTGTGGGATACAAAGGAAATCCTCTCCTCCTTCCGGATGGATCAGGCCGGCCGCCTGGTCTTCGGCAGCGTCGGGGCGTTGCGCAATACTGGCCTTTCCGTGCACAAAGGCTGGGCGAAGCGCTCGCTGAAGCGGCTTTTCCCCGAGATCGGCGATATCGAATTCGAATGTGAATGGTACGGGCAGATTGGCATGACCGACAATGCACTGCCGCGCTTCCACAAATTCGCTCCCAATGTCATCGGCTTTTCGGGCTATAATGGCCGCGGGATCGCGCCCGGGACAGTGTTCGGCCGCACTTTGGCGGAGCATATTCTTGGCCGGATGGCCGAAGCGGATCTGCCTTTGCCGCTGACCGATCCTCGCGAGCCGAGCTTCCGCGCGCTCAAGGAAGTATGGTACGAAGCCGGCGCTCAGGTCGCCCATTTCGCCGATGCCCGTTTCTGAGAACAACAAGACTGGAACCAAGATAATGACCATCGCTGTCCTCGATCTCGCCACCGAAACCGCCAAGCTGCTCGCCGACCTCGGCGTCGATGCCAAGAGCTATACGGGCGGCACGCTGTCCGTCGCTTCGCCGATCACAGGTAAGGAAATCGGCAAGCTCAGGGAACATTCCGTCGCGGACGCCAAGGCAGCGATCGACGCCGCGCACACGGCTTTCCTCGAGTGGCGGGCCGTTCCGGCGCCGAAGCGCGGCGAGCTGATCCGCCTGCTCGGCGAAGAGCTGCGGGCCTCCAAGGTTGCGCTCGGCCGCCTGGTCTCGATCGAAGTCGGCAAGATCACCTCCGAAGGCCTCGGCGAAGTGCAGGAAATGATCGATATCTGCGATTTCGCAGTTGGCCTTTCCCGCCAGCTCTATGGCCTGACGATTGCCACCGAGCGCGCCGAGCACCGGATGATGGAAAGCTGGCATCCACTTGGCGCCATCGGCATCATCTCGGCCTTCAATTTTCCTGTGGCTGTCTGGTCGTGGAATGCGGCACTCGCCATCGTCTGCGGCAATTCCACGGTCTGGAAGCCTTCGGAAAAGACGCCGCTGACGGCGCTCGCTGTGCAGGCGCTGTTCGAGAAGGCGCTGAAGCGTTTTGTTGCCGAAGGCGGCAAGGCGCCGGCAAATCTCTCGACGCTCCTGATCGGCGGCCGCGAGGTTGGCGAAGTGCTGGTCGACCATCCGAAGATCCCGCTCGTTTCAGCCACCGGCTCCACGGCCATGGGCCGCGCCGTAGGTCCGCGCCTGTCGCAGCGCTTTGCCCGCGCAATCCTGGAGCTTGGCGGCAACAATGCCGCAATCGTCTGCCCGACGGCCGATCTTGATCTGACGCTGCGGGGGGTTGCCTTCGCGGCCATGGGCACGGCCGGCCAGCGCTGCACGACGCTGCGCCGTCTCTTCGTGCATGAGAGCGTCTATGACCAGCTCGTTCCGCGGCTGAAGAAGGCCTATGGTTCGGTGACGATCGGCAATCCGCTGGAAACGGGCACGCTGGTTGGCCCGCTGATCGACGGGCAGGCCTTTGACAAGATGCAGACCGCTCTCGGCCAGGCAACGGCCGCCGGCGGCGCTATCGTTGGTGGTGAGCGCGTCGAGAACGGTTCGGCAGAAGCCTTCTATGTTCGCCCCGCACTCGTCGAAATGTCTGAGCAGGCCGGCCCGGTCGAGCAGGAAACCTTCGCGCCGATCCTCTACGTCATCAAGTATAGCGATTTCGACGCTGTGCTGGAGCTGCACAACGCCGTACCGCAGGGCCTGTCGTCCTCGATATTTACCAACAATATGCGCGAAGCGGAGACCTTCCTGTCCTCGCGTGGTTCGGATTGCGGCATCGCCAATGTCAATATTGGTCCGTCCGGTGCTGAGATAGGCGGAGCCTTTGGCGGCGAGAAGGAGACCGGCGGCGGCCGTGAATCCGGTTCGGATGCCTGGAAGGCTTACATGCGACGCTCCACCAACACCGTCAATTACGGCAAGACCCTGCCGCTGGCGCAGGGTGTCAAGTTCGACGTCGAATAAGCTAACGCATTGGGATCTAAAAAGCGACGCCTCACCGGCGTCGCTTTTTTTGACGAAATCCGGATTTATTCCCCGCGAAGATGAAAGATTGAGTCAAGATAATGTGATGTTATTTTTGACCTCGAAACTTGAAGTAATCAGTCAACAAAAATATACGCCTGCCATCACCCTTGGGAGCTCGGGTGACATCGCCACGGAGGCCATCATGAAAATTGCTCTTAACCGTCTTTCCGGCGCGCTTGCTCTTGCCGCTTCACTTCTCGCAGCCACCGCGCTCGCAGGCAGTGCCAATGCGCAGCAGTCCGAAGGCATCGTCGTCTATAATGCCCAGCACGAAAGCCTCGGCCGCGAATGGATCGATGCCTTCACCAAGGAGACCGGCATCAAGGTCACCATGCGCCAGGGCAGCGATATGCAGTTCGCCAATCAGATCATCCAGGAAGGCGATGCTTCGCCCGCCGACGTTTTCCTCACCGAAAACTCGCCGGCCATGACGCTGGTCGATGGCGCCGGCCTGTTTGCGCCGATCGAGAAGGATACGCTGGATCAGGTTCCGGAGCAGTATCGCCCGGCTGATGGCATGTGGACCGGCATTGCCGCGCGCACGACCGTTTTCGCCTATGACAAGACGAAGCTGACCGAAGAGAAACTGCCGAAGTCGATGCTCGACCTGCAGGACCCGGCTTGGAAGGGCCGCTGGGGTGCCGCTCCCGCAGGTGCCGACTTCCAGGCAATCGTTGCTGCCTTCCTGCAGCTGAAGGGTGAAGACGCTACCAAGACCTGGCTGAAGGGCCTCAAGGACAACGCCACCCCCTACAAAGGCAACAGCGTCGCCATGAAGGCCGTCAACGCCGGTGAAGTCGAAGGCGCGATCATCTATCACTATTACTGGTTCGGCGATCAGGCCAAGACCGGCGAAAACAGCAAGAATGTCGGCCTGCACTATTTCAAGAATGAAGATCCGGGCGCTTTCGTCAGCGTTTCGGGCGGCGGCATCCTGAAGTCCACGCAACACATGAAGGAAGCTCAGGCTTTCCTGAAGTATCTCACCAGCAAGGCTGGCCAGACCGTGCTTAAGGACGGCGATTCCTTTGAATACGCCATCGGCAAGGATGCAGCCTCCAACGACAAGCTGGTGCCGCTTTCCGACCTCAACGCGCCGAAGGTTGAAGCCTCGACCCTCGACAGCAAGAAGGTCGTGGAGCTGATGACCGCCGCCGGCCTTATCTAACCTTCCTGCCGCAGTCTTCTTCCAGCCAAAACTATTGCTTTTGGCTCAAGAAAACCTTAGGGCATGACGAAATCCGGCAACCGCTCCTCAAAGGCGGTTGCCTTCCTTTTTCAGCGTGTGAAGGCATCGGCCTTGCTGCAGGACAATAGATTGCTCGCATCCGGCAACGAGGCGCCAAGGGTCTCGCGAATGGTTTTGCCGCGCTGGCGCATGCCGCACGCTTCCGTCGTTCTCGTCGCATCTGTTGTGGCGATCTTCAGCCTCGTGCCGCTCGGCTTCATCGGATGGGTAACCTATGATGTCGGCTGGGAAACGGTAAAAACGCTGGTCTTTCGCCCGCGGGTCGGCGAGCTTCTCGTCAATACGGTTCTTTTGGAATCGATCACTGTTCCGCTGTCTATCGCGCTTGCCGTCACACTCGCCTGGCTGACGGAGCGGACGGATATCCCGTTCGCACGGCTCTGGGCGTGGCTAGCCATTGCCCCGCTTGCCGTGCCGGCCTTCGTGCATTCCTATGCCTGGGTCAGCCTGCTTCCAGGCATGCGCGGGTTGCAGAGCGGCGTCTTTGTTTCGGTGCTTGCCTATTACCCCTTCCTCTATCTGCCGGTTGCCGCGGCACTCCGCCGGCTCGATCCGGCCA
Source organism: Rhizobium sp. 01T437 (assembly GCF_056398505.1). Taxonomy (NCBI): domain Bacteria; kingdom Pseudomonadati; phylum Pseudomonadota; class Alphaproteobacteria; order Hyphomicrobiales; family Rhizobiaceae; genus Rhizobium; species Rhizobium sp. 01T437. The sequence goes on from NZ_JBFTPM010000005.1 coordinate 242,193, forward strand.
TCGAGGACGCCGCTGCTTCGCTTGGCCTCGATCCGTGGCGGGTCTTCTTCCGCACGGTCCTGCCGCAGCTTCGCCTGGCCATCTGCGGCGGCTCGCTGCTGATCGCGCTGCACCTGCTGTCGGAATACGGTCTGTTCGTGATGATCCGCTTCGACACGTTTGCAACCGCGATCGTCGACCAGTTCCAGTCTTCCTACAACAGCCCGGCTTCCAACATGCTCGGCGGCGTGCTCGTCGCCTGCTGCCTGTTCCTGCTCGGCCTCGAGATCCTGCTGCGCGGCAATGAGCGATATGCACGCGTTGGCTCCGGCTCGGCGCGCCCGGCAGACCGTCGCCGGCTCGGCTGGTTCGTAGTGCCCGCCGTGGCTCTGCCGATCGTCCTCGCAGCGCTGACGCTCGGCGTGCCGCTGATCACGCTCGGCCGTTGGCTTTATCTCGGCGGGCTCGGCATCTGGCGCATCGAGGTGGCGAGTGCCTTTGCACAGACGATCGTTCTCGCCGTCGCCGGTGGCGTGCTGACGACGATCGCTGCTGCCCCTATGGCCTGGCTCTCTGTGCGCGCGCCGGGCCGCTTCCAGCGCATCCTCGAAGCCTGCCACTATTATGTCGGTTCGCTGCCGGGTGTCGTCGTGGCGCTTGCGCTTGTCTCGATCACCGTCCGTCTCATCCTGCCGCTCTACCAGACCTTTGCAACGCTGCTGGTCGCCTATGTACTGCTCTTCCTGCCGCGCGCCATGGTCGGCCTGCGCGCCAGCATCGCGCAGGCGCCTGTCGAGCTGGAGCGGGCGGCAATGGGGCTTGGCCGCACGCCGGGACAGGCAGTGCGCCAGATCACCATGCGGCTCGCAGCGCCGGGTGCTGCTGCCAGCGTGGCGCTCGCAGCACTCGGCATCACCAATGAATTGACGGCCACGCTGATGCTGTCGCCAAACGGCGTCGATACGTTGGCGACAAAATTCTGGTCGATGACCAGTGAGATCGATTATGTCTCTGCAGCACCCTATGCCTTCATGATGGTCGTGCTATCGCTGCCGCTCACCCTCATGCTCTATGCCCAATCGAAACGGACTGCCGGCCAATGACGCTGCTTACGATCGACGCTATCAGCAAGCGCTATGGGCCGGTTCAGGCCTTGAAGGATATCTCGCTTGAAGTGCAGGCGGGCAGCCGCACGGCGGTTGTCGGTCCCTCCGGTTCCGGCAAGACGACGCTGCTGCGTATCATTGCCGGCTTCGAACAGCCTGACGTCGGCCGGGTAACGCTCGATGGTGAGGTGCTCGCTGACGGGCCGGTATGTGTTCCTGCCCACAAGCGCGGTATCGGCATCGTCTCGCAGGATGGCGCGCTCTTTCCGCATTTAAGTGTCGCAGAAAATATCGGTTTCGGTTTCGAGCGCGGTGCGCCGGATCGCGAAAAGCGAATTCGCGACCTTCTGGAAATGGTGGAGCTGGAAAACAGTATGCTGGATCGCCGCCCGCACCAGCTTTCGGGGGGCCAGCAGCAGCGTGTGGCGCTTGCCCGTGCGCTCGGCCGCCGGCCGCGCCTGATGCTGCTGGATGAGCCGTTTTCCGCCCTGGATACAGGCCTCCGCGAAAACATGCGAAAGGCCGTGGCCCGCGTGTTGCAGGCCGCCGGCATCACTGCCGTCCTTGTGACCCACGATCAGGGTGAGGCCCTGTCCTTTGCCGATCAGGTTGCGGTATTGCGCGAGGGGAAGCTGGTGCAGGCCGGCACGCCGCAGACGCTCTATCTCAAGCCGCGAGATCGCGAGACGGCGCTTTTCCTTGGCGATGCGGTCATGCTGCCGGCGATCATCAAGAATGGTTTTGCCGATTGTGCGCTCGGCAGCGTGCCGGTTGAGGGGGGCCATCAGGGCAAGGCGGAAATCATGCTGCGGCCGGAACAGATCCGCGTCGTTGTCGGTGAGGACAACGCGAAATATGGCGGRCGTGTCGTGGATGTAGAATTCGGCGGCGCGACCTGCACGGTGGCGGTGTCGCTTGCCGCTGTCGCCCTGCCGCCGATCCTGATCAAGACATCGAGCGTGGCGTTGCCGGCGCGGGGCGATCTCGTTCGCCTCGATATCGCCGGCAAGGCGCATGTTTTTTCGCGCTAGGTTCAGCCTGCCTTCAAAGCCAGCTCCTGCGGCTCTTCGCCAGCCAGCCAGCCGCCGGTGAAGCCAGCGCGCTCGAGGCCGAGGCGGATGACCGGATTCCTGCGCATCAGCTTCCAGATGAAGTCTGAGCGGTCATTCTCGACCGTCATGACGAGGAGGCCCTGGTCTATGGCCACGGTTCGGTCATCGACCCAGCCCTCAGGCCGCTTGGTCTGGACTGTCGGGTTGAAGCCGCCGGGGAAGCCGCCTTCCAGAAGCAGGTTCGGATAGGTCGTCAGCAGCGCCTTGGTGCCGTCTAGGGCAGCCTGCCGGTCGTAAGGCAGGCAGCCGAGCGCTGCCCAGGGCGCGATCGTGCCGTCATCGGGGCCGAGCGGAGCACCGCGGGCGGCATAACCCAGTACTTTCGGGCTGCGGCCACCGCGCATGCGCCGCGTCGGCGGCGGGCCATCGCAAGCCGTGAAGCCCCAGATATCCTTGCTGTAGCCGACGAACTGGCCGGGATTGCGTTCCGCGTAGTCGCGCTGGACGTTGATGACGACCTGCGTGTTGCGGAAATAGTCCCAGTTCCGCTCGACCATCGGCTTGTCCTGGATGCCTCGGAAATCGATCCAGGCATGGGAGAAGAGATGGATGAAGAGCGGGCCGGCGTAGAGATAGGGCTGCTCGTTGAAGATCATCCACGAATAGCTTGCCGTGAAGGCGTCGTAGCTCGATTGCGGGATCGGGTAGGTCGGTGATGCCAGCGCCAGTGTGTAGAGGATGATCGCTTCATCGAAGCCATGGTAGCGCCAGCGCAGAAAGCCCGAAGAGGGCTTCCAGCCCATCGAGATACAATCGCCCTTGTTCAGCGCCCAGCGCCAGTCGACGCGCTCATAGATGAATTTTGCGAGCGTGCGGATCTCGGTCTCGGTTTGATCCTCGCCGTCGAAATATTGTGCGGCGGTCAGGATGCCGGCGACGAGCAGAGCGGTATCGATGGTCGAAAGCTCGCTGTTCCAGGCGCGGTTGCCGGTATCCACGTGCAGGAAGTGGTAGAAGAAGCCGCGATGCCCGGTCGCGTGGCGTTCTGTGCCCTGCTTGGCGTTGGCGAAAAAGTGCAGCGTGTTGAAGACGCGCTCTGCAGCTTCCGCGCGGCTGATCCAGCCGCGCTCCACGCCGACAGGATAGGAGGAAAGTCCGAAGCCGACCGCAGCGATGCTCGCCGGCACGCCGGGGATCGACGTATCCGGCACAAGGCCGTTTTCAGAATTGGAATATTTCAGGAAATATTTGAACGCTGAGTGCTGCAGCCTGTCGACTAGCGCGGCATCAATGTCTTCAATCCGTTGCAGCATGTGCTCCTGCCCAACTGTTCTATCGCCCCATGCTTCAACATGGTGGCTGCCCCCAGGCAAATCAAACCTTTTTGATTCGCAAGGATAAGAGAACACAAACGTCGGCGATTGGCGTTAATAATTCCCAGTGAAATAATATCTGGAATAAATGATATAAGCGATGCAGCAAAAGGGATTAAACCGCACCCCCCGGGATGTGGTCCGTCCCGTGCAATACCTACCATCCTTAAGCTGTCGGTTGAGCCTCCTGGGCTAGCTCAGGCGGCTTCCTCCATCCGCACCATATGGCCTGCTACGACCTCACGGAACTGACGCTTCGGAGGCACGTAACCCACGGGGCGGACGGGGCTTTTCAGTTCGTCGGTGCCGAGGTTGCGGCGGATGCCGCGGCGGGCGGGATCCGGCACCGGAACAGCCGCCATCAGCTTCTTGGTGTAGGGATGCTGCGGATTGCGGAAGAGCTCTTCGCGCGGGCCGATCTCGACGATCTCGCCAAGATACATGACCGCAACGCGGTGGCTGACACGTTCGACGACCGCCATGTCGTGGGAGATGAAAAGGAAGGCGAGGTTGAGGCTCTGCTGCAGATCCATCAGCAGATTGCAGACCTGCGCCTTGATCGAAACGTCGAGGGCGGACACGCTTTCATCCGCGACGATCACCTTCGGGTCGAGCGCAAGAGCGCGGGCGATGCAGATGCGCTGGCGTTGGCCGCCGGAAAATTCATGCGGGTAGCGCTTCATCATATCCGGCTTCAGGCCGACGCGTTCGAGCAGGTCGGCCGCCTTTTCGCGGGCCTGGGCGCGGGTGCCTAGACCATGTTCGACAATGGGTTCGGCGACGGCCGCTCCCACGGTCATGCGCGGATTGAGGCTCGCGAAGGGGTCCTGGAAGATCATCTGGATGCTGCGGCGCATGTGACGCAGGCTGATGGCGTCGAGGTTCAGCACGTCATAACCGTCAAGGCTGACGGAGCCGCCATTCGGCTGCACCAGACGGGTGATCGAACGTCCGGTGGTGGATTTGCCGCAGCCGGATTCGCCGACGAGCGACAGCGTCTCGCCCTGGAAGAGTTCGAAGGACACATCCTCCACGGCGTGGATGGCGCCAGTCTTGCGGCCGAGGAGGCCGCCGCGAATATCGAAGCGGGTGACGAGGTTCTTCACTTCGAGGATTGGCGTCTTGCGGCGGTCGACGGTTTCGGCCACTTCTACCGGCTCGCGGCGTTCGCCAGTCGCGGTGTCGATCACCGGGAAACGCAACGGCCATTTGCGGCCATCCATCGAGCCGAGCCGCGGCACGGCAGAGAGCAGGGCGCGCGTATAGGGATGTTTGCCGCGATTGAAGATATCGTCTGTCGTGCCGGTTTCGACCGCTTCGCCGCGATACATGACGATAGTGCGATCGGCGATCTCGGCGACGACGCCCATGTCATGGGTGATGAAGAGAACGGACATGCCTTCCTCTTCCTGCAGCACCTTGATGAGGTCGAGGATCTGGCCCTGGATGGTGACGTCGAGCGCCGTGGTCGGTTCGTCGGCGATCAAAAGCTTCGGCCTTGACGCGAGTGCCATAGCAATCATGACGCGCTGGCGCATGCCGCCGGAAAACTGGTGCGGATATTCATCGAAGCGGGAGGCGGCATTCGGAATGCGCACCTTCTCCAGGAGGCGGATGGTTTCGGCTCGTGCGTCAGCCTTGCTGATATCGCCGTGGCAGGTGAGTGCCTCGGAAATCTGCCGGCCGATGGTGAAGATCGGGTTCAGGCTGGTCATCGGTTCCTGAAAGATCATGGCGGCATCCTTGCCGCGCACGGAACGCATCTCCTTGTCGGAGAGGGAAAGGATATCGCGGCCGTTGAGCGTGATGCTGCCTTCGACGCGGCTTGAGCCCTTGGCGAGCAGGCGCATGATGGAAAGCGAGGTGACGCTCTTGCCAGACCCGCTCTCGCCGACGATGGCGACTGTTTCCCCCGGCATGACATCGAAGGAGACATTACGGACGACGGATCTCCACTCGCCGTCGGCGAGAAAAGAGGTTGCCAGGTTCCGGACGGAAAGAACCGGAGAGACGGATGCTGCAGGCTGATCACTCATATCGTTCCCTTATTCTTTTTGTGCCGGAGGCAGGTTCTTCTTCCGGAGAGGCTTCAGGTCTTCAAAGGCGTGGCGAAAGAGGCAGACGGCCGTCCTTCCGCAAGGCGCGCGGCTTCCAGCGCCGCGATCTTTTCATCGATCTCGCGCCTGTCAATCATTCCGTTCGGGTTGGCTTTGGTCGCCATCGTTTCGGCCACATGCATGTAGCGCTCCTGCGCTACCGCATAGAGCCGGCGCAGTTCGGCGAGCGGATCGGGATGATCGTCCGCGCGGATGCTGAGCCAGGGATAATCCTGATCGCGGTGGACGAGGAGAGCGGCAGACTGCTTGCCACGCTTGTCGCCGCCGGCATCCTCGCCGGCCTGCATGGCTTCGAGCAGGCGCTCGATGAAGGGCTTATCCATCGCCTTCTTATAGGTGGCAAGCGTCTCGGCGACGACATCGGGGCCGGCCAGCATATTGCCAGCGACGGAAACATTGTCGTCGATCAGATGACCGGCCCAATCGATGCATTTGGCGCCGGTGAAGGCGGCATTGCGGCCGAGCGCATCGATCAGGTGAAGCTGGCGTTGGTCTCGGCCGGCATCACGGGCGGTCAGTTCAGCGATGATCTCATCCGGCGCCTTGCCGGTAGCAAGCAAAGCGAGCCCATCCGTACCGTAGAGCGGGCTTACGAAGGCCTGCGTCGCGACTGCGCCGATGCCGCCGCGGATATGCGGCACCAGCCCGCCGACCGCAAAGAAGCGGGTGGCGACGGCAATGCCGAGATAGCCTGTCTCAGGATCACGGGCGACGATGGACCAGGTCATGCTTATCTCCCGATCGCATAGGCCTGCATGAGGCGCGGTGTGGCGGCGGCACGCAACAGACCGTCGGCATCGCGGCGGGCTGCCGTCAGGCGGCCGATGGTCCAAGGCTCGGCGACGGTGAGCTTGTGGCCGCGGGCACGCAGACTGTCGAGTACGGTAGCGCTGAAATTGCCTTCCACCATCAGACCACCCGGTTCACGCGTGCGCGGATAGAAGGAGCCGGGGAAGTGCGAGGTGTGGAAGAGCGGCTGGTCGATTGCCGCCTGCAGGTTCATCTTGTGGTGTACATAGCGCAGGAAGAAGGAGAGCTGCCACTGTTCCTGCTGGTCGCCGCCGGGCGTGCCGAAGGCGAGCGTCGGGCGTCCTTCATAAAGGCCAAGCGAAGGCGTCAGCGTGGTGCGGGGGCGCTTGCCAGGAGCAAGCGATGTCGGAAGTCCGGGCTTGAGCCAGAACATCTGGGCGCGCGAATTCAGGCAGAAGCCGAGGCCCGGAATGATCGGCGAAGACTGCAGCCAGCCGCCCGAGGGGGTGACTGAGACCATGTTGCCTTCACGGTCGATGACGTCGATGTGGACGGTGTCGCCGCGCTTTTCCGTCAGATGCGCCATGGTCGGCTCGTAGACGGCGCCGGTCTTGGAATCGGCGCCGAGCATGTCCATCGTCACATCATATTGCTGCTCGAAACCCGCCACCTTGCCGGGGCGAAGATCGAAGGAGGCTTCGCCCGTGATGAGCTTGCGGCGGGCGGCGGCGTAGGTGTCCGACAGAAGATGGTCGAGCGGTATATCGGCGAAGTCAGGATCGCCGTAGTAGACCTCGCGGTCGGCGAAGGCGAGCTTCATGGCTTCAGTGACAGTGTGGACGAAATCGGCACCATCTGGCGCCATCGAGGCGATATCCATATCCCTAAGGATCGACAGGGTCTGCAGGAAGACAGGCCCCTGGCCCCAGGGGCCGATCTTGGCAACCGTCCAGCCGTGATAGTCGTAGGTCTGCGGCTCTTCGATCTTTGCCGACCAGTTGGCCATGTCGTCAGCCGTCAGCACCGCCTTGTGGCGGCTGCCGCTCGCATCCATCACTTCGGCCGTCTTCAGATAGTTTGCGATCTTCTCGGCGACGAAGCCGCGGTAGAAGGCGTCGCGGGCCGCTTCGATCTGCGCCTCGCGGCCCTGCTTTGCTTCCGCTTCGGAAATGATGCGCTTCCAGGTCTCAGAGAGAACCGGGTTCTTGAAGTTGGAATGTGGCTCGGGAACCGAGCCGCCCGGCACCCAGGTCTCATAGGAGGTCGGCCATTCCTTTTCGAAGAATTCGGCGAGCCCCTTAATGGTGGCGGAAACGCGCGGCAGCATGGGATGGCCGTTTTCGGCGTAATAGATTGCCGGCTCCAGCACGTCGCGCACGCTCAGCCTGCCGTAGTCGCGCAGCATCAGCATCCAGCCGTCGAAGGAGCCGGGAATGACGGTTGCCAGAAGGCCGTCGCCGGGGATCAGCTTCAGGCCCTCGGACGTATAGTGCTCGATAGTGGCGCCTGCCGGGGCAGGGCCTTGGGCACAGATGACCTCGACCTTGTCCTTCTTCTTGGAATAGATGATCGCCGGCATGTCACCGCCGGGGCCGACGAGGTGCGGCTCGAGGATCTGCAAGGTGAAGCCGGTAGCAACCGCCGCATCGAAGGCGTTGCCGCCCTTTTCCAGGATGCTCATGCCGACGGCCGAAGCAATCCAGTGCGTAGAGGTGACGACGCCGAATGTGCCCAGAATTTCGGGGCGGGTCGTGAATGCGGTCATTTCATATGTCCTTTCGAAGGGTCATGCTTCGCGCGGATCGAGCGCATCGCGCAGGCCGTCGCCCAAGAGATTGAAACCGATAACGACGAGGAAGATGGCAATGCCGGGCCACATCGCCATCCACGGCGCCTGGCTCAGGAAGTTCTTGGCAACGTTCAGCATCGAACCCCAGCTTGGCGCCGGCGGCTGCTGGCCGAGGCCGAGGAAGGAGAGGCTGGCTTCGGCGATGATGGCGGTCGCGATCGTCAACGTCGCCTGCACGAGGATCGGTGCGAAAACATTCGGCAGGATGTAGCGGGTGATGATGCTGAAATGGCGAAGACCGATAGAGCGCGCGCCTTCGATGTATTCCTCGGTCTTGACCGCCAGTACCTGGCCACGCGTCAGCCGCACGAAAATCGGCATGGCCGAAAGGCCGATCGCGATCATCGCATTGCTGAGGCTCGGGCCGAGGAAGGCGGCAAGCGCGATCGCGGTGATCAAGAAAGGCATCGCCAGGAAGGCTTCGGTGATGCGGGAGATGATCATGTCGATCCAGCCGCCGAAATAGCCTGAGATCAGGCCGAAGGGCACGCCGATCAGAACGGCGATCGCCACGGAAAAGACGCCGGCCATCAGCGAGGCCTGCGCGCCCCAGATCATGCGGGAGAGAATATCGCGACCGATATCATCAGTGCCGAGCCAATGGGCGGCGGATGGCGCCTTGCGGATCGTCGACCAGCTCGTGGCGTTCGGATCGGGGAGCGGCAGGAGCGGCGCGATGATGGCAAGGATTGCGAAGAAGGCGATGATGGCGAGGCCGACGAGCGCGCCCTTGTTGGCTTTCAGCTTGCGCCAGGCGCGGCTCGGCGAACGCTGCTCTGCAGACGTGGCGGGCGCGGCTGCGACTTGATCGATTGCGGTCATAGCGAAGCTCTCATGCGCGGATTGAGAAGAACATAGAGCACATCGGCCACAAGGTTCATCAGGATAAAGCCAATCGCCGTGCAGATGACGACGCCCTGGACGACGGCGTAATCGCGATTGAAGACGGCATCGACGATGAGCTTGCCGAAGCCGGGAATGGTGAAGATTTGCTCCGTGAGGACCGCACCGGCAAGCAGCTCGCCAAACAACAGAGCAGTGAGTGTGACGATCGGTAGGAGGGCATTGCGGAAGCTGTGCTCCAAGACCACGGATCTTTCCGAAAGCCCCTTGGCGCGGGCAGTGCGGATATAGTCGGCGCTCAAGACGCTCAGCATCGCCGACCGGGTGTGGCGCATCAGTGTGGCGGCAAGTGCATTGCCGAGCACGAAGGAGGGCATTAGCATCGTCTGGATCGAGCGCAATGGATTGGAGAAGAACGGCTCGTAGCCCGAGGCTGGAAGCCAGCCGAGATTCACCGAGACCAGCAGGATCAGCATGATGCCGAGCCAAAAGTTCGGGATCGACAGGCCTGTGAGTGCGATGAGGTTGGCGAGATAGTCAATGATCGTGTTTTTCTTGACCGCGGCCAGGATGCCCATGGGGACGCCGATGACGAAGGCGAAGATCATCGACATGATCGCAAGCTGGATGGTGACCGGCAGCTTTTCGGCAACGAGTTCGAGCACCGGCTGGTTGGTGCGCAGCGAAATGCCAAGATCACCCTGAAGCGCTGAGCCCAGCCAGTGGAAATACTGGTAGGGGACGGGATCGTTGAGGTGATACTTTTCCCGCAGGAACTCCAGCACCTGCGGGTCGCGTTCTTCGCCGGCCATGGCCAGAACCGGATCGCCCGGCAGTAGCTTCTGCAGCGAGAAGACGAAGATCGAAATGATCAGCAGAGTTGGAATGGCGACTAGCAGCCGCTTGGCGATGAACCTGTACATGGGCGCTCCGATAGCATTAGCGGGACCCGGCGGAAGTCCGCCGCGTCCCTCAAGTGTGGGCTATCAGCCTTCCTTCTTCACGCCGACGAGGCGGATCATGCCGTCGGGCGAAGCAACGAAGCCGGTGATGTTCTTGTGCAGCGCCCAGATCCAGGACTGGTGGCCAAGGAAGATGATCGGCAAATCGTCATTTAGGATTGCGGTTGCGGCATCATATTTCTGCTTGCGCACGGAATCGTCAGGAGACTGGCGAGCCTCGTTCAGCAGCTTGTCGACGTCGGCATTGCAATATTTGCTGTCGTTCAGGCCGGCTCCGCAGGTGACGAACTGCTGGATATTGCCATCAGGATCGACGCGGCCGGACCAGTCGGAACGGCTGAGCTGATAGTTTCCGGCGGTCTGTTCGTTGAGCAGGGTCGCAAATTCCGTCGCCTTCAGGGTCAGGTCGAAGCCCGCTTCGGCGACCATCGACTGGATGATCTGCATCATCTGCATGACGACGGGGCTGTTCGGAACCTGCATTTCAACCGGAATGCGGTCGAAGCCAGCCGCCTTGACGAGGGCCTTCGCCTTCTCGACATCGCGGGCCGGAACCGGGACGTCCTTGTCGAACCAGGGGCTGCTCGGCGGGAAAGGCTGGTTGCCGGCGACGCCGGTGCCTTCGAAGACGATCTGCATGGCAGCATCGCGGTCTATCGCCAGCGAGAAGGCCTGGCGCAGGCGCTTGTCCTTGCCCATCGGGTTGTCGGCGCGCGCGCCGTTGCCGATATTGGCGTAGATGCCGAGCCAGCCCGTGTTGACGACATCCGTGTAGACGAGTTTCGGATCGCTCTTGACCGTTTCGGCATCGGTTGCGGCCAGACGCTCGATCATGTCGAGATCGCCGGAGCGCAGGTTGGCGAGGCGTACGGTCGAATCCGGGATCGGTAGATAGGTAAGCTTGTCGATGAAGACATTGTCCTTGTTCCAGTAGTCCTGGAACTTTTCGAGCACGATACGGTCCTGCTGGACGCGTTCGACGAATTTGAAGGGGCCCGCGCAGACGGGATGGTCGCCAAACTTCGCGCCGAGTTCCTTTGCGGCCTTCGGCGAGACGATCATGCCGGCGCGGTCGGAAAGCTGGGCCAGCAGAGTGACGTCGGGGCTCTTCAGCGTGAACTTGACTTCGTATTCGCCTGACGCCTCGACCTTCTGGACGGAGCTCAGCTCGCTCTTGCGACGCGATTCCGGCAGGGTCATGTTGCGCTCGATGGTGGCGACGACGGCTTCAGCGTTGAAGGGCGTCTCATCCTGGAACTTCACGCCCTGGCGAAGCTTCATGGTGAGCGCTTTGCCGTCGGCCGACCAGTTCCATTCCGTCGCAAGCTGCGGCACGATCTTCAGGTCGGACGAGACGTCGACGAGCTTGTCGCACATCGCGGTATAGACGATACGGCCGACGAAGGTGCGCGACTGCGCGGGATCAAGCACGTCGGCGTCGTCCTGCAGGCCGATCTTCAGTTCGGTCGCGAAAGCGGGAAGCGCAAAAAGCGCTGCCGCTGCGGCTGTGGTCAGCAATCTGGCGAATTTCATTTCATTCTCCTCTGTTATGTTTTTGTTTCACGTTTGTCGTGCCGAGCCGTCGGTTATCTCCGCTGTGCTTTTTCCCCGCTCAGGTAGGCTCCTTCTCGACCTCCGTTCCGCTGTGGTCGAGAGAGGTGATGCGGATGARGCTTTCCTGCAGCGTCAGCAGGTGCTGGCGCATGGCTTCGCCGGCTTTTCCCGGATCGCGGGCGGCGATAGCATCGACGATGGCTGTGTGCTGGCCATGGGTGACTTCGCGCGTGCGGCTGGCGCTGCGGGCGCGCTCGCGGATCGTCTGCCAGGCTTCGTCCTGGCGCACTCGGTTGATGACGTCGAAGATCGTCAGGAAGAATGTATTGCCGGCGCATTGGGCGATCTGGCGATGCAGCGCGCCATCCCAGAGTTCGCGGCCGTCGGCATCCGTGCTTTCGTAGATCTTCTTCACCAGATCATACATACGCTCGACATCGGCCGCCTTGGCGCGCATGGCCGCAAGCTGCGCAAGCTGCGGTTCGACGCGCAGGCGCACTTCCATGATTTCCATGAGATCGGTGTCGGCGATGATGGAATCGACATGGTTGCTCCAACCGTCCGGCCGCTTGCCGGCAAAGGTGCCGGAGCCTTGCCGGCGCCAGATGCGGCCTTCGGCTTCCAGCACTTCCAGGGCGCGGCGGATGGAGCGGCGACTGACGCCGAGGATTTCGGAGAGCGTACGTTCGGTTGGCAGCTTGCCATCGGCATCGAGACTATCCGACTGCAGGAGAGCCCTCAGCTTCTCCAGCGCGTAGTTCGAATTGCCTTGCGTTTCGTCCATGATTGGCTGAACCAATTTAATATTGGTTCAATGCAAACCAAATCCAGCGGATCGTCAAGCGCTTTTTTGTGCAAATAAATATCTGCCCGTTTATTGATCGAATGGCAAGGATTTACGGCAGATCCAAAGGTAGGCGCACGTTTTGACGAGAACCGCACGCCAGGCAAGCGTGCGGTACCAAAAATCAATTGGTTCGCCTTTCAAGCCTCAGCGGTTCGCGGAGCGCGCAGAAAGGAAAGCCTGCGGCTCGAAGCCGAAATCCTTGTCGAAAGGATAGGTCGGGTGCTCTTTGCGCAGGCGCGGCAGGCGCTCGACGAACTGGTCGACGACACCGGCCGAGAGCGCCATGAGGTTGGGATTGGCGATCGGTGCGAGTTCCGGCGAGAGATAACCCGACTTGACGACGACGATCTTTGCCGTGCGCGGATCAAGACCGAGGCGGGTAAAATCGACGATGTTGTGATAGGGGCGGCGCTTGGCGGAGAGCACCAGATCGATGCCACCGATGGAAACGACGGCCTGGCGGTCGGCCGCGTCAGCGGTTTCGCGGAGGAACTTCACCATGAAGCGTCCCGTCACCGGCTTGCTGCCCTTGGTATCGAGCGAGGCGCCGACCGTCAGCTCCAGGGTGGCGCCGATGCCCGCAGCATAGCAGGTCTCGGTGGCCGCCTTATCGGCGATGCCGGCGAAGACGACACCGGTAGCGCCCTTTGCAATCAGTTCGGCCAATACGTCGGCTCGGTCGCCCACGCCGCCGCCGGTCGGGTTGTCGCCGGATTCGGCAAGCACGACGGGGCCGGTGGGACTGGCGATCGCCTTGGTGACGCACTCCTCGATCGAGCCGGTCTCGCAGCCGAACACGAATTCCTCACGTACGTCCCAATAGGCCCTTGCCAGGCGCTTTGCCTCGCGCTCCAGCACCGCGCGGTCCGTGCCGGTCATGATGGCGGCGGCGGTGGCGCGGGGTTCGTCAGCCCAGACGTAGCCGACCATCAGCGAAGCATCCCAGACGCCGTCGAGCGCGTCGATGCCGGGCAGTTCGGCGTAAAGGCTCTTTGCTGGTTCATCGACGGTGCTGGTGCGTTCGCCCGGCAGGACGACGGGGATTGGCGCCCAGAGCAAGGTGGGTTTCACGCCCGTCTTCAGGCTTTTCACCAGCATGGAGACCGAGCGGCGCATGGTCTCCTCGACATCGATATGCGGCGCAGTGCGATAGGTGGAGTACATGTCGAGCGCATCGAGGATGCGCTGGGTGACGTTGCCATGCAGGTCATAACTGGCCGAAATCGTGCAGTGATCGCCGACGAGCGCGCGGGCTGCACTGATCCAGTCGCCTTCCGCATCTTCCATGCCTTCGACATACATGGCGCCGTGCATGGCGAGATAGAGGCCGTCGAGTGGCAGCAGTGGCTTCAGGCGTTCCAGGAACTCGGCCTTGAAGGCCTCATAGGTGTGGCGCGCGACCGGGCCGCCGGCGATGGCGCGGGCATGGATCGTCGGCAGGAATTCGGCGTCGTAGTCCCCAAGGAACGCGAAATAGGGGGCTGCCAGCAATCCTTCGCCGCGCACCACCCGGAAATCCTTCTCCTCGTTCAGGACGGGATTGTATGTGCTGCATTCGATGTGAATGCCACCGACGGCGATGCGCATGGGAAACCTCAGCTTAAATTGGGACCAATCAGGAAATTATGGGCGGCGATGCTGGCAGCGCCCCGCGCCCAGACGTCACTATCGACGCGACGGGTGCGGATCGGCGTCTGGCCGGCATAACGCGGAAGAACATTGGCTTCGATCGCCTGCTGCACGACCGTGCCGAACAAGCCGTCGAAAGAGCCCTCGACATGGGTCACGAGGATCATGCCTGGGTCGTTCATCTGGATCAGGTGCGAGATCGCAAGACCGAGGGCTGCGCCGGCCTTGTGGATGATGGCGATCGCCTCGGCGGTGCCGAGCGAGGCTTCCTCTTCCAGCTCGGACAGAGAAGTGCATTTCAGACCGGCGGCCCGCGCCATCTCCTTGATCGCCTTCATGGAGGCGATGGTATCCAGGCAGCCGCGCTTGCCGCAGCGGCAGGGCGCGCCGCCCGGCTCGATCGTCGCATGGGCGATTTCGCCCGCACCGCCATGATTGCCGCGATAGAGCCTGCCGTCGATGAAATGGGCACAGCCGATGCCGTCTCCGAGCGAGACGACCGAGAAATTCGGCGTGTCGCGGGCTATGCCGAACAGCTTCTCGCTGACGGCGACGGCCTTGGCGTCGTTTTCGATGAAGGTATCGACGCCGCTTGCGTGACGGATGATTTCGGCAAGCGGCACGTCCTGCCAGCCAAGCAGAGTGGATTGCACACAGGTTGCCTGCTTTTCATCGACGAAACCGGATAGCGCCACGCCGATGCCGGCAAGCTTCGAGCTTGCCTGCGGGTGGCCCTTCAGGATTTCCGGCAGGCCGTAGGCGATGGCATTGGCGATGACCTTGGGATCACGGGAATGGGGCAACTGCTGACGGGCGATGATATTGCCGTTGAGATCGCTGAGGATCATCGGCGCGGGATCTTCAAGAAGCGAGATGCCAATGAAGAAGGCGCATTCGGGTTTCAGGTCGAGTAGTACGGAGGGCCGGCCCTGGCCGTAGACGGTCTCCGTCTCGTGCAGCACGCCGCGATCGATCAGCTCGCGGGCAATGCCGCTCATCGCCGCTTTGCTGAGCCCGATCGCGGAAGCAAGATCGGTCCGGCTTAAGGGGCCTGACTCGCTTATGACCCGCAGGAGCTCGCGCTGCGACGAATTGAACATACAAATTCCCGATCTGCCGACGTGCTATTTAGCCTTGACAATAAGTTTACAAAATGAACCAATCAACCAAAATAAATTACAAAATTGATCAAAGCCGACCTGAGGGCCGGTTTTAAGAATCAACAAGAGGGTGAACCAATGGAAATCATTCGCAAGAGATTTATCAGTACTCGCCATTTCGCATTGAGCTGCGCCGTCGCCGGAGCGCTGTTTGCGCCGTTTTCAGCCTTCGCTTCCACGCTGACGGTCATGCAGACAGAAGCGCCGCGCTCGATGGATCCGGGTGATCAGACGGCGACGTTTACAGCCGCGGTTCTGGATCCGATGTATGAGGGCTTACTTTCCCGCGCTAGGGATTTGAGCCTGCAGCCGGCGCTTGCCACCGAATGGTCGAGCGACGCTGCCGGCATTGTCTGGACCTTCAAGCTACGCCAGGGCGTGAAATTCCATGACGGCACGCCGTTTGATGCCGATGCTGTGGCGAAGAACTTCGCCCGCCATCTCGACACCAAGCGCGGCCTTGCCGCCAGCGGTCGTCTGCGCACCTTTATCGACAGCGTTACGGCTGTCGATTCCTCGACCGTGCAATTCAAGCTCAAGAAGCCTTACCCGGCCTTCCTAGCGCTTCTGACCACCGGCGCCTGCCTGATGGTCAGCCCGACCGCGGATGCTGCCGGCACGATCGGCAGCAAGGCCGCCGGCACCGGTCCCTACAAACTGCAGGAATACAAGTCCGGCGAATATGTGCTGGAAACGAAGAATCCCGACTGGTGGGGTGGCGCGGCCAAGGGCGCCGACGAGATCAAGTGGACCTGGACAGCTGAGCCGTCGGTCATGAACATGGCACTGCAGACGGGCGATGCCGATATCGTCAACCCGCTGCCGGCGGCCTTTGCCAAGCAGCTCGCAGCCAATCCGGACATGAAGGTCAACAAATCAGACGGTTCGGCGGTGTTCTGGGTTTCGCTCAACACGAAGCTGAAGCCGCTCGACGATGCGCGTGTGCGCCAGGCTCTGAACTATGCGACCGACCGCGACGGCCTCGTCAAGGCGATCATGCAGGGCAATGCGACGCCGGCAAATTCGCCGTTGGCGCCGGTCACACCCGGCTATGACAAGACGCTTGCGCCTTACACCTATGACGTTGACAAGGCGAAGAAGCTGCTCGCCGATGCCGGCTATCCTGATGGCTTCTCGATGACAACAATCGTGCAGGAGCCCGAGGCACGCATCGGCGAACTGCTGCAGGCCATGTGGGCGAAGGCCGGCGTGAAGCTTGACGTGCAGCGCATGGAAAGCGGCGTCTGGGCGAAGGCGGCCTTTGCCGATCCGGCCGGCAAGGCGGCTGCCAATACGGGTTCGGTGATCGCGTCGTGGTCTTCGGGCGTCAATGGCGCCGACCTGCAGTTCCGTCCGCTCTATTATTCGGCAAGTGCTTCGCCTGCCAGCGCCAATCTCGGCTTCTTCAACGATCCGAAGCTCGATGAGTTGATCGACAAGGCAGCCTCGACGCTGGACGAGAAGGCGCGCAATGCGATCTATGTCGATGCCCAAAAGGAGGTCAACGAGCAGGCACCGCACGTTCTCCTCTATACGACGCAGGATCTCTATGCCGCCCGCAACAATGTGAAGGGCGCCTGGGTCATCCCGGGAGGCCAGGTCGTGGTCAAGGAAGCCACCAAGGACTGATGCGAAACCGGGCGGGCCGCGCAATGCGCCGCCCGCCTGATTCACTGAAAATGACGGTCCGATGAAAGCCTATATTCTCAAGAAGCTGCTCGCATTGCCGCTGATCCTGATCGGCGTGTCGCTGCTCATCTTCATCGCCATCCGCGCGCTTCCCGGCGATCCGGCCCGCATGATGGCCGGCCCCGAAGCCACGCAGGAGGCGGTCGATAATATGCGCGCCCGCCTGGGGCTCGATCGCAGCATTGCCGAACAATATGGTTCGTTCGCCTATGGCGCCGTCAGGGGCGATCTCGGCATGTCCCTCAAGTCGAAGCTGCCCGTTGTCGATGAAATCGCCGAGCGGATGCCCTTTACGTTGGGTCTTGCTATCACCGCCTATCTACTGGCGATTGCGATCGGCGTGCCGGCCGGCATGATCGGCGCGATCTACCGGCATGGCTGGCCGGACCAGGCCGTGATGTTGCTTGCCATCGCCGGCGCTTCCATTGCCAATTTCTGGCTGGCGCTGATGGCGATGAACACGTTCTCCGTCAGTCTCGGTTGGTTGCCGCTTCTTGGCGCCACCTCGTGGAAAAGCTTCATCCTGCCGTCGATCACACTCGCGGTGCTGCCGATGGCCGTCATCGCCCGCATGACGCGCTCCAGCATGATCGAGGTATTGGCACAGGATTATATCCGCACAGCGCGAGCCAAGGGTGTGGCGCCCAGCTCGATCTACTGGAGCCATGCGCTAAGAAACGCGCTGATCCCGATCGTCACTATCGTGGGGCTGAATTTCGGCAGTCTGATCGGCGGCGCCGTCGTCACCGAATCGGTCTTCAACTGGCCTGGCATCGGCCGCTTGCTCGTCGATTCGGTGCGCTATCGCGACTATCCGGTCATCCAGGGTGTGACGCTCGTCGCTGTCACGGGTGTCGTCGTCATGAATTTCTTGGCGGAAATGGCGATCGCCGCGCTCAACCCGAAGATAAGGTTCGACTGATGGCGATGAGCGAAGCGGAAAAGGTTTCGACCGGCAACAGCGGCCTGCGCCGCGCCTTGCGCTGGCTCGCCACGCATAAGGGCATCACCATCGGCGGCGGGTTTATCGGCATTATCGTCCTGATGGCGATCTTTGCGCCACTCATCACCTCGGCCGATCCCTATTCGCAGGATCTGCTTTCGACCATGCTGGAACCATCCTGGGAACATCCCTTCGGCACCGATGATAACGGCCGCGACATTTTCGCCCGCGTGCTCTACGGCGCTCGCATTTCGCTGCTGGAGGTCATTCTCAGCGTCGGACTTGCTATCACGGTCGGCGTGCCGCTCGGCATTGTCTCGGGCATGACGGGGCGCTATGTCGACCAGGCGATCATGTGGTGCATGGATATTCTCTTTGCCTTTCCAGGCATCGTACTCGCCATCCTGATCGTCAGCGTGCTCGGCACCAGTCTCGTCAACCTGCTGATCGCCATCGCGATCTTCTCGGTCCCGGTCTACGCGCGGCTCAGCCGCAACCTGACGCTCGGCCTCAAGGCGATGGATTATGTGGAGGCGGCGATTTCGCTCGGCGTGTCGCGCCACCGGATCATGACGCATTACATCCTGCGCAATGCGATCGGCCCTATCATCGTGCAGTCGACACTGACGGCAGGCACCGTCATCCTATCGGCCGCAAGCCTATCCTTCCTCGGCCTCGGTGCACAGCCGCCGCTTCCGGAATGGGGCGCGATGATGAGTGATGGCCGCAACTATCTCGGGCTCAACATCTACATGTCGCTCTTTCCGGGCCTCGCGATCATGATGACCGTACTCGGCTTCAACATTCTCGGCGACGGCCTGCGCGACCTGCTCGATCCACGGAAATAGGAAAGCAACAAGGGATGCGAATGCGCAGCGTACTGCGCGTTTCATCATCTCGGTTGGGAAGTTTAGGAAAACTGGAGCGGGCGAAGGGATTCGAACCCTCGACCCCAACCTTGGCAAGGTTGTGCTCTACCCCTGAGCTACACCCGCTCAAATCCGCACCGGTCCGGGGTAGTAAGTAGCGGACCGTGGGCGCCACCTTGCGGCGACGGGCGCTATATCGCCCAAACGATTTTCAAATGCAACAGGGAAATGACGGAAAAACGAAGAAAAGTTCCAGCGGTGGAAAACCGGCTTCGGAAACGCCGCGAATGCAGGGCAAAGCGTCGGTCCTGAAGATTGCCAAGCTCATGAGGCAGACGTAAGCAGGCAGTCCAATCTGCCCCTCTCCTGTCTGACGGAATGACGATGACCGAAAACAAGCCCAAGACTCGCCAGGATCTTCTCGCCTTTCTCGATGGCCTTGGCATTGTCCACAGCACCAAGGACCATGCACCGGTCTTCACGGTGGCCGAATCGGTCGCGCTGCGGGATGAGATCCCGGGCGGGCACACCAAGAACCTGTTCGTGAAGGACAAGAAAGATCGTTATTTCCTGCTGACCGTGGAAGAAAATGCTGCCGTCGACCTCAAGCAGGTTCATACTCTTATCGGTGCTTCCGGCCGCGTCTCTTTCGGCAAACCCGAGAAGCTGATGGAATATCTTGGTGTCATTCCGGGCGCCGTTACCGCGCTCGGCGCGATCAACGATGCCGGCAACAATGTCACTTTCGTGCTCGATGCGGATCTGATGCACGATGACATCATCAACTGCCATCCGCTTTCCAACGATGCGACGACTTCGATCGCCAGCGCCGATCTGATACGATTCATGGAGGCGACTGGGCATAAGCCGCTTGTCTTGAAAGTGACGTCCTGACATACGATTTTAGCGCTATCAGAGACGCCGGCAGATCGGCGCGGCGGGAGATACCTATGAGCGGCAGCGACAATCCTTATAACGGTTCCTTTGGCAACCAGATGTCGGCAACGGCAAGTTATGGCGCGGTACCTCAGCCTGCGGCGGGCGGCGGGTATATCAAGGACACGACGACGGCAAATTTCACCAGGGACGTTCTCGAAGAATCGCGCAACCAGCCGGTGCTGGTCGATTTCTGGGCGCCATGGTGCGGTCCGTGCAAGCAGCTGACGCCGGTCCTGGAAAAAGTTGTCAATGAGGGGCAGGGCCGCGTCAAGCTCGTCAAGATGAATATCGACGATCATCCCTCGATCGCCGGCCAGCTCGGCATCCAGTCCATTCCAGCCGTCGTCGCCTTCGTCAACGGCCGCCCGGCGGATGGCTTCATGGGCGCGGTGCCGGAAAGCCAGGTTCGCCAGTTCATCGATCGTCTTGCAGGTCCTGAAGGTGCGGATCAGGCTGCCGAAATCGAAGGTGCTCTGGCGCAGGCTGGCGAACTGCTCGCTGCCGGAAACATCAACGAAGCGGGCCAGCGTTATGGCGCGGTCATGCAGGCCGATCCGGAAAATGCCAAGGCGCTTGCAGGCATGGCCGAATGCCTGATCGCAGCCGACCAGCATGGCGAGGCCCGCCAGATGCTGAGCGAGCTGCCGGAAGAGCTTGGCAAGGATGCCGGCATCCAGGCGGTCCTGAAGAAGCTCGACCAGATCGAAGAAGCCCGCAAGCTCGGCGATCCCGTCGCCCTGGAACGTGAGCTGGCATTGAATCCCGATCATCATGAAGCGCGCCTGAAACTCGCCAAGATCCTCAATGTCGAAGGCAAGCGCGATGAGGCTGCCGAGCACCTGCTCACCATCATGCGCAAGGATCGCGCCTTCGACGATGATGGTGCGCGTCGCCAGCTTCTGCAGTTCTTCGAGGTTTGGGGCTTCAAGGATCCGGCGACGGTTTCGGCCCGTCGCAAGCTTTCATCGATCCTGTTTTCCTGAGTTTGCCGCATCCGCCCTTGCGTTTTTACACAAGGACACCACATTTCTCGTGAGGACGGGCGCCGCAAATGCGCGCGCCGAGAGAGCGCGGGACTAGTCTTCATGCAAGTCGGCAATGCGAGATATCTGAAGCCCGGCGATCTACCGGATGAGATTGCAGTTTTTCCCTTGACCGGTGCGCTTCTTCTGCCTGCCGGGCAGTTGCCGCTCAATATCTTCGAGCCGCGTTATCTTGCGATGTTCGATGCCGCACTGACCGGAAACCGTCTGATCGGCATGGTGCAGCCGGCACACGGCGAGCATGAAGACAAGACTCATGCTCCTGAGCTTGCGGCTGTCGGCTGCCTTGGCCGGATTACCTCCTATGCCGAAACCGGTGACGGGCGCTATATCGTCTCGCTCACGGGCGTGTGCCGCTTCCGGCTGCTTGAAGAGAGATCGCATGGCCAACCATTCCGCAGCTTTCGCATCGCGCCGTTCATATCAGATCTCTCCGCCGAGAACGAAGAAGATGCAGTTGACCGCAGCGCGCTGCTGACGGCTTTCAAGGCCTATCTTGATGCCAATAAGCTTGAGGCGGACTGGGAGAGCGTGGAGCGGGCGAGCAACCTTACCCTCGTCAATTCGCTCGCGATGATGTCGCCTTTCGGCCCGGCCGAAAAGCAGGCGCTGCTCGAAGCGCCCGATCTCAAGACAAGGGCGGAAACCCTGATCGCCATCACCGAAATCGTGCTCGCGCGCGTTTTCGGCGATTCCGATACCGTGCTGCAGTAGAGGGCGCGATGGACGAAAAACTGAGCCGGGTCGATCCCAAACTTCTCGAACTTCTCGTCTGCCCGCTTACCAAGGGACGGCTTTCCTATGACCGCGAACACAACGAGCTGGTCTCGGAAAAGGCGCGTCTTGCCTATCCGATCAGGGACGGCATTCCGATCATGCTCGTTTCGGAAGCGCGCACACTCGAAGACTGAGCTCTAAAGAGTTCCATTGTTTTTACGCAATTCCGGACGCAAAACCGCAGCACACTTTTGCTGGAAYTGCTCTCATTCAGATCGTTTCACCCGACAGCAGCCGCGGATTGTCCTTGGCGGTTGTTCCTGCCGCCTGGCCGATGAAGAAGGATTTCAGGCCGGGCAGGCGATCGACGATGCCGAGGCCGAAGTCGCGGGCGATGCGGATCGGCGCCATGTCATTGGAAAACAGCCGGTTCAACACATCTGTCGTGACGCCCATGCGGAAGGTGTCGAAACGGCGCCAGCTCTGGTAGCGCTCCAGAATATTGATGGCGCCGATATCGAGCCCAAGGCGATCGGCGTCCACGATGGTTTCGGCGAGGGCGGCCACATCCTTGAAGCCGAGATTGAGGCCCTGGCCAGAAATCGGATGGATGCCGTGTGCGGCATCACCGGCGAGCGCAAAGCGCGGCGCGACGAAGGAGCGGGCAAGTGTGAGGCCGAGCGGGAAGGCGCGCTTGTCGCCAACCACCTTGAGAGCGCCGAGCTTGTGGCCGAAGCGGCGTTCAAGTTCCTCCTCGAAAACCAGATCGTCGGCGGCGACGAGCCTGACGGCGTCATTCGTCCGCTCGGTCCAGACGAGTGACGAGCGGTTGTTGCGCAGCGGCAGGATGGCGAAGGGGCCGGATGGCAGGAAATGTTCTTCGGCGCAGCCGTGGTGCGGGCGTTCGTGCTCGACGGTCGTGACGATGCCGGACTGACCGTAATCCCAGGTGACAGTCTTGATCCCTGCAAAATCGCGCAGTCTGGAGCGCACACCATCGCAGGCGATCAGCAGGCGCGATTGCAGCGTGCTGCCGTCGGAGAGGCTGATCTCGATATCGGTATCACCCGTCTTCAGGCCGGTGGCGCTCAAGCCATGGCGGATGTCGATACCGAGCCGCTCGCAGGCGCCGCGCAGCGCGCCGACCAAAACGACATTTGGGATCATGTGGGCAAACGGACGGCCATCGGCCACTTCGCCGTCGAAGGTCAGGAAGATCGGGCGGACAGGATCGGACATCTTGGAATCGGTTACGATCATCTTGGTGATCGGCTGGGCCTCCGGCTCGATCTCGTCCCAGATGCCGAAGACTTCGAGCATCTTCGTCGCCGCCGCAATGATGGCAGAAGCGCGCATGTCCTTTTTCCAGGCGTGCTCGGGTGCCGCTTCGACGACGCCGATATTGAGATGCGGTGCTGCCTGCTTGACTGCCACGGCCACGGACAGGCCGACATAACCTCCGCCTACAACCAGCATGTCCAGCATCGTCCGCTCCTGTTACTTTCTACGATCAGATGCGATCTATATAGATCATCATACTGTCACTTCCTACCGCCGGGAGCCGAACAAATGACGGAACAAACGGGCAAGCCCACCGCTATGGAAACATTGATTTCGACCCTCGATATCGAGCCGATCGAGGTCGATATCTTTCGCGGCCGCAGTCCGCAGGTCGGCTGGCAGCGTGTGTTCGGTGGGCAGGTGATCGCCCAGGCGTTGATGGCGGCGCAACGCACTGTGGAAGGCGAGCGGTTCATTCACTCGCTGCACGCCTATTTCATGCGTCCTGGCGATCCCTCCGTGCCGATCATCTATCAGGTTGAGCGCATCCGCGACGGGTCGAGCTTCAACACGCGCCGGGCCGTCGCGATCCAGCACGGCAAGGCGATCTTCGCGCTGTCGGCCTCGTTCCAGGTCGAGGAACCAGGCTTTGACCACCAGATCCCCATGCCGCCGGTGCCGATGCCGGAAACGCTGCTCGGCGAACAGCAGATCAAGGAACAGTATCTCGCTCATGCTCCGGCGGCGGTACGCAAATATTGGGAGCGCGAAAGGCCGATCGAAATCCGGCCTGTCTCGCTCAAGCACTATTTTACGAGTGAGAAGCTCGAACCGCAGCAGGATGTCTGGGTTCGTGCTACCGGTCCCGTGCCGGACAGCAGGCTCTATCAGGCCGCCGTGCTTGCCTATCTCTCGGACATGACGCTACTTGATGCGTCGCTACATGCCCACGGAACATCCATTTTCGATCAGAACCTGCAGGTTGCAAGCCTCGACCACGCCATGTGGTTCCACCGTCCCAACAAGCTCGATGACTGGCTGCTCTATACGCAGGACAGTCCGTCGGCTTCGGGCGCTCGGGGATTGACTCGCGGTAGCCTTTTTACTCGATCCGGTGTCCTGATCGCGTCGGTGGCGCAGGAGGGTCTGATTCGGAAAAAGGCAAATGAATAAATAATGTGCATATTTATAAATTTGCGCATTATTTGTGCGCTTATTGGCCCATCATTTGCCTGTTTATTGACGTCATCAATTATAGTCTTTATATTTCAATAACTTATAGACTGTCACGAATCTGGCACGTCCTTTGAATGTCTATCGCCGGTCGCTGGTCAAGAAACCGTCAGCGGCAAGGAGAGTCGGCTCCGCGCCGAGGATAACGAAGGATGGGAAACCAGATGAAAATTGTGATGGCCATTATCAAGCCGTTCAAGCTCGATGAGGTCCGCGAAGCCCTCACGGCGATCGGCATTCAGGGCCTGACTGTGACCGAAGTGAAGGGCTACGGTCGCCAGAAGGGGCACACTGAAATCTATCGCGGCACTGAATATGCGGTCAGCTTCCTGCCGAAGCTCAAGATCGAAATCGCGGTCGCATCCGAAATCGTCGACAAGGCGGTAGAGGCCATCGCAGCATCTGCCAAGACCGGCCAGATCGGTGACGGCAAAATCTTCGTCTACTCGATCGACCATGCCGTGCGCATCCGTACGGGCGAGACCGATTCAGAAGCGCTGTAAAAAGAACGGCAGATCAAGGAGCTATTTCCAATGTCAATTTCGAAGTTTTCCTCCAACATCGCACGGGTAGGCGCCCTTTCGGCCGCTCTCCTGGCGCCGGTCGTCGCTTTCGCGCAGGAAGCAGCCCCGGCAGCCGCCGATGCTGCAGCCGCTGCTGCTCCGGCCATGACGATGGATAAGGGCGACAATACGTGGATGCTCGTCTCCACGGTGCTCGTTCTGCTGATGACCATCCCGGGCCTTGCGCTGTTCTACGGCGGTCTCGTCCGCGCCAAGAACATGCTGTCGGTTCTCATGCAGGTCTTCATGATCACGGCTGTCGTCATGATCATCTGGGTCACCTACGGCTATTCGCTCGCCTTCACCGATGGCGGCTCGCTGAACAGCTTCGTCGGCGGCTTCTCCAAGGCTTTCCTCGCCGGTGTCACACCGTCTTCGCTGGCTGAAACCTTCACGAAGGGTGTGGCCATTCCGGAACTCACCTTCATCTGCTTCCAGATGACCTTCGCCTGCATCACGCCGGCCCTGATCGTCGGCGCCTTCGCCGAGCGCATCAAGTTCTCGGCCGTCATGCTCTTTGTCGTCCTGTGGGTCACCTTCGTCTACTTCCCGATGGCGCACATGGTCTGGTTCTGGGGCGGCCCGAGCGCCTACACTGCGCCGGCTGGCTTCATCTACTCCCTCGGCGCGATCGACTTTGCAGGTGGCACGGTCGTTCACATCAATGCCGGTGTCGCCGGCCTGATCGGCGCCATCATGCTCGGCAAGCGCACGGGCTATAAGAAGGAAATCATGGCTCCGCACTCCATGACCCTGACGATGGTCGGTGCCTCGCTTCTCTGGGTCGGCTGGTTCGGCTTCAACGCCGGCTCCAACCTCGAAGCCAACGGCTATGCATCGCTCGCAATGATCAACACCTTCGTTGCAACGGCTGCTGCCGCTGTTTCCTGGTGCATCGTTGAAAGCTTCGCTCGCGGCAAGGCTTCCATGCTGGGTGCCGCTTCGGGTGCCGTCGCTGGTCTCGTTGCCGTTACCCCGGCTGCCGGTTTCGCCGGGCCGATGGGCTCGATCGTTCTCGGTCTCCTCGTCTCGCCGGTCTGCTACTTCTTCGTCGACGTCGTGAAGAACAAGTTCAACTATGACGACTCGCTCGATGTCTTCGGCGTCCATTGCATTGGCGGTATCTTTGGCGCCATCGGCACCGGCATCCTCGTCAACCCGGCTCTCGGCGGCGCTGGTATCGTCGATTATTCGACACCAGACTTCGCAGCCACCTATCTCGGCACGGGTGCACAGGTCTTCAATCAGCTCAAGGGCGTACTGGTCACGATCGCCTGGTCGGGCATTGGTTCGGCGATCCTCTACAAGATCGTCGATGTCATCATCGGCCTGCGCGTTTCGGTCGAAGCCGAGCGCGAAGGTCTCGACCTCGCAACGCACGGCGAAGCCGCTTACCACTCCTGATCACAGGGTTTGCGGCGCCCGGCACAAGGGCGCCGCTGAACGGCCCGTCGCGGCCTATCTAACCATAAGCCGCTCTTGGCCCGGACCTTCACAGGTTCGGGCCCTTTTCTTTTTAGTGATCCGGCATATGCATGGTTAACATCGCTTTAACTCTACTTTGATTAGGTGGAGCGGACGCATTTGGCGCGGCGAAGCATTGGCGATTCGCGTGCCCCCAGGCATTGGACGGGTTAGACACATGGCAAGAAGCACGTCGCCGGCGATGGATGGTCGTCCTGACCGGTTCTCCTTCTCGGCATTCATGCTGCGGCAGATCCAGGCTCTGATCGGCTTTGCGGTCTTCCTGGTCTTAGCGCTCGTGGTTGCGGCGCTTGCGACATGGAACGTCACCGATCCCAGCTATTCCTACGCCACCGGTAACCTGCCGACCAACATACTCGGTTATAGCGGTGCTGMCTTTGCCGACGTCGCCATGCAGTTCCTGGGGCTCGCAAGCGTCGTTTCGATGCTGCCGATCGTTGCCTGGGCGCTGGCGCTGATTTCCGGCCGGCGCATCAGCCGTATTCCGGCGCGCGCCGGCGCCTGGCTCGTGGGCACTATACTTTCCTCCGCCGTCATCGGCTGCTTCCCGCCACCGCTCACCTGGCCGATCCCGAATGGTATCGGCGGTGTTATCGGCGACATGATCCTGCGTTTTCCTGCACTCTTTGTCGGTGCCTATCCGACCGGCGTTTTCGCCACCGCCGTCGGCTGCATCTTCGCCGTCCCGACCGCGTGGATGATGCTCTTTGCAGCCGGCATCGTTGGCCGCAGTGAACTCGATGAGGAGGAAAACGAAGAAGAGGATTATGTCGATACGCGCAGCAAGGTGCGTGTCGTCGGCGATGAGGACGATGAGGACGACGGGTCCCGCTGGATGGCCTTTAGCGGCGCCATGACGCACGCCTGGTATATGAACCAGGCACGTTTCCGACGGCTTTTTGGCATGGGACCGCGTAAGCGCCGCCAGAGCGATTTCGAATCACCTTATGACTTCAACGATGACGAATTCGGTACGCTGAACGAGCCGGTGCGCGCCAAGCCCACAGCGCGCGGCGAGCGTATGGATCCTTCCATGGAGCCGCGTGCCGCTTCGAGCCGTCGGGTCGTTTCGGCGCCTTCTATCTCGCTCAACGACGATGAGGACGAGGACGACGATCCGCCATTCAATACCGACATGCCGCCGCGTCCGGCCGATATCCTGCCCGATGACGATGATGACGATTGGATGATCCGCGCRCCGGCCAAATCGGCCGGTAAACCCGAGCCGCGTGTCATTCCTGCCTCCGCCCGTCCAAAGCTCGGCGCCCGCGTCGAACGCGAGGCGCAAGGTTCGTTCATCCGGCCGGAAGGCTTCCAGCTTCCCTCCATGCATCTGCTTGCGGAGCCGAAGAATGTCGTGCGCGATTCCACGCTTTCGGCCGACGCGCTGGAGCAGAATGCCCGCATGCTGGAAGGCGTGCTGGAAGATTTCGGCGTCAAGGGCGAGATTATCCATGTTCGCCCCGGTCCGGTCGTCACGCTCTATGAACTGGAGCCGGCACCCGGCATCAAGTCGTCCCGCGTCATTGGCCTTGCCGACGACATCGCCCGCTCGATGAGTGCGATTGCCGCCCGCGTCGCCGTCGTGCCGGGCCGCAATGCGATCGGCATCGAGCTGCCGAACCAGACGCGTGAAACCGTCTATCTGCGCGAGCTCATCGCCTCGCGTGATTTCGAAAGCTCCAAGGCGAAGCTTGCCATGGCGCTTGGCAAAACGATCGGCGGCGAGGCTGTGATCGCCGATCTCGCGAAGATGCCGCATCTGCTCGTCGCGGGTACCACCGGTTCGGGTAAGTCCGTTGCCATCAACACGATGATCCTGTCGCTGCTCTACCGTATGACGCCGGAGCAGTGCCGCCTGATCATGATCGATCCGAAGATGTTGGAACTCTCCGTCTATGATGGCATTCCGCATCTGCTTTCCCCTGTCGTCACCGATCCAAAGAAGGCCGTCGTTGCGCTCAAATGGACCGTCCGCGAGATGGAAGAGCGCTACAAGAAAATGTCGAAGATCGGTGTTCGCAACATCGACGGCTTCAATACGCGCGTCGAGCAGGCGCTTGCCAAGGGAGACACGATCTCGCGCACGGTGCAGACCGGTTTCGACCGGCAGACCGGCGAGGCGGTCTACGAGACCGAAGAGTTCGACCTGCAGCCGATGCCCTATATCGTCGTCATCATCGACGAAATGGCCGACCTGATGATGGTCGCCGGCAAGGATATCGAAGGCGCGGTGCAGCGCCTTGCGCAGATGGCGCGTGCGGCCGGCATCCATGTCATTATGGCAACGCAGCGTCCGTCGGTCGACGTCATCACCGGCACGATCAAGGCGAACTTCCCGACGCGCATCTCTTTCCAGGTTACGTCCAAGATCGACAGCCGCACGATCCTCGGCGAGCAGGGTGCCGAACAACTGCTCGGTATGGGTGATATGCTCTATATGGCAGGCGGCGGTCGCATCCAGCGCGTCCATGGTCCGTTCGTGTCCGACGTCGAGGTCGAAGAGATCGTCTCCTACCTGAAGACACAGGGCTCGCCGCAATATCTCGATGCCATCACTGCCGATGACGACGAGGATGGCGATTATGGTGGTGGTCCGGCAGGTACGTCAAATCTCGCCGATTCGGAAGATCCCTATGACCAGGCAGTTGCCATCGTGCTGCGCGACGGAAAGGCCTCAACTTCTTATGTTCAGCGCAGGCTCGGCATCGGCTATAATCGTGCGGCATCGCTGATCGAGCGCATGGAGCAAGAGGGCATCATCGGCCCGGCGAACCATGCCGGTAAACGCGAGATTCTTGTGCCGACGGATGGAGATATCCTCGACCGTTGAGGAAAGAATATTTGATGGCGCAGCCCATCCGGTGGAAACCTCGGAGGATGTAATCCGTTACCTTTCACCGGGCGATCGCGGCGCCTTGAAGACGCCGCCTTTCGGCGGCATGCAGACCGCATACAGGAGGTTCACATGACCAACTCCGCGTCCATCTTTTCCGGCCTGCCGGTAACCCGCCGTGACGTTCTTGGCGTTTTCGCTGTTGCGGCCGTTGCAACCGCTGTTCCGTTTCCCGCTCTTGCCCAGGTTGCCCAGGCGGCAGCACCCGCTGCCAACAGTGCCACGGCACAGGCGATTGCCGATCATTTCTCCGGCGTCGCCACCATGCAGGGCGAGTTCGTGCAGTTTGGCCCTCGTGGCGAACAGACCGGGGGCAAGTTCTTCATCGAGCGTCCCGGCAAGCTGCGCTTCAACTATGACGATCCGTCGCCGATGCGTGTCATTGCCGATGGCAGGAACGTCGCGATCGGCAACGTGAAGCTGAAGACCTGGGATCTCTATCCGCTTTCCAAGACGCCGCTCAGCCTGCTACTCGCGCCGCATATTGATCTTTCCGCCGGCATGGTGAAGGGCGTGAAGCAAGAGTCCGATCTGACAACGATCTCGCTCGGAAATAATACGGTGTTCGGCAACTCGACCATCACGATGATGTTCGACCCGAAGACCTATGACCTGCGCCAGTGGACGATCACCGACAACCAGGGCAAGGACACGTCGGTGATGATCTTCAACGTGAAGACCGGCGTTGCCTTCGACGAGCGCGTCTTCCGCGTGCCCTACGAGGATATCAAGGGCACCTCGGCAAACCGCGACTAGAGCCCTGTGCGTCCATTCGGACGCACAGAGGACGCTCTATCTCGTCGAATCCACGCATCAGGCTTTCCGAAAATCGATCCCGATTTTCGGGCCGGTGCTGTAGCGCTTTTCGGTTGATCGCCGGCCGCTTTTGCCTGCGGCCGGTTTTCTCGCTGACGCCTTTGCTCTAAAGCCTTTTCAGAGGGATCTGAAAGGGTATGGCATGAGCTTCTCCATCACCACCTGGAATATCAATTCGGTGCGGCTGCGCATGCCGATCGTCGAGCAGCTCGTGCTGAAGCACAGGCCCGATATCCTTTGCCTGCAGGAAACCAAGGTCACGAACGATCTCTTCCCGTTGGTACCGCTGCGCGCCATGGGCTACGAGCACATCATCATCCACGGCCAGAAGGGCTATCATGGCGTTGCCATCGCCTCGCGCCTACCGCTGACCGAGGATCACCGTCAGGATTACTGCAATGTCGGCGATGCGCGCCACATCTCGGCGGTCTTCGAGTGCGGCAACCGGCGCATCCGCCTGCATAATTTCTATGTTCCTGCCGGCGGCGACGAGCCGGACCGGATGATCAATCCGAAATTCGGCCACAAGCTCGATTTCATCGAGGAGATGAAGAACCTCAAGGCGAGCGCCGAACCGAACACGTCAGCCATTCTCGTTGGTGATCTCAATATCGCGCCGCTGGAACATGATGTCTGGTCGCACAAGCAGCTTTTAAAGATCGTCAGCCATACGCCCGTCGAAACTGACGGGCTACTCGAGGTGATGAAGCGTGGCGGCTGGCACGATCTCATGCGCCAGCATGTACCTGCCAATGAGAAGCTCTATACGTGGTGGAGCTATCGCGCGAAGGATTGGGAAGCTGCCGACAAGGGCCGGCGCCTCGACCATATCTGGTCCTCGCCCGACCTCGGTCCGCATCTGCAGCGCATCGAGGTGCTGAAGGAAGCACGCGGTTGGGAGCGGCCGTCCGACCATGTGCCGGTGACCGTACATCTCAACCTCTGAAACGTCAGCTGAAACGGTGAAACTGGCTTGCGGCCTGTGCCGCGAGATCGGCAATGCTGTCGCGGATACGGTTTTCCATAATGCGAGCCGCCGAGGGATATTCCTCGATCAGGCGAAGGAACAGCGCCCGCGTAATGCGGATGATGCCGGTATCTTCGCGGGCAATTGCCGTGAACTTGCGCTCCACCAGCGTTATAAGAGCCAGCTCCGAGATCAATGCACCGGCGCCAGCGATGGCTTCGGTTCGCGCCATGCCATCCGAGCCCGTCACGCTAAGTTCGAGGCTACCGCTCGTGATCACATAGGCGCTTTCGGCGGGCGAGCCCTGACGGAACAGCATCTGCCCCGCCGCAATCACCCGACGGTCTGCGCCGAAGGCAATCAGGCGCAACTGGTCGTCGTTCATGTCCTTGAAGAGCGGAAGCTGCGCCAGCAGATTGATATCGTCGGAAAGAGACATGCTACGGGATGATCTTGTAGCCGCCGTTTTCCGTCACGAGGATCTCGGCGTTGGACGGATCCCGCTCGATCTTCTGGCGCAGACGGTAAACGTGGGTTTCCAGCGTGTGTGTGGTAACGCCGGAATTGTAGCCCCAGACTTCTTCCAGCAGTACGTCGCGGGTCACGACCTTCTGTTCGGCGCGGTAGAGGTAGCGGATGATCGCCGCCTCCTTTTCCGTCAGACGGATCTTCTGGCCGTTGTCGGTGGTCAGCAGCTTCTGGCTCGGCTTGAAGAGATAGGGGCCGACGGTGAAAGTGGCATCTTCGCTCTGCTCATGCTGGCGAAGCTGCACGCGAATGCGCGCCAAAAGCACAGCGAAGCGGAAAGGTTTTGTCACATAGTCGTTGGCGCCGGCCTCAAGGCCAAGGATCGTGTCTGAATCCGTGTCGTGACCGGTCAGCATGATGATCGGCGCCTTGAAGCCACCCTTGCGCAGCAGCTTTACCGCCTCGCGGCCGTCCATATCGGGCAGGCCGACGTCCATGATCAGCAGATCGACCGGATTGGAGCGGGCGGCCTGGACGCCCTTGCCCGCGGTCGCTTCCTGCAGGACCGAGAATTCCTCATACAACGACAATTGCTCCGTCAGCGTCTGGCGAAGGTCGTCGTCGTCATCCACCAGAAGAATGGTGCGTGCGGTCATGCGGGTGCGTCCTTGCGTTGGTCAGATACTCCTACGCCAAATTCCACATTTGGCAAGGATTGGCGATCTGCTGCTGTTGCTGCCTAGGGTCTCATATGGTTTCAATCGAAGCCCAAGGCAATTCAAGAACATGCGAGAAAAATGGAAAAAGCAAGGCGAGAGCGAAATGGGCAGCCCTCAACGCTCGTGGTGCGTGCCGCGCCGGGCCAGCCAAACAGAGCTATCGTCTGCTTTGGCCCGCTCACCTTGCCCGCCGCGATCGGCCGTAGCGGCCGGACCGTGATCAAGCGGGAAGGCGACGGGGCGACGCCGATTGCTGCCATGCGGCTGCTCTACGGTTTCCGGCGCGGCGAACGAAACGGCCGTCTCCCTACAGCGCTGCCCATCAAGCGCATCCGGTCCGACATGCTGTGGTGCGATCAGCCCGCCGATGCGAATTACAACAGGCTGGTCAAGGCGCCGTTCAAACCGAGCCATGAGGAGATGAAGCGGAAGGACGGGCTTTATGATATCTGCCTGGTGCTCGACTGGAACGTGACCTCTCGGGCGCGCAATCGCGGCTCAGCGATCTTTTTCCATCTCATCCGGCCAGGATACGAGCCGACCGCCGGCTGTGTTGCGATCAGCGCTCGCGACATGCGCCGCATTCTGCCTCACCTCAGAAAGGGAACGATCCTCCGCGTTCTCTGATTGTATTGCGGGCTCTCTGTCCTATATGGACTTTCGACCGGACGCGCGGGCTGCGATGCGTCCAGGGAAAACCGCTTCGCGGCTTCAATTCATGCCCCATTCAATTCGTGTCTTTGGCCAATCCTTCAAACTTCCGGAGATATATTGTGACCACTCAGCCCATCATTACCTTCCACGACGGACATTCCATTCCCCAGGTGGGTCTCGGCGTCTGGCAGACGCCGCAGGATATCGCGGCTCCGACCGTGCGCGCCGCACTTGCCGCCGGCTATCGCCACATCGATACGGCGTCCGGTTATGACAACGAAGAGGGCGTCGGCGAAGGCATCCGCTCCTCAGGCATCGACCGCAAGGATATCTTCGTCACCACGAAACTGCGCAATACCGACCAGGGCTATGACAATGCACTGCGTGCCTTCGAGGTTAGCCTGAAGAAGCTCGGTAGCGATTATATCGATCTCTATCTCATCCACTGGCCGTCGCCGCATCGCGCGCTTTATCGCGAAACCTGGAAGGCTTTCGTGCGCTTGCGGGAAGAAGGCCGCGTCCGCTCCATCGGTGTGTCGAACTTCTATCCAGACCATCTCGACCATATCGTCGGCGATACAGGCGTGGTTCCCGTCATCAACCAGATCGAGCTGCATCCGGATTTTCAGCAGAAGGCGGCGCAGGAAGCGCATAAGAAGCTGAACATCGTCACGGAATCCTGGAGCCCGCTCGGTCAGGGCCGCTTCATTTCCAATCCGGTCATCGGTCAGATTGCTGCCAAGCACGGCAAGACGCCGGCGCAGGTGATCATCCGCTGGCACATCGATACCGGCCTCGTCGTCATTCCGAAGTCGGTGACGCCCTCGCGCATCGAGGAGAACTTCAATGTCTTCGATTTCAAACTGGATGGCGAAGACATGGCCGCGATCGCCAAGCTCGATAGCGCCGGCGCTCGCATGGGTCCGGATCCGTACACGGCGACGTTCTAAGCGCTGTCTCCTCTGCATCTGCTCAACTAAAAAGCCCGGCGCTCGCGCGCCGGGCTTTTATCATCTCGGATGTCCGAGAGAGATCAGTTCCACTCACGGATATCGACGAAGTGGCCGGCAATCGCGGCTGCGGCGGCCATGGCCGGCGAGACGAGATGTGTGCGGCCCTTGAAGCCCTGGCGGCCTTCAAAGTTGCGGTTCGAGGTCGAGGCGCAACGCTCGCCCGGCTTCAGGCGGTCGTCGTTCATGGCGAGACACATGGAGCAGCCCGGCTCACGCCAGTCGAAGCCGGCCGCCTTGAAGATCTTGTCGAGGCCTTCGGCTTCTGCCTGTTCCTTCACGAGGCCGGAGCCCGGAACGATCATGGCATCGACGGTCGACGCAACGGTCTTGCCTTCAACAACCTTGGCGACCTCGCGCAGATCCTCGATGCGGCCGTTGGTGCAGGAGCCGATGAAGACGCGGTCGAGGGTGATATCGGTCATTTTGGTGCCCGGCTTCAGGCCCATATAGTCGAGCGCGCGCCATTTGGAGGTGCGCTTCGTCTCGTCCTGGATATCGTCAGGGTTCGGTACGATACCCTGCACGGAAATCACGTCCTCGGGTGAGGAACCCCAGGATACGATCGGCGGCAGGTTGGCAGCATTGAGCACGACGACGCGGTCGTAATGAGCGCCTTCATCGGTCTGCAGTGTCTTCCAGTAGGCAATCGCCTGTTCCAGCGCCTCGCCCTTCGGCGCACGCGGCTTGCCCTTGATGTATTCGAAGGTCTTTTCGTCAGGGGCGATCAGACCAGCGCGGGCTCCGCCTTCGATCGTCATGTTGCAGATCGTCATGCGACCTTCCATCGACAGCGCGCGGATAGCTTCGCCCGCAAATTCGATGACGTGGCCGGTGCCGCCGGCCGTGCCGATCTCGCCAATGATGGCGAGGATGATGTCCTTGGCGGTTACATGCGGTGGAAGCAGGCCGTCGACCCGCACCAGCATGTTCTTCGCCTTCTTCTGGATCAGCGTCTGGGTCGCCAGGACATGTTCGACCTCGGAGGTGCCGATCCCATGCGCCAGCGCGCCGAAGGCGCCGTGCGTCGAGGTGTGGCTGTCGCCGCAGACAATGGTCATGCCGGGCAAGGTGAAACCCTGTTCCGGACCGACGATGTGAACGATGCCCTGACGCTTGTCGCTTGCCGAGTAATACTCGACGCCGAATTCGGCCGCATTGGTTGCCAACGCTTCGACCTGGATGCGGCTTTCCTCATTCTTGATGCCGAGATGGCGGTCGGGTGAGGTCGGAACGTTATGGTCGACGACGGCAAGCGTCTTTTCAGGCGCGCGAACCTTGCGGTGGGTCATGCGCAGGCCTTCGAAGGCCTGCGGCGAGGTGACTTCGTGGACCAGGTGACGGTCGATATAGAGAAGACAGGTGCCGTCAGGCTGTTCATCGACCAGGTGGTCGGCCCAGATCTTGTCGTAAAGGGTACGCGGTGCGCTCATGGCTATAGTCCGTTTTGGCTGGAGCATGGAATTTAAGGATATGGCGGACAAGCTCCGCCGGCCGTCATTCGATCAACGAAGTCGGCTGTTGAGCGCACCGGAAACGCACGCAAAGAAACGTGCCGGCAGGCGATAATGGTCCTGCAGCACGAAAATATGCGCACCGATGCATCTGAATTTGGATTCCATGGCGCTGGATATAGCGATTTTTGATCGAAACGGCAATTCGAATCGTGCGACGGCTCTAGCGTCGCGGCATCTGCTTCATCTTTTTCTCGATCCGCCGCAGGAAGAGCGACAGGCCGATTGTCAGGATCAGGTAGATATAGGTGACGATCGAATAGGTCTCGAAGAAGCGGAAGGAGCCGGAGGCATAGACCTTGCCCATCTGCGTGATGTCGGCGACACCGAGAACGGAGACGAGGGAGGAATCCTTCACCATCGAGACGAAGTCGTTGGAGAGCGGCGGGAAGATCACCCGGATCGCTTGCGGGAAGACAACGAGCCTGAAACGGCGGTAGCGCGACAGGCCGAGCGACTTGGCCGCCTCGATCTGGCCGATATCGACGGACTGGAAACCGGCGCGGAAGATTTCGGCAATGAAAGAGGAATAGCCGATCATCAGGGCGATGATGGCGCGCCACATCAGCGACAGATCACGCACGAGGATTGGCTCAGCAATACCGGCCTTCACCAGGGGGGTGATCAGGAAATTATAGGCTGCGACAACGCCCGGCGCGCCGACGAAGGCGATATAGAAGAGCAGCACGAGGATTGGAATGCCCCGGATGATCTCGATGTAGAAGCGGGCGATCTGGCGCAGCACGATACTATCGGAGAGGCCAAGTAGAGCAATGCCCAGACCGAGCACGGTCGCCAGCACAAAGGCGACGAGTGTCACGAACACGGTAATGCCGGCACCATTCACGACGGTCCGGAAGACCTGCGTGTAGATGTCGTTGGTGATGATGACGACGGCGAGAACGATGCCGATCAGAACAAGCACGACCAGCCACCAGGGACGGTCGTCCTTCTCGTGTCGCGGGGATGGTGGTAGTGCCATCTGCGATCGCTCGGGGGATTACTGGCCCATCTTGTAGTCGAGGAACCACTTCTTGTTCAGCGCATCAAAGGTGCCGTCCGCCTTCAGGTCGGCAATGGCGGCATTGACGGGAGCGACGAGATCGGAACCCTTCGGGAAGATGAAGCCGAAATCCTCGGTGCCGAGCGGTTCGCCGACGACCTTCAGCCCGCCATTCGAGGAATCGACATAACCCTTGGCAGCGACACTGTCGGTCAGGACGAGATCGACATCGCCGGTCTTCAGAGCCTGCACCGTTGCGCCGAAGGTTTCGAAGAGTTTGATGCGCGGGTTCTGTTCGTTGCCATCGAGGATTTCATAGACGGCGGTATAGAATGGTGAAGTGCCGGGCTGGGCGCCGATCAGGCCATCGTTGAAGGCACCGAAGCTCTTGGCGTCGGTGAAACGCTTCTCATCGCCACGAACCAGCATGAACTGCTGTGAGCGCATATAGGGATCGGAGAAATCAACCTTCTGCTTGCGATCGTCCTTGATGGTGATGCCGGTCATGCCGATGTTGTACTGGCCGTCGGACACGGCCTGGATCATCGCGTCCCAGCTGGTGTTCTGGTATTCGACCTTGAAGTTCAGTCGCTTGGCAATCTCGTTCATCGCGTCATATTCCCAGCCGATCTGCTGACCGGACTTGGGGTCGACGAACTGCAGCGGCGGATAGGCGTTTTCCGTCACCACGACGACAGTCTTGCCG
The DNA here is from genome assembly GCF_056398505.1 of Rhizobium sp. 01T437. Classification (NCBI taxonomy): domain Bacteria; kingdom Pseudomonadati; phylum Pseudomonadota; class Alphaproteobacteria; order Hyphomicrobiales; family Rhizobiaceae; genus Rhizobium; species Rhizobium sp. 01T437. The sequence continues at coordinate 278,929 of NZ_JBFTPM010000005.1, forward strand.
CCAAGATCCGGCAGGCCGGCGGCGAAAGCTGCGAGCGGCGAAAGCATTGCGGCGGTCAGGCCGGCAAGAATAGTGCGGCGAAAGAACATGGTGTGGCTCCCCAATATTTGAACGGCAGAATTGTCATGGAAGATGCTGATATGGCAAGGCTGCAGGCGCTACACACTGGCGCAAAAAAGAAAAGGCGGCCCAAAGACCGCCTTTCCCATGCAATGATTTCGCTTTCGCGAGCTGCTTATTCAGCCGAACCTTCAGCAGCGGCTGCAGCTTCTGCGGCGGCCTTTGCTTCAGCGGCTTCTGCTGCTGCCTTTTCGGCGGCGAGAGCCTGAGCTGCTGCAACCTTTTCAGCTTCGATACGTGCCTTTTCCTCGGCAAGGGCCTGACGCTCGGCATCGTTGAGCTTGCGGGCGCGGGTGCCGGTGTTCTCGACGATACGAGCCGACTTACCGCGACGATCGCGCAGGTAATAGAGCTTGGCGCGACGGACCTTACCGCGGCGAACGACTTCGACGCTTTCGATCATCGGGGAGTAGACCGGGAATACGCGCTCGACGCCTTCGCCGTAAGAGATCTTGCGGACCGTGAAGTTTTCCTGCAGGCCGCCGCCGGAGCGCGCGATGCAAACGCCTTCGTAGGCCTGAACGCGGGTACGGTTGCCTTCCGTGACCTTCACGTTGACACGGACTGTGTCGCCCGGGGAAAACTCAGGAAGGGTGCGCTTGGCTTCGATCTTGGCGGCCTGTTCGGCCTCAAGCTGCTGAATGATGTTCATCGTCTTAACCTTTGGTTCTTCTGAAACAGCCAGAGCGCTCACACTGTCCTTCGGTCGATGCCTCCGGAGTTTGCCCTTGCGGGCGGGAGCGGATTCGCCATTCTTTGTTTGCTGGCAGACGGGGTTAAACCCCATTTCCGCGTGCGCCATTACACGAAAGACTTCCACCTGTCATCCCTTGAACGACAAATTTGTGAAATCAGCCCGTTTTTTCGGGCTTCTGCGCCCTAATCAGGTCTGGCCGCCGTTCTTTTGTTAGCGAGACGGATTGTTCATGGCGCCACTTCTCGATGGCGCCGTGATTGCCGGAAGTGAGGATCGCCGGAATCTCGCGGCCTTCCCATTCCTGCGGGCGGGTATAATGCGGATGTTCCAGAAGTCCGCCTTCGAAGCTTTCATGCAGGCCGGAGAGGTCATTGCCCATGACACCCGGCAGGATGCGGACGATCGCGTCGAGCAGGATCAACGCTGCCGGCTCGCCGCCTGACAGTACGTAATCGCCGATCGAGACTTCCTCGAGTTCGCGTGCCTTGATCACACGCTGGTCGACGCCTTCGAAACGGCCGCAGACGATGATCACCCCGTCGCCGGCCGCCAGCTGCCGCACGCGCTCCTGCGTCAGCGGCTTGCCGCGCGGGCTCATCAGCAGGCGCGGGCGGTTGTCATTTTCAGAAGCGCTGTCGATGGCCCGGGCGAGCACATCGGGCTTCAGCACCATGCCGGCGCCGCCGCCGGCCGGCGTATCATCGACGGTTCGGTGTTTATCCGTCGCAAAATCGCGGATCTGCACGGTATCGAGCGACCATTGTCCACGCTCTGCCGCCTTGCCGGCAAGCGAAAAATCCAGATGGCCCGGAAACATTTCCGGGTAGAGTGTCAGCACGGTCGCCCGGAAAGCCATGGCGCCTACTTCTTTTTCTTCGGCTTGCCGGGGGCGAGCCCCTTCAGGTCGTCGGGATTGTCGACGAGGCCGGCTGCAAGCGGATCAATAAGCAGCTTGCCGGCTTCAAGGTCGATTTCCAGCACGGAGGCTTCCGAAAAGGGGATCAGCACCGGACGCTTGCCGGGACCTTTGAGCTCCAGAAGATCGCCGGCGCCGAAATCGAAGACCCCGGTCACTGTGCCGTAACTGGTGCCCTGATCGTCGAAGGCTTCGAGCCCCTCCAGATCGGCATAGAAGAACTCGTCGTCCTCCAGTTCCTCATCCGACAGATTGTCGCGTTCGATATAGAGTTCCAGGCCGTTCAACGCCTCGGCGGCGTTGCGGTCGTTGACGCCGCGGAAGCGGACGACGACGATATTCTTCATTTCGCGCAGTTCGAGAACTTCGAAAACGCGTCCATCCATGCTGTGTAGGTGGCCATAGTCGCCGAGCGCGGTCGGATCGGCCGTATAGGCCTTTACACGCACCTCGCCGCGAATGCCCTGCGCGCCGCCGATGGTTGCCATCAGCACCGGATTTTCAAGCTTGGTCATGGGTTCCTTCATTCGAACGCAGGCAAGAAGCTGAGATCACGCTTCTCATAAACGAAGTGCGTGGGAATGGAAACGAAAACGGGCGGCATGTCGCCATGCCGCCCGTCTGGATTGGGTCGAAACCGATTATTCGGCGGAAGTAGCAGCTTCAGCGGCGTCAGCAGCCTTCTGAGCCTTTTCGGCAGCGCGCTCCTGAGCCTTCTTGCCCGGCTTTGCCTTTTCCGGGTTGTTGCGGGTTTCGCGCTTGGAGATGCCGGCTTCGTCGAGGAAGCGCAGGACGCGGTCGGTCGGCAGGGCGCCCTGATCGAGCCAGTGCTTGATGCGCTCGCCGTTCAGCTGAACGCGCTTTTCGTCGTCCTTGGCGAGCATCGGGTTCCAGGAACCGAGGCTCTCGAGGAAGCGGCCGTCACGCGGGCTGCGGGCATCGGCGAGAACGACGTGGTAGTACGGGCGCTTCTTGGAACCACCGCGTGCGAGACGAATTTTCAGTGCCATGTTCTTTACTCCTTAGGCTTTTCTTGAACCGCTTCGTTGAGCGGCATGGTTATCGGGCTGCGGCGCTCTGTTCAGCGTGGTCCGCAGCGATCTGCTCATGATGCCGGATGACTTCCTTGATGACGAAGTTCAGGAACTTCTCGGCGAAATCCGGGTCCAGATGCGCATCTTCGGCAAGCTGACGAAGACGAGCGATCTGGTATTCCTCGCGCGCCGGATCGGCCGGCGGCAACTTGTACTTAGCCTTCAGCACGCCGACCTCTTTGGTGCAGCGGAAGCGTTCGGCCAGAATGTGGACGAGCGCCGCATCGATATTGTCGATCGACTGGCGGTAGCTCGAAAGCTGGGCTTTGACGTCTGGATCAATCATGGGGCAGGCGATCCTTTCACTTCTTCTTGGGCAATCCGGGCAGGCCCGGGAAACCACCACCGAGGCCCGGCAGCTTTGCGCCGCCAAGACCGGGCAATCCGCCCGGCAAGCCTCCGCCTAGACCGGGCATACCCCCACCCGGCTTTCCGAGACCCGCGGCTTCCGCCTGCTTCTGCAGCGCTTCAAGCTGCTTCGGGTCGATATTCGAGAGATCAGGCATGCCGCCCATGCCGCCGAGGCCCCCCAGCCCCATCTTGCCGGCAAGGCCGCCCATCATCTGCTTCATCATGCCGCCTTTGCCCTTGCCGCCCATCATCTTCATCATGTCGGCCATCTGCCGATGCATCTTCAGAAGCTTGTTGATGGCGGCCGCATCGGTGCCAGAGCCGGCAGCGATGCGCTTCTTGCGCGAATGCTTGAGCATATCAGGGTTGGCGCGCTCGGCCTTGGTCATCGACTGGATGATGGCGATCTGGCGGCCGAACAGCTTGTCGTCCAAGCCGGCGGCGGCCATCTTGTCCTTCATGCCGGCCATGCCGGGCATCAGGCCCATGATGCCGCCCATGCCGCCCATCTTCTGCATCTGACGCAGCTGGTCGGCGAGGTCGTTCAGGTCAAACTTGCCCTTGGCCATCTTGGCGGCCATAGCAGCCGCCTTTTCGGCGTCGATGTTTTCAGCAGCCTTCTCGACGAGCGAGATGATATCGCCCATGCCGAGGATACGGTCGGCGATGCGACGGGGATGGAATTCCTCCAGCTCGCCCATTCGTTCGCCGACGCCGATCAGCTTGATCGGCTTGCCGGTGACGGCGCGCATGGAAAGGGCCGCACCGCCGCGGCCATCGCCATCCATGCGGGTCAGTACGAGGCCGGTGATCCCGACGCGTTCATCGAAGTTGCGGGCGAGGTTGACGGCGTCCTGGCCGGTCAGGCTATCGGCGACCAGCAGGATTTCGTGCGGGTTCGACCTCTTCTTGATGTCGGCCATTTCGACCATCAAGGGTTCGTCGATATGGGTACGGCCGGCGGTGTCGAGAATGACGACGTCATGGCCGCCGAGTTTCGCAGCCTGAACGGCGCGGGCGGCGATATCGGTCGGAGACTGGCCGGCAATAACAGGCAGCGTGTCGATATTGGCCTGGGCGCCGAGCTGGCGAAGCTGCTCTTGCGCTGCCGGACGGCGCGTGTCGAGCGATGCCATCAGCACCTTCTTCTTCTCGCGCGTCGTCAGGCGATTGGCGATCTTTGCCGTCGTCGTCGTCTTACCAGAGCCCTGCAGGCCGACCATCATGATGACGACCGGGGCGGCTGCATGAAGGTCGACACCGACACCTTCGCCGCCGAGCATCTCGATGAGCTCGTCATGGACGATCTTGACGACCATCTGGCCGGGCTTGATCGACTTCAGGATCTCGGCGCCAACGGCCTTTTCACGGACGCGGTCGGTAAAGGAGCGGACGACTTCAAGCGAAACGTCGGCTTCCAGAAGCGCACGGCGAACCTCCCGCAGCGCTGCGGAAACATCACTTTCCGAAAGCGCGCCACGGCCTGTCAGTCCATTCAGGATGGAACCAAGACGGTCCTGGAGGTTCTCAAACATCGGTTCTTCCTTGATACGTTTCGGGGAGTTTTGGGATGCCCTGGAACGTCGTGCTTTTCCTTGACGAAAACAAGACGCAAAGCCAAAAAGCACCCGAGGGCGCAGCGCGCTGTCGGGTGTTGACCTCCGGAATCCAGTCCCGGTCGGCGGCTCGGAGTCTGTTACTCGTCGCAGATTTGGCGCGATAAACAGGAAAGCCGCGGGAAAGTCAAGGCGAATGCGTTCAACGGCGTCGTGGGAGACTTTTCTGAAGTCGCGCGGCAGGAGCGGTGCAGGGATATTCCGCTACGCAGCCGGTCCGCGGTAACGGAAGTATATATCTATATACACTAACATATTCGCTTTAAAATTCGCCGATGTTTAGTTGAATATTTTGATCGGTGGGCCGAATTCACGCTAAATCCCAGTTGCAAAATATTCCGCTTCTGATTCTACTTTCTACTTAAGTAAATTCTGTAAAATGATTCATGAATATCCTTGATGCCGAATGAATCGGCGGAGATATCAAATGATAAACCCAGATATAGAAAGCTGGGCGCTGGCGCGCGCCCATAATATAGTTCTGCGGGAAGGCCTGAATTTGGCGAAGGCGGCGCAGGACCTGGATCGCAAACGGTCCCGCTTGCTGGTATACGAGCTCAGAAAGGTCATAACCGCTGCTATCGTCGAAGCCCACGCGGCGTCTCTCAATTCCGAAGGCACGGTGCGATAGATCTGGATTTCGCCTGGTTTCCAAAGGCTGACTGTGCCGTACGTGTTCTAATTTCGCGGGGCCTGGCCCTTATGCGTAAGAAAGAGGGCGAACCTCGCTTGGCGCTCACCCACTGGTAATCCCCGAGCATTTCCGCCATATACAGCCAAAACGCAGCGGAAATAGTCAGATGAGTAACACGGTCGAATTCGCGAAGATGAACGGGCTTGGTAACAAGATCCTGGTTGTCGACATGCGTGGGCGGACCGACAAGGTGACGCCGCAGGCGGCGATCGCACTCAATGCCGATGCCGAGACGCAGTTCGATCAGATCATGGCGATCCATGATCCGAAGGCGCAGGGTACCGATGCATATATCGACATCCTCAATTCGGATGGCTCGAAGGCGCAGGCCTGCGGCAATGGCACGCGTTGCGTCGTGCAGGCGCTCGCCGCCGAGACCGGCAAGAAGGCCTTCACCTTCCAGACGGTCGCTGGCATCCTGAACGCAGTCGAGCATGAGGATGGCACGATCTCCGTCGACATGGGCCGGCCGGTTTTCGAATGGAACCGTATTCCACTTGCTGAAGAATTCCATGATACGAGCCGCATCGAGCTGCAGATCGGGCCGATCGATAATCCGGTGCTGCATTCGCCTTCGGCCATGTCGATGGGCAATCCGCATGCGATCTTCTGGGTCGATCGCGATCCGATGAGCTTCGATCTCGAACGTTTCGGGCCGCTGCTCGAAAACCATCCGATGTTCCCGGAAAAGGCGAATATCACGCTGGCGCAGGTTATCTCGGATTCGGCGCTGCGGACACGCACCTGGGAACGTGGCGCCGGCCTGACGCTCGCCTGCGGTTCGGCTGCCTGTGCCTCTGCTGTCAGTGCTGCGCGCACCGGCCGCACCGGCCGCAAGGTGACGATCGACGTCGCCTCCAGCCCGATCCGCCAGCCGTTGACGATCGACTGGCGCGAGGACGACCATGTCGTCATGACCGGCCCCGCCGAATGGGAATGGTCCGGTGCGCTCGATCCTTCGACCGGCACATGGTCCCGCGATGCCGAACGTGGGGCGGAAGCGCGGTGAGCGGCGTCGAGGTCATTACCTTCGGCTGCCGTCTCAATACCTATGAATCCGAAGTCATGAGATCGCAGGCGGAAGCGGCTGGGCTCAACAATGCCATTCTGGTCAATACCTGTGCCGTGACAGGCGAGGCCGTGCGCCAGGCCCGGCAGGCGATCCGCCGCGCGCGCCGCGACAATCCGCATGCCCGCATCATCGTCACCGGCTGTGCCGCCCAGACGGAAAAGCAGACCTTCGCCGAAATGGCCGAGGTCGATGCCGTGCTCGGCAATGAGGAGAAGTTGAAGGCTGCCTCCTATCGCGCGCTTCCGGATTTCGGCGTTTCGGCGGAAGAGAAGCTGCGTGTCAACGACATCATGAGCGTGCGCCACACCGCGCCGCAGATGGTCAAGCATATTGACGGCCACGTGCGCGCCTTCATCCAGGTGCAGAACGGCTGCGACCATCGCTGTACCTTCTGCATCATCCCCTATGGCCGCGGCAATTCGCGTTCGGTGCCGATGGGGGCCGTGGTCGATCAGGCCCGCAATCTCGCGGAAGGCGGCTATCGCGAAATCGTTCTGACCGGCGTCGATGCTACGAGCTATGGCGCAGATCTTCCCGGCGAGCCGACGCTTGGGCTGCTCGCAAAGACGCTGCTCAAGCAGGTGCCTGACATACGCAGGCTGCGGCTATCTTCGATCGACAGTATCGAGGCCGATCGCCATCTCATGGACCTCGTCGCGGACGAACCGCGCTTCATGCCGCATCTGCATCTTTCCCTGCAGCATGGCGACGACATGATCCTCAAGCGCATGAAACGCCGTCATCTGCGTGCCGATGCTCTGCGTTTCATCGAAGACGTGCGCCGGCTACGGCCGGAGATCAGCTTTGGCGCAGATATGATCGCCGGCTTTCCGACCGAGACCGAAGAGATGTTCGAGAACGCGGTGCGCCTCGCCGAAGAAGCCGACATCGCGCATCTGCACGTCTTCCCCTACAGTCCACGGCCCGGCACACCTGCCGCGCGCATGCCGCAGCTCGATCGCTCGCTCATCAAGGATCGCGCCGCTCGCTTCCGCGCCACTGGACAGATGCTGCACCAGCGCCATCTGGACAAGATGGTCGGAACGCGGCAATGGCTGCTGGTGGAAAATAACGGTCTTGCCCATACGGAAAACTTCACGCTTGTCGCCGTGCCCGGTCTTCGCCCGCGCGATATCGTCGAAGCGACGATATCAGGCCACGACGGCAAGCATCTCCACATGCAATTGACGGCTGCCGCGGCGGCCTGACATCACGGACAGCTCATGGCGCTCAGTTTCATCAAAAAGGTCTTTACCTTCGGCAAGCCGGCGGGAGAGCCTGTGCCAGAGGCCGTTGAAAGGGAGCTGGAGCCGCGCTCGCGCGACGAAGATCTGCCAGTTGCTGACGATCCAGTTCTTGCCGAGGAGATGGACACGGCTGGCGGACCTGCGGCCGATCTCGATGAAGCTGTAGCAGAACAGGAGCCTATTGAAGGCGAGCCGGAATTGCTCCCGATCGCCGATGATCTGAGCGATATGGGTGTCGTGCCCTTGTCGCTGCTGGAAGCAGAGGCGGAAGCGGCTGCAGATGACGTCGCGGCGGCACCCCCCTCTGTCTCTTCGGGACATCTCCTCCATCAGGGGAAAGATCATTTGGAGGATGATGCTGCCGTAAGAGCGGAAGGCCGGGTCGAGCCAACTGAGACATTTCCGGAAGAAATTCCGACTCACGACGCCCTGGAAATTCCTGCTGAGGTAGAGCAGGATTCTCAATCCTTGCCGATCTCCCACCTTTTAGGGGAGATGTCCGGCAGCACAGAGGGGGGTGCCACCTCCGACGAGCCGGCACCGAGCCCTATCCTTCCCAAAGGCTTCGCCACCGGACCGACCGCTGAACCGGAACCGGTTGCTGCGCCGCAGCCGAGACTTTCCTGGTTTCAGCGCCTGCGCAATGGCCTCGCGCGCACCTCCTCGCAGCTTACCGGCCAGATCACCGCACTCTTCACCAAGCGCAAGCTCGATGACGAGACGCTGCAGGATCTCGAAGACCTGCTCATCCAGGCCGACCTCGGCGTCGAGACGGCCATGCGGGTGACCGATACGCTCGCTTCAGAGCGCTACGGCAAGGATGTGACCGGCGAAGATGTCAGCCGTATCATGGCGGCCGAAATCGCCAAGGTGCTGAAGCCGGTCGCCAAGCCGTTGCAGCTCGATCTTTCGCACAAGCCGCATGTGATCCTCGTCGTCGGTGTCAATGGCACCGGCAAGACGACGACAATCGGCAAGCTTGCGGCGAAGCTTTCCGGCTCCGGCCTGAAGGTGATGCTGGCGGCCGGCGATACGTTCCGTGCTGCGGCCATCGAGCAGCTGAAGATCTGGGCCGATCGCACTAAGTCCGAATTTATCGGCACCAAGCTCGGCGCGGATGCGGCAGGCCTTGCCTATGATGCCTTCGAACAGGCGAAGGCCAGGAAATGCGATGTGCTGATCATTGATACGGCTGGTCGCCTGCAAAACAAGGCGGAGCTGATGGCCGAGCTCGAGAAGATCGTGCGCGTGCTCGGCAAGCTCGACCCGGATGCGCCGCATACCGTTCTCCAGACGCTCGATGCGACGACGGGTCAGAACGCGCTCAATCAGGTGGAAATCTTCCGCAATGTCGCCGGCGTCAGCGGGCTGATCATGACCAAGCTTGACGGCACGGCGCGCGGCGGCATTCTGGTAGCGATCTCGGCCAAGCATAAGCTGCCGGTCTATTTCATCGGTGTCGGGGAAGGCGTCGACGATCTCGAACCGTTCGAGGCAGAGGATTTTGCGCAGGCCATTGCCGGTATTGGCCAATGATGCCACAGATTAGCCGTTGATGGCTTGCATGCATTGCAAAAAAGCAGGTTTGAAGAAGCATGACGACTGAAAGCGATACTACTCCCAGCGCCGCAGACCGGCACCATCCGCTTCTGAAACTGGCGCTGGAACTCGGGCCGCTTCTGGTCTTTTTCTTTGCCAATCTGCGTGGCGAGTGGCTTGTCGCGCGTTTTCCGGCATTGACTGAGCTGGGTGGTCCGCTTTTTGTAGCGACCGGCCTATTCATGGGCGCAACTATTCTCTCGCTGGTGGTTTCCAAGATCATGCTCGGCCATCTGCCGATCATGCCCTTCGTTTCGGGCATCGTCGTGCTGATCTTCGGTTCGCTGTCGATCTGGCTGCAGAACGAAACCTTCATCAAGATGAAGCCGACGATCGTCAATGCGCTCTTCGGTTTTGCCCTGCTTGGCGGCCTCGCCTTCGGCAAGTCGCTGCTCGGTTATGTCTTCAACGCTGCCTTCCAGCTCGATGCCGAAGGCTGGCGCAAGCTGACGATCCGCTGGGGCATCTTCTTCCTGTTTCTTGCGGTGCTGAACGAAGTCGTCTGGCGTAATTTCTCGGATAATTTCTGGATTGCTTTCAAGGTCTGGGGCACGATGCCGATCACCATCATCTTCACCATGGCGCAGATGCCGCTGGTGCTGAAGCACAGCATTTCCACCGAGGCTGAAAGCGAGAAGTGACTGTTATCGACGGCGCCGACCGGTCACGGCATCAGATCTTCTGGTTTTCCGCCTGCCTTGCGGTTCTGGTTGCCCAGATCGTTGCCGAATATTTGTTGGGCCGAGTGCCGATCTGCACCTGCGGCTACGTCAAGCTGTGGGAAGGCACGGTCAATTCCAGCGGCAATTCCCAGCATCTGTCGGACTGGTACACGCCGTCGCATATCATTCACGGCTTCCTGTTCTACGGGCTGGCGCATCTCGTGCTCCGCGGCAAGCCGTTTGCGGCGCGACTGCTTCTGGCTGTTCTCATCGAATCCGGCTGGGAGCTTCTGGAAAATTCGCCTCTCATCATCGATCGCTACCGCACGGCGACGATCTCGCTCGATTATTACGGCGACAGCATCATCAATTCGGCCATGGACACGATCTTCATGGCCGTCGGCTTCTTTTTCGCCTCAAGAGCGCCTGTGGCGCTGACCGTTGCCATTGCCATCTTCTTCGAGATTTTCACCGGTTATATGATCCGGGACAATCTCACGCTGAATGTACTGATGCTGATCTGGCCGGTCGAAGCGATTAAGGTCTGGCAGGGCGGTGTTTAGAGCCTTTCCTGGTCAGAATGCCGCAATCTGACCAGGAAAGGCTCTAGGAAACCGGCTTGCTCAGTGCCTTTTCCATTGCTGGAAAAAGACCTTCCTTCAGGCTGATATCGTCGAAGGGGCCGACACGCTTGTAGATGATCGTGCCATCGGGCGCGACGAGATAGCTTTCCGGAATGCCGTAGACACCCCAATCGATTGCCGCCTTGCCGTTCGGGTCGACGCCGATGGCATGATAGGGGTTGCCGAGTTCACCGAGGAAGCGCAGGGCGTTCTCGTTCTTGTCCTTGTAGTTGATCGCGACGATGTTCAGCCGCCCATCTTCGGCAAGCTGCTTGAGAAGGGGATGTTCATCGCGGCAGGGAATGCACCAGGAGGCGAAGACGTTGACGAGGGTGAGCTTGCCCTTGACTGCCTCATCCGTCAGCGCCGGCAGATTGGAGCCTTCGAGCGCCGGCAGGTTTAGCGACGGCGCCTTGGTGCCGATTAAAGCGGAGGGGATTTCGGCGATATTCTTGCCGTGAAAATCCTGGTCATAAAGCATTTTCGCTGCCGTTGCCGCGATGCCGCCGAAGACGAGCAGCGGGATCAGGGCAAGCGCATAGCGGCTGACGCTGCGGCTTTTCGGCCTATTCTCTTGCGGAGCCGCGGTCATTCGTCGTCCTTCGGTCGGGCGGACCGGCGGCGGATACCGGCGGCTTCAAGCGCTGCCAATTCCTTCTGGCGTGCACGCCCATCAGTCCAGGTCCAGAGCGTCACCGCGATCGTCACTACAGCGGCAAAGCCATAGGAACCGTAGACGTAGAAAGCGTAGGAGCCCATCGCTATTCCTCCCGGCTTGCCATGCGGGCGGCCATGCGGCGCTGGGAGGCGATGCGGCGGCGCCAGATCTCGTTTCTCATCGCCATCAGATGCAGCGTGAAGAAGAGCAGGGTGAAGGCGATCGCCATGATCAGCAGCGGGCGCAGGAATTCCGGATCGATCGCCGGTCCATCGAGGCGCAGGACGCTTGCAGACTGATGCAGCGTGTTCCACCAGTCGACCGAAAACTTGATGATCGGAATGTTGACGAAGCCGACGAGAATGAGCACGGCGGTGACGCGCGCAGCCTTCGAAGGCTCATCCATGGCGCGGTTCAGCGCTATCAGGCCGAGATACATCAGGAAGAGGATGAAGACGGAGGTGAGCCGCGCATCCCAGACCCACCATGTGCCCCACATGGGCTTGCCCCAGAGTGAGCCGGTGACGAGTGCAAGCAGGGTGAAGGCGGCGCCGAGCGGAGCTGCGGCCTTGGCCGAAACATCCGCCAGCGGATGGCGCCAGACGAGCGTGCCGATCGCCGAAATGCTCATGATCGTATAGCACATCATGGAGAGCCAGGCGGAGGGTACATGCACATACATGATGCGCACCGTCTCGCCCTGCTGATAGTCGCCCTCGGTCGAGAAGCTCAGATAGAGCCCGATGATAAAACAGAGGGCCGTGATGCCGGCCAGCCATGGAATGACGCGCGATGCCAGCGCCAGAAACCGCGTCGGGTTGGCGAGATCGCTGAATTTGCTGATGGCAAGGCTCGTTTCGCTCATATCCGCTTCCTTACCTTGATCCGCCGGGAGCCGCAATCGAAGCGCCGATCAATCCGCCGTGTTTCTGAGCGCAAGGGCTGCCGCGGCCGGACCGATGACGGCGAAGAAGAGCGTCAGGGCGATGAGGATCAGAAATGGCGGCAGGAAGGGCGACGGTCCCACAACCGCTGCATAGGTGGCGCTGACGCCAAAGATCAGCACGGGGATCGTCAGCGGCAGGATGAGTACCGAGACCAGCAGGCCGCCGCGGGGTAGCGCGACGGCAACGGCTGCACCGACAGCGCCAATGAAGGTGATTGCCGGCGAGCCGACAAGGAGCGTGAGCATGGTCGCGCCGATCGCCGTCTCGTTCATGTTCATGAAGAGGCCGAGCAATGGGGAGGCGATGACGAGCGGCAGGCTGGTTGCGGTCCAGTGCGCGGCGCATTTGATGAGCACGGTCAGCACCAGCGGCGTTTCCTGCATCAGCATCAAATCGAGCGAACCGTCGTCACGCTCTGCCTGGAACAAGCGGTCGAGCCCGAGCAGGGCAGCGAGCAGCGCACCGATCCAGACGATGGCCGGCCCGATGCGAGAGAGAAGCGCAAGATCAGGCCCGACGCCGAAGGGGATGACGGCGACGATCGTCAGGAAGAACAGAATGCCGATCAGTGCGCCGCCGCCGGCGCGGATGGAGAGTCTCAGGTCACGCAGGAAGAGGGCGGTCATCCCCACACTCCCTGGTCCACCCCGGCAAAACCGGTCATTTTCAATTCCCTGGTCCCTTCCAGCCCAAGAGGCTGATGCGTCGCGGCGACGACAATCCCGCCTTCCCTGCGATGCGCCTCAATCAATTCCGTAAACAACCTGTCTGCACTTGCGTCCAGCGCTGCAGTCGGCTCGTCCAAGATCCAGACCGGGCGATGCGCGACCAGAAGCTTGGCGAAAGCGAAGCGGCGTTGCTGGCCGGCCGAGAGGTAGCCGAAGGGCAGGTGGGTGATGCCGGGCAGGCCGACGGCTTCGGCGGCTTCCTCGGTGCTCAGACCGGCGGCTTTGCCGAGTCCAAGGAAGGATCTCCAGAAATCCAGATTCTCTGCAACCGTAAGTTCAGTCTTCATGGCGTTACGATGGCCAAGGTAGTGGCTCGCTTCCGCTGCCGGACGCCTCTCGGCACCGACCGAATCAGAGACTGTGACGGAGCCTTTTTCCGGCCTCAAAAGACCGGCGATGACGCGCAATAAAGTGGACTTTCCCGATCCGTTTTTACCCGTCAAAATCAGTGCTTCGCCGGCCTGCAAGTGAAAGGAAACGTTAACGAAAATCAGATCCTCACCGCGCCGGGCTGCCAGATTTTCAGCGGTGAGATGCATGCATCGGCTCTTTCTTCATTGGCACCATCGGCAAGCTCAAAAAATGTCCGATTTTGACCTTTGTCGCTATGGCAAGTCTTTACGAAATTATCTATAAGACCTGCAACCACGCCAGCGGTCGGCGTGAATTTCATCCTTGCGCCGAACTTGGGGTCTTTCCTCACGTGCGGACAGCGGAAATGGCCGTACCCGCATCCTGATGTGCATTAAGTGCATAGGCGTTCGCACGACTGTGTTGGCTATCAGAAACGGGGTCTCTCGTGTCTAAATCTCTTGACAGTTTCAATTGTCGGTCCACGCTTTCCGTTGGTGGAAAGGACTACGTCTACTACAGCCTGCCGAAGGCTGAGGCAAACGGTCTCCCCGGCGTATCGAAGCTCCCCTATTCGATGAAGGTGCTGCTGGAAAACCTGCTGCGCTTTGAAGACGGTCAGTCGGTCACCAAGGAGCACATCCTTGCCGTCGCCGAATGGTTGAACAACAAGGGCGCTGTCGAGAATGAAATCGCCTATCGTCCGGCCCGCGTGCTGATGCAGGACTTCACCGGCGTTCCCGCGGTTGTCGACCTTGCCGCGATGCGCGATGCAATGGTCTCGCTCGGCGGCGACCCGGAAAAGATCAATCCGCTCGTTCCCGTCGACCTCGTCATCGACCATTCCGTCATCGTCGATGAATTCGGCACGCCGCAGGCCTTCGCCAGGAACGTCGAGCTGGAATATCAGCGCAACGGCGAGCGTTACCGCTTCCTGAAGTGGGGCCAGCAGGCATTCAAGAATTTCCGCGTCGTTCCTCCGGGCACCGGCATCTGTCACCAGGTCAATCTCGAATATCTCGGCCAGACCGTCTGGACGAAGGAAGAGGACGGCGAGACGATCGCCTATCCGGACACCTGTGTCGGCACCGACTCGCATACCACAATGATCAACGGCCTCGGCGTTCTCGGCTGGGGTGTCGGTGGTATCGAAGCTGAAGCCGCCATGCTCGGCCAGCCGGTTTCGATGCTTCTGCCTGAGGTCATCGGTTTCAAGCTGACCGGCAAGCTGAAGGAGGGCGTGACCGCGACCGACCTCGTTCTGACCGTCGTGCAGATGCTGCGCAAGAAGGGCGTCGTTTCCAAGTTCGTCGAATTCTTCGGCCCTGGCATGGACAACATGCCGCTCGCCGATCGCGCGACAATCGGCAACATGGGTCCGGAATACGGCGCGACCTGCGGCTTCTTCCCGGTCGACGGCGAAACCATCAACTACCTCACCATGTCCGGCCGCACGCATGACCGGATAGCGCTCGTTGAAGCCTATTCGAAGGCGCAGGGCATGTGGCGCGACGGCGATGGTTCCGACCTCGTCTTCACTGATACGCTGGAACTCGACCTCGGCGACGTCGTGCCGTCGATGGCCGGCCCGAAGCGTCCGGAAGGCCGTATCGCGCTCGAAAACATCGCGACCGGTTTCGCCGGCTCGATGGACGCCGACTACAACAAGCCCGGCCAGCTTAACAACCGCTATGCGGTCGAAGGCACGGATTTCGATCTCGGCCATGGTGACGTGGCGATTGCCGCCATCACGTCCTGCACCAACACCTCCAACCCGTCGGTGCTGATCGCTGCCGGCCTTCTCGCCCGCAATGCTGTCGCCAAGGGCCTGAAGACCAAGCCGTGGGTCAAGACCTCGCTTGCTCCGGGATCTCAGGTCGTCGGCGAATATCTCGCCAAGTCCGGCCTGCAGGCTGACCTCGACAAGCTCGGCTTCAACCTCGTCGGCTTCGGCTGCACGACCTGTATCGGCAATTCCGGCCCGCTGCCGGCGCCGATCTCCAAGACGATCAACGACAAGGGCCTGATCGTTTCCGGCGTGCTCTCGGGCAACCGCAACTTCGAAGGCCGCATCTCGCCCGACGTTCAGGCGAACTACCTCGCTTCGCCGCCGCTCGTCGTCGCTTACGCTCTTGCCGGTACGGTCCAGAAGGATCTGACCAAGGAGCCGATCGGCGAAGACCAGGATGGCAATCCGGTTTATCTCAAGGATATCTGGCCGACTTCAAAGGAAGTCCAGGAATTCATCCTGAAGTACGTCACCCGCGAACTCTACGAAACAAAGTACGCCGACGTCTTCAAGGGTGACGAAAACTGGCAGGCCGTTCAGGTTCCCCCGGGCCAGACCTATGCGTGGGACGATGATTCGACCTATGTCCAGAACCCGCCCTACTTTGTCGGCATGGGCAAGAAGGGCACCGGCATTTCCGATATCAAGGGCGCCCGCGTTCTCGGCCTCTTCGGCGACAAGATTACCACCGACCACATTTCCCCGGCCGGTTCGATCAAGGCTGCTTCGCCGGCAGGCGCCTACCTGCTTGGCCACGACGTCGCAGTCGCCGACTTCAACCAGTACGGCACGCGCCGCGGCAATCACGAAGTCATGATGCGCGGCACCTTTGCCAACATCCGCATCCGCAACTTCATGCTGGGCGCGAACGGCAAGGAAGGTGGCTACACCATCCACTATCCGTCCAAGGACGAGACCTCGATCTACGATGCGGCCATGCAGTACAAGGCCGAAGGCGTTCCGCTCGTCATCTTCGCCGGCGTGGAATATGGCAACGGCTCCTCGCGTGACTGGGCTGCGAAGGGCACGAACCTGCTCGGCGTCAAGGCCGTGATCGCCCAGAGCTTCGAGCGTATCCACCGTTCGAACCTGGTCGGCATGGGTGTCATCCCCTTCGTCTTCGAAGAGGGCACGACATGGCAGAGCCTCAACCTTAAGGGCGACGAACTCGTTACCATCGAGGGCCTCGAAAACATCAAGCCGCGCGAAAAGAAGATCGCCAAGATCACCTATGCCGACGGCACGGTGAAGGATGTTCCGCTGGTGTCGCGCGTCGACACGCTGGACGAGGTCGTCTACCTCAACAATGGCGGCATCCTGCAGACGGTTCTGCGCGATCTCGCAGCCTGATTGTTAAGATACTTGCCTGATAATGACCGCCGGAGAGCAATTTCCGGCGGTTTTTCTTTGTGGAAAACGAGGCTGTTTCACTGCTCACGGTGATGTGTTTCGGCCGCCATCCGCCTGGGGCTCCGTCTCACCCGTTCGTGACTTTCCGTTTGGACCCGGAAGGATTATTCGTACGTTCATATCTCAGAGCCGGCAGTTCAGGACCGCTGCCGACCCTGGAAAAGAGGTGCTGGTGAATGTCCCCGCGTTTTATGATCCCACTGATCGCCGGGCTTGCTTTTGCAAGTCCGCTCCTGGCCGAAGATGGTACGCCGAAAGGCGTCGTTGAGCTGTTCACGGCGCAGGGCTGCGCCTCCTGTCCGCCGGCCGATGCCGCATTCCGCAAGCTCGTCAGCCAGGGCAATGTCATCGCACTCGCCTATCATGTCGACTACTGGAATTATCTCGGCTGGGCCGACACGCTGAGCTCGAAGGAAAATACCGAGCGGCAATACGGCTATGCCCGCATGATGGGCCGCAGCAACGTCTATACGCCGCAGGCAATCGTCAATGGCCGTGACCATCTCGCAGGCGCCGATCTTGCCGGCATCAACGGCAAGATAAACGGCTATGCCAACGAGGGCAAAGGCCTGACCGTGCCTGTCAGCGCTCGCATGAGCGGCGACCAATTAGAGATCAAGCTCGGCGCCGGCCAGGGCAAGGCCAATGTGGTGATCGTCTATTTCGACAAGGAAAAAACGATCGACGTCGAGAAGGGTGAAAACAGCGGCCAGAAGATTTCCTACCTCCACAGCGTGACCGATGTGGAGACCGTCGGCATGTGGGATGGCAAGGCTACGACGCTCACTCTGCCGGCCAGCGTGATGGAAAAACCCGATCTCGAGGGATCAGCGATTCTCTTGCAGTCTGTGACGGACAACGGTGATCCGGGAGCGATTCTCGGCGCAACAGTCGTCATGGCAGGAAAAAATATCTAAGGATTTCATCCGCTTGCGGATGAATTCCAGGCGGCCCGGCCAAGCGTATTCGGGGCTGGGGTTAAGGTCGATACGCTCCGCCGGGCCCTTTGGCGCGCTGGCGCCAAACTGGAGCCTATAGTTCTCTTGGAAATGAGGCGCTGTTTTGACTGAAATGCGGCACTCCGGAGAAAGCAGGTTTCGTCCCCAGTGTGACAGTCGGTGCCCTTGCAATTTGCCGCGGCTCGGGCAAACTGTCACTCTCCTGTCACACGTGGAGGTCTTGGGAGTCTGATGACAGATACGCCGGATTTGCGACACGGCGAAAGCCGCTCAGTCGACAATAGCTCTTCAACCGTCGTTGATCTCAAGGAATACAGACAGAACAAAGATCCGATGCCGGTGACATTTCACCGGCGGGAGCTCGACCAGATTTTGTGGATCTACGGTCGAATGGTGGGCGAAGGCGAGTGGAAAGACTATGCCATCGACCATACTGGCGAGAAGGCGGTGTTTTCCGTCTTCAAGCGTTCGGGCGAAATGCCGCTCTTCCGCATCGAAAAAAATCCGAAGCTTGCCGCCAAGCAGGGCGCCTATTCGGTCGTCAACTTCAACGGCATGATCCTGAAGCGCGGCCACGAGCTTGGGCCGGTCCTGAAGGTGTTCGACAAGTCGCTGAAGCTCGTCGACAAGTAAGCGATATCAACCCTTGAACAGCGTGCCCGGATAGGCCTCAAGGTCAGGATGGGTTTCCGTTCCTTCGCCCAGTCTTCGCTGCATCAGCATCGTATCCAGCCAGCGGCCGTGCTTGTAACCGGCACCCTTCATCAGACCGATCTCTTCAAAACCCAGTGAACGGTGAAGCGCGATAGACGCCGGGCTTGCACCGCCGATGACGGCGGTCATCTGGCGGAAGCCAGAGACGGTGCAGCGCGAAATCAGCTCTCCAAGGAGCAGCTTGCCGATACCCTTGCCGCGCGCCTCCGTGCCCAGATAAATCGAATCCTCGACCAGCCAGCGATAGGCAGGACGGGTGCGGAATGCCGAGGCATAGGCATAGCCGAGCAGGGTTCCGTCCTCGGCTGTCGCGGCGATGTAGGGATAACCCTGCTCGCGAATAGCAGAGTAGCGAGCCGTCATTTCCGCTTCGGTTGGCGGTACGAGTTCATAACTCGAGATGCCGTTCAGCACGGACTCGCGGTAGATTTCAGTAATGGCGGGAAGATCGGAAGGAAGGGCGTCGCGCAGGAGAGGGAGCATTTCGGATCGATCGGCACGGTTGAATGAAGGCTTACGTTGAAGCACTCCAGCGAACTGCCCGCAACAAAAAAGGCGGCCGAAGCCGCCTTTTCGTTTTTCAGTCCAGCCTGCTTACTTACGGTTGCCCATGAACTGCAGCAGGAACATGAAGAGGTTGATGAAGTCGAGGTAGAGCGTCAGCGCGCCCATGATGGCCTTGCGGCCGGCGACGTCATAACCGTCTGCTTCGAAATACATTTCCTTAATGCGCTGCGTGTCGTAGGCGGTGAGGCCTGCAAAGATCAGCACGCCGATCGCGGAGATCGCGAACTGCACGGCGGACGAAGCCAGGAAGATGTTGACGATCGAAGCGATGATCAGGCCGAAGAGACCCATGATCAGGAACGAACCCATTGCCGACAGGTTGCGCTTGGTCGTGTAGCCGTAAAGCGACAGCGCACCGAAGGAGGCGGCCGTCACGAAGAAGGTCTGTACGATGCTCTGGCCGGTATAAATTATGAAGATTGACGATAGCGACAACCCGACCAGTGCGGAATAGACCCAGAAAGTGGTCTGCGCTGCAGCCACGCTCATCTGGTTAATACGGAAGCTCAGGAAGAACACGGCAGCAAGCGGCGCAAGAATGACAACCCAGCGAAGCGGGCTTGCATAAATCGCCTGACCGAATGCAGTTAGCTCGCCATTGGCGAAAGCGAACTGGAATGACAGATAGGCGGCCACACCAGTGATCGCCAGACCCAGCGCCATCAGGTTGTAGACCTTGAGCATATAAGCGCGGAGGCCTTGATCAATCACTTCGCCGGCTTGTGCGCGGCTTTGATAGTTACGGAGATCAGCCATAGTTTCCTCTTACAAGCTCCGATGGAAATACGGTGTCGGGTTTACGACCCGGGCGCCGCTGCGGAGCTTCCAGCATGCCTGCTGACAATATGAGGCTTTCGTTCAATTCAAACAAGGCCTTTGCAATCTGCCGTTCGGTTAAATCGCCGTAAGGTGAAGGGATTTGGGGCCCTCGCCCGTTACAGCTCGCGCAAAACGGGTGCTGCCTTCTGTCCGAGGATACGCCAGGTGCCGATTAGGCCGATACCGACGGTCAATACTAGGGCTGTGACAAGGGTGAGACCTGCGACATCAGGCATGAAGCTGGAGGGCAGGCGCATGATGCGGCTGACGATGAACCAGGCAGCCACACTGCCGGCAAAAAGCGCGAAAATGGCGGTGGCAACACCTAGGATGAGATATTCATAGCTGAAGGCGCGGATCAGCATGGTTCTCGTCGCACCGAGCGTTTTCAGCACCACCGCATCATGCGTGCGTGCCCTGTTGCCGGCGGCAAGTGCGCCAGCCAGCACGAGGACGGAGGCGATGAGTGCAACGGAAGCTGCGGCGCGGATCGCAGTCGCAAGCTCGCCAACCAGCTGGTTGACGATATCGATCGCGTCCTTGACGCGGACGCTTGTGATCGTCGGATAGGCGTTGGTCACCGATTTCAGGATCGCGGCGTCTTCAGTCTCGGTCGATGCGGGATCTGTCAGTGTCGCCAACCATGCATGCGGAGCGCCGCGAAAGGTGTTCGGCGAGAACACCATGACAAAATTGATCGACAGCGATTCCCATTCGACCCGCCGCAGATTGGCAATTTTGGCGGTGATGTTGCGGCCGAGAACGTTGACGGTGACGATATCGCCGATCTTGAGGCCCAGCTCATGCGCCTCCTCGGCCGAGAAGGAGACGAGCGGCTCGCCGCTATAGTCCTTGCCCCACCACTGGCCTTCGGTAAGGACGGAATTCTCCGGTGGGCTTTCCTCGTAGGTAATGCCGCGGTCGCCATTCAGCACCCAGCGGCCCGCCGCCGGCACATTCATCTTGGTCACATCCTGGCCATTGAAGGCGATGATGCGGCCGCGCAGCATCGGCACCTCTACCAGTTTGCCGTTCGGGGACTGGGTATGGATCAGGTTGCGGAAGGCATCGACTTCGGCGCTCTGGATATCGACGAAGAAGAAGTTCGGCGCACCTTCACTCATGCGGCCGGTCAGCTGCTGTCGCAGGTTGCCGTCGATCAGTGTGAGGGTGACCAGCAGTGCAAGGCCGAGACCGAGCGAGAGGACGACGGAGGGTGTCAGTGCTCCGGGGCGATGGATATTGCCGATCGCCAACCGCAGCGCCGGCGAGTTGACGCGTGGGCTTCTGCGCGCCAGCCAAGCGATCAAAGCCGCGACGAGGCGCAGGATGACGAAGGCGAAAATGATGGCGCCGACGAAGATCACGGCGATGAAGCGGTCATAGGCGGTAAAGATGGCAAGACCTGCGAGCGCAGCCATGAAGAGCGCGGCGAGTAACACGTAGGGCCAGGAGGGCAGGTGGCGTGCCTCGAAACCTTGCTCGCGGAAGAGTGCGGTTGCCGGCACTTCGCGCGCATGACCGAGCGGCAGGATGGCAAAGGCAAGCATCGTCAGCATGCCGAAGAGGGCTGCAAGCAGCAGAGCGCCGGGATAGAGGGTCGGATCGGTGGAGACCGGCAGGAACTGGGCCAGGAACTGTGCGGCCAGCATCGGGGACAGCGCTCCGAGCACAAGGCCGATCAGGATACCGCCCGCCGCGATAATGGCGATCTGGAAGAGATAGATCCAGACCACGACGGCTGCCGGAGCGCCCAGGCATTTGAAGGTCGCGATCGTCGTACGTTTGGCATCAAGGAAGGCGCGCACCGCGTTGGCGACGCCGACGCCGCCGACGATCAGAGCGGTCAGGCCGACCAGCGTGAGGAATTGCGAAAAGCGGGTGATGTTTTCCGTCAGCGATGGGGCGGGGCGATCGCTGGTGCGGATGGACCAACCGGCCGAAGGGAATTCCCTGGTGGCGCGGGCCTGGATACCGCTCATCGTGCTGCGGTCTTCCAGCTTGATCTTGTAGGCATGTTCCACAAGGCTGCCGGTCTGGATCAGGCCGGACGCCTGAAGTGCGTTTCGGCTGACGAGCATGCGGGGGGCGAAGCCGAAGCCTTCCGAGAGCGCATCCGGCTCGGTCTTGACCGTGCCCGTGATGCTGAGCTTGACGTTGCCGAGGAGCAGTTCGTCGCCGATCTGCAATCCCAGTCGCTCCAGCAGCAGCGGAGCGACGACAGCGCCATAGGTGCCGCCTTCGCCTGATAGCAGGGAGGCGAGCGGATAGTTCGGCTTCGCTTCAAAAGTGCCGTAGAGCGGATAGGCATCGTCGACGGCCTTGACCTCGACCAGCGCTTGATCGGATCCATCCGGCTTGCGAGCCATGGAGCGCAAGCCGGTGGAAACGGAGACTTCGCCAAGGCCACGCAGGAAATTCATTTCCTCTGGCGTTGCCTCACGGTTGTTAAGTTCGAAGCGGACGTCACCGGCCAAGAGCTCCTGCCCCTGCGAGGCGATCGTATCGGTGATCGATTGTGAGACAGAGTTGACGGCAGCGATCGCGGCGGTGCC
This sequence comes from Rhizobium sp. 01T437, assembly GCF_056398505.1. Classification (NCBI taxonomy): domain Bacteria; kingdom Pseudomonadati; phylum Pseudomonadota; class Alphaproteobacteria; order Hyphomicrobiales; family Rhizobiaceae; genus Rhizobium; species Rhizobium sp. 01T437. The sequence goes on from NZ_JBFTPM010000005.1 coordinate 301,117, forward strand.
GAGCGCGATACAGGCGAGGAAGATGTAGAAGCCCCTCAAGCCGCCGCGCAGCTCGCGAAGGGCCAGACGGAAGGCGAGCGAGATGCGCGGAGTGACGATCGTCATGCAATCGCCGCCTCGGACCGACGGACGGCGCTGTCGCCCTCGATGCGCCCGGAGCGGACGCGGATCTGGCGCGAGCAACGATTGGCGAGGCCGATATCGTGGGTCACGAGCAGCAGGGTCATGCCGCGTTCGGCCTGCTTGGAAAACAGGAGGTCGGCGATTTGCCGGCCGGTATCGGTGTCGAGATTGCCGGTCGGCTCGTCAGCAATCAGCAGGGCAGGCGAGGGGGCGAGCGCACGGGCGATCGCCACACGCTGCTGCTCGCCGCCCGAGAGCTGGCCGGGATAGTGGCTCAGGCGTTCGCCCAGGCCGACGGAGTTCAGCTCGCGTTCGGCGATCTCGAAGGGGTTGGGAACATTGGCGAGCTCAAGCGGCACTGCGACATTTTCCAGCGCCGTCATGTTGGCGATCAGATGGAAGGACTGGAAGACGATGCCAATGTTGCGGCCGCGGAAATCGGCGACCTGATCCTCACTCAGCGCATGCAGGGGCGTGTCATTGATGTTGATCTCGCCGCTGTCGAGCTTTTCCAGGCCTGCAAGCACCATCAGCAGCGTGGACTTGCCGGAGCCCGAAGGGCCGACGATACCGACGGATTCGCCCGCGCTGATCTCCAGATCTATGCCTTTCAGCACATGGACCGAGGCAGCGGCATTACCGAGCGTCAAATCGGCGTGTTTCAGATCGATGATGGTTTTGGCCAACAGAAATCGCCCTATATAGTTCCGTAACCGAATGGCCGCATAACGGCACCTAGCCAATCTAGGGAAAGCATTATGAGATTTAAAGTTGCCGCCCTTCACTTCGCTGTCATCGTCTTCTTGCTGATTTTCTCGACAGTTGCCGAAGCGCGCACGATCAATCTGGTCGGGTTTGGCGACAGCCTGATGGCGGGCTACCAGCTGCCGCCGGGCGACGGCTTTCCCGAGAAGCTGCAGGCGGCAATGAAAGCGAAGGGGATCGACGTTTCGATTACCAATGCTGGCGTTTCCGGCGACACGACCACGGGCGGGCTTGCGCGAATCGATTGGTCCATTCCTGACGGAACCGACGGGGTTATCCTCGAACTCGGCGCCAATGATGCGCTTCGCGGCATTCCGCCGGAACAGAGCGAGAAGAATCTCGACCAGATGATAAGCCGGTTAAAAGAGCGCGGCATTGCTGTACTCCTTGCCGGCATGATGGCGCCGCCGAACATGGGTGCGGACTATGCCGAACGCTTCAACCCGATCTACCAGAAACTTGCGGAAAAACATGGGGTTGAGCTTTATCCATTTTTCCTCGACGGTGTGGTCCTGGATGCCGGCCTGAAGCTCGATGACGGCATGCATCCCAATGCCAAGGGCGTGGATGTGATGGTGGAGAAGATGGAGCCGGCTGTCACAAAATTCGTCGAGACGATTTCTTCTGTGAAGAAATAGGGGCTTGCACAGGTTTGTAATGCGTGATTCCGTGTGAGCACCTGCAAAAGATTCGGGGAGTGCTCGTTATGCCGAGACTTTTTACCGCCCTCGAAATTCCGCGCAATGCGGCGATGAGCCTGTCATTGTTGCGCGGTGGTCTTCCCGGAGCTCGATGGATCGATGTGGAGAATTACCACATCACACTTCGCTTCATCGGCGATGTCGATGGACGCACGGCAGACGAAATCGTCGAGCGTCTCGATCGCATCGATCGGCCGGAATTCCAGCTCCGGCTTGAAGGCATCGGCTCCTTCGGCTCCAAAAAACCGCATTCGATCTGGGCGGGAGTTTCTCCTTCGCCTGAAATGTACGCCTTGCAGGGCGAGATTGAGCGGATCTGCCAGCGCATCGGCCTGCCGCCGGACCCGCGCAAATTCACGCCGCATGTCACGCTTGCCCGCCTGAAATATTCGCGCGTCGACGATGTTGTTCACTATCTCGCCGGCCGCGGCAATTTCCAGACATCGACCTTCACCGTGCCGCGTTTCGTGCTTCTGTCGTCGCGCGAATCGGTTGGCGGCGGACCTTACCTGACTGAAGAGGTCTTCCCGCTCCACGAGCCAAGGCTGGTGCCCAGCGTCTCTAGCAGTGTGCTGCAGCCGCTGAAGAGCCTGGCGTAAACGAACTCGAAGTCTTCCCGGTCGCCATAATAGGGATCGGGAATATCTTCCCCGGTGCCGAGCGCGAAATCGCCGAAGAGATGGATGTTGTCCGCGTGCGATGAACGCTGGCGCAGTTCCGCGACATTCGAGCGGTCCATGGCGAGTATCAGATCGAAATCGTCAAAATCCTCAGGTAATATCTTCCGGGCGCGCTGCCCGGTGATGTCTATGCCATGCGCGCTTGCGGTGATGATCGAGCGTCGGTCGGGAAGTTCTCCCTGATGCCAGCCGCCGAGACCAGCGGAATCGATGCGGAAAGCATCGCCAAGGCCAGCCTCACCCGCGACATGGCAAAATATCCCCTCGGCAAGCGGAGAGCGGCAGATATTGCCCATGCAAACAAAGAGGATGCTGATACGTTTCATCTGAGAATCCGACGGAAGGATGAAAGGAACATGGCATGAAAATGGAAAAGCTGGAAAGGCCGGCGATCAGCCAGTTGCTTGGCGAACTCACGGGCTGGACGCTCGATGATGCGGCAGGTTCGATTTCGAAGACATTCAAATTCGCGAATTTCGTGGAAGCTTTCGGTTTCATGACGGAATCGGCACTTGCGGCCGAAAAACTCAACCATCATCCGGAATGGTTTAACGTCTATTCCCGCGTCGAGGTGAAGCTCAACACGCATGATGCCGGCGGGTTGACGGAGCTGGATTTCAAGCTCGCAAAGGCCATGGAGAAGGCGGCGGCGCGGCGGGCTGTGTGAATCGGCCGATTGAAACGGCTTGCGCCGTCACCATATTTTCGGAGCGACCACAAGGGATATCGGGATGGACGAGGTCAAATACGGGGAAATTCTGTTGCCGGGCGACGAGGATACGCAGAACCGTCGTGAAAAGACGGTGAGGCAGAAATTCTGGCCGACCTTTCGCCGCGCCGTGCGGCAGATTCCTTTCTCCCGCGATGTGGTTGCCGGTTTCTACTGCGCGCTCGATCCGCAGACGCCCACCAGAGTGCGCGGCGTTCTCTTGGCAGCCCTTGCCTACTTCGTCATGCCGGTCGATATCATCCCCGATATCTTCGCCGTTATCGGCTTTTCGGACGATGTCGCCGTCCTGTCGGCAGCCTTTGCCATGGTGAGGGGCAACATCCGGCCGAGCCACTACGAGGCGGCCGATCGCGTTCTCGCGGACCGTTCCGAAGACGGCATGAAGACGATCTAAAGCGCGTGGCGATCTTTCAGATCCGTTCGCCGCACTTTAGGTCTTCGTTTTTACGCATGTCGTTATCGCAAAACCGCTGCACACTTTTGCGCGACATGCTTTAGACCTCTTCCCGCTCCAGCAGGTTTCTGAGCTTGCCGAAGGCGAGCCTGATGCGTGATTTCACCGTGCCGAGCGGCAGGCCGGTCGCATCTGCGATTTCGGTATGCGACTGGCCAAGGAAGAAGGCAGCCTGCAGCAGCGCCCGCTGCTCCTCGGGCAATTGACTTACGGCATCGCGCACCTGCGCATCGCGGTCGTCATTGGCGACGATTTCGTCGGCGCGCAATTCCTCCGGCGGCTGTAGCGTCGGATCCTCGCCATCGAGAACACGGACCTGAGCGCGGCGCTGCAGATCGATGCGCCGGTTGCGCGCGATGCAAAAAAGCCAGGTGGAAAGCGAGGAGCGGGCCGGGTCGTAGAGAGCGGCCTTATGCCAGAGAACGATCATGATTTCCTGCACCAGTTCCTCGGCCTCGCCTGGTGTCATTTTCTGGCGCATCAGCCATGATTTCAGGCGCGGTGCGAAATAGTCGAAGAGTACGGAGAATGCGGACTCGTCGCGCTCATCGGCAACGGCCTTTGCGAGGGCAGCGAAACGCTGTCTTTCCTCGGCATCCATCCCTCTCACGAACTCCCTGCAGTCAAGATTTCGGTCTGAATTTCCTTATCTTAACGACCTACAACGGATTTTAGAAAGGTCAAACTCTTGCCTGAATCTTTGTGTCTTAAATTCACCCGAACCGATGGGCTGGGCCATCAAGACAGTGCGCAATCTCACGCGCCGCTGTCGGTTCGCAAGTTAACAGTCGGGCGAAAATGAAACAGTCAGATACAATTCGCAGCCATTGTTGACCATTTGGTAACCTGAATTAAGTCAAAATAAAGCAGATCGTGATTATGCGCCGCCCGCAATGATCGCTTCGGGCCTTGAACCGCAAGAACCGGCAGGAATTCCATGTTCGTAAAAAGTATCGTATCCGCTTTCGCCCTCACAATTGCTATGTCCGGAGTGGCGGCAGCGCAGCAGGCGGCATCAGCAGCAGCGGCGCCGACCCGCATCCAGCAGTTCCAGGCATGGGGTGCCTATTCCTACAAATCGGGCGCCTCCACCGTCTGCTACGTGCTTTCGGTGCCGACTGCCAAGCAGCCGGCGAGCGTCGATCACGGCGACAACTTCTTCATCGTGTCGCAGCGCCCGGGTCAGAACATCTCCTACGAGCCGCAGGCGATGATGGGCTATTCGCTGCAGGAAAACTCGAAGGTTAACGTCGTCATCGACAACAAGACCTTCGTGATGTTTACCAAGGACAAGGCCGCCTGGGTCGAGAACGCCGCGCAGGAGCCTGCGCTCGTCGCAGCCATGAAGACGGGTCATTCCATGACTGTCAACGCGGTTTCGCGCAAGGGCACCGGCACTTCCTACAGCTATTCGCTTTCGGGCATTTCGGCTGCACTGAAGCAGATCGAAAGCTGCAAGTAAGCTGATTGATTAAGGCAATGTTTCGAAGGCCGGCCTTGTGCCGGCCTTCGTCGTTTCCATCTATAGTGACGCTTCCATCTCTCGATACGTGGGTCTAGTGACGTGGAGGGAAAATGATGCTAAAGCGGCGCGCAACTGCGGAAGGATGGCGATCTCATCGCCGCTCCGCCCATTCATTTCTGCAATCATGCGTCAACGGCCCCGCAAGTCTTCCGGCTTTCCGGGATGGTTGCCATGTTGAGTTCGGGATTAGAAGATTATGTCCGTTATGGATGCGATGACCGTTGCCAAGCCCGCCGCGCGGGCGCCTCTCGGCACTGAGCTTTCGCCAAAGCCCTCGCTGATCGGTTTGACGCGCGAGGAAATGGGTGCGGCGCTGCGCGAAAAGGGTGTGCCGGACAAGCAGATCAAGATGCGCGTCTCGCAGCTGTGGAACTGGATCTATGTGCGCGGCGTCTCCGACTTCGACCACATGACGAATGTCGCCAAGGACATGCGCGAGATGCTGAAGCAGCATTTCACTATCGCCCGACCCGAAATCGTCGAAGAACAGATTTCCAATGACGGTACGCGCAAGTGGCTGCTGCGCTTTCCGCCGCGCGGCGCCGGCCGGCCGGTCGAGATCGAGGCTGTCTATATCCCCGAGGAAGGGCGCGGCACGCTCTGCATTTCCAGCCAGGTCGGCTGCACGCTGACCTGTTCCTTCTGTCATACCGGCACCCAGCGGCTGGTGCGCAACCTGACGGCCGAGGAAATCCTCTCACAGCTTCTGCTCGCCCGCGACCGCCTCGGCGACTTCCCGGACCGCGACGTGCCTGTCGGCGCCATGGTGCCGTCAGAGGGCCGCAAGGTCAGCAATATCGTGATGATGGGCATGGGCGAGCCGCTCTATAATTTCGATGCCGTGAAGCAGGCGCTGCTGATCGCGACTGACGGCGATGGCCTGTCGCTGTCCAAGCGCCGCGTGACGCTTTCCACCTCCGGCGTCGTGCCTGAAATTCTCCGCACCGGCGACGAAATCGGCGTCATGCTGGCGATCTCGCTGCATGCGGTGCGCGACGACCTGCGCGATATCCTCGTGCCGATCAACAAGAAGTATCCGCTGAAGGAGCTGATCGAGGCCTGCAAGAACTATCCCGGGCTTTCGAATGCGCGGCGCATCACTTTCGAATATGTGATGCTGAAGGACGTCAACGACAGCCTGGAAGACGCCAAGGGACTGATTCAACTCTTGAAGGGCGTACCGGCGAAGATCAATCTCATCCCTTTCAATCCCTGGCCGGGCACGAACTACCAGTGTTCCGAATGGGCACAGATCGAGAAGTTTGCCGATTTCATCAATTCGGCCGGCTACGCTTCGCCGATCCGTACGCCGCGTGGCCGCGACATTCTCGCCGCCTGCGGCCAGCTCAAGTCGGAATCCGAGCGCATGCGCAAAACCGAGCGCCTTGCTTTCGAAGCAATGATGATCGCCAACCACGGCGCCGATGATTGATCAGCAAGTTTGATCCTCATTACAATTCTCCGCGATTGATTAACGGGGGCGCTTTTCCTAAAAGTGCCCCCAAAATTATCATGGAGGACACTCATGCGTTCAATTCTAATGGCTTTTGCCGCAACTTTGGCCCTGACGCTGCCGGCGAAGGCCGATGACGTCACGGTTGCTGTAACCGCGATCGTCGAACATCCGGCGCTCGATGCGGCTCGCAACGGCGTGCGCGATGCGCTGGCCGCTGCCGGCTACAAGGAAGGCGAGAATCTCAAGTTCATCTTCGAATCCGCGCAGGGCAATCCGGCAACGGCAGCCCAGATCGCCCGCCAGTTCGYGGGTGACGAACCCGATGTCATCGTGCCGATCTCCACGCCGTCGGCCCAGGCCGTCGTTTCCTCAACGCGTGATATCCCTGTCGTCTTTACCGCCGTGTCCGATCCGCTCGGCGCGCAACTCGTCAAGAACATGGACAAGCCGGGTGGCAACGTGACCGGTCTTTCGGACATGTCGCCGGTCGGCGAGCATATCGCGCTGATCAAGGAAATCCTGCCGAACGTGAAGACGATCGGCTACCTCTACAATTCCGGCGAGGCGAACTCCGTCTCGCTGCTGGCAGCGCTGAAGGCCGAAGCCGACAAGGCCGGCATCACGATCGTCGAATCTGCTGCAACGAAGTCCGCCGAAGTGCAGGGCGCTGCCCGTGCGCTTGTCGGCCGCGCCGATGCGATCTACATCCCGACTGACAACACGATCATCTCGGCTCTCGAAGGTGCGGTTGCCGTTGCCGAAGAGAGCAAGCTGCCGCTCTTCACCGCCGATACGGATTCCGTTTCGCGTGGCTCGATCGCAGCGCTTGGCTTCAACTATTATGATGTCGGCAAGCAGACGGGAGAGATCGTCGTGCGGGTGCTGAAGGGTGAAAACCCGGGCGACATCGCGGTGAAGACCGCAGCTGGCAGCGACCTCGTCATCAACAAGTCTGCTGCGGCGAAGATGGGCGTGACTCTGCCGGAAAGCGTTATTTCACGCGCCAACAAGGTCATCGAATAAACGACCGTCGTTCCAAGGTCTTAGTGACAATCAGCCGCTCCCGTTTGCACGGGGGCGGCTGTTGCATTACAGGGCCGCGCGCCAGATGGCGCGCAAAGGACCCTGTAACAGTGTAAAAACTGCGCATAATCCTTTCCTTAAATCGGTTCCGATTTAAGGGGTTATGCGCTAAAAGGCTCTGGTTTCGCGACGGGCGGAACGGAAACAAAAAGGGGCTAAAAGCCTTGAGCCAAATCGCATTCTGGGGGGCCGTCGAGCTCGGCCTGGTCTATTCCTTCGTCGCCCTCGGCGTCTATCTTGCCTTCCGCGTCCTCGATTTTCCGGACCTGACGGTGGACGGGTCGTTTCCGCTCGGTGCGGCGGTGACGGCCGTGCTGATCATCGCCGGCGTCAATGCCTGGCTGGCTGCGCTGATTGCGATGGGAGCGGGGGCTGCGGCCGGTATGGTGACGGCGCTCCTCAATGTACGCTTCAAGATCCTCAATCTGCTCGCCTCGATCCTGACGATGATCGCGCTTTTTTCCGTCAATCTGCGGGTGATGGGAAAGCCGAATGTCGCGCTCATCAATGCCGATACGATGATCAGCCCCTTCTTCGGCCATGGGCTCAGAGATTTTTACGTGCGGCCGCTTTTCGTCGGCGTTCTGGTTGTCATCGCTGTCATTGTCGTCTGGCGCTTCCTTGAAAGCGATGCCGGGCTTGCGATGCGTGCGACAGGCGCCAATGCCCGCATGGCTCGCGCCCAGGGCGTCGATACCAGCCGGCAGATCTATCTGGGCATGGCGATTTCCAATGCGCTGGTGGCGCTCGGCGGCGCGCTCTTTGCGCAGACCAACGGTTTTGCGGATGTCACTTCGGGTGTCGGCACCATCGTCGTCGGCCTTGCTGCGGTCATCATCGGCGAGACGCTTCTCGGGCGGCGGGGGCTGCTGATTGCGCTTGTCGGATGCGTGTTCGGCTCGATCATCTACCGCATCGCCATCCAGCTTGCGCTGTCGAGCGATGTCATCGGCCTGCAGGCCTCTGACCTCAATTTCGTGACCGCGGTTCTCGTGACGGTCGCGCTCATTCTTCCCCGCCTTCGCGGAGGTGCCGCATCGTGATCAGTGTCAAGGATATCAAGGTCGTTTTCGGGCGTGGCACGCCGCTGCAGAAACAGGCGCTGAACGGTGTGAGCCTGACCATCGAGGAAGGCTCCTTCGTCACCGTCATCGGCTCCAACGGCGCCGGCAAATCGACGCTGCTCGGCGTGCTCGCCGGTGATGTCATTCCGAGCGAAGGCTCGGTTCTGATCGGCAAGACCGATGTGACGCGCAAGTCCACATCGGCACGTGCCGGTTTGGTGGCACGTGTCTTCCAGGATCCGCTGACGGGAAGTTGCGGTGCGCTGTCGATCGAGGAAAACCTTGCTCTGGCGGCCCGCCGCGGCGAAAAACGTGGGCTTGCATCGGCGCTTGGCGGCAACAGGCGCGATTATTTCCGGGAGCGGATTGCCGAGCTGAACCTCGGGCTGGAAAACCGGCTGAAGGACCGAATGGATCTTCTGTCGGGCGGCCAGAGGCAGGCCGTGTCGCTCGTCATGGCGACGCTTGCCGGCTCCGAAGTGCTGCTGCTCGATGAACATACGGCAGCGCTCGATCCGGGCATGGCCGAGTTCGTGATGACCCTCACGCAGAAGATCGTCTCGGAGCGCAAGCTCACGACGATGATGGTGACGCATTCCATGCGGCAGGCGCTGGATTACGGCCACCGCACGATCATGCTGCACGGCGGGGAGATCGTTCTCGACGTTGCCGGCGACAACAGGAAGAACCTGCAGGTCGAAGACCTGATCGCCATGTTCCGCAAGATGCGTGGCCAGACGCTCGACGACGATGCCCTGCTGATTGGTTGACTAGCTAATCAGCGTGCCTGGGTGAGCAGGATCTTGGCGGCGAAGACCGAGAAGACGCCGGCAAAGGTATAATCCATGCCGCGCAGCACCTTCCTGTTGTTCTGCAGCCAGCTCGACAGCCAGTCGGCCGCCATGACGACGGCCGCGTTGACCGGCATGCCGACCAGGATGAAGCAGAAGCCGAGGAAGAGCAGCTTGTGCGTGACGGCGGGGTCGTTGGCGCTGACGAACTGCGGCAGGAAGGTCATGAAGAAGATGATGACCTTCGGGTTCAGCAAGTTGACCCAGAAACCCGAGGAGATGTTCGAGAGGATCGTGCCCTTCGGGCCTTCGACCTTGGCAACCGTCAGCTTCGAGCCGAAACGGATCGCCTGCAGGGCCAGCCAGAAGAGATAGGCCGCACCGCCGGTCTTCAGGATCAGGAAGGCGGTTGGGGAAGCGGTAATCAGCGCCGAAATGCCGAAGGCAACCAGCATCGTGTGCACGACGATGCCGAGGCTCGTGCCGAGCACCACGAAAAGCGCTGCCTTCTTGCCCTGCGCAAGCGCACGGCTGATCGACAGGGTCATGTCAGGGCCGGGGGTTGCCGCAAGCAACAGCGTGGCGGCGGCAAAGGCGAGAAGCGTCGGAAAGCTCGGCAGGAAGTCCATGGTCTACTCTGAAAGCCGGAAAAGTTCTGACGATCTCTTATCCGGCTTTCAGAAAATTACCAATCAAACCTTGTGATGGCCCCGATTACTTCTGTTCGAGGAAGGCCTTGAACTTGTCGGCATAGTCCTTGTGCCAGCGCGACAGCGGCGGACGGTTCTCGATGATGTCGCCGATCGCCCAGGCCATGCGACGCTCGTCGACCGGGCGGGCGACGTCATTATCCGGGCAGAGGATGTAGAAATCGCCGCGCTCAAGGCTTTCGACCATGAAATCGACAGTCTGTTCCGGCGTCCAGGCGCCAGCAGGCTTCTCCCTGCGGTCGCCCTTGGTGAGACCGGTGAAGACGAAGCCGGGGATCAGCAGATGCGCGGAAATACCCGCGCCTTCAGTGTTGCGCAGTTCATGCTCAAGCGCTTCGGTGAAGACCTTCACACCGGCTTTGGAGACGTTATAGGCCGGGTTGCCGGGCGGCGTGGTGATGCCCTGTTTGGAGCCGGTGTTGATGATGAGGCCCGGCTCGTTATGGGCGACCATGCCGGGGCCGAAGGTTCTGACGCCGTTGATGACGCCGAGAAGGTTGACGGCAAGGATATTGTCCCAATTGGACTGGGCGCTGAAGATCGATGTTTCCGGGCCGATGCCGGCGTTGTTCATCAGCACATGCACGCGGCCGAAGCGCTGGATGACGGCGCGCTCGAGAGCTTCGATCTGCTCTTTCTGCGAGACATCGGTTTCGACGGCCATCACATGTTCCTGGCCGGCAATTGCCTCGAGTTCGGCGCGGGCATCTGCCAGCCTGTCGCCGCCGAGATCGGCGATGACGACGCTCATGCCGAGCTTTGCAAAGTATTTCGCGGCGGCAAGGCCGATGCCGGAAGCGCCGCCGGTGATGACGGCAACATTGGATTTCTTGAAAATGGCTTGAATATTCGTCACGGGACGGGCCTCTCCTCAGAGCATTGTTCGGACGATGCCGAATATGGGCTCCGGTTCCTTGCTGTCAAACCTTATCGGGCCCTATCGGGCCGGTTGCTATCCTCGTTGCCCTTGCGTCACGCGCCAATCTCGATAAAAGTGCCGCGATACCGGGCTTTGCGGGTGTGCCGCGGCCTCTATGCAACGGACCTCATCATCATGGCATCATACAAAGACGTGAAGAAAGTCGTGCTCGCCTATTCGGGCGGTCTCGATACCTCGATCATCCTGAAGTGGCTGCAGACCGAGCTCGGCGCTGAAGTCGTGACCTTCACGGCCGATCTCGGCCAGGGCGAAGAGCTGGAACCGGCGCGCAAGAAGGCCGAGATGCTCGGCATCAAGGAGATCTATATCGAGGACGTGCGCGAGGAATTCGTGCGCGATTTCGTCTTCCCGATGTTCCGCGCCAATGCCGTCTATGAAGGCGTCTATCTGCTCGGCACCTCTATTGCCCGTCCGCTGATCTCCAAGCACCTGATCGAGATCGCCAAGAAGACCGGTGCCGATGCGATCGCTCACGGTGCAACCGGCAAGGGCAATGACCAGGTTCGCTTCGAGCTTTCGGCCTATGCGCTGAACCCCGATATCAAGATCATCGCCCCGTGGCGCGATTGGTCCTTCAAGAGCCGTACCGACCTGCTCGAATTTGCCGAAAAGCATCAGATCCCGGTCGCCAAGGACAAGAAGGGCGAGGCTCCCTTCTCCGTTGACGCCAACCTTCTGCACTCCTCGTCGGAAGGCAAGGTCCTGGAAGATCCGGCGATTGAAGCGCCTGAATACGTGCATATGCGCACGATCTCGCCGGAAGCTGCGCCCGACAAGGCGACCACCATCAAGGTCGGCTTCCGCAAGGGTGATGCCGTCTCGATCAACGGCGTCGAGATGTCTCCTGCGACGCTGCTTGCGGCGCTCAACAATTACGGCCGCGACAATGGTATCGGCCGCCTTGACCTCGTCGAAAATCGCTACGTCGGCATGAAGTCGCGCGGTGTCTACGAGACCCCCGGCGGCACGATCCTGCTTGCGGCGCATCGCGCCATCGAGTCGATCACGCTCGACCGTGGTGCCGCTCACCTGAAGGATGAGCTGATGCCGCGTTATGCCGAACTCATCTACTACGGCTTCTGGTTCTCGCCGGAGCGCGAAATGCTGCAGGCACTCATCGACAAGAGCCAGGAGCATGTCGAAGGCGAAGTGACGTTGAAGCTCTACAAGGGCAATGTCATGGTCATCGGCCGCGAGAGCGAAAAGTCGCTCTATTCCGACAAGCTCGTCACTTTCGAAGACGACCAGGGCGCTTACGACCAGAAGGATGCCGCCGGCTTCATCAAGCTCAACGCGCTGCGCCTTCGCACGCTCGGCAAGCGTAACCTGAAGAAGTAAGCGGCTTCAGACCGATCTCAAAAAGGCCCGCCGGCTCTGCCGCGCGGGCCTTTTCTTTGTCGTGCCGATTGCAGGTTGTAACGTCTTGACGCGGCAGGGGTATCGCATAAGCTGAGCCATCATCACCGGAGCATTTCCATGCCGCAATCCCTGTTTCTCGGCGCCTTCCTGGCGGCGCTTTTTTATGTGCTCATTCCCGGCCCGGCGTTCCTGCAGCTTCTCGGCATTGGCGCCGGGCAGGGGCGCAAGGCAGGCGCTTTCTTCATGATGGGTCATCTCGTTGGCGACATCATCTGGTCGGGACTGGCGCTGGTTGCGATCGTCGGGGCCAAGACGATCGGCACGTTCGTATTCGACCTGCTCGGACTTGCCTGCGGTTTCTATCTCGCCTGGATCGGCTGGAGTGCCGTCAATGCCAAGCCGAAGGCCGAGGGGCAGGCGCTGATGGTGGTGGAGCGGCCGTTCCGCCGCGGACTGATTTTCGGCGTCACCAATCCCAAAGGCTATCCAGTGGCGCTTGCCACCTTCACGGCGCTGGTCGCGGGCTCGGCGAGCGCGCTCGATTTCGAGGCTCTGCCCATGCTGCTCAGCGTTTCCTTCGTCGGTTTCGTCACGGCTGACATCATCCTGATCGGCATCATCGGCGCCGGCGTCGTGCGCCGCTTCTACCGCGCGCATGAACGGCTGATCGTCCGCTGCTCCGGTGTGCTCTTCATGGGCTTTGCCGTACAGGCGCTGTGGCACGCCACACCCGGCCTGCTTGGCTGGCGAAAGGCCTGATCAGGCCTCGTTGACGAGAAAGCCGACGACCGAATTCAGCGTCTGAACCTCATTCGGATCGCCGATCGACATGGCGATCTGAAGCTGGTTGCGATAGTAGTCGAGGAAGTTGAAGCTCGTGCCGTCTGTGACGTTGGACAGGTCGATGACATTGCCGAGCGGATCGATCGCGTGCATCGGCAGCGGTTCGGATATCGCGGCAAACGTATTCTGATCGATCAGGCCATTGTCGTAGCCCTGGCGCGCATAGCTGCGCAATTCACCCGGGCTGACGGCTGTAAAATCGAGCGCCTGCCCGTTGTCAGGGGCTTCGATCTGGAACGAGCCTTGGGCGATAGTCGGCTTAGGCTCAATTGTAATATCAGCGGTCTTCGAACTTTTTGCGTTATTATTGGGATTATTTTTGAATAGCAAACTCTGAGAAGACCGCACGGAAAAGATTTCCATGCGCATGTCCTCTTACATGAAGATTAAAGGGAAACTAGCGTCTCGGCCTGATTCGCGTCAATCATTAACGATTGGTTAATTTTTATGTATCAATTCTTGCCCCTAAGATTTAGCCGGGGCGGGCAAAAGTCCGAGTCAGCCACATATCAATTCCGTGATGGCCTTCCTATATTACCGATCCACTTGCCGGCATAAAGGACTTTCATATGTCTTCTCCCAGTCAATTCAATCAGGCACTTGTCAACTGGAATGGCCTTCATGGCCTGCCGCGTTTCGATGCGGTCGCCGATGGCGATTTCGCTGCTGCCTTTGAGTCCGCTCTCGCCTCGCACGAAGGAGAGATCGACGCGATCGCTGGTAACAAGGAAGAACCGAGTTTCGACAATACAGTCGTCGCGCTCGAAATTGCCGGAGATGAGCTGTCGCGCGTTTCCGCGCTTTTCTGGAATCGGGCAGGCGCCCATACCAACGACGTCATCCAGGCGCTGGAGCGAGATATTTCGCCGAAGATGTCGCGGCATTATTCGAAGATCGGCATGAATGCTGATCTCTTCAAGCGCATTGATACACTCTGGGAAAAGCGCGAAAGCCTCGGTCTGACGCTGGAACAGACCCGAGTGCTGGAGCGGCACTGGAAAGGCTTCGTGAAATCGGGCGCGAAGCTGCCGAAGGCCGAGCAGGAGAAACTTGCCGCGATCAACGAAAAGCTCGCAGGGCTTAGCACCAGTTTCGGGCAGAATGTGCTCGCCGACGAGAAGAGCTGGTCGCTGATCCTTTCCACGGAAGAGGAACTTGCCGGCATTCCCGATTTCCTGCGCGACGCGATGGCGGCAGCTGCCCGTGAGCGCGGTGAGGGTGGCAAATATGCCGTGACCCTGTCGCGCTCGATCATCGAGCCCTTCCTGACTTTTTCGGAGCGCCGGGATCTGCGCGAGCAGGCCTTCAAGGCCTGGGTGGCGCGCGGTGAGAATGTCGGTGCGACCGACAATCGCGGCATTATCAGAGAGACGCTGGCCCTGCGCGACGAAGTGGCGAAACTTCTCGGCTACGGCAACTTCGCCGAATTGAAGCTCGATAACACGATGGCGAAGACACCCGAGGCTGTGAACGATCTGTTGCGCGCTGTCTGGGCCAGAGCGGTGAAACGCGCCCATGAGGAAGAAGCCGATATTGCCGGGCTGATCGCTACCGAGGGCAAGAACCACGAGGTCATGCCCTGGGACTGGCGCCATTATGCGGAGAAGATCCGCGCGCAGCGGTTCAATTTCTCGGAAGCGGAATTGAAGCCCTATCTGCAGCTCGAAAAGATCATCGATGCCTGCTTCGATGTTGCCGGCCGGCTGTTCGGCATTCGCGCGGTGGAGAAGAAGGGCATTGCTGCCTACCATCCCGATGTGCGCGTCTTCGAGATTCGCGATCGGGATGACAAGCTGGTCGCGCTCTTCCTCGGCGATTATTTCGCTCGCAGCTCGAAACGGTCAGGCGCCTGGATGAGCTCCTTCCAGTCCCAGCACAAGCTGACGCTGAAGAACGGCCATCACGGCGAGTTGCCGATCATCTACAATGTCTGCAACTTCGCAAAACCGGCCGAAGGCAAGCCCGCCCTACTTTCGCTCGATGACGCGCGCACGCTGTTCCACGAGTTCGGTCATGCTCTGCATGGCATGCTCTCCAACGTCACCTATCCCTCGGTCGCCGGTACAGGCGTCTCGCGTGATTTTGTGGAACTGCCCTCGCAGCTCTACGAACACTGGCTTACGGTTCCCGCCATCCTTAGGGAATATGCCGTGCATTTCGAGACCAGGGAGCCGATGCCGCAGGCATTGCTCGACAAAGTTCTGGCAGCCCGCACCTTCAATTCCGGCTTCAACACGGTGGAGTTCACCTCCTCGGCATTGGTCGACATGGCCTTCCATACCCGCGACAAGGTGGAAGACCCGATGGCGGTGCAGGCGGAAGTGCTTGCCGAAATCGGCATGCCGAAATCGATCGTCATGCGCCACGCCACGCCGCACTTCCAGCATATCTTCTCCGGCGGCTATTCGGCGGGTTATTACTCCTACATGTGGTCGGAAGTGCTCGATGCCGATGCCTTCGCCGCCTTCGAGGAGACGGGCGATGCCTTCAATGGCGAAATGGCCAGGAAGCTTCGGGACAATATCTACTCCACGGGCGGCTCCGTCGATCCTGAGGATGCCTACAAGGCTTTCCGCGGCAAGCTGCCGAGCCCGGATGCGATGCTGGTCAAGAAGGGGCTTGCGACCTTCGAGGAATTGACAGGCAGCGACGCTTAAGACAGTTTGATGACATAGAGCAGAGCGGCATGGTGATAGCCATGCCGCAGCTTTCGCGTGCCACCCCCTTTCGCAATCGCGAAAAAAACGGTATGAGCGCGCCAAACATAAATGGCGCGTCCACTAAGCGTAGCGCCCCAGCCTCAGAGATTATGACAAATGGCACTTCGCAACATCGCGATCATCGCGCACGTTGACCATGGCAAAACGACCCTCGTCGACGAGCTCCTGAAACAGTCCGGTTCGTTCCGCGAGAACCAGCGCGTTGCAGAACGCGTGATGGACTCGAACGATCTCGAAAAGGAACGCGGCATCACCATTCTCGCCAAGGCGACCTCGGTGGAATGGAAGGGTGTCCGCATCAACATCGTCGACACCCCCGGCCACGCCGACTTCGGCGGTGAAGTCGAGCGCATTCTCTCGATGGTGGATGGCGCGATCGTTCTCGTCGACTCCTCCGAAGGCCCGATGCCGCAGACGAAGTTCGTTGTCTCGAAGGCATTGAAGGTCGGTCTTCGTCCGATCGTCGCGATCAACAAGATCGACCGTCCGGATGGCCGCCACGAAGAAGTCATCAACGAAGTCTTCGATCTCTTCGCCAATCTCGATGCGACCGACGAGCAGCTCGACTTCCCGATCCTCTACGGTTCCGGTCGCGATGGCTGGATGAACGTCAACCCGGAAGGTCCGAAGGATCAGGGTCTCGCGCCGCTTCTCGACCTGGTGCTCAAGCATGTGCCTGAGCCGACTGTCGAAGAAGGTCCGTTCCGCATGATCGGCACGATCCTCGAAGCCAACCCCTTCCTCGGCCGTATCATCACCGGCCGCATCGCATCGGGCTCGATCAAGCCGAACCAGGCCGTCAAGGTCCTCGGCCAGGACGGCAAGCTGATCGAAACCGGCAGAATTTCCAAGATCCTCGCCTTCCGCGGCATCGAGCGCACGGCGATCGAAGAAGCGCATGCGGGCGACATCGTCGCGATTGCAGGCCTCTCCAAGGGTACCGTCGCCGACACTTTCTGTGATCCGGCCGTCTCGGAAGCCATGAAGGCGCAGCCTATCGATCCGCCGACGGTCACAATGTCCTTCATCGTCAACGACAGCCCGCTGGCYGGCMSYGAAGGCGACAAGGTGACGAGCCGCGTCATCCGCGACCGTCTCTTCAAGGAAGCCGAAGGCAACGTCGCCCTGAAGATCGAAGAAGCCGAAGGCAAGGATTCGTTCTACGTGTCCGGCCGCGGCGAACTTCAGCTCGCCGTTCTCATCGAAACCATGCGTCGCGAAGGCTTCGAGCTTGCCGTATCGCGTCCGCGCGTCGTGATGCACAAGGATGAAAGCGGCCAGCTCCTGGAGCCGATCGAGGAAGTCGTCGTCGACGTCGACGAAGAACATTCCGGTGTCGTCGTGCAGAAGATGTCCGAACGCAAGGCCGAAATGGTCGAGCTGCGTCCGTCGGGCGGCAATCGTCTTCGCCTGCGTTTCTACGCACCGACCCGTGGCCTGATCGGCTACCAGTCGGAGCTGCTGACCGATACGCGGGGCACGGCGATCATGAACCGCCTGTTCCACGACTACCAGCCCTACAAGGGCGTAATCGGTGGCCGCGTCAACGGCGTGCTGCTCGCCAACGCTTCCGGTGAAGCCGTCGCCTATGCAATGTTCAATCTGGAAGACCGCGGCCCGATGATCATCGAGCCGGGCGAAAAGGTCTATGCCGGTATGATCATCGGCATCCATTCGCGCGACAACGACCTTGAAGTCAATGTCCTCAAGGGCAAGCAGCTCACCAACATCCGCGCCGCCGGCAAGGACGAAGCCGTGAAGCTGACGCCGCCGATCCGCATGACGCTCGATCGTGCGCTCTCCTGGATCCAGGACGACGAACTGATGGAAGTGACGCCGAAGAACATTCGTCTGCGCAAGATGTATCTCGATGCCAACGACCGCAAGCGTTTCGAAAAGTCGAAGGCAGCTCTCTAAGAGCTTCGGCTACTCCTTTAAAACCCCGGCCTTCGCGCCGGGGTTTTTTATTGTGCGCTGCGTCGATTCCGACTTGTGACAATCGTTAAAAAAGCGTTAAATTTTGCCTGTCGTCCACATATCAAGCCTGTGGGCAATCGATCACAATGCGGTCGACGCATATGGTTAATTGCCTCCGGCAGGACCAGAGTAAGCGTTATGAAGACGTTGTCGATCGATGTCCGGCGGGCTGAACCGCATGATGCCCGAGCCATTTCGGAAGCCCATCGGCTTTCCTGGCAGCATACTTATGCGGGCATCATTCCACATCGTGCTCTGACCCAGATGATTGAGCGCCGCGGTGAAAACTGGTGGCGCAAAGCTACTCGCGGCCCGGCGACATTGCTCGTTCTGGATGTGGCGGGGACCGTCGCTGGTTATGCGACCCTCGGCCTTAATCGCGCCCGCGCGCTGCCTCAGGAAGGCGAAATCTACGAACTCTATTTGCGCCCGGAATATCAGGGTATCGGCCTCGGCAAGCTGCTTTTCGGCGAAGCCCGGCGGCTTTTGAAATCTCTGGGCTGCAACGGCCTGGTCGTCTGGTGCCTGGAAGAAAATGAAACGGCCGCCGACTTTTATCGCGACCATGGCGGTATCGATTTCTGCGAAGGTATAGAAAATTTCGACCATAAGCAGATTAAAAAGATCGGCTTCATCTGGAACTGATTGCGGGTGCCGCGGCCTCGCATCCTTTATTAGAAAAATTATATATTCTGCCCGTCTCGCATATTAAGCATTGCTTGCGAGGCATGTTGCGTTGCGTCATGAAACCGATTAACTGGCTTCGAGCAATTCAACCTCCCGGGAGTTTCCTATGCGCATCGATGCCGTTTCAATCGGTAAGAATCCACCTGAAGACGTCAATGTCATCGTCGAGGTTCCGGTCGGCGGTCATCCGATCAAGTATGAAATGGACAAGGAAGCCGGCACGCTGGTCGTCGATCGTTTCCTCTACACGCCGATGACCTATCCGGGTAACTACGGTTTCGTACCGCACACGCTGTCCGAAGACGGCGACCCGATCGACGTTCTGATCGCCAGCACCCGTCCGCTGGTTCCGGGCTGTGTCATCAATGTCCGCCCGATCGGTGTTCTGAAGATGGAAGACAATTCCGGCAAGGACGAGAAGATCATCGCCGTCCCGTCGCCGAAGCTGACGCTGCGCTACGAGAAGGTCAAGGATTACACCGACCTTCCGGAAATCACGGTGAAGCAGATTGAGCACTTCTTCGAGCACTACAAGGATCTGGAGCCTGGCAAGTGGGTGAAGATCTACGGCTGGGGCGATTCCAAGGAAGCCGGCGAGCTCATCCTCGAAGCGATCGAACGCGCCAAGAAGGAAAAGGCCTGAGCCTCGCTTTTACGCAATTTCGGACGCAAAACCGCTGCATAGCTTTGCTGGAATTGCTTTAGCCGAACAGCCCTTCGAGCTTTTTCATCACATCCTCCGGGTCGCCATCGATCCGGAGGATTTTTTTGCGCGACGTATCGCCGGAAGCAAGGCTGACCGAGGACTTAGGAATGCCCAAAGACTTGGCGACGAGTGCTATCATTGCCTTGTTGGCTTTTCCCTTTTCCGGTACGGCGGTGACGCGCGCCTTCAAGAGCATGCCGCCTTCGCCATCTGGTTCGATCCCGTCGATGGCATCCCGCCCGCCATTCGGCGTCAGCCGTACGGCAAGACGGATATGATCACCGGAAAGCCTCCAGGGGTGGTTCAAGCGACCAGCGAGAACAGGAAGGGCCTGATCGGATTGTTGAGTATAGCCTGTATGAATAGGATGATCAGCAGCAGGACAATCGGAGAGATGTCGATGCCACCCAGATTGGGCAGAAAGCGGCGTATGGGCCGCAATGCAGGTTCAGTCGCGTTATAGAAGAACATACCCAACTGGTTCACAAACTGGTTGTTCGAATTGATGACGTTGAATGCGTACAGCCACGAGAAAATGGCGCTGGCAATGATCACGTACCAATAGAGGTTCAAAGCCACATTGATGATTAGAAATATGGCTTCAAGAATTCCCGCCATTACCGTCTCCAGTTCGTTGTTGACAGATATGTAGACATTG
This sequence comes from Rhizobium sp. 01T437, assembly GCF_056398505.1. Taxonomy (NCBI): domain Bacteria; kingdom Pseudomonadati; phylum Pseudomonadota; class Alphaproteobacteria; order Hyphomicrobiales; family Rhizobiaceae; genus Rhizobium; species Rhizobium sp. 01T437. Next base: position 321,089 of record NZ_JBFTPM010000005.1, read on the forward strand.
GCGATTAAACGAGCAAGGGCCGTGTGGAGACGCATGGCAAATCATGTTTAACGGGTCGCTCCGCAGGCAATTCCGCACCCGCTTTCTCGGAAAAGCTTCATGTCGCTTTCGCCCACCGGAGACCGTTTTGCCGCGTTCCGGCATCCGTCCTATACACGCTTCTTCTTCGCGCGGTTCCTGCTTTCCTTCTCGCAGCAGATCGTCAGCGTCGCCGTTGGCTGGCAAATGTACGACCAGACCGGGAGCGCCATCTATCTCGGTCTGATCGGACTTGTGCAGTTCCTGCCGTCTCTTGTGCTGATCCTCGTCACCGGCTCGGTGGCGGACCGGCATAATCGCCGCGCCATCGCCTCGATCTGCTCGCTCGTCAGCGCGCTCTGTACGCTCGCGCTGCTCGGAATGACGATCACCGGCAGCTTTTCACCGATCCCAGTCTTCATCGTGCTTTTGGTCTTCGGCATCGAGCGGGCGTTCATGACGCCGGCCGTGCAGTCGCTTGCGCCCAACCTCGTGCCGGAGACGGATCTCTCCAATGCGATCGCATGGAATTCGTCCTCCTGGCAGCTGGCGGCCATCACCGGCCCTGTGCTCGGCGGTCTGCTTTACGGCGTCAGCGCTTCGACGGCCTATACGGTCGCCGTCATCTTTTCTGCGCTCGGCGCGATCCTGCTCTACATGATCCCCAAGCCGCCGCAGAAGACGATGGGCGAGGCCAGGAACTGGGACATGATCCTCGGCGGCTTCCGCTATATCCGGGAAGAAAAGGTGGTGCTTGGCGCCATCTCGCTCGATCTATTCGCCGTTCTGCTTGGCGGCGCTACCGCGCTGATGCCGATCTTTGCGCGCGATATCCTGACGCTCGGGCCGTGGGGTCTCGGCCTGCTTCGCTCGGCACCGGGTGTGGGCGCCATCATCATGGCGATCTTCCTTGCCGCCTATCCGCTGAAGCATAAGGCCGGCATATACATGTTCATCGGCGTGGCGATCTTCGGCCTCGGCACGATCGTGTTCGGCTTCTCGACCAATACCGAGGTGTCCATCGCGGCGCTTGCTATCATGGGCGCTGCGGACATGATCTCGGTCTATGTCCGTGAAAGCCTGATCGCGCTCTGGACGCCTGATCATCTGCGCGGCCGCGTCAACGCGGTCAATACGGTGTTTGTCGGCGCATCAAACGAGCTCGGGGAGTTCCGCGCGGGTACTATGGCATCGGTTTTCGGCGCCGTCCCGGCCGTCATTATCGGTGGCATCGGTACGCTCGCCGTAGCCGCCATCTGGGCAAGCGGCTTTCCGAAACTCAGGAAGATCGATACGCTCGACGCGCCTATACGAGAAGCGGTGTAGCGGCTGCTGCCGTCCTGCCCTCGAAGACGATATCCAGGAAGCCGTCGAGCCAGGCTTTCAGCGGCGCATCGAACAGCATGCGGCCTTCCAGATGCTCGCGTCCCTGCTGCGCGTTCGGCAGGATGAAGCGGTGCGCGCCGTGCACGACCCAGCGATGCATCATCACCCGTGTCAGCTCCGCATGGAATTGCAGGCCCCAGGCATTGTCGTTATAGCGGAAGGCCTGGTTGGGATAGGCGTCGCCGGATGCCAGCAACTCGGCGCCATGCGGCAGTTCGAATCCTTCCCGATGGAAGTGGTAGACCATTTTCGGCCAGCGCATCAGCCGCCGGCCTCTCTCGGTCGTATGCAGCGGATACCAGCCGATCTCTGTCGACCCGTCACTATTGGCGGCGACCTTGCTGCCAAGATTGCGAGCCAGCATCTGTGCACCGAGGCAGATGCCGAGATAGGGCCGGTTTTCCTTGAGTGGCACTTCCAGCCAATCGATCTCGGCCTTGACGAATTCGTCTGGGTCATTGGCGCTCATCGGGCCGCCGAAAATCACCGCACCGGCATGGTTTTCAAGGGTGCAAGGCAGAGGGTCGCCAAGGACGGGGCGACGGATATCGAGATCATAACCTTTCTCGACGAGAAGCTGGCCGACACGACCGGGGCTGGAGCGCTCCTGATGAAGAATGATGAGAATAGGGCGCCTGTCGCGTCTCATGCTTCTGTCAGTCAGTGTCATCCTGCACCACCTGTGCGTCCGTAACCCTTGCGGCCGCCTCCTGCCGCTTCTGAATACGCTCACGGGAAGACACACCCAGGAGATCGGCAATCCGCCAGATCACATGGTCTTCCATTTCGCTTCGCTCGCCATCGGCATAGACGATATCCCAGAGAATGCCGATCAGCTCCAGACGCTGCTCGGTATTGAGATGTCTCTTTAGATCGGAGGTGAAGCGGAAATAATCAACCGCCGAGCTTTCGGCTTCCAGCCCCGCGGCCATCAGCGCATCAAGCTGTTTGCCGTCGAGCGCATATTGCTCCTTCAGGAGTTTGCGCAGCCGCTTCTTTTCGCTGTCCTTGATCTGGCCGTCGGCCTCCATGACCTGCATACAGAGTGCAGCGACTGCGATGCGCGGGTCATCGGGGGCAAAGCCTGCCTTGGGGCGGTCGGCGGTCAGATTCTGGAAGAATGCCTGAAAGCGTTCGAACATGCGGTTTTTCGTTCCATTTTAGAAAAGGCGGAGCCGTGTCTTGGGTTCCGGTTCCATCTTGGGATCGCGGACGCCGGGGTCATCCGGCAGGCCGCCAAAGAAGGGTTTAGGTTCAGACGTAGCAGGAACCGGCCGGGACGCGGACGGTTCGGCAGTTTTTGCCGGTGCGGGTGACGAAGTTGCCGGGCGCACGGCTTCGGCAATCGTCGCTGCCCGTTCCAGCTCGATGATGCGGTGGTCGTTGACCACGCTTTCCGGCCGGGTTTCGCGCAGCGGCGGTAGGGTCTTCAGCGCCGTTTCGATAGAGGCGGTCGAACCTTCCTCGACCGGTCCTTCGAGCTGGCCGAAAGGTGCCTTCCATTCGAAGGCGTCGAGACGGCCGGTCACCGGCGAAACCGGCAGCCATTTGTCCGAAACGAAACCATCGGCAACCCAGGCCGGATCGCGCGGCGCCTTCAGCGCCTGTGCCAGCCAATGGCGCACGCGACCCTGATCGCCGGTCTCCGCTTCCTCGATATCCGCAAGCAGCAGGAGGGCCGCTTCACGGGGTTCGATACGGGCGGCAGCTTCCGCCTTGGCGCGGGCCTTGGAGAATTCCCGTGCATCGAGCGCCGCCTGTGCGACGACGAGGAGAGATTCGACATTGTTCGGCCGCATGCCTTCCAGCCGCTCGGCGCGCTTCAGGCGGTCAAGCGTTGAATCGCCGCTGCGGGCGCGGACATAGACGCGGCCAATCTCGGGATGCGGTCCAGCCTTCCAGGTCTGTTCGAGAATGGTGGCAGCCTTGCGGATGCCGCCTTCGCGGAACAGCGCCTTTGCGGCAATCAGGGCGGCGGGTACAAAATCCGCCGATAGCTTCAGCGCCTGCAGCGCATCATCGCGGGCACCGGCGGGATTGCTTTCCAGCTTGTCATCGGCGCGGGCTGTCAGCAGCACGGCATGCAGGCGGTTTGCCTCGGCTTTTTCGACAACCTTGGCGGCCTTCTGCTGTTCCAGCAGACGGATGGCGTCATCCCAGCGACCGGACTGGCTGCGATATTCGAGCGTCGCCTGCGCGGCCCAGGGCAGGTAGGGCGCGTTATCGGCTGCCTTTTCCGCGTACTGGCGGGCAGCCTCGTTGGCACCGAGGCGCTTGGCCTCGAGGTAAAGACCGCGCAAGCCAAGTTCACGCGTTTCGGGATCATTGGCCATGGCCTCGAATTTGGAACGCGCTTCATCATAGCGGCCTTCGATGAGAGCGGCCTGTGCTTCGAGAAGATTGATCAACGGCTCCTGATCGGCGCGGATGAGGCCGCGTGAGCGGGCGGCCATCTTGCGGGCGAGCAGGGCATTGCCTGCGCCGGCGGCGATGAGGCCGGTCGACAGGGCCTGATAGCCGCGATCGCGTTTGCGAGCGCGGAAAAAGCGCGTCACGGAATGCGGCGAAGTCCAGATCAGGCGGACGAACCACCAGGCCACCATGACGGCAGCGATCAGCGCGATGATGGCGCTTGCCGCGACGATCAGCCTGGTCTGGTAGATCTGGCCTTCCCAGATCAGCGACAGATCGCCGGGGCGATCGGCAAGCCAGGAGAAACCATAGGCGAGAACGAGGACGAGGAGCGCGAAGACAACCAGGCGGACCATGCTCATCCTTCCTTGCCGGTGCCGGAAATGGCCTTGGAGAGAGCACCGCCAACGAGATCCTCGACGCGGATACGAGCTTCGAGTGACTGCTTGAAGGCGGCGGAAGCCTGTTTTGCGGTCGCAGGCAGGCTGTTCCATTCGGTGGCTGCACCGGGCAGATCGCCGTTCTTCACCTTGTCCTCCATGCGCGCGGCAATCGCTTCAACGCTTTCGCCTTCCACATTGCCGACCGGGCGGACCGAGACCAGAGACTTGGCGCTCGACATCAGCCGATCCGACCAGCTCTGGTTGGGATCGGGCTGGTTGACAGATTCGACGATAGCGGTGGCAACATCCGGAACCTGACGGATCAGTTCGGCGCGTGAGGGCACGCCGGTCTCGGCAAAGCCGCGCAGATCGGTTGCAGCCGGATCATCGGGTGCTACGCCGGCAAATGTATCGAGTTCGGCGATGAAGGGGCCGCCACGGTCGATCGCGGCCTTGAGAGCGGCGGCGGCGATGGCGCGGGCGACGGCGACATCCTCGCGCGGTTCGTTCAGCTTCTTTTCGGCTTCGGCAAGGCGGCTCGTAATGTCGGCGCCGTTTGAGGCCTGCTGTTCGGTGGTCTGCGCAAGGCTCGTCTTCAACTGATCAATCTGAGCTGTCAGATCTGCAATCTTCCGGTTGAGTGCTTCGACATCGGCCGAGCCGGTCGATGTGCCGGACGCCGGTGTCTGAGGGGCCGCTTCGAGAGCTGCGATGCGCTTTTCGAGGGCACTATTATCGACGGCTGGCGGCGGATTGGCGGCAAGGCCTGCGACCGATTGCTTGAGGCCTTGGATCTCGCCGGATAGGTCGGCCACTTCGGCAGAGTTCGTCTGCTGGGTGGAGGAGCCCGGCAGATAACCGGCATATTGAATCGCGCCGGCGCCAAGCAGGGCGACAAGGCCGCCGAAAATGCCAGCGGCAATCAGGCCCGACGTGACCACGCCCTTCTGTGGCGAAGGCGACTGTACCGGTTCCGATGATGGGGGCTCCTTCGGGAGGGGCTCTTCCTGCGCGCCGGCGGCGCGGTCGCTCTCGTGTTCCGACAGCGGTTCACCGCCGGCTTCCGCAGCGGCTACGGCTTCGGCAACAGGCGCGTCATCGGCTGCTTGTGCGGCTTCTTCGGCAGGCTTTTCAGAATCAGCCGCCGAGGCGAAGTCCTGCGCGTCCAGGTCAATCGTGACCGGCTTGTCGGAGCTCTTCGAGTGGCGTGGCGGATTTCCCGATACCATGAGGTCCTCATTATCCTGCATTGCAACGAAACTAGACAGGGATGGCAATTAAGGGAAGAGGTTAGATCAAATTTGGGCGGCTAAGGCCTTCTAAGCAGCGACAAAAGGCTTTTTTCATCCGGCATCGGCGAAATCTCCAGGACTGTCCTCAAAACGGATGGAACAGCTTCTGCTACAGTGTTGCTGAGACAAATGAGACGGATTTTCGGCAGCTGCAGCAAAAGGGACTCTACCTGCGGGATATGAAAGAAATTTCCGGCCGTGTGGCGGGAATAGAAAAGAACAGCATCAGGAGGGCTGTTCGTCAGGAGAGCTGCGACGGCCTCGGGGCTGGGCGCGACAGGCTCCATCCGGTAACACTCGGCCACTGAGAAGTGCCGCCCGAGCTCCGTCAGACGCGTCTCGAAGGTCTCGGCGCGCGGACTGCCGGCGAGATAGAGAAGCGTATCGACCTTGTTTGCTGCGATCAGCTCGGCCAGCTCGCGGCCGCTGCCCGACGACGCCGTGACAGAATGGAATCCCAGCTTGCGGGCCTCGTCGGCCGTCGTTTCGCCAACGGCAAAGAGACGGCGCGAAAAGTGAGGGGCCAGCGCTTCCCCCAGAGACTGCAAGGTGCGCACCGCTTCGGCGCTTGTGATGGCTATCGCCCCAGTGCTTGTTTCCAGAGCCTGCCGAGCGGCCGCCATGTGGTGGACGGGGCGGGTGAGCGGCAGCAATAGTGGCTCGTGACCCAGCTCGCGCAAACGTTGAGCGGTGCGCTCGCCCGAATGCGCCGGACGGGTGACGAGCACGCGCATGCAGGCTAGCTCCAGTCCTCGAAGAAGCTGCTGCCGGCCCTTGCGCGCACATCCTGTCCGGCGCGGGTGCCAAGTGCAGCGGCATCACGGCGGTTGCCGTCGATGGTGATCGCATGCTGGTGGCGGCCGTCAGGCGTGAGGATGAGGCCCGAGAAGCGGATCTGATCACCCTCGCAGACGGCGTAACCGCCGATCGGCGTGCGACAGGAACCATCGAGGGCGGCAAGGAAGGCGCGCTCGCAAGAGACCGTGTCGAAGGTCGGCACATCATTGATCGGCGCTAGCAGCTCGTCGATCCTTGTGTCGCCGATGCGGTTTTCGATGCAGATCGCGCCCTGGGCGGGTGCCGGCGGGAAGCTGTCGGGGTCGAGAATATCGGTGATCACCTCGACCTTGCCGAGGCGCTTGAGGCCGGCAAGCGCCAGAAGCGTCGCATCGACCTGGCCTTCCTGCAGCTTGCGCAGGCGCGTGTCGACGAGGCCGCGGAAGGTGATGACATTGATATCCGGCCGCATACGGCGGATGAGCGCCTGACGGCGAAGCGAGGAAGAGCCGACCGTCGCACCATGCGGCAGGTCGATCAGCTTCGGCGCGGTGCGGCCGATGACGGCGTCGCGGATATCTTCGCGCGGAAGGTAAGTGGAGAGATAGAGACCTTCCGGCAGGACAGTCGGCATGTCCTTGCTCGAATGCACGGCGAGATCGAGATCGCCGGCGACGAGCTGCTGCTCCAGTTCTGCCGTGAAAAGTCCCTTGCCGCCGATCTCGGCCAGCGAGCGGTCGGTGATGCGATCGCCCTTGGTGGTCAGCACGACGATCTCGAACATCTCCTGCGGCAGATTGTGGGCTGCCATTAGCCGGTCGCGGGCTTCGTGTGCCTGCGCGAGCGCCAGCGGGCTGCCGCGTGTGCCGATCCGGAAAGGTTTTGTTTGCATCCGCTTTGATCCGTTGTTACCGGAGTTCTCGTAAACAGGTTTAACCCCTATCGCAATCAACGAACAGGTTTCATGGCTCCCTTTCTGCGTATCCTCGGCATCGAGACAAGCTGCGACGAGACCGCCGCTGCGGTCGTCGAGCGCGATGCTGAAGGCCGCTCCAAGGTGCTGTCGGATGTCGTTCTTTCCCAGCTGGACGAGCATAGCGCCTATGGCGGCGTGGTGCCGGAGATCGCCGCGCGCGCCCATGTCGAAGCGCTGGACGAGTTGATCGACGAGGCCCTAAAGCGCGCCAATGTGTCGCTCTTGGATGTCGATGCGATCGCCGCGACATCCGGCCCCGGCCTGATCGGGGGGCTGCTTGTCGGGCTGATGACCGGCAAGGCGATCGCCAAGGCAGCCGGCAAGCCGCTTTATGCGGTCAACCATCTCGAAGGCCATGCGCTGACGGCGCGGCTGACGGACGGTCTTTCTTTTCCCTATCTCATGCTGCTGGTTTCCGGTGGCCATACGCAGCTCATCCTCGTGCGCGGCATCGGCGAGTACGAGCGCTGGGGCACGACGATCGACGATGCCCTGGGTGAGGCCTTCGACAAGACGGCGAAACTGCTCGGCCTTCCCTATCCCGGCGGGCCGGCAGTGGAGCAGATGGCGCAGGGTGGCAATGCCGATCGCTTCAATTTTCCGCGGCCGCTCGTCGGCGAGGCACGGCTCGATTTTTCGTTCTCGGGCCTGAAGACGGCTGTGCGGCAGGCGGCGACCGAGATTGCGCCTCTGACGGATCAGGATGTCGCCGATATCTGCGCCTCGTTCCAGAAGGCGATTTCCCGCACGATGAAGGATCGCATCGGCCGCGGCCTGCAGCGGTTCAAGACGGAATTTCCAAACCTTCCGGAAAAGCCTGCGCTTGTGGTGGCCGGTGGTGTCGCCGCAAATTTGGAAATCCGCAGCACCCTTCAGGCACTCTGCGACAAGAATGGCTTCCGCTTCATTGCGCCGCCGCTCCGCCTCTGCACCGACAATGCCGTGATGATCGCCTGGGCCGGGCTGGAACGCATGGCGAAGGGTGTTGCGCCTGACGATCTCGATGTGCAGCCGCGTTCGCGCTGGCCGCTCGATACCAAGGCCGAGACCATGCTCGGATCCGGAAAGCGGGGAGCCAAGGCATGAGCGAGCGCATCGCCGTCGTCGGATCGGGAGCTTTCGGCACGGCGCTTGCGACCGTCATTGCCTTGACGGGGCGAAATTCGGCAATCCTTGTCGGTCGCGATCCGTCGCTGATCGAAGACCTCAAGGCAGAGCGGCTGCATGATGCTGTTCTGCCTGGCATCCCACTGCCGGAAACACTGGAATTCTCTGCTGAGGCGGATGCAATCGGTGATGCGGGCATCGTGCTCTTTGCCATGCCGTCACAGGCGCAAGCGGACGCCGCGCGGCAGTATGGTCCTTACCTGGCTAAGGATGCCGTTGTGGTCACCTGCGCGAAGGGTATCGAACGGCAGACCGGTGCGCTTCTGACCGACATGCTGGAGCGGGAATTGCCCGATCATCCGGTCGGCGTGCTCTCGGGTCCAGGCTTTGCCGCCGATATCGCCAAGGGGCTGCCGACAGCCATGGCGATCGCTGCGGCCGACATGCAGGTTGCCGAGCGGCTGGCGCAGGCGATTTCCGGCCGCACCTTCCGGCTCTATGCCTCGGCAGACCGCATCGGCGTGCAGCTTGGCGGAGCATTGAAGAATGTACTGGCGATTGCCTGTGGCATCGTCGAAGGCCGCGGTATCGGCGATTCGGCGCGTGCGGCGTTGATTGCCCGCGGGCTTGCCGAGATGTCGCGCTTTATCGTCGCCAAGGGCGGCAACGCCGATACCGCGCGAGGGCTTTCCGGCCTCGGTGATCTGGTGCTGACGGCAACCAGCCATCAGTCGCGCAACCTGCGTTTCGGCATCGCACTCGGGCGCGGCGAAAAGGTAGACCCTTCGCGCGGCGAGTTGGTGGAAGGGGCTTTTGCTGCGGCGGTTGCCTCGCGGCTTGCAGAAGAGCTCGGCGTCGAGATGCCGATCACCGATGCGGTTTCAGCGATCATCGAAGGCAAGCTCGGCATATCCGAAGCCATCGAACAATTGATGACACGTCCGATTACGACCGAATAGGAGACAGATATGCTTTTCGCCCTTCTCTGCAAGGACAAGCCCGGCCATCTCAACGTGCGCATGGAAACGCGCTCGACCCATCTCGATTATCTCAACAAGCTGAATGCCGAAGGCAAGCTTGCCATGGCCGGCCCGTTCCTCGATGCGGAAGGCAAGCCGAATGGCAGCCTCGTGATCGTCCATGCCGAAACGGCTGATGATGCCAAGGCACTCGGCGCTGCCGATCCCTATGCACTCGCCGGCCTGTTCGAAAGCGTCGAGGTGAAGCCCTTCAACTGGGTCTTCAACAAGCCGGAGGCCTAAACGGGATGGCGCACTGGCTTTATAAATCCGAGCCCGCAGCCTGGTCCTGGGAAAAGCAGAAGGCGGCTGGCGAGAAGGGTACCGAATGGACCGGTGTGCGCAACTACCTTGCGCGCAACAATATGCGGGCCATGCAGATCGGCGACAAGGGTTTCTTCTATCATTCCAATGACGGGCTGGAGATCGTCGGTATCGTCGAGGTCTGCGCGCTTTCGCATCCGGATTCGACGGCGAAGGGCGACGATCGCTGGGATTGCGTCGATATCCGCGCCGTCATGGATGTGCCGAAGCCTGTGACGCTGAAGGCCATCAAGGCAAACGAAAAGCTGTCCAAGATGTCGCTGGTCACCTCGATGCGGCTTTCCGTGCAGCCGGTGACGGATGACGAATGGGCCGAGGTCTGCCGCATGGGCGGTTTCGACAACCCGCCGCGCTGAGCAGCTTTGAAGACCGACCCGGAAACCTTCATCCTTGCCAATACCAGCCTGCTTGCGCCGCCGCATGTGCCGGAGATCCGGCTGTACCTGGCCAGCGAGGCCCATGAGCTCTGGCTGAAGACGGAAGAGGAGCTGGAGGCGATCGGCCTGCCGCCGCCTTTCTGGGCCTTTGCCTGGGCGGGCGGCCAGGGGCTGGCGCGCTATGTTCTCGATCACCTCGAGACGGTCGCAAGAAAGCGGGTGCTCGATTTTGCAAGCGGTTCGGGACTGGTTGGAATTGCCGCAAGCAAGGCTGGTGCGACCAAGGTGACGGCCGCCGATATCGATCCGTGGTCGCAGACGGCAGTGCGGCTGAATGCGGCCGCCAATTCGGTCTCGCTGGACTTCACTGAGGCCGATCTTATCGGTCAGAATGTCGATGCGGATGTGGTTCTCGCCGGCGACGTTTTCTACGACAAATCCTTCGCCAGTGCGCTGGTGCCTTGGTTCGAGACGCTCGCGGCCGGGGGCAAGGACGTGCTGGTCGGCGATCCCGGACGCGCCTATTTGCCAAAGGACAGGCTGGAATTCTGCGCCGTCTATGAAGTGCCCGTCACGCGGGCGCTTGAAGACAGCGAGGTCAAGAAGACGACGGTCTGGCGGTTCAGGCCCTAGGGCCGGATGACGCAGACATTGGCCTCATAAGAGCAGGGATCATCGGCGATGCCGACATCGATGACCTTGGCCTTCGGGGCAAGGTTGCGTTCCGGCGCAGCCAGACGATAGTACCCGTCGCCGCCGACATAGGTTCCGCCATCCGTCTGATAGGCATAGGACGATCCGGCGTAGAGGCCGTTGCTCCCGTAGTTCTGGTCATAGCTCTGGGGCTGGGACGCAATGACGACGATGTTGCTGCTACCGTAGCGGCTCGTCCCCGGATAGTTGAACTGCTTCAGAAAAGGGGTGCGCGGGCGATAGCGGACGACGTTGTCGCGTGTGAAGTGCAGGCCACTATCCCAGTGAGTGCGCCTGCCGAGGAAGACGCCGTCATTAAAGCCGTGATGGCGCGGAAAGCGATGATCGAAGTGGCGCTCTCCGGCTGCAGCAGGCAGCGCTGTCAGCACCGCAAGGAGAGCAAGGATGGTCTTGGACAGACTGCGAAACATGGACCAAACTCCGAAACGCTAACAAATCGTTAACGCCAGATTGCGCCAAAAGGCGAGGCTTGTCCACGCAGCCGTGCGTCAGCTTAAAAATTGAGCGAAAGAGACGAGTTTCATCGAGTTGAAAACTTCCCGGTAACGCGAATCGATTAAATTAAAAGCAGGCAGCAATTATGCTTGTCGTCAGGGGTTTCGGTGATTAAACGTCGACAATGATGCAACGCACACAGAATTTTGTCATTCGTGTGGTTGACTGAGAAATGCCCCTGACATCAAGGGCAAAGAGAAGACGCCGCGAGGTTCTGATGGCGAATGTGACAAACCGGCCCCTGTCGCCGCATCTACAAATTTACAAGCCAATTCCCACCATGGTCATGTCGATCGTTCACCGCATCACCGGTGGCGCTCTGTACTTCGGCACGCTGCTGATTGCCTGGTGGCTGATCGCGGCCGCCACCGGCCAGGCCTATTATGATTGGGCCAACTGGGTGCTTGGCAGTATTATCGGCAAGCTCGTCCTGCTCGGTTACACCTGGGCGCTGATCCACCACCTGCTCGGCGGCTTCCGCCACTTCATGTGGGACCTCGGACATGGTTTCGAGAAAGAATTCTCGACCAAGCTCGCCATCGCCAATATCATCGGATCGCTCTGTCTGACCGTGCTGGTCTGGGTGATCGGCTTCATCATTCGCTTCTGAAGGTCGCACTCATGGATATGCGCACTCCTCTGGGCAAGGTTCGCGGCCTCGGCTCCGCCAAGGAAGGCACCGATCACTTTTGGCGCCAGCGCCTGACGGCCGTTGCCAACGTGCCCCTCATCATTTTTTTCGCCATCTTCATGATCGTCTATGCCGGTGCGCCTTATGCCGACGTGGTTCGTGCACTCTCGAACCCGTTCGTCGCCGTCATCATGGGCCTGATGGTCATTTCCGGCACTATCCACATGAAACTCGGCATGCAGGTCATCATAGAAGACTATGTTCACGGCGAGATCGGCAAGCTGCTGCTCCTGATGCTGAACACCTTCTTCGCTGTTCTGATCGCCGGCCTCTGTCTCTTCGCCATTCTGAAAATTGCATTCGTAGGATAACCGTATCATGGCAATGTCTTCACCCGCTCAGAATGGGAAGGCCTACACCTATGTCGACCATTCCTATGACGTAATCGTCGTCGGCGCCGGCGGCGCCGGCCTGCGCGCCACGCTCGGCATGGCCGAACAGGGCTTCCGCACGGCCTGCATCACAAAGGTATTCCCGACCCGCTCGCACACGGTTGCGGCCCAGGGCGGCATCGCTGCCTCGCTGCAGAACATGACGCCTGACAGCTGGCAGTGGCACCTTTACGACACCGTCAAGGGTTCCGACTGGCTCGGCGACGTCGACGCCATGCAGTATCTGACCATGGAAGCGCCGAAGGCGGTCTATGAGCTGGAGCACTACGGCGTGCCCTTCTCGCGCAATGAGGAGGGCAAGATCTACCAGCGCCCGTTCGGCGGCCACATGCAGAATTTCGGTGAAGGCCCGCCGGTGCAGCGTACCTGCGCCGTTGCCGACCGTACCGGCCACGCCATCCTGCACACGCTCTACGGCCAGTCGCTGCGTAACAATGCTGAATTCTTCGTCGAGTATTTTGCGCTCGACCTCATCATGTCCGATGACGGCAGCCGTTGCACCGGCGTGATCGCATGGTGCCTGGACGATGGCACGATCCATCGGTTCGCGGCCAAGATGGTGGTGCTCGCGACCGGCGGTTACGGTCGCGCCTATTTCTCGGCAACCTCGGCCCATACCTGCACCGGCGACGGCGGTGGCATGGTGGCCCGTGCCGGCCTGCCGCTGCAGGATATGGAATTCGTACAATTCCACCCGACCGGCATCTACGGCTCCGGCTGTCTGATCACCGAGGGTGCGCGCGGCGAGGGCGGCTATCTCGTCAACTCCGAAGGCGAGCGTTTCATGGAGCGCTATGCGCCGTCGGCCAAGGATCTGGCCTCGCGCGACGTCGTTTCGCGCTGCATGACGCTGGAAATCCGCGAAGGCCGCGGCGTCGGCAAGAACAAGGATCACATCTTCCTGCACCTCGATCATCTCGATCCGGCCGTGCTGCATGAGCGCCTGCCGGGCATTTCCGAGAGCGCCAAGATCTTCGCCGGCGTCGATGTGACCCGCGAACCGATCCCGGTTCTGCCGACCGTTCACTACAACATGGGCGGCATTCCGACGAACTACTGGGGCGAGGTTCTCAATGCCGACAGCTCCAATCCGGAACGCATCATCCCCGGCCTGATGGCCGTCGGTGAAGCCGGCTGCGCCTCGGTTCRCGGCGCAAACCGTCTCGGCTCCAATTCGCTGATCGACCTTGTGGTCTTCGGCCGTGCGGCCGCGATCCGCGCCGGCGAGGTCATCGACCGTGCATCGCCGGTGCCGGCGCTGAACATCGCCGCCTGCGACAAGATCATGGATCGTTTCGACGGTCTGCGCCACGCCAGCGGTGGCACGCCGACGGCCGTGCTGCGCGAAAAGATGCAGCGCGCCATGCAGGAAGATGCGGCCGTGTTCCGTACGCAGGAATCGCTGGAATCCGGCTGCCGCCGCCTTTCGGAAATCTGGGGCGAACTCAAGGATCTCAAGGTCACCGACCGCTCGATGATCTGGAACTCCGACCTTGTCGAAACGCTGGAACTGCAGAACCTGATGGCCAATGCCATCACCACGATCTACGGCGCCGAGGCCCGCAAGGAAAGCCGCGGCTCGCATGCCCGCGAGGACTATACGTCAGGTCCGTTCGCAGGTCGCGACGACGTCAACTGGCGCAAGCACACGCTGGCCTGGGTGAACGAGGCTGGTGATGTGAAGCTCGATTACCGGCCTGTCCACACCGACCTCATCGCAGACGGCATCGATCCCCACAAGATCGAGCCGAAGGCCCGCGTATACTGATCAGAGGAACCTGACATGGTTGAACTCGCTCTCCCGAAGAATTCCCAGATGCGCGAAGGTAAGGTGTGGCCGAAGCCGGCGGGTGCCAAGAACACCCGTGAGTTCCGCGTCTATCGCTGGAGCCCGGATGACGGCCAGAACCCGTCGATCGATACTTTCTACGTGGATATCGACGATTGCGGGCCGATGGTTCTCGATGCGCTTCTCTACATCAAGAACAATATCGATCCGACGCTGACGCTGCGCCGTTCCTGTCGTGAAGGCATCTGCGGTTCCTGCGCGATGAATATCGACGGCACGAACACGCTTGCCTGCACCAAGGGCATGGACGACATCAAGGGCACGGTGAAGATTTACCCGCTGCCGCATATGCCTGTGGTCAAGGATCTGGTCCCGGATCTCAGCAATTTCTACGCCCAGCACCGCTCCATCGAGCCCTGGCTGAAGACGGTTTCGCCGACGCCTGCCAAGGAATGGAAGCAGAGCCATGAGGACCGCCAGAAGCTCGACGGTCTCTATGAATGCATCCTGTGTGCCTGCTGCTCGGCCTCCTGTCCGAGCTACTGGTGGAACGGTGACCGCTATCTCGGCCCAGCCGTCCTGCTGCAGGCCTATCGATGGCTGATCGATAGCCGCGACGAAGCGACCGGTGAGCGCCTCGACAATCTCGAGGATCCGTTCCGACTTTATCGTTGCCACACGATCATGAACTGCGCGCAGACCTGCCCGAAAGGTCTGAACCCGGCCAAGGCAATCGCCGAAATCAAGAAGATGATGGTCGAGCGTCGCGTGTGAGTGCTGACGCTTCAGCCGGCATCGAAGATTTTGATTCCGAGGCGGTCGCCGAAATCCGGTCGCGGCTCGCCTCGGTCAAACAGCATGGTATCCGCATCGGTTTTGCGATCGAAAGCGGAAGCCGCGCCTGGGGCTTTCCCTCGCCAGACAGCGACTATGATTGCCGTTTCGTCTACGTCCGTCCGGTCGCTGACCATATCGGACTGGTCTCGCATCGGGATGTGATCGAGTTTCCGATCGTGGGTGATATAGACACTGGCGGTTGGGATCTGCGCAAGGCGCTGCTGCTTGCCCTCAAAGGCAATGCCGTTGTCGTCGAATGGGTAAAATCGCCAATCGCCTATGAAGAAGAGCCCGGATTTCGCAGCCGTCTTTCCAGCGTGCTTGACGAGATCATGCTGCCGCAGAAGATTGCGCTGCACTATGTCGGTCTGCTGCGCAGTCACTGGCAGATGCATGGGGACGGGCCAATCAAGCTCAAGAAGCTGCTTTATGCGATTCGTCCGGCAATTGCGCTCGAATGGATGCGCTCGAATGAGTTTCAGAAGCTGCCGCCGATGAACATGATGCAGTGTCTTGCGGCAGTCACCATCGATGAGACATTACGCAAGGCTATTCATGAATTGGTGATCGTCAAAGGCCAGACGCGCGAGATGGGCGAGGGCCTGCCGCCTGAGTGTATCCAATCCTTTCTCGCGGCATCAATTGAGCGTTATCAGGACTTCGCCGAGCGAATCAAACTTGATCAGGAAGCGGACGGACGAGCACAACACCTTGCTGACATATTTTATCAGCAAGAAGTCCAGCGAGCGGTCGGTTGAATTGTGCCAGTTTCGCCATAGGTGTCGTGAAAGCGTTTTGGATTGTGCTGACTTGATTAACCAAAGTGAAATACGGTAATCGAACCTACAATTGAAATATCTCTGCGGTTGAGGCGGACATTCGGGAGCTTGATGATGCAGTTGCGATATGTGGTGACGGGTCTAACGGCCGCTCTGGCCTTGGCGGGATGCCAGCGCACCTCATATGATTACAGCAGTAACAGCGCACCTCCGCCGTTGACCGCGCAGCCGGTACCCTCCGTGCAGGGCGGCCAGCTTCCGCCGCCGACCGGGCAGTTTCCCGCCGCGCCGACCTCGACGGCGCCGATGGCTGGTGTTCAGCCGGGTGGCGTTGCGCCTGCGACCTCTCTTGATGTCACCAAGGAATCGATGGTCGGCAGCTGGCGTGTCAACGGTACCTGCGACATGTTCCTGACGCTCACCAATCTCGGCAGCGGATCGCGCGGCGGTACGCGCGGTTGTGTTGGCGAGCTGACGGCTATGGGCTCCTGGGAAGTTTCCGGCAAGCAGGTTCTGCTCAAGGACCGCAGCGGCAACCAGATCGGCTCCGTCTACAAGGTTGCCGACAAGAGCTTCAATGGCCAGACCTCGACCGGCCAGCCGATCACCCTCAGCCGGTAAGACAATCCGGCGGGGTTCCGCCGGTTACGCATAGGCGGACAAGCCCTCATGCAGCCAATGCCAGACTATTCGCTCAGCGTCACCGAGCAGCTCAAATCGCTGACTGCTTCGGAGACGTTGCAGGTTGATTCCGCCCAGATAGATGTGGCCAAATGCCTCGACCGGGTGCTTGCCGCTCTTAAGCAGAAGCGGCCCGCCGCCAAGAGCAGCGCGCTCGGCTGGCTGTTTGCATCCAAGAAGAAGACGGAGACCGGCATCAAGGGCCTCTATATCCATGGCAGCGTCGGGCGCGGCAAGACGATGCTCATGGACATGTTCTTCCAAATGGCGCCCTGCCGGAAAAAGCGGCGCGCTCATTTCCATGAGTTCATGGCCGATGTGCACAATCGCATCGCTGCTCACCGGCTGAAGCTGAAGAACGGCGAGACGAAGCAGGCCGATCCGATGCCGCCGGTCGCCGCTGCCCTTTTCGAGGAAGCGGAACTTCTCTGCTTCGACGAATTCACCGTCACCGATATCGCCGATGCGATGATCCTGTCACGGCTGTTTTCCGAGCTTTTCGCGCGCGGCTGCGTGCTGGTGGCGACCTCGAACGTCGAGCCCGACAATCTCTACAAGGACGGCCTCAATCGCGGGCTTTTCCTGCCTTTCGTCGGTCTCCTCAAAAAATATGTCGAGATCGTCTCACTCGATTCGCCGACCGACTACCGGATGGAGAAGCTGAACAGTCAGCCGGTCTACCTCATCCCGATCGATGAGCGCACTGACATGGCGATGGATGCGTCCTGGACGCAGGCGCTGCACGGTCGCAAGGCGCAGCCGACGGACGTTGCCATGAAGGGGCGGGCAATCCATGTGCCGCTCGCCGTTGATCGCATGGCACGCTTCTCCTTCTCCGATCTCTGCGAAAAGCCGCTGGGCGCTGCCGATTTCCTGGCCATCGCCGAACGCTTCGATACGATCTTCCTCGATCACATTCCCTTGCTCGGCCCTGAAAAGCGGAACCAGATCAAACGCTTCATCATTCTGATCGATACGTTCTACGATCATGGCACCCGCCTCTATGCTTCCGCCGCTGCCATGCCTGAATATCTGCTCGTCGAAAGACGCGGCACCGAAGGCTTCGAATTCGATCGTACGGCATCTCGTCTTTTTGAGATGAGAAGCGCGGAATATCTCGCGGCGCATCATGAACGGCGGGCTGCCGAGTAACACTTTGGTGACAATTGATCTTACGTTTACGTAAGAATTTTAATATCTAAACGATTGAAATTGCTGCACCAAAAATAATGGATTGCCATTTTTTGGCTTTAGGTCTATGCGATTGCGGCATTGGGCGATGCCCGCGCGTCGCCCGACGGATTTTGATCGCAAAGGAAAAGCGAAATGGCGCGTAACAAGATCGCACTCATCGGTTCTGGCATGATTGGTGGCACGCTGGCGCATCTCRCCGGCCTGAAGGAACTGGGCGACATCGTCCTCTTCGACATTGCCGACGGCATTCCCCAGGGCAAGGGTCTCGACATCGCACAGTCCTCCCCGGTTGAAGGCTTCGACGCCAATCTGACCGGCGCCAGCGACTATTCTGCGATCGAAGGCGCTGACGTCTGCATCGTCACTGCCGGCGTTCCGCGCAAGCCAGGTATGAGCCGCGATGACCTTCTCGGCATCAACCTCAAGGTCATGGAGCAGGTCGGCGCCGGCATCAAGAAGTATGCCCCGAACGCTTTCGTGATCTGCATCACCAACCCGCTCGACGCGATGGTCTGGGCGCTGCAGAAGTTCTCCGGCCTGCCGGCCAACAAGGTCGTCGGCATGGCCGGCGTTCTCGACTCTTCGCGCTTCCGTCTTTTCCTCGCCAAGGAATTCAACGTTTCCGTTCAGGACGTCACGGCCTTCGTTCTCGGTGGCCACGGCGACACGATGGTGCCGCTCGCCCGTTATTCGACCGTTGGCGGCATTCCGCTGACCGACCTCGTCACCATGGGCTGGGTCACCAAGGAACGCCTCGAAGAAATCATCCAGCGCACCCGCGACGGCGGTGCCGAAATCGTCGGCCTGCTCAAGACCGGTTCGGCCTACTATGCTCCGGCCGCCTCTGCGATCGAAATGGCTGAAGCCTACCTCAAGGACAAGAAGCGCGTTCTGCCCTGCGCTGCCCACCTCACGGGCCAGTACGGCGTGAAGGACATGTATGTCGGCGTTCCCACGGTCATCGGTGCCGGCGGCGTCGAGCGCATCATCGAGATCGATCTCAACAAGACCGAGAAGGAAGCCTTCGACAAGTCGGTCGGCGCTGTCGCTGGTCTCTGCGAAGCCTGCATCAACATCGCGCCCGCCCTCAAGTAACCGGTGCGCTGACGTTATCGAAATAGGGATAAACCCATGAACATTCATGAATATCAGGCCAAGGCTCTGCTGAAGGGCTATGGCGCGCCGGTCGCGCAGGGTGTGGCTATCCTCAAGGTTGAAGAAGCCGAGGCTGCCGCCAAGTCGCTTCCCGGCCCGCTCTACGTGGTCAAGAGCCAGATCCATGCGGGCGGCCGCGGCAAGGGCAAGTTCAAGGAGCTCGGCCCGGATGCCAAGGGCGGTGTCCGTCTCGCCAAGTCGATCGATGAAGTCGTTGCCCATGCCAAGGAAATGCTTGGCAATACGCTGGTAACCGCGCAGACCGGCGAAGCCGGTAAGCAGGTCAATCGCCTCTACATCGAAGACGGTGCCGACATTGCCCGCGAGCTCTATTGCTCGCTCCTGGTCGACCGTTCGGTCGGCAAGGTGGCCTTCGTCGTTTCGACCGAAGGCGGCATGGATATCGAAGCAGTCGCTCACGACACGCCTGAGAAGATCCACACGATCGCCATCAATCCGGAAGCCGGTGTGACAGCTGCCGACGTTGCTGCGATCTCCAAGGCGCTTCAGCTCGATGGTGCAGCTGCAGAAGACGCCAAGACGCTCTTCCCGGCGCTCTATAAGGCCTTCGGCGAAAAGGACATGGCCCTGCTCGAGGTCAATCCGCTGATCGTCATGAAGGATGGCCACCTGCGCGTCCTCGACGCAAAGATGTCCTTCGACGGCAACGCTCTGTTCCGCCATGACGACGTGAAGACGCTTCGTGACGAGACGGAAGAAGACGCCAAGGAAATCGAGGCCTCCAAGTGGGACCTCGCCTATGTCGCGCTTGACGGCAACATTGGCTGCATGGTCAACGGCGCAGGCCTTGCCATGGCGACGATGGACATCATCAAGCTTTACGGCAAGGAGCCGGCGAACTTCTGCGACGTCGGCGGTGGCGCCGGCAAGGAGAAGGTTGCTGCAGCCTTCAAGATCATCACCGCTGACCCCAAGGTTGAAGGCATTCTCGTCAACATCTTCGGCGGCATCATGAAGTGCGATGTCATTGCCGAGGGCGTCATTGCCGCGGTCAAGGAAGTCGGTCTCAAGGTTCCGCTCGTGGTTCGCCTTGAAGGCACGAATGTCGATCTCGGCAAGAAGATCCTGAACGAATCGGGTCTGGCGATCACGGCGGCTGACGATCTCGACGATGCGGCCAAGAAGATCGTCGCGGCGATCAACGGCTGAGGACGGTCATGGCCTTCCAGTCTACGCCCACCGCTGCTCATTTCCGCCTCAACGCCTTTGCGGGTGCTTGGGAGGGAGAAGAGTATGTCGCGGCGTCGGCGTGGACGAGCGAAGGCAAGGCCATTGCTGAGCTTTCCAGCGAGACGCTGTTCGGGGGCTTCTTCCTCGAACAGCGCTATCGCCAGACGCGGGATGGCGCCGTTTCGTTCGAGGCCCGAAATGTTTTCGGTTTCGACGCTTCGGACCAGGCTTACAAGCTCTACCAGTTCGACAGCGCGGGTTTCGCGCCGCCTTCGCCGGCATCCGGCGAGTGGAATGGCGATGAACTCATGCTGATCAAGACTTCGCCGCGCGGCAGACAGCGCACCGCGTTCACATTTGAAAATGAAGACTGCTACCGGATGGGCGTCAGCTTTTCGCCTGCAGGCAGCGATACTTGGCAGGAGGTCGTCAGCGGCATCTATCGTCGCGCGTCTCTTACGTCTTCCAACCTCTTCTAGACAAAGGCCCCGCATGTCTATTCTCGTCAACAAAGACACCAAGATCCTTGTTCAGGGTCTGACCGGCAAGACCGGTACATTCCACACCGAACAGGCGCTTGCTTACTACGGCACGCAGATGGTCGGTGGTATTCACCCGAAGAAGGGTGGCGAAACCTGGACCGGCTCCAAGGGCGAAAGCCTGCCGATCTTCGCAACCGTTGCCGAAGGCAAGGAAAAGACCGGCGCCAACGCGTCCGTCATCTATGTTCCGCCGGCAGGTGCAGCTGATGCAATCATCGAGGCGATCGACGCCGAGATCCCGTTCATCACCTGCATTACCGAAGGCATCCCGGTCCTGGACATGGTTCGCGTCAAGGCTCGCCTCGAGCGCTCCAAGTCGCGCCTGCTCGGTCCGAACTGCCCGGGCATCATGACGCCGGAAGAATGCAAGATCGGCATCATGCCGGGCTCGATCTTCCGCAAGGGTTCGGTCGGCATCGTTTCCCGTTCGGGCACGCTGACCTACGAAGCCGTCTTCCAGACCTCCAACGAAGGTCTCGGCCAGACGACGGCTGTCGGCATCGGCGGCGACCCGGTCAAGGGCACCGAGTTCATCGACGTGCTCGAAATGTTCCTGGCGGATGAAGCTACGACCTCGATCATCATGATCGGCGAAATCGGCGGTTCGGCTGAAGAAGACGCAGCGCAGTTCCTCAAGGACGAGGCCAAGAAGGGCCGCAAGAAGCCGATGGCCGGCTTCATCGCGGGCCGTACGGCGCCGAAGGGTCGCACCATGGGCCATGCCGGTGCTGTGGTTTCCGGTGGCAAGGGCGACGCTGAATCGAAGATCGCGGCGATGGAATCGGCAGGCATCAAGGTGTCGCCGTCTCCGGCTCGCCTCGGCAAGACGCTGGTTGAAGTCCTCAAGGGCTAAACCAACTTATATACCTCGGGCGGAGGAACGGCATCCCGGCCTCCGCCCGGCTCTCTATTTCAATGCGGATGCGTCGCGGACAGGCGACAATCGGAATGCGGCAGCCGGCGATGAAGCCGGCAAATTCATCTAAGTCAGGAGGCGGGCGGAAGCGTCCGCGTAACACCATGGCACGGCAAGAAGCCAACGAGCAATTTCAGATCACCTCGTTTCTGGATGGCGCCAATGCTGCCTATATTGAGCAGCTCTACGCCCGTTATGAAGACGATCCCAATTCGGTCGACGATCAGTGGCGGTCCTTCTTCAAGGCGCTGGAAGAGGATCCTGCTGATGTGAAGAAGGCAGCCAAGGGGGCTTCCTGGCGCAAGAAGAACTGGCCGCTGCAGGCAAGCGGCGATCTCGTCTCGGCGCTCGATGGCGACTGGGGCATCGTCGAAAAGGTCATCGAGACCAAGGTAAAGGCGAAGGCCGAAGCCGCTGGTCAGCCAGCAGGCGCAGCCGACGTGCTGCAGGCGACGCGCGATTCCGTTCGCGCCATCATGATGATCCGCGCCTATCGCATGCGCGGCCATCTGCACGCCAAGCTCGATCCGCTCGGCATTGCTGCCGCGGTCGAGGATTATCACGAACTTTCGCCCGAAAATTACGGCTTCACGGCTGCCGACTACGATCGCAAGATCTTCATCGATAACGTGCTCGGCCTCGAATATGCGACCCTCCGCGAGATGATCGAAATCCTCGAGCGCACCTATTGCTCGACCCTCGGCGTCGAATTCATGCACATCTCCAATCCGGAAGAAAAGGCATGGATCCAGGAACGTATCGAAGGTCCGGATAAGGGTGTCGCTTTCTCGGCTGAAGGCAAGAAGGCGATCCTCGCCAAACTCGTCGAAGCCGAAGGCTACGAACAGTTCCTCGACGTCAAGTTCAAGGGTACCAAGCGCTTCGGCCTGGACGGCGGTGAATCGCTGATCCCGGCACTCGAACAGATCCTCAAGCGCGGCGGTCATCTCGGCCTCAAGGAAGCCGTGTTCGGCATGGCCCATCGCGGTCGCCTGAACGTGCTTTCCCAGGTCATGGGCAAGCCGCACCGCGCCATCTTCCACGAGTTCAAGGGCGGCTCCTACGCTCCTGACGAAGTCGAAGGTTCGGGCGACGTGAAGTACCATCTGGGTGCTTCCTCCGACCGTGAATTCGATGGCAACAAGGTGCACGTCTCGCTGACGGCAAACCCGTCACACCTCGAAATCGTCGACCCTGTCGTCATGGGCAAGGCGCGCGCCAAGCAGGACATGAGCGCTACGGTATGGGACGGCGATATCATCCCGCTGTCGGAACGCGCCAAGGTTCTGCCGCTCCTGATCCACGGCGACGCGGCCTTTGCCGGCCAGGGCGTCATTGCCGAAATTCTCGGCCTGTCCGGTCTGCGCGGCCACCGCGTTGCCGGCACGATGCATGTCATCATCAACAACCAGATCGGCTTCACCACGAACCCGGCCTTTTCGCGCTCGTCGCCCTATCCGTCCGACGTCGCCAAGATGATCGAAGCACCGATCCTGCACGTCAATGGCGACGATCCGGAAGCCGTGGTCTATGCGGCGAAGATCGCGATGGAATTCCGCATGAAATTCCACAAGCCTGTCGTGCTCGACATGTTCTGCTACCGTCGCTATGGCCACAATGAAGGCGATGAGCCGTCCTTCACGCAGCCGAAGATGTACAAGGTCATTCGTGGTCACAAGACAGTCCTGCAGCTCTATGCTGACCGTCTCGTTCGCGAAGGCCTGCTCACCGACGGCGAAGTCGAAAAGATGAAGGCCGACTGGCGCGCCCATCTCGAGCAGGAGTTCGAGGCTGGCCAGCACTACAAGCCGAACAAGGCTGACTGGCTGGACGGCGAATGGTCCGGCCTGCGCACGGCTGACAATGCCGACGAACAGCGCCGCGGCAAAACCGCCGTGCCGATGAAGACGCTCAAGGATATCGGCCGCAAGCTGTCGGAGATTCCGGCTGGATTCAACGCGCATCGCACGATCCAGCGCTTCATGGAAAACCGTGCCAACATGGTCCAGAGCGGCGAAGGTCTCGACTGGGCGATGGCCGAAGCGCTGGCTTTCGGTGCGCTCGTGGTCGAGGGCCACAAGATCCGTCTGTCCGGTCAGGATTGCGAACGAGGCACCTTCTCGCAGCGCCACTCGGTTCTCTACGATCAGGAAACCGAAGAGCGCTACATTCCGCTTGCGAACCTGTCGCCGACACAGGCCCGTTACGAAGTCATCAACTCGATGCTTTCGGAAGAAGCCGTTCTAGGCTTCGAATACGGCTATTCGCTGGCTCGTCCGAATGCCCTGACGCTCTGGGAAGCCCAGTTCGGCGACTTTGCAAACGGTGCGCAGGTCGTGTTCGACCAGTTCATCTCGTCTGGCGAACGCAAGTGGCTGCGCATGTCGGGCCTCGTCTGCCTGCTGCCGCATGGCTATGAAGGCCAGGGTCCGGAACACTCGTCCGCCCGTCTGGAACGCTATCTCCAGCTCTGCGCGGAAGACAACATGCAGGTCGCCAACGTCACGACGCCGGCGAACTACTTCCACATCCTGCGCCGCCAGCTGAAGCGCGACTTCCGCAAGCCGCTGGTCCTGATGACGCCGAAGTCGCTGCTGCGCCACAAGCGCGCTGTCTCGACGCTTGCCGAAATGGCCGGCGAATCTTCCTTCCACCGTCTCCTGTGGGACGATGCCGAGGTCATCAAGGATGGTCCGATCAAGCTGCAGAAGGATGCCAAGATCCGTCGCGTCGTCATCTGCACCGGCAAGGTCTATTACGACCTGCTGGAAGAGCGTGAAAAGCGCGGTATCGACGACATCTACCTGCTGCGCATCGAGCAGCTCTATCCGTTCCCGGCCAAGGCGCTCATCAATGAGCTGTCCCGCTTCCGGAACGCCGAGATGGTCTGGTGCCAGGAAGAACCGAAGAACATGGGTGCCTGGTCGTTCATCGACCCGTATCTCGAATGGGTGCTTGCCCATATCGATGCGAAGTACCAGCGCGTTCGCTACACGGGTCGACCGGCCGCCGCTTCCCCGGCAACGGGCCTGATGTCCAAGCATCTGTCGCAGCTCGCCGCGTTCCTCGAGGATGCGCTGGGCGGCTAACAAAAAGAGGGAAGCGCGATGGCATATTTCTTCATGAGACTTGTGCCGCCGCGCTCCACGTTCCCGCATGACGGGACCGGGGAGGAAATGGCGGCGATGAAGCGCCATGCCGAATATTGGCACCAGAAGGCCCTTGCGGGATCGGCGATTGCCGTCGGTCCCGTTTTCGAGGCTGGAGGGGCTTTCGGCGTCGCGATCGTCGAGGTTGCGGATCAGGCGGCAGCCAAGGCGCTTGCTGATGCCGACCCGATCATCACGTCCGGCTTCGGTTTCCGTTTCGATGTCTCGCCAATGCCCTCAATCATTCTCCGGCCGCAGGCCGGGACCGCCATCTAACACGATAACAAGCACAATCAGGATTTGAACAATGGCCACAGAAATCCGCGTTCCAACACTCGGTGAATCCGTCAGCGAGGCAACCGTCGGCACCTGGTTCAAGAAGGTCGGCGACGCCGTGAAGGCCGACGAGCCCATTCTCGAGCTTGAAACCGACAAGGTGACCATCGAAGTTCCGGCTCCGGCGTCCGGCACGCTTTCGGAAATCGTCGCCCAGGCTGGCGAGACGGTTGGTCTCGGTGCGCTTCTCGGCCAGATCGCCGAAGGTGCGGCTGCCGCAGCTGCTCCAGCTGCCGCTGCCCCTGCAGCAGCACCTGCTCCGACGCCAGCTGCTCCGGCTGCTGCCGCTGCCGCTCCGGCCGCCTCCGTATCCTCCATGCCGCCGGCTCCGGCTGCGGCAAAGATGCTGGTGGAAAACAATCTCTCGGCCGATCAGGTCGATGGTAGCGGCAAGCGCGGCCAGGTTTTGAAGGGGGATGTCATCGCCGCTGTCGCCAAGGCTGCAGCAGCTCCAGCCGCTGCACCGGCAGCGCCTGCTGCTCCGCGCGGTCCTTCGACGGTAGAAGATGCCGGCCGCGAAGAGCGCGTGAAGATGACGCGCCTGCGCCAAACGATCGCCAAACGCCTCAAGGATGCACAGAACACGGCTGCGATGCTCACCACCTACAACGAGGTGGACATGAAGGCCGTCATGGACCTGCGTAACAAGTACAAGGATGTCTTCGAGAAGAAGCACGGCGTGAAGCTCGGCTTCATGGGCTTCTTCACCAAGGCCGTTACGCACGCGCTCAAGGAGCTGCCGGCCGTCAACGCCGAGATCGACGGTACCGACATCATCTACAAGGCCTACTGCCATGTCGGTATGGCTGTCGGCACCGACAAGGGTCTGGTCGTTCCCGTCATCCGTGACGCCGACCAGATGTCGATCGCCGAAATCGAGAAGGAGCTCGGTCGTCTTGCCAAGGCAGCCCGTGACGGCTCGCTCTCCATGGCCGAGATGCAGGGCGGCACTTTCACGATCACCAATGGTGGTGTCTACGGTTCGCTGATGTCCTCGCCGATCCTCAATGCGCCGCAGTCGGGCATTCTCGGCATGCACAAGATCCAGGAGCGTCCGGTCGCCATCGGCGGTCAGGTTGTCATCCGCCCGATGATGTATCTGGCGCTCTCTTACGACCACCGCATCGTCGACGGCAAGGAAGCCGTGACCTTCCTCGTGCGCGTCAAGGAAAGCCTGGAAGATCCGGAACGTCTGGTTCTGGACCTCTAAGCGGAGCGATCTGCCATGCGAGACCGGATCATGCGAGCGGCGGGCGCAGTGTTATGCGCCACGGTTGCCTTCATGCCGGTCTCGGCTTTCGCCTTCGATGTGAACAAGGCGAGCAGCAATTTCGACTTCGTGTCGCTTGATGATGCGGAGCTTTCCGCACGCCACATCAAGACTAACGACATGGGCAATGTCGAACTGACCTCGGGCCGTATCGTTGCCGCCGATCCGCTGGCACAGCCGGATCGGCCGGCATTGGCAAAGACGGTTCCTGTCGGTGAATATCCGGTACGGCTCTATGAGGCTTTTGGTCGGGTTGCGGCGGCAAGCATGCGCTTTGCCGAGGGCAAGCCCGATCACTGGGAGCTTGCGACCATTCCGGGCCAGGATGTCGCTACGCTGAAGGATGACGAGATCTTCGGCTATCCTGTCGATGCCGGTCTCGGCAGCTATATGGATGCCGACACGCTTGATCTAATCGGGGAACGCGAGCAGCAGGTGCAGGCTGCAAAGCCGGATTCCGACGTGAACTATTATGACGTGGTCGCCTCCGAACTCGATGCCAACAAGGGGGTCTATGACCTGCACCGGCCGATCGCCGGCAAGAAGGGCAATGTGGCGATGTTCTGGAGCGGCTGGGGCGATGGCTTCTATCCGGTGTTCTGGGGACTGGACAAGGACGGGCGTCCGCTGGTGCTGCTGACGGATTTCCAGGTCACCGAGAATGCCGACGGGCGCAGGGAGCCGAACCACAAATGAACGGGCAGGGCACATGCTGACCAAGCAGAAAAGTGTAGTCGCGATGGTGATCGCCGCGCTTTCCTACGCGCCGGCTTCGGCCATTGCCGCCGATTGCAAGCAGGGCAAGGCGATCTACGCCGATCGCGATGGTGCCTACGAACTGCGCTTTTCGCCGATTACGTCTGAAGCCGTGACGTCAAGCCACCAGTTCAAGCTCAGCGCGCTCAAGACCTCAGTCGTCATGGATGGCTATGTCATGCCCTCGGACGATCCGGAGCGCACCATGGGCATGGTCCTGTTCAACTGCCCGGATGGCGACGTCACGGGTGCCGATCTCGATGCCTGCACGGTCTGGCAGGGCTTCGTCTATCGCGCAATTGCCGATGGCGGGCTCGATAACCTGCAGTCCGGTGACAGCCCGGCAACCGAAAAGATCGTCTTTCCCGGCCTCGGCCCAGCGATCCGCCAGTCTTCCGCCTGGGGTGACGGCAAGGCGACCGTCGCTCCCTGGGATGTCCTCGATTTCAAGGGATGCGCACAATGACCGACAGTCCCGTTCTTCTCGTTACCGGTGGCAGCCGTGGCATCGGTGCTGCAGCCTGCCTGGCCGCCGCGCGTCACGGTTGGCGCGTTGCGGTGAACTATGCCTCGAATGAAGAGGCGGCAAATGCCGTGGTCTCCGAGATCAAGAAGGCTGGCGGCGATGCGATCGCGATCAAGGGCGATGTCGGCAATGCCGCCGATATCGTCTCGATGTTCGAGGCGGTCGATAGGCATTTCGGGCGGCTGGATGGGCTGGTGAACAATGCCGGTATTGTCGATTGCATCGCGCGTATCGATGAAATGTCGGCCGAGCGCCTCGAGCGGATGATGCGAATCAATGTGACGGGTTCGATCCTTTGCGCCGGCGAGGCTGTGCGGCGCATGTCCACCCGACACGGCGGACAGGGCGGCGCGATCGTCAATATCTCCTCCATGGCGGCGGTGATTGGCGGGCCGGCACAATATGTCGACTATGCTGCATCGAAAGCAGCCATCGATACGTTCACAATCGGACTTTCTAAGGAAATCGCGGCCGAGGGTATCAGGGTGAATGCGATCCGCCCCGGCATCATCGAAACGGATATTCATGCCTCCGGCGGACAGCCGGACAGGCCGAAAGAAATGGCTTCATCGATCCCGATGAAGCGAACCGGACAGGCGGAAGAGGTGGCCGATGCGATCGTCTATCTGCTTTCGTCTTCCGCATCGTACATAACAGGCGCGATCCTCAATGTGAGCGGCGGGCGCTAGTCAATAACGCAAAGGGAAAAAGTAATGTCCTATGATGTGATTGTTATCGGAACCGGCCCAGGCGGCTATGTCGCGGCAATCAAGGCTGCGCAGCTCGGCCTCAAGGTCGCCGTCGTCGAGAAGCGCGCCACTTACGGCGGCACCTGCCTGAATGTCGGCTGCATTCCCTCCAAGGCGCTGCTGCATGCTTCCGAGATGTTCCATGCAACGCATCATATAGAAGAGCTCGGCATCGAGGTCGCTGCTCCGAAGCTCAATCTCGAAAAGATGCTGGCGCACAAGGATGCGACGGTAAAGTCGAACGTCGACGGCGTTGCCTTCCTCTTCAAGAAGAACAAGATCGATGCCTTTCACGGCACCGGCAAGATTGTCTCCGCCGGCAAGGTCTCGGTGACCGCCGAAGACGGCACGGTTCAGGAAATCGAAGGCAAGAACATCGTCATTGCCACGGGTTCCGACGTCGCCGGCATTCCGGGCGTGAAGGTCGATATCGATGAGAAGATCATCGTATCCTCGACCGGCGCCATTGCCCTGGAGAAGGTGCCGGAAACGATGATCGTCGTCGGCGGCGGTGTCATCGGCCTTGAGCTGGGTTCGGTCTGGTCGCGCCTCGGTGCCAAGGTCACCGTCATCGAATTTCTCGACAAGATCCTCGGTGCGATGGATGCCGACGTGTCCAAGCAGTTCCAGCGCATGCTGGGCAAGCAGGGCATCGACATCAAGCTGAGCTCCAAGGTGACCGGCGTCGAGAAGGGCGACAAGGGCGCCAAGGTGACGTTCGAGCCGGTCGCTGGCGGCGCTGCGCAGACGCTTGAAGCCGATGTCGTCCTGATCTCCACGGGCCGCATTCCCTACACGGCAGGCCTTGGTCTCGAAGAAGCGGGCGTCAAGCTCGACAATCGCGGTCGCGTTGAAATCGACGGCCACTTCAAGACCAATGTCGAGGGTATCTATGCGATCGGCGACGTCGTGAAGGGCCCGATGCTGGCGCACAAGGCCGAAGACGAGGGTGTCGCGCTCGCCGAAATCCTCGCCGGCCAGCACGGCCATGTGAACTATGACGTCATCCCGAGCGTCGTCTACACGCAGCCGGAGGTCGCCTCCGTCGGCAAGACGGAGGAAGAGCTGAAGGCCGCCGGTGTCGCTTACAAAGTGGGCAAGTTCCCATTCACGGCAAACGGCCGCGCCCGCGCGATGCTGGCGACCGAAGGTTTCGTGAAGATCCTGTCCGACAAGGAAACCGACCGAGTGCTCGGCGGCCATATCGTCGGCTTCGGCGCCGGCGAGATGATCCACGAGATTACCGTGCTGATGGAATTCGGTGGTTCGGCAGAAGACCTCGGCCGCACCTGCCATGCGCATCCGACCATGTCGGAAGCCGTGAAGGAGGCAGCACTCGCTGCCTTCTTCAAGCCGATCCATATGTAAGATTAAATATCAGCAATCATTCACAATGCCGCTTGCCTTCGGGCAGGCGGCGTTTTTATTTGGTAGGCAAGTTTCGCTAACTATTTGATGAAAGCCAAGAAAATGAATGGTCGCGTCGTTTCCGGCTATAGCCTTTCCCAGCGTTTCCTTCACTGGGCGACCGTGCTCCTGGTCCTCTTCAACCTTCTTTTGCCTGATGGCATGAATGCCTGGTACCGGCTTGTCCGCCATGGCGGCACGCCATCGCCGGAACAGATCGCTTCGGCCAATATCCACGCCTATGTCGGTATCGCAATCCTGCTTATGACGATCCTGAGGCTCGGCCTGCGCTTCGTGCGGGGCGTACCGCCTGAAGCCGCAGACGAACCGGCGATCTTTCGGCTCGCTGCACGGCTGGCGCATGCGAGCCTCTATCTCCTGCTGCTCGCTCTGCCTGCTTCAGGCATTCTGGTCTATTATTTTGGTGCGCAAGCATTGGGCTCACTGCATGCCGACGTCCTGAAGCTCATCCTCTGGATCGTCATTGTCGCGCATGTCTTTGGTGCGCTGGTCCACCAGTTCTATTGGAAGACAGATGTATTGCGGCGCATGACGATGGGCTGAGAAGGACGACGGTCAGTTGACCGCCGTGACCGTGAAGCCCTGCTGACGCAGCAGTTCGATGACACCAACCTTGCCTGGGAGGTGCAGGGCACCGACGGCCATGAAGACGTTGCCGTTGGCGAGGATGGGGGCGGCGCGTTCGGCCATCACCTTATTGCGGTCGAGGATGATGCGCTGTTCGAAGGCGGCGTAATCGCTGCTCTCGTCGCTGCCTTCCGGCGATACGGTCTTCAGCATCGGCATGGTCATGCCGATATCGCCGGAGAGATAGATGTCGGTCATGGTTTCGACAACGTCGTTCATCTTGGCTCCGAGTTCCAAGGTTTCGATCAACGACTTCAGATGAAATTCGACCGGCAGCTCGGCCATGGCCTGCAGCTGTTCGGCAAGGGTTTCCAGCCCTTTGACCTGTTTGCCTTCGGCAGCCGCATCGGCGGCGATCTTCTGGTCGAGGAACTGCACACCCTTCGCCTTGCGGGCGATCTCGCAGGCGGGAAGTGCCACGACGCTTGCGATCATCCAGGGGCGCATGCGCGAAACGGCCGAGAGCGGGATGCCGCGCTGCTTCAGTCCGGCTTCGAGGCGGGTATAGTCCTCAGGCGAAAGAAGCTTTTCGATGGTCGTGCCGTCCGTGAACATCATCAGGTCCGGTCTCATTAGAAGTGATGCAGTGGCCTTCTTCTCATCGAGGATTTCGTCGGACTCGATGACGACAGTATCGGCACCGTCATGGGCTTCCTGGGCACGGGGCGGCAGGTTCGAGACGCGTGGATCGGTGACGTGCATGGTGCCGAGCAGCCAGGAAGTCTTGAGGCCCGGCTTTTCGATCTTCCAGAAAATGCCTTTGCCGTTCGGTGTGGCATCTGCCTCTTTCACCGCTTCGGCATACCGGCCCGGTTCGTTCTGTTGTAGCTCCGTGAGCAGGTTCTTTCCGGTGCAGCTATCTTCGGTGGCATCGGCCGGCGTGACGGAAAAGACGACTGCAAGCAATGCGGCGGCAAGCAGCATGTGAAAGGCGGCGATCAGCCAGAGCAGGATATTGCCCGGCTGGGCCATATGGAAAATGCGGTGGCCGATGGAGATCGTCATGATGGTAATCCGGTCACATGTGCTTCAAGCCTCATGCTCTACGCCGGGCTTGCGCATATTCCTTTAAGAGACAGCGTTAACGAAGGCTTATGCGCGCGGATGCGCCCTATCATACACCTCCAGAAGCCTTGATGCATCGACGCCGGTATAGACCTGCGTGGTGGAGAGGCTGGCATGGCCGAGCAACTCCTGAATGGTGCGCAGGTCACCGCCGCCGGCCAGCAGATGCGTGGCGAAGGAGTGGCGCAGCGCATGCGGGGTCGCCGTTTCCGGCAGGCCGAAGGCACTGCGCAATTTCTGCATGGCGCGCTGGATGATGGCAGGCTGCAGCTTACCGCTGCGGGCGCCTCGAAAGAGCGGTTCGCCTTCGTCAAGATGAAAGGGGCAGAGCGCTCGGTATTTCTCAACCGCTTCGAAAACGATGGGCAACAACGGCACGAGGCGCGTCTTGTTGCCTTTACCGGTGATGCGCAGCGTGGTGGTGCCGGTCCTGATATCAGCAGGCGTCAGGTCGAGTGCTTCGGAAATGCGCAGGCCGCAACCGTAAAGCAGCGTCATAACGGCGGCATCGCGTGCGGCAATCCAGGGTTCATCGTGGAGCTGGGCTTCGTTGCTGACAACGGTGATGGCCTGTCTGTCTGACAGAGGCTTCGGAAGAGATTTCGGTTGCTTCGGGGATCGCACGGCACCGGCGCCCGCCGCATTCACGAGGCCCTTCTTTTCAAGGTGACGCAGAAAAGAGCGAATGCCGGCGAGATTGCGAGCAACCGAGCGGGCGCCGGAGCCCTCCTTGCGCCGAGCCGCCAGAAAGGCGCGGAAGTCGGCCGGGCGCAGCGTTTCGATATCGCGCAGCGTCGCCGGGCCACCGAGATGACCGGTCATGAAGGTCAGGAACTGACGCGTGTCGCGCTCATAGGCATCGAGCGTATGTTCGGAAAGGCGGCGCTCCCGGGCGAGGTTTTCGAGCCAGGCGCTGCGTTCCGTCATGAGGTGCGGATCGGCGAT
Source organism: Rhizobium sp. 01T437 (assembly GCF_056398505.1). Taxonomy (NCBI): domain Bacteria; kingdom Pseudomonadati; phylum Pseudomonadota; class Alphaproteobacteria; order Hyphomicrobiales; family Rhizobiaceae; genus Rhizobium; species Rhizobium sp. 01T437. The sequence goes on from NZ_JBFTPM010000005.1 coordinate 353,387, forward strand.
GATCAGGAGTTCATTCACGGTTTTGGCTCTTGAATTTGCTTTCGGTGACGCCAATTCTGAAACAGTGGCGTTATGGAATTGCTAATGCTTGCCAAGCCCTTGTCATGTATCGATCATAATTCATTGAGATAGCTTATAGCTTCCGTAAAACAGGAATTTTCATGGCACGGCGCGATTCCATGACGGCCTTTGGACAGCTCGCGGAAGCGATTGCCCTGGTTTCACACGGAAAGCCCGGCCATATCGTCGATACGCTGATTGCCGAGCGCGGACAGAAGATCGTCCGCCACCCTCTGTGGCCGCTGATGCGACCGTTTCTCTATACGCTGCTGCGCTACAACAAGGCGCTCGAATTCGCCAATGACGTCGCCAACATGCCGGGCTTCCAGTCGTTCGAATATATGAGCAACCTACTGAAGCTCGATATCAGCGTCACCAATGCCGAGCGCATTCCGGCGTCCGGCGGTTTCATACTCGTCAGCAATCATCCGACCGGCATTGCCGATGGCGTGGCGGTGTTCGATCTCCTGAAGACGCGCCGGCCGGACATGATGTTCTTCGCCAACCGGGATGCGGTACGCGTCAATCCGCGCTTTGCAGAAATGATCATCCCGGTCGAATGGCGCGAGGAATTCAAGAGCAAGCTCAAGGCGCGCGAGACACTGCAGCTCACCAACCATGCGGTGAAGGAGGGCAAGGCGACCGTGCTCTTCCCTTCGGGCCGTATCGCCTATTGGGCAAATGGGCGATTGAACGAGCGGCCGTGGAAAACCTCCGCCGTCGGCCTTGCCCGCAAATACGGTCTGCCGATCCTCCCTGTTCACATGACAGCGCGGAATTCCGGGCTTTTCTACTGGTTTGCCAAATGGTCGACCGAACTGCGTGACATGACGGTCTTCTATGAACTTCTGAACAAGAAGGGCGACCGTTTCGATTTCGTCATCGGCAATCTCATTCCTGCCGAAGAGCTCGACGGCGATCTGAACGAGGTGACGAAGGCGCTCGAAAGGCACACGGTCTATGATATGGCTGTCGATGGGGACTCACGCTTCGTGCCTGTGTCCCGGCAACTGGTGCCGGAGCCCGTTGCGGCCCATTCTTTTTAGCGTTGCTTTGCGCTAAAGCGGAGGCATGCGTCTTCGCTCCATGTTTGCCAAGAATTACCGGTCACTGCGCTCGATCCGCATGGATCTGGCGGATACGACGCTGTTTCTCGGCGAGAATGGCGCCGGCAAGTCCAATCTCTATCGTGCGCTGCAGCTTGTGCAGGCGGCGGTTCGCGGGCGGCTGGCCTATGAACTTGCTGCCGAAGGTGGAATGCTCTCAGCTCTCTGGTCCGGGCCACGCCGCACATCCGATGGGCCAGCTCGAATCCGCCTGGAAGTCGAGATCATCGACGAGGAGCGCGCAGTCACGTTCCGGTATCATGTCGAGGCGGGGTTGCGCCCGCCGAAGGCCGCTGCGGGCTTTGCGCTCGAACCGCAGATCAAAGCTGAAGAGCTTTCCGTCGAAACCGGCCGCCGCGCGGTGACGATGATGAAGCGGGCAGGTCCCGGCATCTCCGTTCGCGATAGTGCTGGGCGTATGCAGGACTATCCGGACGAGGCGCTGACATCGGAAACGGCGATCGCCCTGCTCGGGGATGCCGGCCATTTCCCCGAGGTTGCCGCCTTCCGTCGCATCGTCAATAATTGGCGCTTCTTCCACGGTTTTCGCACTGACAGGGCTTCTCCGCTTCGCCATCCCTGCCTTGCCGTCACCAGTCCCATGCTAGATGAGGATGGTGCCAATCTCGCCGCCGTCTTTGCGACGCTCGCCCATACGCGGCAGGATACGGTCGAGCTCGATCGCATCCTGGCATCGGCGCTCGGTGGCGCAAGGCTTATCGTGCCTGAGCCGGGCGAGACGGCGGAGTTCGGCCTGATGCTGCCGGATTTCCCGCACCGTGTCTTCCATCCGCGTGAACTGTCCGATGGGCAGATTCGCTTCCTCGGTCTTGCGGCCGCACTACTCTCTTATCGGCTGCCAGCGCTCATCGCCCTGAACGAGCCGGAGGCGAGCCTGCATCCCGATATGCTGGTGCCGCTCGCCGATATGATCGCCGAAGCGTCAAAGAGCAGCCAGGTCTGGATCGTCACCCATTCGGTGCAACTGGCCGAGGCGGTGCGCGAACGCTGCGGCGTTCGTCCGCGAAAGGTTATCCGTGAGAATGGCGCCACGTGGATCGAAGGCATGCGGCTAACGGGAACGATCGCTGGTGAAGACGATGATGATTAACCCTCATTGTCGGCGGGTTCCATTTTACGGCCGTTGCGGGCATGGTCTGCCGCGATGAGTACAGATTCGTCCGATCTTTTTGGCGCGCTTTTCGAAGCCCCGCCCGTGACCCGCACGGTTCCGGTGCTGGTACCGATGCCGGCGCCAAGGCCCTATTCCTACTCGGTGCCTGAAGGCATGGCGGTCGAGCCCGGCTCGGTGGTGCAGGTGCCGCTTGGGCCGCGCCAGGTGATCGGTGTCGTCTGGGATGGCGGCGAAGATGGTGTGGATCCAAAGAAGCTCAGGCCCATCACCCATGTCTTCGATTGCCCGCCACTGACCAAGGAGATGCGGGATTTCATCGACTGGGTCGCCGCCTATACGCTTTCCCCACCCGGACTGGTCGCGCGCATGGCGCTGAGGGCGCCGAATGCCTTCGAGCCGGAGCCGATGGTGGAAGGATTGCGCTTCGTCGGCGGCGAGCCGGAGCGGATGACGCCGGCGCGCGCCCGCGTTCTCGACACCGCCGCGGACGGGCTGTCCTGGACGCGGACCGGCCTTGCGCATGCTGCGGGTGTTTCCACCAGCGTCGTCGATGGGCTCATCGCGCTAGGCATTTTCGAGACGATCTTCCTGCCGCCGCCACCTGTCGTCGCCGAGCCTGATCCGGACTTTACCGGTGYCCGCCTCGAAGGACCGCAGAAGGAAGCTGCCGAGGAAATTCTGGATGAAGTGCGCAAGGGCGAGTTCGCGGTTTCGCTAATCGACGGCGTGACCGGCTCCGGCAAGACGGAAGTCTATTTCGAGGCGATCGCCGAGACGCTGCGACAAGGCAAGCAGGTCCTGATCCTGCTGCCCGAAATTGCGCTGACTGCGAGTTTTCTCGAACGCTTTCAGGATCGGTTCGGCGCGAAACCTGCCGAATGGCATTCCGACCTTGCGCCGCGCACTCGCGAAAAGGTGTGGAGGCAGGCGGTAACGGGAGAGGTGCGGGTCGTTGCCGGCGCGCGTTCGGCGCTGTTCCTCCCTTTCGAAGATCTCGGCCTCATCATTGTCGATGAAGAGCATGATCCTGCCTATAAGCAGGAGGATCGCGTCTATTACAATGCACGCGATATGGCGGTCGTTAGGGCGCGGATCGGCGATTTTCCCGTAGTACTCGTTTCGGCGACGCCTTCGGTCGAGAGTCAGGTCAACGGCCAGAGCGGTCGCTACAGCACGATCCATCTGCCGACGCGTTTCGGCGATGCCGCGCTGCCCGACCTGCATCTGGTCGACATGCGGCGCCATGCGCCGGAACGCGGCGGTTTTCTGTCGCCGGTACTGGTCCGGGCGATCGGCAAGACGGTGGAAAAGGGCGAGCAGGCCCTGCTCTTCCTCAATCGCCGCGGCTACGCGCCGCTGACGCTCTGCCGTGTGTGCGGTCATCGTTTCCAGTGCCCGCAATGTTCGAGCTGGCTGGTGGAGCATCGCTTCCGCCGGCAGCTGCAATGCCACCAGTGTGGCCATTCTGAGCCGACACCGGAGGCTTGCCCGGAATGCGGAACGCTCGACCACCTCGTCGCCTGCGGGCCGGGTGTGGAACGCATCGCCGAAGAGGTGGAGCGGCATTTTCCTGACGCGCGCACCATCGTGCTCTCTTCCGACATCATGGGTGGAGTGAAGCGGCTACGGCTGGAGCTCGATGCCATCGCCAAGGGCGAGGCGGATATCGTCATCGGCACGCAGCTTGTCGCCAAGGGGCACAACTTTCCGCTGATGACGCTGGTCGGCATTGTCGATTCCGATTTGGGGCTGGCAAATGGCGACCCTCGCGCGGCGGAGCGGACCTTTCAGCTTCTGTCACAGGTTACGGGCCGCGCCGGTCGAACGGGCCTGAAGAGTCATGGCCTGCTGCAGACCTATCAGCCGCAGCATCCTGTCATGCAGGCAATCGTCTCCGGCGATGCGCGGGCTTTCTACGATCGCGAAATAGGCGAGCGGGAACGCGCTGCCCTGCCGCCCTTCGGCAGGCTCGCCTCGATCATCGTATCGGCAGACACGCGGCAGGATGCGGAAAACCATGCGCGCGGCATGCGCAACGTCGCGCCACAGGTTTCGGGCATTTCCGTTCTAGGACCGGCGGAGGCGCCGTTGGCGCTGGTGCGTGGGCGCCATCGTTTCCGCCTCCTCGTGCATGGTCGCCGGAATTCCGACATGCAGGCCTATCTCAGGGCGTTGCTCGCACAATCGCCGAAGGAGCGCGGCTCGGTTCAGGTGCAGCTCGACATCGATCCGCAGAGCTTCCTGTAGATCATTTGCGCCCAGCGTTTTCGGATGTCGCTGATCGTGGCATAAACGCAGAATCAGCTGATGATTTGGGGGGCGGCATGGAATTCTACTTTCCGACGGAATTTGGCGAGCAGCTTGCCTTTGGTGCTGCGGCCTTCACCGCGCTTGCCGGCTTTATTATCATGTTCGCCCCCGGTCTTGCCATGCGGGCTTTCGGTCTGGCGCCACGGGGCGAGCGGCGTGAGGGTTACAGCGAAGTTCGATCGATGGGCGGCCTCTATCTTGGTCTCGGGGTTGCCGCGATCATGCTGGCGCAGGACTGGACCTATCTGGCGCTCGGAGCTTCCTTCGCGATGGCTGCTTTTGCGCGCATCATCTCCATCCTTTCTGATAGGGGGAGTACGCTCCTCAATTATTTACTTCTGGTTGTACAGGCGGTCATAGCCGCATTGCCCCTGCTTCATGTGTTTGGCTTCCTTCAGGGCTGATCCAGAGCCGAAATTAAAGCGTTTCGCAGGCCGCTCTCGGGTGTTTCGGCAATTTTGCTGATAGAAAATCATGCGAATGGCGTATTCGGGCGTTACGCGTGTTGCGAGTCCGGACATCCTATGTTAGACGGACCCCGAATTTCGGAAGAAGCAAGAGGCTTCTCTTGCGATTTCTGGGGGAAATCAAAACGAATTCAAAGTCATAGGTTCGGCGCCCGCCGAAAGTCGGATTTTGAATTGAAATCAGGGAAATTTGTGCCCGTGGCAGACACGTCCCAGCTTACTTCTGGTGTTGCAGAGCGCTATGCCTCGTCGCTTTTCGAGCTCGCGCTCGAAGAAGGCGCCGTTGACAGCGTTACCGCTGATCTCGATCGTTTCCAGGCGATGCTGGACGAAAGCGAAGACCTGAAGCGCTTTGTCCTGAGCCCGGTCTTTTCCGCAGAAGATCAACTCAAGGCCATCATCGCTCTCAGCGAAAAGGCTGGTCTCTCTGGCTTCTTTGTCAATTTCCTGAAGGTCGTGGCGCGTAACCGCCGCCTGTTTGCCCTGCCGGGCATGATCAAGGCCTTCCGCATCATTGCCGCCAACCATCGCGGCGAAATTTCTGCCGAAGTCACTTCGGCCCATGCTCTGATCGCAGAGCAGGAAAATGAATTGAAGGCGGCGCTGAAGGGCGTCACCGGCAAAGACGTGGCGATTGCTGTCACGGTTGATCCGTCAATTCTTGGTGGTCTGATCGTCAAGGTCGGGTCCCGTCAGATTGACACGTCTCTTCGTACCAAACTCTCTACCCTTAAGCTTGCATTGAAAGAGGTCGGCTGATGGATATCCGCGCTGCGGAAATTTCCGCAATTCTTAAAGACCAGATCAAGAACTTCGGCAAAGAGGCAGAAGTCTCGGAAGTCGGCCAGGTTCTGTCCGTTGGTGACGGTATCGCTCGCGTTTACGGCCTGGACAATGTTCAGGCCGGTGAAATGGTCGAGTTCCCCGGCGGCATCCGCGGCATGGCGCTCAACCTTGAATCCGACAATGTCGGTGTCGTTATTTTCGGCTCCGACCGCGACATCAAGGAAGGCGACACTGTCAAGCGTACCGGCGCGATCGTCGACGTTCCGGTTGGTCCGGAACTGCTCGGCCGCGTTGTCGACGCTCTCGGCAACCCGATCGACGGCAAGGGCCCGATCAATGCGACCCGCCGTTCGCGCGTCGACATCAAGGCTCCGGGCATCATTCCGCGCAAGTCGGTGCATGAGCCGATGTCAACCGGCCTCAAGGCCATCGACGCGCTCATCCCGGTTGGCCGCGGCCAGCGCGAGCTCGTCATCGGCGACCGCCAGACCGGCAAGACCGCAATCCTTCTCGATGCGTTCCTCAACCAGAAGGCCATCCATGACAACGGTCCGGAAGGCGAAAAGCTTTACTGCGTCTACGTCGCCGTCGGCCAGAAGCGTTCGACCGTCGCGCAGTTTGTCAAGGTGCTCGAAGAACGCGGCGCACTGAAGTATTCGATCATCGTCGCTGCGACCGCTTCCGATCCGGCACCGATGCAGTTCCTGGCTCCGTTTGCCGGCTGCGCCATGGGCGAATATTTCCGTGATAACGGCATGCATGCGCTGATCGGTTATGACGACCTGTCCAAACAGGCCGTTTCCTACCGCCAGATGTCGCTGCTGCTGCGCCGCCCGCCGGGCCGCGAAGCTTATCCGGGTGACGTTTTCTACCTGCACTCGCGTCTTCTCGAGCGCGCTGCAAAGATGAACGACGACAAGGGTGCCGGTTCGCTGACCGCTCTGCCGGTCATCGAGACCCAGGGCAACGACGTTTCGGCCTTCATTCCGACCAACGTGATCTCGATCACCGACGGCCAGATCTTCCTCGAAACCGACCTGTTCTATCAGGGTATCCGCCCGGCCGTTAACGTCGGTCTGTCTGTTTCCCGCGTCGGCTCCGCGGCTCAGATCAAGGCGATGAAGCAGGTTGCCGGCTCGATCAAGGGCGAACTTGCCCAGTATCGCGAAATGGCCGCCTTCGCCCAGTTCGGTTCGGATCTCGACGCTGCCACGCAGCGCCTGCTGAACCGCGGCGCGCGCCTGACCGAACTCCTGAAGCAGCCGCAGTTCTCGCCGCTGAAGACGGAAGAGCAGGTCGCTGTGATCTTCGCAGGCGTCAACGGCTATCTCGACAAGCTGCCGGTCGCATCGGTCGGCAAGTTCGAACAGGGCCTTCTGTCCTACCTGCGTTCGGAAGGCACTGCCATCCTCGATGCGATCCGCACCGAAAAGGCTATCAGCGACGTGACAAAGGGCAAGCTCACCGCTGCTCTCGACAGCTTCGCCAAGTCTTTCCAGTAATCGGGCCAGGTTAGGACGGATAACGGATGCCTTCACTTAAGGATCTGAAAAACCGGATCGCCTCCGTCAAGGCGACGCAGAAGATCACCAAGGCGATGAAGATGGTCGCCGCGGCGAAGCTTCGGCGTGCGCAGGAGGCGGCCGAGGCCGCCCGGCCTTACTCGCAGCGTATGGGTGCGGTCCTGGCGAACATCGCCAAGGCCGTTACCGATGCGGACGGCGCGCCGGTCCTGATGACCGGCACGGGCAAGGATCAGGTTCACCTGCTCGTCGTCTGCACGGCCGAACGTGGCCTGTGCGGCGGCTTCAACTCGCAGATTGCTCGCTTTGCTCGCGATCACGTTCGCAAGCTGGTCGCCGAAGGCAAGACGGTGAAGATCTTCACTGTCGGCAAGAAGGGCTACGACATCCTGCGTCGCGAATTCGCGTCGCTGATCGTCGAGCGCAAGGAACTGCGCGAAGTCAAGAAGATCGGTTTCGAGAATGCCGACCAGATCGGCAAGCGTCTCATCGAGATGTATGAAGCCGGTGAGTTCGACGTCTGCACGCTGTTCTATTCGGAATTCAAGTCGGTGATCAGCCAGATCCCGACCGCGCAGCAACTCATCCCGGCCAAGGCTCCTGAAGCTGTCACCGAAGATGCAGCCCATGCTGGTGCCGTCTATGAATACGAGCCGGATCCGGCGTCGATCCTCGACGAGCTGATCCCGCGCAACATCTCTGTCCAGATCTTCCGCGCTCTCCTTGAGAACGTTGCGGGCGAAATGGGTGCCAAGATGAGCGCGATGGACAATGCGACGCGCAATGCTGGTGAGATGATCAACAAGCTGACGTTGAGCTACAACCGTCAGCGTCAGGCTCAGATCACCAAGGAACTGATTGAAATCATTTCGGGCGCGGAAGCGCTCTGAGGTTAGGAAAAGAGGGTCAGAAAATGGCTGAGGCAGCTACCCCCAAGACCGGCTCTGTCGGCAGAGTCACACAGGTTATCGGCGCCGTCGTTGACGTTGCTTTCGAAGGCGAACTGCCGAAGATCCTGAACGCGCTGGAAACCGACAACAACGGCAACCGTCTGGTTCTCGAAGTTGCTCAGCACCTCGGCGAAAACGTAGTCCGTACCATTGCGATGGACTCGTCCGAAGGTCTTGTTCGCGGTCAGAAAGTCACTGATACCGGTGCTCCGATCATGGTTCCGGTCGGTAACGAGACGCTCGGCCGTATCATGAACGTCATCGGTGAGCCGGTCGACGAAGCTGGTCCGTTGGTTACCGCTCACAAGCGTTCGATCCACCAGGACGCTCCGGCTTATGTCGATCAGTCCACGGAAGCGCAGATCCTTGTCACCGGCATCAAGGTCGTCGATCTTCTCGCGCCTTACGCACGCGGCGGCAAGATCGGCCTTTTCGGTGGTGCAGGCGTTGGCAAGACCGTTCTCATCATGGAACTGATCAACAACGTTGCCAAGGCGCATGGTGGTTACTCGGTTTTCGCAGGGGTCGGTGAACGCACCCGCGAAGGCAACGACCTCTACCACGAAATGATCGAATCGAATGTCAACAAGCACGGCGGTGGCGAAGGCTCCAAGGCTGCACTCGTTTACGGCCAGATGAACGAACCGCCGGGCGCTCGCGCTCGCGTCGCTCTGACGGGTCTTACGGTTGCAGAACACTTCCGCGACCAGGGCCAGGACGTTCTGTTCTTCGTCGACAACATCTTCCGCTTCACGCAGGCTGGCTCGGAAGTGTCGGCTCTGCTCGGCCGTATTCCTTCGGCCGTGGGTTATCAGCCGACGCTCGCAACTGACATGGGTCAGATGCAGGAACGCATCACCACGACGACGACGGGCTCGATCACCTCGGTTCAGGCCATTTACGTTCCGGCCGACGACTTGACTGACCCGGCACCGGCAACCTCGTTCGCCCACCTGGACGCAACGACCGTTCTGTCGCGTTCGATCGCTGAAAAGGGCATCTACCCGGCCGTCGATCCGCTCGACTCCACGTCGCGCATGCTCGACCCGATGGTTGTCGGCGAAGAGCATTACGAAGTGGCCCGCAAGGTCCAGTCGACGCTGCAGCGCTACAAGGCTCTGCAGGACATCATCGCGATCCTCGGCATGGACGAACTGTCCGAAGAGGACAAGATCGCCGTTGCCCGCGCCCGCAAGATCGAGCGCTTCCTGTCGCAGCCGTTCTTTGTTGCCGAAGTCTTCACCGGCTCGCCGGGCAAGCTCGTTGCTCTCGAAGACACGATCAAGGGCTTCAAGGGCCTCGTCAACGGCGAGTACGACCATCTGCCGGAAGCAGCCTTTTACATGGTCGGTTCGATGGACGAAGCTGTCGAGAAAGCCAAGAAGCTCGCAGCAGCTTGATGAGCGACGCTCAGGACGAGATATTCTGCTGCGACACCCTCAAAAGTGTCGTGACAGAGCTTCCTGAACCGGCGGCGCCGACCATCTACCGTGCCGATAACGGCGTGATGATGATGGTTGTCGGGCTGGCCCAGAGCGAGGAAGGCCTCGGTTATCTCGACCATGCGATAATGCACTGCCCGTTCTGCGGGACCAAACTGCAAGATGCAGAAGCCATAGCCGAGAAGGTAAGTCACTGATGGCTGACAATTTCAACTTTGAGCTCGTTTCGCCGGAGCGTCTGCTGCTGTCGGAGATGGTGACCGAGGTCGTCATTCCCGCGACCGAAGGCGAAATGACGGTCATGGCCAATCATGCGCCGACGATGACGACCATCAAGCCGGGCATTGTGAGCGTTCGTTCCTCTGCCGGCTCGAAGCAGGACTACGTCGTGTTCGGCGGTTTCGCCGACATCCTGCCGACTGGCTGCACGCTGCTTGCCGAATCCGCTGTTCCGGTCCAAGAGCTCAACAAGGATGAACTCACTCGCCGCATCGAAGCTGCGAAGAAGGAACTCGAAGATGCCGAGCATCACGAGCACAAGTCCAGGCTAGAGCACTTTATCCTGGAACTGACCCATCTGCGCGGTGTCGTCCAGCAGGACTGATCGGCTCAGCCAGAGATAAAAAGAGTGAGAAAAGCGGCTTTCAAGGCCGCTTTTCTTTTTGCCAAGCCCGCCGCAACGGGCTTCAGCCATGCGTTGCCGGCAGCACGGAGAACCGCATGGAGGTGACCAAGACATCCTGGAAAGTTTCTTGATGCCGGGCAGGCAGTTCTCATCACGGCGAAGGTTGCGGTTTCCACTCGGACCACGGAAACGAAAACAGGCGGCCTTTTACCGCCTGTGCCGGAGATTTCCTTAGTAGGAGCTTCTTAGAAGCCAGTGCCACCGCGCAGTTCGGACAGCAGCGTGCCGAACAGGATCTTCATATCCAGCCGGAGGCTGAAATTTCTGATGTAATAGATATCGCTGGCGATGCGGGCGCGTGCCTCTGTCGGGCGCTCTGTCGGGCCGCGCCAGCCGCGCGTCTGGGCGAGGCCGGTAATGCCCGGCCGCATCAGATGGCGATAATGATATTCGGGCACCAGTTCCTCGTAGAGCATGCCGGCCGCGCGCATGTTGATGGCATGGCAGCGGGGGCCGACGAGCGACATATCGCCTTTGATGACGTTGAGAAGCTGCGGCAGCTCGTCGATGTTGGTCTTGCGCAGGAATGCGCCGATCCGCGTCACGCGCCGGTCACCCTTGACTGTCTGTTCGATACCGGTGGGATCGCAGAGATCCGCCCGCATGGAGCGAAACTTGTAGACGGTGATCTTGCTGCCCTTCAGGCCCCAGCGAATCTGCCGGAAAAACACCGGCCCGCCATCATCGATCACGATGAGAAGTGCGATCGTCAGAAGGACGGGAAACAGGACGACCAGAGCGCATGTTGCACCGAAAATGTCGAAAGCTCTCTTCAAGCCGAGCTGAAGCCTGTTCCGGCCATCCAAAGAGGCAAAGCTTTCGGGTTGGCGAATGTTGGAATTCGCTGCGTCGAGAGCCATCATCTTCACTGTTTTTGCAGCGAAGGCCGTGTCTTGAAGCTTATTTGAGGTAAACACGTTCATTAAGCAACGTCCGTGGAAATACTCGCATATTGCGTCGCGCTGGCACAAATACATGGACGAGATCGATTTGTCACCCGCTTCCTTAATGTTTTCGTAACCGTAACAGAGCCAAATTTGGGAGTATTTCGAATATGTCCCTGATATTTTTGGTTGGCTGGGAATTAACTATATTGAGTAATGGCTGAATTCTTGCGCGTTATGCGTGCGGCGCGCCGTATTGCCTGTCGTTCGACAGCGAAATAGCTGAAGCTTGCGAGAAGAAAAATGATCGCCGTCGCAAAGATGCAGCCGATAAACCAGTCCCGTAGCGGATGATCTTCGCCGATGCCGAATATGGCCGGAGAGATCGTCTGCATCGAGGTCAGAACGATATCCTGCCAGATATAGATGCCGAATGAGACGGTTGCCGTGAAGCGCATGAAGGCATTGTCGAGCGATGCCGCAAGCAGCACGGAGCGCGAGAGGGCTACAAGCGCAACAGCGATCATGACCGGAAACAGCGGAAAGGCGTAGGGGATTCCGAGCCATCCATAGGCTTCCCAAGGTCCGCCTGTTGACAGCGGCAGTTGGAAGCTGGCGGTGACCAGGCAGGCGAACGCAACGATGTCGAACCAGATCTGACGTTTTCGCGGCAACATGATCTGAATGCCGGCTGTGAGCGCACCGAGCGCAAAGACGGCGAAGAAACCGACAGGATTATAGTTCGGCATCCACTCCTTCGCGCCGCCCTGCATGCCAAACTGCCAGCCACGATCAATCTCGTTGGGGGGAACAAGCGTGCGGAAGGTCTCGTGGGCAAGCAGCGTCACGGCAATGATGCCGAGCCAGGCAAGGCGCGTGACGAGCGGAGAACGGTGTTTTTCCGGGATAACGAAAAGCCAGAGGAAGCCAAGCGGCAGCAGCACGTAGCTCGTTACTTCGAAAGATATGGACCAGAGCGGGCCGTTGCCTTCGACAGGAAAGAAGGTGCGCCAGTGCCATTGGCTCATGAAGAAGAGCCCGCTGACATAGCGCATAACAAGTTCCGGCGTCAGTGCGTGCCCGAGCAACGTAATGCTGAGGATGAAGCCCGCCGTCAGAGCCACCCAATAACCTGGCACGATGCGGGCCGCACGACGCAGCACATAGGTGCGCAGATCAGGCATGGCGCAACCGGCATCAAGGGAACGCCAGAACGGCAAGGCCAGCAGGAAACCGCTGAGGATGAAGAAGATGGCGACGCCGAAATTGCCGAAGCGCAGGGCAGTCAGCGTCGGCTGCAATCCCTCGGTCTTGTTGAGGTCGATGCGCAGAATGAGATGGTGGATGAGGACAAGCAGGCAGGCGGCTGCACGCAAGAAATCCGCTCCGGCCACCCGGTCCTGCTGCTGCATGTCACTCCCTCGCTCCTTGCTGGATTTTGCAGCGGAAAGCTGCTGCCAGCAAGGGCAGGCTCATCTCAGCCAAGCAGATCGTTGGTGTAATACCCGGAAAAGTCGGGCTTTTCCTTCAGCGCCGCACCATTGGTATCGAGCAGGATGCCATGGTCGAACAGGAAAGCGCCGATCGCTTCGGCCTTGGCCGGATTGATGATGCCGATCGTGCCATTGTCGCCCTTGAGGAAATGGCCTTCGACCAGCGCTTTTTGCGATGCCTTGACCAGTTCGGTATTCAGCAACGCGCCGTTGCTGCCGGCAATCAGGAGGTCACAGGCCTCGTCCGGATTTTCGACCGAATAGGCGTAACCCTTGAGCGTTGCCTGGATGAAGGCGCGGGCATTTTGCGGATTGGCCGAGAGATAGGCGTCGCTGGAAGCGATCGCGGTCGTCTGTTCGTCGGGAATGCCGTAATCGCTATAGCGCCAGCGGCCGACCTGCCGGTTCTCCAGTTGGGCCGCGATGCCCTCCCAGGTGTAGATTTCCAGCGTGAAATCCACGGCGCCGTTATCGAGCGCCTCATAGGCCGAGGTGCCGAGCGTGACATTCTGGAAGGTGCCCTTGCCGCCGTCGTTGCGGATCATCGCGGAGACGAGCGCCTCCTCCCATGCGCCGCCGAAACCGCCATAGGTTTTTCCGTCCAGGTCCTTGGGACTTTTGATATCGTTGCGGCCGCCCTTGAAGATCAGCCTGCCGGTTTCCGTCTGCACGACGGCATAGACGAGTTTCACATCAGCGCCGGCGGCGCGCTGGGTAAAGGTCTCGATCTCTCCGCAAATGCCGAAATCGGCAACGCCGTTCGCGACCAGCGTGCCAGCGCTGGTATCGGCATAGGGCAGGATCTCGACATCGAGGCCGGCGGCCTCATAGAAGCCTTTCGCCTTGGCGACATAAATGCCGATATGATTGGTGTTCGGTGTCCAGTCGAGTGCGATGCGCACCTTGGCGGCGGATTGGGCGAAGGCAGCACGGCCGGCGAGGCTTGCGGCCATGGCGGCAAAAAGGGTTTGTCGGCGGGTGAGAAGCATCGGGACCTCCTCAGGTTCTTTGCGGATGCAGCAATGTTTGAAGAATTTCGGTTTCGATCGCCTGGGCGGCCGGAGAGCCGAGATCGGCAAGCGTGCGCGGCCTTTTCAGCGGCACTTCGAATTCCCTGATCACGGCCGCCGGGCGGGCCGAAAGCACATAGATGCGGTCAGACAGGAAAACGGCTTCCCGCACATCATGGGTGATCAGCAGGGCCGTCCAGCGATGATCGGTCCACATGCCCTGCAGCCATTCCTGCATCTGGGTGCGGGTCAGCGCGTCGAGGGCCCCGAAGGGCTCGTCGAGCAGCAGCATGTCCTGCCGCTGGATCACGGTGCGCAGCAGGGCCGCGCGCTGGCGCATGCCGCCCGAAAGGGCCGCGGGATAGTGATGTTCGAAACCGGCAAGGCCGAAGCGTTCAAACAGAGGGGCGGCAGCCGCTCGCGCCTGGCTGCGGCGCATGCCGTGCACTTCGAGGCCAAGGATCGCATTGTCGATGACGCTGCGCCACGGCATCAGCGCATCACGCTGGGGCATGAAGGCGAATGCGTGCGCCGCTTGTGAAAGCAGCATGCCGTCAAAGAGAATGTCGCCTTTATCGGCCTGCAGCGCCTGTGTCAGCAGGCGGAGGATCGTCGACTTGCCGGAGCCGGAGGGACCGACGATCGAGACGAATTCGCCTCTGGCGATATGAAGAGAAATGTCCTTCAGCACTTCCATGTCGTCGAAGGACTTCGAGACGTTCTTCAACTCAAGCATCCCGCTCATGGGCGTTTCTCCGCAGGAGATTGCCAGGGCATGACGAAACGCTGCACCGCCAGCGTGAGACCGAAGAGGCAGAGGGTCAGGAGGGCGCTCACGACGACGGCGGCAAGCACGAGGTCGGGCCGGAAATTGTTCTTGGCATTGAGGATATAGATCCCGAGGCCACGTGCGGCACCTGCATATTCGGCGAAGATAGCGCCGACCACGGCATAGGTGATCGAAATGCGCAGGCCGGCAAAGAAGAAGGGCATGGCGGAGGGGAGCCTTGCCAGGCAGAAGATGCGCCAGCGGCTTGCCTTCATGGAACTCAGAAGCTCGGCGATATCCCGGTCCGTCGCTTCATAGCCCTGCAGCAGGGCGACCAGCAGCGGAAAGAAGGTGACGAGAGCGACGAGCAGAAGCTTCGGCAGCAGCCCGAAACCGAACCAGAGCACGACCAAGGGGGCAATCGCGACCAGCGGCAATGTCTGGCTGACGATGAAGAGCGGCAGCAGCGCGCGGCGCATGAAGGGCACGAAATCCATCAGCACAGACGAGGCGAAGGCGAAGACCAGCGACAAAGCGAAACCGCCGAGCGTCGCGCCAAGCGTCGGCCAGGTATTGTCGAGCAGCGCCTGCCTGTTCAGCCAGCCCTGCGTAAGGATGCGCGAAGGCGAGGGCAGGATGGAGGGTTTGATGCCGGAGAGATCGACATAGAGCTCCCAGACGGCCAAGAAGGCAAACACGGCAAGAATGGCGGGCAAGGCCCGCCTCAGTGGTGTAAATATCGAATCCGGTTTCGATAAGGTCATTGCCGTCAGGCGTCTCAGGCTTTGCTCGGGCTGTTCGCGGAGACCGTGATATCCAGCGTCACATGGCCTTCGGGATCGCCGAAGCGATAGAAGGCTTCATGAATGGTCGCGAAGATCGCGCCGGCGTCGCCGCGCAGCTTGGTGCAGAAATTCTTGGAGCGGTCGAATGTGCCCGAGCGCTTCAGGAAATCGATGCAGCCGTAAATCTCGTCCATATGGGTGCCTGTTCCCATAACGTACAGAGAAAATTGGGCGGCCGTTGGCTGGCCGGTTTCTGTGGTGTCCTTGACTGCCGCGATCGCGGCTTCCACTCGCTCGGCGAGCGGCTCGGATCGATTGGAAGACAGGCCGGCGCCGCAGATTGCATCATCCGGTTCGCCGGGGCAGCCCCGCGAGATCGCGGCGGACAATACGCAATGCTCGCCGCTTGCGGCAGCCGAGACGAAGAGGTCGCGCATGGCGGCAAACAGCACGTCGGGCGGGCCGACCATCAGCGTGGAAATATCGTCGGTTTCGATGCGAAGATGATCACGATAGGGGTCAAGAGCCTTGATCGCTTCAAGGATGATGCCGACGAAATTGCCGGACATCGGATATAGAGACACTTGTGCGCCGGAAAACATTTGGACCTCGCTCCGCTGGCATTACCCAGATCAGCTTTGAAGGGTCCGGAGGCATGCGCCTCACATCTCAGCCCCGGCAATTCGGAGCTCCCCCGTGAAATTGTGGCGGAAGCTAGCACCGGGCCTGCGATACCGCAACCGTAAAATTCCCATCCGGCTACACGGTCGGAAAGGGCCAGGGCAGTTCGGACGCAGCTGTCAAGTGTCGGGAGGAACACCCGGACGGAGGTCCTGTCCGGGTGYCCAGCCGGTTCCGTACCTGCCAGAAACGGAATCGGATGTCGTTGTCTCAGGCGGCGATGCCGGCATAAGGAGTGTCGCTGCGGGCAGCGATCAGCGCCTCAGTCCACCATTGCAACTGGGCCATCATTCGGGAAAGCCGGCGCAACGCATCCTCCGGATCCTGCAGCCGGCCGTCATTGTCGAAACGGCGCCAGGGGGAACTGAAGCTGACGGCATCGCAGATCGTGACGGCGTGAAGCTCCGCAAAGACGAGGCGGAGCTGTTCGACCGCCCGCAATCCGCCGGAGACGCCGCCATAGCAGACGAAAGCGATCGGCTTGCCGTGCCAGGGCTCGGCGAAGAGATCGATGAGGAATTTCAGGGAAGCGGTGAAGCTGTGGTTATATTCCGGCGTGACGAGGATGAAGCCATCGGCCTGATGGAGCCTATCTGCAAGCCGTCTTGCCTCCGGATGATGCGGTACATGCTCTCGCGGCAGCGAAAATGCCAGCGGGTCGATGATGTCGATCTCGAATTGTGGAAAGCGGGTCAGCTCTCTTTCGAGCCATTTCACAACCCTGTCGCAGATGCGCCCCTCGCGCGTGCTGCCGTAGATGACGGCAAGCCTCATGGGTTTCCGCATGCATTGCTCCTTCTCGTTGCGGCTTTACGGCCTCGGGAGCGCAGTCTATAAAACCTCAACTAATATTGAGGTCAATGGGTCATGCAGAAAAATCCGGCATTCTCCTTGAGCAGGCTCCTGACGGTGGGCGAGGTGGCAGAGCGCAGCGGACTTGCGGTTTCCGCCCTGCATTTCTACGAGGCGAAGGGGCTGATCTCCAGCATCCGCACCCGCGGCAACCAGCGCCGCTACGGCCGCGATGTGCTACGGCGCCTCGGCATTATCAAGGTGGCGCAACGCGTCGGCATTCCGCTTGCCGAAATCCAGACTGCCTTCGAGACCCTGCCGCAGAGCCGGACGCCGACAGTCGAGGACTGGCAGAAACTGTCGGCGCTGTGGAAGGATGATCTCGATGCCCGCATCAAGCAGCTGAGCCTGCTGCGCGACCATCTGACGGGCTGTATTGGCTGCGGCTGTCTCTCGATCGACGCCTGTCCGCTGCGCAATCCCTTTGACGTGCTCGGCAGGCAAGGCGCCGGTGCGCGGCTTCTTGATCCGGGGGCCTAGACCTTCGGGCTTTCTTTTGGCTGATGGCCGCATATGTTAGGTCTGATTGCGTAAACGGCGGGCCGACCCGCAAGGAGGAGAGCTTCGTGTTTCATCCCAAATTGTTCGAAAACCGCAATGTCGTCGTGACAGGTGCTGGCCGTGGTATTGGCCTCGAAGTTGCCCGACAGTTTCTGGATTGCGGTGCGCGCGTGCTTGTCCATACGGGGCGCCATGGGGAACGCGAACTGCCGGATTTTCTCCTGACCGCCGAATCGGAGCGCCGGGCCTTGCTGTTGCCGGCAGATTTCCTGCAGCCGGGCGGGGCTGCGGAGTTTGCGGAAGAGGCGCTCGAATTCTTCGACAAGGTGCATGTGTTGGTCAACAATGCTGGCACGATGTATGGGCGTTTTCCAGCCGGTGAGCTAACCGATGCCGATTATGAGACTGTCGTGCGCCTCAACCAGACGTCGGTGGTGGAGTTGACGCGGGCGCTGCTTCCAGCGCTCCGCGCGGCTCAGGGCGCTGCTATCGTCAATACGGTTTCGATTTCGGCGCTGACGGGCGGAAGCCCCGGTTCTGCAATCTATTCCGCATCAAAGGCATTTGTTGCGACCTATTCGAAAGCGCTGGCCAGAGAGCTTGCGCCTGATGGTATCAGGGTCAACTGCGTCTCGCCCGGCACGATCGAAACCGATTTCCATGCACGCTATTCATCGCGTGAAAAGCTGGAGCAGACCCGCAAGTCGATACCACTGCAGCGGCTCGGAACGGCAGAGGATTGTGCCCCCGCCTATCTCTTCCTGGCGGCTCCATCGCTCTCAGGTTACATCACAGGTCAAGTCCTGGAGATCAATGGTGGCCAGCTTATTTGCTGATTTGTTTGGACTTTTTTTGGGATTTCGCGACATTTGACGAATTCGCTTCTGCGAATATGATATTGTACTGATCTATCCTATTACCTCCTTCCGAGAAGCAAATGCCATTGCCTAAACCGAAGCCGGGTATGACCGGCCAGGACTTGCAGAAGCTTGCTGACAAAGCCCACGAGGCGAGCGATCTCCTGAAGGCGCTAGCCCATCAAACCCGGTTGCTCATCCTCTGTATCCTGTCGGAAGGGGAAAAGACGGTCGGCGAAATCGAGGATATCCTTGGAATACAGCAGGCTATGGTGTCCCAGCAGCTTGCGCGACTGAGGCTCGAAGGCCTCGTCAATACGCGGCGCGAAGGGCGGCTTGTCTATTACAGCATGGGCAACGAAAGCGTCATGGCTTTCCTCGAATCACTTTTCAGTCTCTTTCCGGTTGCCGAGACGGGCTGAGCCTGCCGGCTCTTGCGAAGCCGAACGGCAAGCCGCAAAGATAGGCCTCATGCCGAATTCGGCAGGGAGGCTGGATGATCGACAAGCTGGAATTCTTCATCGCACTCGCCAACGAGAAACATTTCGGTCGTGCGGCAGAGGAATGCGGCGTCTCCCAACCCACGCTCTCGGCCGCCATTCGCCAGCTCGAAGATCAGCTCGGCGTCATGCTGGTGCAGCGCGGCTCCCGCTTTCAAGGATTGACGCCGGAAGGGCAGCGCGTGCTTGAATGGGCGCGGCGCATCGTCGGCGACACGCGCACCATGCGCGAGGAAATGCGCGCCGCCCGCAAGGGTCTCTCCGGCCATCTGCGTCTGGCGTCCATTCCGACTGCGCTCGCGATGCTGTCGCGAATCACAACGCCCTTCCAGGAAAGGCATCCCGACGTCACCTTCTCCATCGTCTCGCGCAATTCGCTGCAGGTGCTGAGCATGCTTGAAAATCTCGAGATCGATGCCGGCGTCACCTATCTGGAAAACGAGCCGCTCGGGCGCGTCACTTCGGTGCCCCTCTATGCGGAGCGCTATAATCTCATCACCGCGGCCGGCAGTCCGCTCTCGGATCGCGAGAGTGTGACATGGCGTGAAGTGGGTGATCTTCGGCTTTGCCTATTGACGGCTGACATGCAGAACCGGCGTATCATCAACCGGCATTTGGCCGAAGCAGGGGCGACAGTCCATCCGACACTCGAATCGAATTCGATGATCGTGCTTTTTTCGCATGTGCGGACCGGCCGCTGGGCAAGCATTATGCCGCGTAACGTTGCGATATCATTCGGCTTTCCTGCGGAGATCCGGATGATCCCGATCGTCGAGCCGGAAGCGCACCATCTCGTCGGCCTTGTTGCTCCCTATCGGGAACCTTTCACGCCGCTTGTCTCCGCCTTGTTGCATGAAGCAAGAACACTCGTTGAAGACGCGGAACTTTGATAGAAAAAAACTATCAAGCAACGAGACTGCTTTATTGATTGCAGCCTGCTTCCCTGAGACAGTTCGGCAGAATTCGCAATGACATGGGGAGTTTTGCGGTTTTCACGGAACGCGCAAGCCGAAGGGAGGCTGCATATGAACATACCTATCGCTCAGGGCGATATCGCCGGGCGTATCCGCTCGATCGTAGCTGATCTTCGATCCCTCGAAGGCCCACTGCTCCCCATTCTGCATGAGGTTCAGGACGAGTTCGGTTACGTGCCGCAGGAGGCCCTGCCAGTCATCGCTGATGAACTCAATCTTTCTCGCGCCGAGGTCCACGGTGTCGTAACCTTCTATCATGATTATCGTGATCATCCTGCCGGTCGGCACGTGCTGAAGCTCTGTCGCGCCGAAGCCTGCCAGTCGATGGGTGGCGATGCACTGGCCGAGCGTATCAAGACCCTGCTCGGCATCGATTTTCATCAGACGACACTCGACGGCAGCGTCACACTGGAGCCGGTCTACTGTCTCGGTCTCTGTGCCTGCGCGCCGGCAGCCATGTTCGATGGCGAATTGCATGGCCGCGTCGATGACGAACTGGCGGCCGAACTCGTCGAGGAGGCGCGCCGATGACTGTGAAGATTTATGTTCCGCGCGATGCCGCAGCGCTCTCGCTCGGGGCCGAGAAGGTGGCAATGGCGATTACCCAGGAGATCGCCGCCCGCGGCCTTGATGCGACCGTCGTGCGCAACGGCTCGCGCGGAATGTTCTGGCTGGAGCCGCTGGTCGAGGTTGACGTGTCCGGGAAACGGATCGGTTATGGGCCGGTCAAGGCGAAGGATGTCGTCGGGCTGTTCGACGCGGGACTGATGGACGGCGGGGCGCATGCGCTCTGTCTTGGGGAGGTCGAGGACCTCCCGTTCCTGAAAGGCCAGACCCGTCTCACCTTTGCCCGCTGCGGCATTACCGATCCGCTTTCGCTTGACGATTACGAGGCCCATGGGGGGCTTGCCGGTCTTCGCCGTGCAGTGTCGATGCAGCCTGCCGATGTCGTCAAGGAAGTCACCGATTCCGGCCTTCGCGGCCGTGGCGGCGCGGGCTTTCCGACCGGCATCAAATGGAAGACGGTGCTCGATGCCGCGGGTTCGCGCAAATATATCGTCTGCAATGCAGATGAGGGCGACAGCGGTACCTTTGCCGACCGGATGATCATGGAAGGCGATCCTTTCGTGCTCATCGAAGGCATGGCGATTGCCGGGCTCGCGACCGGCGCCACGAAAGGTTTCGTCTATACGCGCTCGGAATATCCGCATGCGATCGCCACGATGGCGCAGGCGGTGGAAATCGCCCGCAAGGCTGGCATTCTGGGCGCTTCGGTGCTCGGCTCCGGCAAGGAATTCGACATGGAGATCCGCACCGGTGCGGGCGCCTATGTGTGCGGCGAGGAAACGGCGCTGCTCAACAGCCTCGAAGGCAAGCGGGGCATCGTGCGCGCCAAGCCGCCGCTGCCGGCGCATAAGGGCCTGTTCAACTGTCCGACCGTCATCAACAACGTGATTTCGCTCGCGTCGGTGCCTGTAATCATGGACAAGGGGGCCGCTTTCTATCGCGATTTCGGCATGGGCCGGTCACGCGGCACCATCCCGCTGCAGATCGCCGGTAATGTGAAATATGGCAGTCTCTACGAAACCGCCTTCGGTCTTTCGCTCGGCGATATCGTCGAGAAGATCGGCGGCGGTACGGCGTCCGGCCGGCCGGTGAAGGCGGTGCAGGTGGGCGGGCCGCTTGGCGCTTATTTCCCGCGAGCGCTCTTCGATACCCCGTTCGACTATGAGGCGTTTGCAGCCAAGGACGGCCTTATCGGCCATGCCGGTCTCGTCATCTTCGACGATACGGCCGATATGCTGAAGCAGGCGCGTTTCGCGATGGAATTCTGCGCCGTAGAAAGTTGCGGCAAGTGCACCCCCTGTCGCATCGGCTCGACGCGTGGTGTCGAAACGGCCGATAGGATCGCTCGGGGCATCGAGCCCGAAAAGAACCGCGAACTGCTGGCCGACCTTTGCAATACGATGAAGTTCGGATCGCTTTGCGCGCTCGGTGGTTTCACGCCCTATCCTGTCATGAGCGCGATGACGCACTTCCCCGAAGATTTTGTCCCGACTCCTCTCATTGAAGCGGCGGAATAGGCCATGTCTCTCATTCACGAAATCGACTACGGAACGCCGGCTTCGAAATCCGAAACGATGGTGACGCTGACCATCGACGGCCGGCAGGTGACGGTTCCCGAGGGAACCTCGATCATGCGCGCCTCTATGGAGGCCGGCATTCAGGTGCCGAAGCTCTGCGCGACCGATATGGTCGATGCCTTCGGTTCCTGCCGCCTCTGTCTGATCGAAATCGACGGCCGCAACGGAACACCCGCCTCCTGCACCACGCCGGTGGCATCCGGCATCGTCGTCCATACGCAGACGGAGCGGCTGAAGAATATCCGCCGCGGCGTCATGGAGCTTTATATCTCCGACCATCCGCTCGATTGCCTGACCTGTGCGGCCAATGGCGATTGCGAGCTGCAGGACATGGCGGGTGCCGTCGGTCTGCGCGACGTGCGCTACGGCTACGAGGGCGACAACCACGTCAAGGCGCGCAACAGCGGCGAGATCAATCTGAAATGGATGCCGAAGGACGAGTCCAATCCGTACTTCACCTATGATCCGTCGAAGTGCATCGTCTGCTCCCGTTGCGTGCGTGCCTGCGAGGAGGTGCAAGGCACCTTTGCGCTGACGATCGAGGGGCGCGGTTTCGGGTCGCGCGTTTCGCCCGGTATGCACGAGCATTTCGTCGATTCCGAATGCGTGTCCTGCGGCGCCTGCGTGCAGGCCTGCCCGACCGCGACGCTGACGGAAAAATCAGTCATCCGCATCGGCCAGCCGGAACATTCAGCCGTCACGACCTGCGCTTATTGCGGCGTCGGCTGCTCCTTCAAGGCGGAAATGCGCGGCGAGGAGCTGGTGCGCATGGTGCCGTGGAAGGATGGGCAGGCAAACCGCGGCCATTCCTGCGTCAAGGGTCGCTTCGCCTATGGCTACTCAACCCACAAGGACCGCATCCTCAACCCGATGATCCGCGAGAAGGTGACGGATCCCTGGCGTGAGGTGACCTGGGACGAGGCCTACGCCCATGTCGCTTCCGAGTTCCGCCGCATTCAGTATCAGTATGGCCGTGAAGCGATCGGCGGTATCACATCGTCCCGCTGCACCAACGAAGAGACTTACCTTGTCCAGAAGCTGATCCGCGCCGGCTTCGGCAACAACAATGTCGATACCTGCGCCCGCGTCTGCCATTCGCCGACCGGCTATGGACTGGGCCAGGCTTTCGGCACATCGGCCGGCACGCAGAATTTCGACAGTGTCGAACAGTCCGATGTGGTCATCATCATCGGCGCCAATCCGACCGACGGCCATCCGGTCTTCGGTTCGCGCCTGAAGAAGCGGCTGCGGCAGGGTGCCAAGCTTATTGTCATCGATCCGCGTCGTATCGATATTATCCGCTCGCCGCATGTGGAGGCATCTTTCCATCTGCCGCTGAAGCCCGGCACCAATGTCGCAATCATGACGGCGCTTGCGCATGTGATCGTGACCGAAGGCCTCTACGACGAGAAATTCATCCGCGAGCGTTGCGACTGGTCGGAGTTCGAGGATTGGGCGGCTTTTGTCGCCGAGCCGCAGCATAGCCCGGAAGCCGTCGAGAAGTTTACCGGCGTGAAGCCGGAAGATGTGCGCGGCGCTGCCCGGCTTTTCGCGACCGGCGGCAATGGCGCCATCTATTATGGTCTCGGCGTGACCGAACACAGCCAGGGCTCGACGACGGTCATGGCGATCGCCAATCTTGCCATGGCGACCGGCAATATCGGTCGTCCCGGCGTCGGTGTGAACCCGCTGCGTGGCCAGAACAATGTACAGGGCTCCTGCGACATGGGCTCCTTCCCGCATGAGCTGCCGGGCTATCGCCACATCTCTGACGATGCGACGCGCGATATCTTCGAAAAGCTCTGGGGCGTGAAGCTCAATAACGAGCCGGGCCTGCGTATTCCGAACATGCTGGATGCTGCCGTCGACGGCTCCTTCAAGGGTATCTATATTCAAGGCGAAGACATTCTGCAGTCCGATCCGGACACCAAACATGTCGCCGCCGGCCTTGCCGCCATGGAATGCGTCGTCGTGCAGGATCTCTTCCTGAACGAAACGGCGAACTATGCGCATGTCTTCCTGCCGGGTTCTACTTTCCTCGAAAAGGACGGCACCTTCACCAATGCCGAGCGCCGCATCAACCGCGTGCGTAAGGTCATGACGCCACGCAACGGCTATGGCGACTGGGAAGTGACGCAGAAGCTCGCCCAGGCCATGGGCCTCGACTGGCACTATACGCATCCGTCCGAGATCATGGACGAGATTGCCGCGACGACGCCGAGCTTCGCTTCGGTCTCTTACGACTATCTCGACAAGATGGGCTCCGTTCAGTGGCCCTGCAACGAGCAGCATCCGCTCGGCTCGCCGATCATGCATGTGGATGGATTCGTGCGCGGCAAGGGCAAGTTCATCCGCACGGAATATGTGGCAACCGACGAGCGCACAGGTCCGCGCTTCCCGCTGCTTCTCACCACCGGCCGCATTCTGAGCCAGTATAATGTCGGGGCGCAGACACGCCGCACCGACAATGTCATCTGGCACTCCGAAGACCGGCTGGAAATTCATCCGCATGATGCCGAACAGCGCGGTATTCGCGATGGCGATTGGGTGAAGCTCGGCAGCCGCTCCGGCGATACGACGCTGCGCGCATTGATCACCGATCGCGTGGCGCCCGGCGTCGTCTATACGACCTTCCACCACCCGGATACGCAGGCGAATGTCATCACGACGGACTTTTCCGACTGGGCGACCAATTGCCCGGAATACAAGGTGACGGCGGTGCAGGTTTCGCCCTCCAACGGCCCGTCCGAGTGGCAGGTCGAGTATGACGAGCAGGCCCGTCAGTCCCGCCGCATCGCCAGCAAGATGGAGGCGGCGGAATAATGACCGAAAGGCCGACCCGCATAAGCGTGACGGAGGTCGCCCGAAGGGGCGGCGTCATGACACGGGGCGAGCGTATCGTGCCCGAGGAAGTGCCGATCGCCTTTTCCTATGGCGGCAGTTCTCATGCGGTCATGATGGGCACGCCCGGTGACCTCGAGGATTTCGCGGTCGGTTTCAGCCTTACGGAGGGCATTATCACCGACCGCAGCCAGGTCGCTGGTGTCGAGCTCATCGAGGACGAGAAGGGTATCGACGTCCAGGTGACGCTTGTTGATGATGTCGAGGACGCGCTCAGAAAGCGGCGGCGCAGCATGGCGGGGCCTGTCGGCTGCGGCCTCTGCGGCATCGAGTCGATCGAGCAGGCGGTCAGGAAGGTGCCTGATGTTTCCAAGACCGAGCTGTCGCTGTCGCATGCTGATATCGTGCAGGCGATCGCGCTGCTCAACGATTCCCAGCCGCTGCATCGCGAGACGCGAGCCGTTCATGGCGCCGGCTTCTACATCCCCGGCAAGGGATTGATCGCCGTGCGTGAGGATGTCGGCCGGCACAATGCGCTCGATAAGCTCTGTGGCGCCGTCATCAGGGCGGGGCAGGCCGGCGCTTCCGGCGCTGTCGCCGTTACCAGCCGCCTTTCCGTCGAAATGGTTCAGAAGACGGCGATCCTCGGCGCGCCCGTGCTGATCGCCATTTCCGCGCCGACGGCACTTGCCATCCGCACGGCCGAGGAAGCCGGCATGACGCTTGTCGCCCTCGTTCGCGGTGAGGATTTCGAGATTTTCACCCACCCGCATCGCCTGTCGCCAGGAAGCATCGCCGATGTCGCATGATACCAAGACCAAACTCGTCTATATGGCAAACCAGATCGCAACCTTCTTCAAGACACAGCCCGAAGGCGAGGCTGCACAAGGGGTTGCAACGCATATCAATAAATTCTGGGAGCCGCGCATGCGGCGGCAACTCTTCGAAATCCTGGAAAAGGAAGATAATGGCCTCGACGCACTCGTGCTGCAGGCCGTGCCCCTGATCCGGAAACCGGAGCCGGCAGAACAGCCACTTCGATAGCCAAGACCATTGCAGAAGTTTTCGTTGGCCGTGAGGATGTCGCCTGTGGGAGTAAATTCGATCACGGCCTGCGAGCGTGAAATGGCTTCGAGCTTGCCGGCGTCCTCGACGGCGCGCTTCTTGGCCTCGGTAATGTCGGAGGCGAATTTCACCACCTTGAAAGGTTTGCCGTGCTTGAAGACAGGGTTGTAGGAGGCCTGGATCCAGATCTCGCGATTGCCCTTTGCCAAGCGTCATGCATGTATGGGGAGCTTGGGTAACAAAAAACCGCCCTTGTGAGGCGGTTCTTCATCTCAATTATTTGGCAAACTGCTTGGCGTGGCGATCAGGCGGCCAGTTCGTCCGTCTCGTTTTCCTTGAACATCTTTGCGAGGTTCAGGAAGCAGATCATGCCGTTTTCGGAAGCGATGATACCTTCGCAGAACGCACGGTCGAAGGACGCGGTCACTTCCGGAACGGGTTGAACATGGCTGGAAGAAATCGTCAGGATGTCGGAAACGCGATCAACCAGCATGCCGATGACCATATTGTGCACTTCGGCGACGACAATGGCGCTGCGCTCGTTGGCGACAGTGCTCTTCATGCCGAGCTTGTAGGCGAGGTCGATGATCGGGATGACCGAACCGCGCAGGTTCATGACACCGATGACATCTGCCGGGGAGTGCGGGATCGGCGTCGACGGCGCCCAGCCGCGGATTTCGCGGATGGTCGTGGTCTTCACGCAAAACTCCTGATCGTGCAGGCGGAAGGCAATGATTTCGAGCGTGTCGCCGCTGAAGCTAGTGGAGTTGATCGTGGCCATTAGAATTCTTCCCAACTATCGTAAGCCAGGGCAGAAGCGACAGCGCCACCATTGGCGCGGACGAGCTTTGCCTTCATACCACGCGATGGCTTTGCACCCGGCGAAGCATCGTTACGGTTATCGATGACATTAACGGAAGAGTGTTGCCCAAATCTAAACTGCGAGACGAGATTGCGAAGGTTTTCAGTCTCGGACGAAAGTCGGGCGCTTGCCGCAGTCGTCTCCTCCACCATGGCCGCATTCTGCTGTGTGCCCTGATCCATGACGTTGACGGCCTTGTTGATTTCCACAAGCCCGGTCGATTGTTCGCGCGAGGACTCGACGATCGCCGTGACGTTGACGTCGATATTGCCGACCTGGGCGACGATCCGTTCCAGTGCCTGACCGGTCTGGCCGACAAGGTCGACACCGCTTTTCACGTGCTCCGAGGAGGTGGTAATAAGCGCCTTGATCTCCTTGGCGGCGCTGGCCGAGCGCTGCGCGAGTTCACGCACCTCCTGGGCGACGACGGCAAAACCCTTGCCGGCTTCGCCGGCACGCGCAGCCTCGACGCCGGCGTTCAACGCTAGCAGATTGGTCTGGAAAGCGATCTCGTCGATCACTCCGATGATATTGCTGATCTCGCGCGAGGATTTCTCGATCTGACCCATGGCGTCGACCGCCTTGCGGACGATACTGCCGGAATGTTCTGCGCCGCGCTTCGTTTCCGCGACAAGCCCGCCTGCTTCGGCGGCGCGGCCGGCGCTGTCGGCAACGGTCTGGGTGATTTCATCGAGTGCGGCGGCGGTTTCCTCGACGGTCGCGGCCTGCTGTTCGGTGCGTTTGGACAGCACGTCTGCGGCTTCCTTCGTTTCACGCGCACCGCTGGCGATCGCCTCGGCGTTGTTGAGAACCGTGCGCATGGCGCTGCCGAGCCTGTCGATCGCGGCATTGAAATCGGTCCGGACCTTCTCCAGCGCGGGCGGGAAAGGATTTTCGACACGCTTCGTCAGATCGCCCTCGGCAAGCGCGGTCAGGCCGGTTGCCAGATCATCGACAGCACGGACGCGTTCGGTGACGTCGGTCGCGAATTTAACGACCTTGAAGATCCGGCCGCTCATGTCAAAGATAGGGTTATAGGATGCCTGGATCCAGACAACTTTGCCGCCCTTGCCGATGCGCAGAAATTCCTCGGCGACGAACTGGCCGGCGGCAAGCTTCTTCCAGAATTCCTTATAGGCTTCGGAGCGCACATAGTCCGGCTCGCAGAACATACTGTGGTGCTTGCCGCGGATCTCCTCCAGCCGGTAACCCATGACCGAGAGGAAATTGTCGTTCGCCAGCAGGATTTCGCCATCCGGCGTGAACTCGATGACGGCCTGAGCCCGCGAGAGGGCAGCGATCTTGCCTTCGGCATCGGCAGCTTTCAGTTTGACTGCGGTCACATCGCTTGCCAGCTTGACGATCTTGTAGGGTTTGCCGCCCGACATCAGCGGGTTGTAGCTAGCCTGGATCCAGACCTCGCGGCCGTCCTTGCCGATGCGCTTGTATTCACCGGCATCGAATTCGCCCCGACCGAGCTTCCGCCAGAATTCCCGGTAGGCCGGGGAGGCGACATAATCCGGCTCACAGAAAATACTGTGATGCTTGCCGACAATGTCGCTGAGCTTGTAGCCCAGCGCCCGGCAGAAATTCTCGTTCGCGTTCAGGATCTTTCCCTGCAGGTCGAATTCGATCGTCGCCTGCGATTTCATGAGAGCTGTGACGATCGCACGTGAATCCGGCGTCGCACCCAACGAAAACAATGACATTTCAATCCCCCGATGTGTGATGGCAACCAGCCGACGTCTCGGAGAATGGTTCGGATTTCGCGCATGACGGACCGCAGTAAAACTGCAGTATATCCGGCAATACTTGAAAGTCCGTCCGGCCTCGCAAACGCAGCGGGTCGGCCCAATTCATTCGTGAACCCCATGGCCCTAAGATGCGGAGCTGATCTCTAATCGCATCAATTAAATATAATTTCTTGATTAAGAATTAGTAACCAAATCTACTTTTGACCGGATTTTGACAGCTTCTCATGAATTTTAACAGATGAAATCTAGTTTCATCTGAGAATATCCGGCATCGGTTGCAAAATAATCCGCAACTTTACTTTAGGTTATTGTCTTTTCAATTTGCGAGATCGCCCAATCGACCTGTTCCTTAGTGATGATCAGCGGCGGCGCGAAGCGAATCGTGTGGTCGTGCGTGTCCTTGGCGAGGAGACCGCGATCCTTCAGTGCGTAGCAGTATTGCCGGGCACCACCGGCCTCCGGCTCCAATTCGACCGCAAGCATCAGGCCACGGCCGCGCACGTCCTTGACGATGTTGGAGCGAATGGAGCGCAGACCTTCGAGAAAATAGTCGCCCATCGTCTCGGCGTTCTCGATCATTCCTTCTTCAGTCAGCACCTTCAGGGCCGCGCGGGCGACCGCACAGGCCAACGGGTTGCCGCCGAAGGTCGAGCCATGCTGGCCGGGCTTGAGCACGCCGAGGACTTCAGAATTCGAAAGCACGGCTGAAACAGGATAAAAACCGCCGGAGAGCGCCTTGCCGATGAGCGTCACGTCGGCTTCGATACCTTCATGTTCTTCGGCGAGCAGCTTGCCGGTGCGCCCAAGGCCGGTCTGGATTTCGTCGAGGATGAGCGTGACGTTGTTTGCCGTGCAGAGTTCGCGCACGCGGGTAAAGTAACCGACCGGCGGAATGATGACGCCAGCCTCGCCCTGGATCGGCTCGATCAGTGCTGCGACGGTATTGGCATTGATGGCCGCCGCGAAGGCCTCTGCATCACCGAAGGGAACGATGCGGAAGCCCGGCGTATAGGGCCCGAAGCCGGTACGGGCGTCGGGGTCAGTCGAGAAGCTGATGATGCTCAGCGTGCGGCCGTGGAAATTGTTGGCGCAGACGATGATCTCCGCCTTGCCCTCCGGGACGCCCTTCACCTCATAGCCCCATTTGCGGACCGCCTTGATGGCGGTCTCGACGGCTTCCGCACCTGAGTTCATCGGCAGGATCTTGTGGGAGCCAGTCAGCGCGGCCAGCTCTTCATAGAGATAGGCGAGCTGGTCGTTGCGGAAGGCGCGCGAGGTGAGTGTCAGGCGGCCGGCCTGCTCGACCATGGCGGCAAGGATCTTCGGATGGCAATGGCCCTGGTTGACGGCAGAATAGGCCGAGAGGCAGTCGAGGTAGCGCTTGCCATCCGTGTCCCAGACATGAACACCTTCCCCTCGCGTCAGCACGACATCAAGCGGCTTGTAGTTATTGGCTCCAAGACGTTGTTCGGTGGCGATGAGGTTCGACGAGATGTTCATGGCCGGTGCTCCCTTATGCGGCGCGTGTAGGACGATCGAAGATACGGCGGCCGAAGAGGCTTGCCGTCATCTCCACCATGATGCGGGCACTCTTGCCGCGGTCATCAAGGAAAGGATTGAGTTCAACGAGGTCGAGCGAGGAGACGAGGCCGCTGTCGGACAGCATCTCCATGATGAGGTGCGCTTCGCGGAAGGTGGCACCGCCGGGAACGGTGGTGCCGACGCCGGGCGCAAAATCCGGATCGAGGAAATCGACGTCGAAGCTGACATGCAGCAGGCCGTTCGCCTTCTCGATCGTTTCCAGGATCTGGCGGAGGATTATAGCCACGCCCTGTTCATCGAGCGAGCGCATGTCGAAGACATTGACGCCGTGCTTGCGGATTTCGACGCGCTCGGAGGCATCGACTGAGCGGATGCCCACCTGGAAGATCTTCTTCGGATCGACGAGTGCACGGTCCTTCGGCAGGATCTCTGCAAAATCCGCCAGACCGCAGAAGAAGGCGACGGGCATGCCGTGAATATTGCCCGACGGCGAGGTCTCGGGCGTATTGAAATCCGAATGGGCGTCGAGCCACAGCACGAAGAGCGGGCGGTCTTTTTCAGCGGCATAACGCGCCATGCCGGAGACGCTGCCCATGGAAAGGCTGTGGTCGCCACCGAGGATTAGCGGGAAGTGGCCGGCTTTCGCCGCATCATAGGTGGCTGCTTCGAGCGCACGCGTATAGGCGCCAACGATGCGAAGATTATGTGCGTTCGGGTGGTTGGGAAGGTCTCTGGCCGGGACGATGCTGAGATCGCCCGTGTCGACAACAGTGTGGCTGAGATCGGTCAGCGCCTTGTCGACACCCGCAATGCGCAATGCTGTCGGTCCCATGCCGGCACCCCTGCGGCCGGAACCTTCTTCAAGGGGAACACCGATAAGAGCGACAGATCGAGATTGTACTTCCATTCCGAGGGCTCCGTTCTGAGGCCTGTTTTGGCCGATAGTGGGATAAAGTGGCGGCGGCAAATAGATGGAAAAGTGTCAGAAATGGATTATGATTGCGCAGATTGATAAAGCTAATTTGACAAAGTGAAACCGTGGACGATCTCGACAATGAGCTTCTGAGTGCCCTTCGGCACAATGCGCGAATCTCCGTCTCATCGCTTGCGGCGCTGACGGGGGCTTCGCGGGCGACGGTTGCCACGCGCATCGACCGGCTGGTGGAAAATGGCACGATTGCCGGCTTCACCATCCGCACCGGTCACGAGACGCGTTCCGCCGGCGTTCGGGCCATCGTCATGATCGAAGTGCATGGCAAGCTTGCCGACAAGGTGGCAACCCAGCTTCGCGGCTTGCCACAGGTGCGCGCGCTGCACAGCACCAACGGCAAATGGGATTTCGTCGCCGAGCTCGAGGACCGTGACCTCGTTTCCTTCGACGAGACGCTGCGCCGGATACGCCTCTTCGACGGCATCAATACCACCGAAACCAACATTCTGCTGAAGACAAGCAAGGCGAGCTTTTAGGCTTCAATTTTCCAGGCTGGCCTCAATATTCATGCTCATAGACGATGCCGGCTTCACCCGCGCCATTGCCGCCGGCGGCACCGCGCAGCTTCACGCCGCGGCCGACATCCAGATTGATGATTGCCTTGGCGCCGGCTTCTCCGCCCTGCTGCAGCTCGAAATAGGTCCGTTCGTTGAGGTAGCGGCCGACACTGACGCTGGTCCGGCCCTTCGCATCCGTGCTGATGTCGAGGTCGTCGACGCCGAGCTGGTTGCGGAGCCCTTCGAAGAGCGAGGTCGAGCGGTTGCCAGCGAGCTGGCTGACGGCATCGGCAAGCTGGGCGATCTGCACCGGCGACAGGCGGGACATGGATTGGCCGAAGATGAGCTGGGCCAGCACCTCATCCTGCGGCAGCGCAGGCGAGGAGGAGAAGGTGATGGCGGGATCGGTTGCAAGGCCCGCGACATTCACCGTGAGCGTCGTGCTGCCTGACGTGGAAGTGGCCTCCATATCGAGAGCAGGCGTCAGATCGCCGGCAAAGGTGATGCGGCTTCGGTCGGAGAAATCGAGCCGGCGATTGAGGATCGTCAGACGGCCGCGGCGCATGGTGAAGGCGCCAGTAACTTCGGGTGCGGCAGCCGAGCCGCGGATCGTGATGTTACCGCCGACTTCCGCGTCGATGCCACGGCCGCGCACGAAGATCTGCGAGGGTGCATCGAGCTGGATATCCAGCATGATGGTCGAAGATTTTTCCCGGGGCTGCTGCTGAGCATTGTCCCTGAGCTGGGCGAGCACGGCGGGCGGCGCGTGGATATGGCGGATATCGATTTCACGCAGCGATGTCGGCAGCCTCTCTGGCACGGTGATCGAAGCCTTGTYGATGTGAAGCTTACCATCAAGCGTTGGATTGGAAAGCAGCGGTCCCCTAAGGCCGAGCGTGCCGTCGACCGTTGCGACAACCAGCGTGCCGTCGACATAGACCGCGTGGTCCAGGCGGATGGAAAGATCGGCGGGGAAGGTGCCGCTGATGCCAACCGAGCCGCTCGCCGAGATCGAGCCGCCGCTTGCGAGCCTGCCGTTCAAGCGGGAAATCACTGCCTGCTGGCCGTTGAACGTGATGGTCGCGCCAAGGCCTTCGAGGGCGAGGTTGCGGCGCACGTCGATCAGCTTTGCGCCATCCGTCGTCACTGTGCCGTTGATGACAGGGGCAGCCGTCGTGCCGCTGACTTCCAGGTTCACATTGGCGACGCCTTCGGCAACGAGACCTTGCTGAGCGAGCTGCGCACCGAGAACGGCGAATGGAAGACTGCCGTTGAAGCGCATCGACATGGCACGGTTGCCTGTCATTGCGAGAGTGCCGCCGCCTTTCAGCGACAATCCGCCGTCGCCGGCAAGGCTGGTGTCGACCGTCAGGCGGTTGTCGGCCAGCTTGCCGCTTGCGCCGATAGTGAGCGGGGCGAGGCCGGCGCCCTTCGTCTGGTTCGTTTCGGCATTCTTCCAGTCGACCTTGAAATCGATCGAGGGAAGGGGAAGCGATCCCGAGGCAGTCGCTGTCGCCGTGATGGCGCCTTCGGCACCAAGGTTCGGAACAAACCCATTAGCAACGGCCGCCGGCAGATTGGCGATATCGGCCTTGGCATTGACGCCCTTGATGGTCGTTCCGGCTATATCGAGATTGCCCGCTGCCTTCAGCGAGACACCGCCATTGCCGTTAAGATTCGCGTCGAAATCCAGCCGGTTTTTGCTGAGTTTGCCCGAAGCGGCGAGCGTCAGGCCGGAGAGGCCGGCAGTCCTGGTCTGTTTCGTTCCGGCGTTTTTCCAGTCGATCTTGAAATCGGCGGAGGGGGCGGTGAGCGATCCGGAGGCTGTCGCCGTCGCTGTGACGATGCCTTCGGCTCCAATATCAGGGACGAACCCATTGGCGACGGCGGCCGGCAGATTGGTGATATCGGCCTTCGCATCGATGCCCTGGATCGTGGTGCCCGCCAATGCGAGATTGCCGGCCGCTTTCAGCGAGACGCCACCTTTGCCATTCAAATTGGCGTCGAAATCCAGACGGTTGCTGACGTATTTGCCCGAAGCGGCGATTGCGAGGCCTGAGAGGCCGGCGGTCTTCGTCTGGCTTGTTGCTGCGTTTGCCCAGTCGAGCTTGAAATCGACCACTGGTTCCGTCGGCGTACCCGAGGTGACGGCGGTGCCGGAGATTATGCCCTCAGCGCCGAGGCCGGGTACGAAGCCGTTAGCGATATTTGCCGGCAGGCCGGCAATGTTGGCATTGACGGCGAGATCGCGAATTGTCGTGCCATCGATCGTCACGCCGCCATTTGCCTTCAGAAGCGCACCATTATCGCTGCCGAGATTGGCGTCGAAATCGACCCTGTTGCTTTCATATTTGCCAGTGGCCTTGGCGGAAAGGCCGGTGAGTCGGTTGCTCTTTGTCTGGCGCGTTGCAGCATTCGCCCAAGCAAGATCGAAGGTGACTGCCGGTGTCGGCAGCGAGCCGGAGGCCGACGCCTTGCCGGAAATCGTGCCTTCGGCGCCCAGATCGGGAACGAAGCCGTTCGCGAGGCCGGCTGGAAGGTTTGCGAGATCTGCATCGACCTTCAGATTGCGCACTGCCGTCCCAGCAAGCTCGACATTGCCCGTCGCCTTCAGCGACAGGGCCTTCGGTCCGGCGAGTATGGCATCGAAATCGAGTTTCTGGTCAGCAAAATGGCCGGTTGCCGCAAGGTCCAGTCCGGTCAGGCCGGCGGTCTTGGTGTGCCGCGTCGTGGCGTCCTGCCAGCTGAGCTTGAAATCCGCAGCCGGTGCGGCAGGCGTGCCTGACGCCGAGGCTGTGCCGGAAATCGTTCCACCGGCATCGAGATCCTTCACGAAACCGTTGGCGATATTGGCGGGAACATTCGCGAGGTTTGCGTCGACCTTGATGTCGCCGATTGTGGTTCCGGTAATAGCGACATTGCCGAGCGCTTTCAGCGATAGTCCGCCCTTGCCGGTGAGCGCCGTATCGAAATCGAGCTTGTTATCCGCAAACCTGCCGGATGCACTAAGCGACAGACCGGCAAGCCTGGCGCTCTTTGTCTGGCTCGTCGCGGCGTTTTTCCAGTTCAGCTTGAAATCGGCCGCTGGTGCTGCGGGCGTGCCCGTTGCCGTAACCGTTCCCGAAATCGTACCTTCGGCAGCGAGATCGGGAACAAAGCCGTTGGCGACCTTTGCCGGCAGGCTGACGATGTCGGCGTTGATATTGAGGGTCGGACCGTTCGGATCCGCAAGGCCGATGTCGCCCGCCGCCTTCAGGGAAAGGCCGTCAGCGCCGCTAATGCCGCCATCGAAGTTCAGCCTGTTGTCGGCGAAGGTGCCCGATGTCGAGATGCCGAGAGGGGCGATGCCGGCGCCTTTTGTATGGCTGGTGGCCGCATCCTTCCAGTCGAGCTTGAAATTGACGGCGGGGGCGGCCGGTGTCCCGGTTACGTTCACCGTCCCGGAAATCGTGCCGTCAGCGGCAAGGTTGGGAACGAAGCTGTTGGCAAGGCTTGCCGGCAGGTCGGTAATGACGGCATCGAGCTTCAGGGTCTCACCAGCCGAACCGGTGACCGATACCGAGCCGCTGCCGGTCTTGACGGTCAGGCCGTTCAGGCTGGCAACTCCCTTGGTGACGTTGACCTGTGCGGGTGACGCCAGTTCGACCGGAATGTTGTGCGGCTTGGCGGCGAAGCGGTCGAGACTGAGATCGATCATGCCGCCTGCAGACTGCACGCTGCCGGCGGCCTGCAGCGGATTGCCGTCATAGCCTGCATCCAGATTGAAGTCGGTGCGGGTCTGCTGTTGGGCGAAATCAAGCGCAATGCCGGTAAGCTTGTTGGTACCGACGCCGAACTCGTCGGCCCGTATCGTGCCGCTGGCTGCAAAAGCTTGAAGGTCGCTGACGGTCACGTCGATCGTCGGCTTGGCGATCGTCAGCGTATCGCGGCGAATGCCGCTGCCGTTGGCGGCAACCTTGAGCGCGATCTTGCCGTCATTGCCAGTAATGTCGACGGAGCCCTTGAGGTCGCCTTCCGCCTTCTGGCCACCGAGAGCGGCAAGCAGACTGATATCAGGGAAGTCGAAGGTCAGCGCGCCAGCCGGCGTCATGCCTGACGAAAGCGTGAGGTTGCCCGCCAGGCGATTGCTGCCGACATCGGCCGTCAGCGCGGGGATAGAAATGATTCCCTTCTCGGATTTGACGTCCCCATTTATGCCGATCGGCTGGCCGTCGATCGTGCCGGTCGCGGCGATCCGGCCCTGCGGAGCAGTAGGATCGGCGGAGCCCGTCAGGTCGATATTGAGATCGCCGACCTTGCGATCGGCCATCTGCAGGCTGGCGGCTTTCACATTGGCGGTGAGTGCAAGTGCCGGAAGCGTGCCGCTTGCCTTGACGCTGTAATCCGCTTCCCCACTCGTGCCTGACAGCAGCCTGCCGATATCGGGAAGCTTGCCGGCGAGATCGGCCGTCAGCACGTCCTCATCGAGCGTGACGTTGCCGCCTGCCTCGATGGTCGGGGATTTGATCGTGATGTTCGACAGCGTCACCTTGGAGGGGATCGTGCCGGCAATCTGGGTTTCGAGGTTGATCGGTGCATCGAACTTTTCGGCAACAGCCGGCGGCAAGGCGGCGGGCTGGACGGTAAATTTCGCATTGCCGGTCAGCGTATTGTCGGCCAGGCGATAGGAGCCGTTGAGATCGGCGCCGATATTGGCGCTTTCGACCGTCGTGCCGTTGAAGCCGATGCCGTTGCGCGAAATCTGAAGCGGCGCGACGAGTGTGATCGGACCCCGAACGGCGCGGTTGAGGTTGGGCTCGGTGAAGGTGGCGTCACCCGCGACGAGGCGCAACTGGATATCGCCGGCACCATTGGCGAGATTGAAGGCATCGCTCTTGGCCGTCAGCTTGACGTTGCCGATATCGGCCTGTGGCATCGTGGCGGAATCCAGCGACCCGCTGGCGTTGATGCGCACGGCCTGAGCCTGTCCGGTCATCGCCAGATTGAGGCCCGAAATCATGAAGCGCGCTTCGCCATCGGCAAGCGGCCAGCGGAAATCGACCGGACCCGAGGTGCCGAGCACATTGGCATTCAGGCTGTTATTGCCGGCAGGATCGAGCGTGCCGGAAGCGGCGATGACGACGCTGCCGGTCGCGAGATTGCCGGTCTGAATATCGATCTTGCCATGATCGTCGAAGGTCGCGGATACATCGATATTCGTCTGGCCTGCAAAAAGCGGCCGGAATGCCATGGGGAGCAACGAGCTTACATCGCCGCCGCCCTTGAGGTCGAGATGATGCAAGCCGTCGGGCGTGATTGCGTGCTTGCCTTCCAGCGAGGCACGTTGCTGGCCATCGAGGGCAGCCTGCAGCTTGCCGTTCCAGTCCGAGATCGGACCTTCGCCGTTGAGCGCAATATTGACCGCCGGGCTGCCGGGCAGACCGAGAAAGCCGGCGAGCAGGCCGCCCTGCGGTTCGGCAAGCTGGGCGTTCAGCCGCAGATGGCCGTTTGCCGGGGTGAAGGCGATATCGGCGGAGAGCTTTGCGTCGGGAACCTGGTGGCGGTTGACGTTAACAAGCGCTTCGCCGCCATCGCCATCGGCTCTGAGGTTGCCGGTGGCGGCAAGCGAGAAGGCGCGGCCGGTCAGCGGTGCGCCAAGGGAAATATCGGGCAAGGCGATATGCTCGATATCGATCTTCAGCGGCAGCCGGAAGCCTCCGCTGCTTCCTTCCTCCGGAGTCGCCGGCCTGGACGGGAGGGTGCGTACCGGCTGGCGGCGCACGTCGATGGAGGCGACTGATACCTGTCTGGCGTGGAAGGTGCCGGTCAGCAGCGCCAGGGGATTCCAGTCGACGGCGATGCCGCGGATTTCTGCAAATGTGCCACGCGTGTCCGACAGGGTGATCTCGGCTGCGCGCAAGCCGCCGGTCAGCAGGCCCTCGGGTTCGCGCACGGATATCGTCATATCGCGGTTGGACAGCGCGGAAGCGACATTCTCGGTGATGATGCGGGCACCGAAAGAGGTGAAGCCGAAGATCGCCAAAGCAATGACGGCAAGGATGATCGCCGCGCCGAGGCCGTAGCCGACGAGCCGCATTATCCAGTTCATGATTTTCGCCAACATTTGCATAAGAGCGGACACTATCCCGTTTTCATGACAGCTCACAGGTCGGAAAACACTGCGAAATCGGCATTTCTGATAACTGGCCTAGAACGACTGGCCTATGCCGGCATAAATTCCATAATCCGTCCCACCGTCGTACTTGTTCAGCGGTACGGCAAAATCAAGCCGAAGGGGGCCGAAAGGCGTTGCATAGCGGATACCGGCGCCTGCGCCGGCCCGGATATCGGAAAAATCAGGCGCAATGCTGTCCGAAACCGTGCCGACATCGATGAAGGGCACGATGCCGATCGTATCGGTGATCCTGATACGCGCCTCGAAGGAGCCGGTCACATAGGAGCGGCCGCCAGTGGCCTCGCCGTTTTCGTTATAAGGCGAGATTTCCTGATAGCCGTAGCCGCGCACGGAGCCGCCGCCGCCGGCGAAGAAACGCTGGGTGGCGGGAATATCCTGAACGCCGTCGCCGCCGATCAGCGTGCCGGCCGCGAGCTTGGCGGCCAGCACGATGCCGTCTTCGGCGCCGAGACCGAGATAGCCTGATATCGAGCCCTCGAAGGCTGAATAGACCGTTCCGTTCATGAACTCATAGCCCGGCTTTGCCGACAGCGTGGCGTGGTAGCCCCCGGTCGGATTGAATTTGTCGTCGCGGGCGTCGCGATCATAAGTGATAGGCAGCGTGAAGGTCAGATAATTGTTGTTGCCGAAAGCGTCGTCGTCATTCTCGAAGCTCACCTCGCCGGCTGCAGAGATGGTGTCCTGATCCGTCAATTCATAGGAGAGGCCGAGCGAGGCGGTGATGAGCTTGGCGTTATAGGCATCCGGATTTTGCGTCTTGGCGACGATCCCGGCCTTCAGGGTGGCGGACGGATGAATGAAGCCCGGTTTCGTGAAGAGAATGCCGGCGGAGTAATCGAGATCGCCGAGGTCGGACGCTTCGCCGAGGCGTGAGACGGCGCCTTCGATGCGCAGCGATTCGGCCCCGCCGAACAGGTTGCGATGGCCCCAGTAACCGTTGACGCCGAAACCGTCGATCGTCGAATATTGCGCGCCGATGCCGAGGTAACGCCGCTTGCCTTCGGAAACCTCGATCGTCATGGGCAAGGTACCATCGGAGGCCAGCGCGTCGCCTTCGTGGATCGTCACACTGGAGAACACGCCAAGTGCGCGCAGGCGCTCGCCTGCCTTCCTCAGTGCCTCGGGCGAATAGGCTTCGCCCTTCTGCAGGCGGGAATAGCGCTGGATGAATTCCGGCTTGACCCTTTCCTCCCCAGTCACGCCGACGTCGCCGATCGGAGCAACCGGACCACCTTCGGCAGCGAGAACGATATCGGCGGTGTTCTTGCTGTGGTCGGCGACCACGCGCCGCTCGGTCAGCTTGGCAAAGGGCCTTCCTTCGCTCTTCAACTGGTCGACGATCGTATCGCCGGCCTTGATGATGGCGAGCGAGCCGGCTTGCTCGCCGGGCGCCAGATCATAATCGGCGGGATTGCGGTTCGCAGCATCGCCGCCGAACTGCACTTCATTGACAGTGAAGACCGGGCCAGGCGCTATATCCACCTTGACCGGGACGGGCTTTGAACGATCGAAAGTCGGGTTCGGCGRCAGATCGTCTATGTTGCGGCCATCGATGGTAATCGTCACCACGCCGCCGTAGCGCGCCTTTTCGTAGAGTGTGGCGATTAGTCTGTCGCGGTCGTCGCGGGCTTTCACGACGACGCCAAGATCTCCTGAAACCGGACGGTTCTTGTCGCCGACGAGACGAGAGCTGTTCTCCAGCGCCTTCTTGAGGTCGCTATCGGCTGTCCCGGCCTGGAGGTCGACATCATAGCGCACAGGATCGGGCACCTGCAGGTTCTCGTCCTCGTC
Organism: Rhizobium sp. 01T437; assembly: GCF_056398505.1. Classification (NCBI taxonomy): domain Bacteria; kingdom Pseudomonadati; phylum Pseudomonadota; class Alphaproteobacteria; order Hyphomicrobiales; family Rhizobiaceae; genus Rhizobium; species Rhizobium sp. 01T437. The sequence goes on from NZ_JBFTPM010000005.1 coordinate 392,819, forward strand.
CTTGCCGAATATGGTGATACCAAAAAGCTTGAATGCGTAAGCATTGCCCACGAGGACTGGTGAAAATGCAGCCGCCGCTGCGACCACCACCATGGCGCCTGCTCGATACGCAATACCCGCTCTCAGGCCCGTCCCTCTAATCCGCATCCGCCGCTTTTTGGTTACATTAAAATGAAGCTCTGCGTTGCCCAGCCGATAGTAAGCTTAGCGGCAAAATCGCGCCACGTGTACCAATTTAAACTGCTGGCGCACTAATTTAGTACAAAAAAATCCCGGACGAGGGTCCGGGATTTCCATTTTTCCCACTCTGATTGCAGATCTCAGCGGCAATCATCGATGTAGCGGCGACCGTACCGGTCCCGGTAATAGCATTGGCCGGGCTGCTCTGCGACCCTGCCGATAAGCGCGCCCGAAACGCCACCGATCGCTGCGCCGACTGCCGCGCCGCGCACGTCGCCGGTGACCACGCCGCCGATAACGGCGCCAGACGCTGCGCCGATACCGGCACCTTGTTGCGTGGGTGTGCAGCTTGCGATCGAAAGACCGATCAATGCGAGTACGAGGACTTTTTTCATCTCTTCTCTCCGAGGTTTTTGGCGCCCCAGCGGGCGGATGTCGTCCCTAACGTGTTTTTCTCAGGCTAGCCCGAAAACTATGTCGCAAGAAGGGCTTGTCTACCACCATCGAGCTTTTTTTCGTAAGGCGCGGGTTTCTTTCCACGATTAAAAGCGAATTTTTCGCCGGAATTGACGTCGATCAATTTCCCCGATGACGGCTCGCATATTTTTTATCTGGAATCATTCAAAAGTCTGCGCCTTTTGCCGCAGTTGATGTTAAATCAGGGACGAAAGGGTTGACGTCCGGTTGCCGTCTCAGCAAGAAACAGCCGTACGAACTGGAGCATATGATGGATTTCGAAGCGTTTTTCAAAAGCGAGCTGGACGGGCTTCACACTGAGGGCCGTTACCGCGTTTTTGCCGATCTGGAGCGCCATCGCGGTAACTTTCCGCGTGCGACGCGCCACACGGCGAATGGCGAACAGGAAGTGACCGTCTGGTGCTCCAACGACTATCTCGGCATGGGCCAGCATCCCAAGGTGATCGAGGCGATGAAGGAAGCCATCGATCACTGTGGCGCGGGTGCGGGAGGCACCCGGAATATCTCTGGCACCAACCACTACCATGTTCTGCTCGAACAGGAGCTCGCCGATCTGCACGGCAAGGAAGCCGCGCTGACCTTCACATCCGGCTATGTTTCCAACTGGGCAGCGCTTGGTACGCTTGGCGCCAAGATCCCTGGCCTCATCATCTTCTCCGATGCTTTCAACCATGCCTCGATGATCGAGGGCATCCGCTACGCCAAGTGCGAGAAGGTCATCTGGAAGCACAATGACGTGGCCGACCTGGAAGCCAGGCTCGCTGCTGCCGATCCCAAGGCGCCGAAGCTCATCGCCTTCGAATCCGTCTATTCGATGGATGGCGATATCGCGCCGATCAAGGAAATCTGCGATCTCGCAGATAAGTATGGCGCCATGACCTATCTCGATGAGGTGCATGCCGTCGGCATGTACGGTCCGCGCGGCGGCGGCATTGCCGAGCGCGAAGGCCTGATGGACCGGATCACCGTCATCGAAGGCACGCTTGCGAAGGCTTTTGGCGTCATGGGAGGTTATATCGCGGCTTCCGCGGCGCTCTGCGATTTCATCCGCTCTTTTGCGTCGGGCTTCATCTTCACGACGTCGCTGCCGCCGGCCCTCGCTGCCGGCTCGGTCGCCTCGATCCGGCATCTGAAGGCAAGCCCCTTCGAGCGCGCGCGCCATCAGGATCGCGTGCGAAAACTGCGCACGCTGCTTGACCAGCAGGGCATTCCGCACATGCCGAACCCGAGCCATATCGTGCCGGTCATGGTCGGCGATGCCGCCAAGTGCAAGTGGATCTCGGATCTGCTGCTCGACAATTTCGGCGTCTATGTGCAGCCGATCAACTATCCGACGGTGCCGAAGAAGACCGAGCGCCTGCGTATTACGCCAACGCCGCTGCATTCGGATGCCGATATCGAGCATCTCGTCAGCGCGCTGCATTCGCTCTGGTCGCGCTGTGCGCTTGCCCGTCACGTCGCTTGACGTCACGGCGCCTGATTTTTCAGGAAAATTTCTTTATCGGATGAGCCCGGCAGCCCGTTGCCGGGCTTCCTTGTCTGCGGCGAACACATCGTCCATCGTCGCGGCCGCTGGCAGATCGATGAGATCGTCCATCACTTTTTCGGTGATCTCGGCCATGGCGAGGAAGGGCAGGCGGCCCTCGATGAAGGCTTCGAGCGCCACTTCCTTGGCGCCGTTCAGCACCGCGCCCTGTACACCGCCGCGCGTCATCGCCAGCCGGGCAAGCCGCAGGGCAGGGAAACGTTTTTCATCTGGAGCCTCGAAGTCCAGCCGCGCGAGCTTGGCGAAATCCAGCCGTTCGATCGGCAGGTTCGCCCGGCGCGGATGGGAGAGAGCGTAGCCAATTGCGGTGCGCATATCCGGCGCGCCGAGCTGTGCCAGCACCGAGCCATCCGTATAGCCGACCATCGAATGGATGACCGATTGCGGATGAACGATCACCTCCACCTGCTCGGGGCGCAGGCCGAAAAGGTGCTTCGCCTCGATCATCTCCAGCGCTTTGTTGAACAGCGACGCACTGTCGATGGAAATCTTCAGGCCCATCGACCATCTCGGGTGGGCACGTGCGGTCTCTACCGTGACGTTGGCCATCTCCTCCAGCGAGGATGTGCGGAAGGGGCCGCCTGACGCCGTCAGGATGATACGTTCCACGGCGTGGCGTTGGTTTTCCTCCAGCACCTGGAAGATCGCATTGTGTTCGCTATCGACAGGCAACAGCTTGCCGCCACCGTTTTTCACCGACTCGATGAAAAGATCGCCTGCCGAAACAAGACATTCCTTGTTGGCGAGCGCGATATCGGCGCCGCGGCGTGCAGCGGCAAGAGTAGGAGCAAGGCCGGCCGTGCCGACGATGGCTGCCATCACCCAGTCCGCCTCGCGGTCTGCTGCCTCCATCAGGCCGGATTTGCCGGCAGCGACTGCGATGCCGCTGCCCGAAAGCTCGCTTTTCAGTGATTCGTAATGCCGGTCATTGGCGATGACAGCCAGCTGCGCGCCCGACGATTTCGCTTGCTGGGCCAGCAATTCTACATTGCCGTTGCCGGTCAGGACGGAAATTTCGAAATTGTCCCGGCCGCCCAGATGATCGATGACATTGAGCGTATTTTGGCCGATCGAGCCGGTCGAACCGAAGATACTGAGGCGCCGAGGCGCGGTTTTGCTCGTCATCATGGTCGATTTCGCAAGAAATTGCATATTCGGCATCGGCTCTACAGGGGATCGCGGGAGGCAGCAAGTGTGCGGTGCAGCAAATTTCAGCTCCAGAGGGGTTTACATAGGTCCGCCATGATGTGATCCTGATAAAGGTCCTCACGGGGATGATCATTTGCTGCGGCCGGTTGCGGTCGAAAAAGGCAAATCCGCTGGGCACTGATGTGTCCGACGAGCAACCGGCAATTTATGCCATTGGCCGCGGGCCAAAGAAAAATCGAAGACTGAACCGGGATTGCGTGTCTGCGCCGTCCTTCATTGCGTTCGACGCGAGCGCTCCACGTCCGCTCTGCGCCTATCAGTGCGCGATCGGCGTGCTAGTTCAAACGATGCGATATTATGACGAAAATAAAGATTGCATGCTTTGTTTTTGCGCTTCTGCCACTGGCCAATCCGGTATTTGCGGATGATCTGGTGATCTGGTCGCCGGTGAAGGTATCCACCCGTTCCTACAAAACGACGGTCGGGTTCCGCCTGCCGATGGAATGGGAGACGAGCGCCGGCGCAGATCTCGCACTGGCTTCCAACCAGAGCGGGGCACCGTTGCCGAATTCCGGCCAGGCGATGCTCTGGGGCAAGCTGCAGAAGGTGAGCGTTACGCCGGCCAGCCGTGCGCAGCAGGATGTGACGCTGCAGGTCGATACGTTACGCGGCAGCGGCGCGCTTATGCTCAGCCGTTCGCGAAGCTGGATACTCTCAGATTCGCTCGACATGCAGACGACACGCGCGGTGAGCCTCGGTTACAACGCCGTCGATGCGCGGCAGGCGACGGTGTCGGCTTCGCAGGCGGTTAAGCTGATCTATCCGTGGACCGGTACATCGATTTCGGCCGGGAGCAGCGTCAGCGATTTCAATGGCGACTTTTCCAGCACCGTTGCCATCAGCCAGAACATCCTACCCAATCTCGGCCTGAGCGCGTCTGTGGCCGATCCGCTTTCGACGGGGCGGACGGGAAATGTCAATTTGAACTATCAGCTTCGCTGGTAGGCGAAACCAAAGTCCTGTCCGCCGCGTTTCTCCCTCACCACCAAGGAGGACAGAACGATGGTCTTCAAGGAACAGACATTTCACGGTCATCTGCCCGAGGTTGAGGCTGAATATGCCAACCGCGCGACGCTGGAATCTGCGGTTGCCAATGCGCTGGCCGTTGCTGGCGGTATCGATGCATCCGATGTCGAGGTTACGGCCGAAGGCGACGAGATCGTTTTGAGCGGCCACGTCGGTACGGTTGATGAAATCGAGCGGGCAACAGTCATCGCAAGAACAGTTGAAGGCGTGCATACGGTTCGAAACCGTATTTTGCTTGCTGACTCGATGGTTAACGTTCGACATTAACCATTAACGGAACATTAACTTTCTGTAAGTTCATCCGAGTCGACCCCTGACCTAGGTTTGGACCTATTCCACAGCCCCCGGAAAGTCAGGTATTTCGATGCATCAGATGGAAATGATCAACCGTCGGACATGGAGCAACCCGCTCTCCCGACGCGACTATCGCAATAGCAGCGGCTTCATCAATGAAGGCGAACGTATGGTGTTTGGCATTGGCCTCGCCAATGCCAAAGGCGGCAGCGTCCTCGATATCGGCGTCGGCGGTGGCCGCACGGCAGCGCTTCTTGCCAGGGAGGCCGGCACCTATGTCGGCATCGACTATACGCCCGAGATGGTGACGCTTGCGCGCTCCAACCACCTGGGTCTTTGCTTCGAAAATATGGATGCACGTGATCTTTCGGCCTTTGCCAATGGCTCCTTCGATCTCGTCGTTTTCAGCTATAACGGCATCGACTCCGTCGACGCGGATGGACGCAGATCGGTCCTGCGTGAAGTCTCGCGCGTGCTGAAGGCCGGCGGCACGTTTGCCTTTTCGACCTTCAATCGCAACTGGGACGGTTTTGGCAAAAACCGCGCCCGCTCCTCAATCGTCTGGTCCAACCACCCGGTGAAGCTGAGTTTCCGGCTCCTCAAGCACGCGATGGGACTGGTGCGGGAGCGCCGTTTCGCGCCACTGGAGCAGCGGTATGGCGAACATGCGATCTTACTGCATCGCGCCCATGATTTCGGCATCATGGTCTATGCCACGACACCCGGCCAGCTGCGCTCACAACTCACCGAAAGCGGCTTTAACGGCGAGCCGTTGCTCTTTTCGGTCGATGGTCGCCCGCTCGGTGGCGAAACACTGGCAGACGAGGAATATTTCCACGTCGTGGCACGCAAGCCGTCGCTCAGCTGATCAGCCGAAGCGCTCGGTCAGGAAGCCGGCGGGCGCCTTTTCACCAATGAGCCGATCGGTCTTATGTGTGGTGACGGGGCCTTGCGGCTGGTAGCTGACGGCGATGAGCAGACCGCAGGCGATTGCGCCGCCAATTGCAAGCAGGGTCACTCGAATACGCATGATGGATACTCCTGTTTTTCCGGTAAAACGCAGGAAAAATTCCGAAGTTCCTCATGCTTCAGAAAAGCAGACCCCGACTGGGTTTCCAGCCGGGGCCCGAAATCGTTCTCGTGTCTGAACAGCCGGAGACTTCGTCATGAGACAGATCGGAAGGGCCGTCACACTGGCCGTCGGACTTGCCGGCGGGACGCTTTTTTCGCAGGCGCCGGAATTTGCACAGCAATATCGCCAGCGGATCGGCGGGGCGATCGACGAGCTCAGGGTCATGGTCGACGACTTCACGAAACAGGCCGCAGACCATCATCTCGATCGTCAGCAGGCGCTCGATGTCTATGCCCGTTCTCCTGACGATTTCCTGCGCGATCGCGGCCTTTCGATGCGCAGTACGCTGGAGCGCTATGAGCGCCTCGTCACCCAGCAATCGGATCTTGGCGACGCGGCACCAGTCGCCAAGCCCTTCGTGCTGATGCGCAATGCCGATGAGGGGATAGTTGCCAATACATGGCGTGACTTCGTGCCCGGCGTCCCCGTCAGCTTCGCCGGCCTCGTCTGGGCGGCAATCGGGTTCGTCGGCGGGCGGGTCGTCGCGGCACTGTTCGGGGTTGGCGCAAAACGCGCCGTGCGGTGGCGACCTGGCTATCGGTGAGAGAATGGTGATCCCGACGCGATTCGAACGCGTGACCCCCAGATTAGGAATCTGGTGCTCTATCCTGCTGAGCTACGGGACCACTTGGTTGCCATGCATACAAAAGGCTTGGCAGGAAGCCAAGCCTTTTCAGTGTTTCTAATGTCGTTTCATCTCAGGCGCCGAGGCGCTGTTCGGCAAGGCGCACCCAGTAGGAAATGCCGTGGGCGATTGCGTCGTCGTTGAAGTCGTAGGCGGGGTTATGCAGGCCGGCGGTGTCGCCGTTGCCGATGAAGATGAAGGCGCCGGGACGGGCATTCAGCATGTAGGAGAAATCCTCGCCGCCCATCATCGGATCGACCTCGGGATTGACGTTGGCTTCGCCGGCAATGTCGCTGGCGATGGCGACGGCATGTTCCGTTTCATCCGCATGATTGAAGGTAACGGGGTAGTTGCGGTGGAAGTTGATGTCGGCTGCCGCACCATGGGCAGCGCAGATGCCTTCCACGACTTCGCGGAGGCGCGCTTCGGCCTGGGCGCGCACCTCGTCATCCAGCGTGCGGATCGTGCCGGCGAAGGTTGCGTCATTGGGGATGACGTTATGGGCGAAGCCGGCATTGAATTTGGTGACGGAGACCACGACCGAACGTAGCGGATTGACGCTGCGCGAGGCGATCAACTGCAGGTTCGAGACGATCTGCGCGCCGATCGCGATCGGGTCGATCGTACGGTGCGGCTGCGCCGCATGGCCGCCGCGGCCCTTGATGGTGACGGTGAACTCGTCGGTCGCCGCCATGATGGGGCCTTTGCGGGTGGCGAACTGACCGACGGGCAGGCCCGGCAGATTGTGCATGCCGTAGACCTCTTCGATGCCGAAGCGCTCCATCATGCCGTCCTTGACCATCAGGTTGCCGCCGCCGCCGCCTTCTTCGGCGGGCTGAAAGATCACAGCGACATTGCCATTGAAGTTGCGGGTCTCTGCGAGATATTTCGCTGCACCGAGTAGCATGGCGGTGTGGCCGTCATGGCCGCAGGCGTGCATCTTGCCAGGTGTTTTCGATGCCCAAGGTTTGCCGGTGATTTCGGTGAGCGGCAGGGCATCCATATCGGCGCGCAGGCCGACCGTGCGGGCACCTTCGCCCTTGCCCTTGATGAGGCCGACGACGCCGGTGCGACCGATGCCGGTGACGATTTCATCGACGCCGAATTCCTTAAGCTTTTCAGCAACGAAGGCAGCCGTATTTTCGACCGCGAAGAGAAGTTCCGGCCGCGCATGGATGTGGCGGCGCCACTCTGCGACTTCGTCCTGAAGTTCGGCGGCTCTATTCAGAATCGGCATTCTTGGCTTCCTGTAAATGAAATGCGTGGGGCCTGTCTGAAAGCATCACAAGGGCGTGATGCCTTGGAAATAACTTAGTCAATGACCTTTGCCATGTCATAGCCATATAGGGTAAATAGGGGAAGGTTTCGAGATAATTCCCTGAAGGACGAGCACTTGTCGACGCGCCACGATCGTTTGTTCGCCGCTTTGCGGCCCTTTTCTTTTATAGCGACAGCAACAGCGGTTCTTGTCTCGTCCGTTACACTTGCCAAGGCCAACCCGCATATTCTCGTCGACGTGCAGACTGGTCGCGTGCTGGAGCATGAGGAAGCCTTCCGCAAGTGGTATCCGGCTTCGCTGACCAAGCTGATGACCGTCTATACGGTGTTCGATGCGATCCGCTCCGGCCAGATCAACCTCGACACACCCGTCGTCATGAGCAAGCGGGCCGCGTCGGCGCCACCGGCCAAGATGGGCTTCAAGCCTGGCCAGAAATTCACGCTCGACAGCGCGTTGAAGATCCTGATGGTGAAGTCGGCCAATGACATTGCTGTTGCCGTTGCGGAAGCGGTCGGCGGCACCCAGGAAGCTTTCGTCGTGCGCATGAATTCCGAGGCGGCGAAGCTCGGCATGTCGGATTCGCATTTTGTCAATCCGAACGGCCTGCCGGGCAACGGCCAGTATACGACGGCGCGTGACCTTGCGATCCTGACGGTGGCGCTGCGCCGCGACTTCCCGCAATATGCCGGTTATTTCTCGCTGGAAGGCTTCACGAACGGCAAGCAGAACGTCCCGAACATCAACATGCTGATCGGCCGCTTTGCTGGCGCCGATGGCATGAAGACCGGCTTCATCTGCGCCTCGGGCTTCAATCAGATCGGTTCTGCGACGCGCAATGGCCGGACGCTGGTTTCCGTCGTTCTCGGCACCGACAGCCTGGCGGCTCGCGCCGATGCTACTGCCAACCTGTTGCAGAAGGGCTTCACCACGCAGTTTGCGGCAAATGACACACTAGGCTCGCTGAGGCCCTACGGTCCGGGGCAGGACCAGGTGAACGACATCACGGCCGATATCTGCAGCGCCAAGGGCGCGAAGGTGCGCAGCGAAACGCGCGACGAAGTCGGCCGCATGAAGGTGCAGTCGCCCTATATTCACGAGATGGATCACGAGCCGCAATTCGTATTCGCCGGCCTCATTCCGGGGCAGGATCCGCAGCCGGTCGCGCAGAACGACAAGACCGCCAAGGGCGATGCTGTGGAAGCGCTTGCCAATGTGCCTGTTCCGCTCCCGCGGCCAAAATCCTTCTGAGGAAAAACCATGAGCACGCTTAGCGACAAGATCCCGGTCACCATCCTGACCGGCTTTCTCGGCGCCGGTAAATCGACGCTTCTGAACCGCATCCTCAAAGATCCTGCCATGAAGGATGCGGCCGTCATCATCAACGAATTCGGAGATGTCGGCATCGATCATCTGCTTGTCGAAAGTTCCGGTGATTCCATCATCGAGCTCTCCGATGGCTGCCTCTGCTGCACCGTGCGTGGGGAACTGGTCGATACGCTGGCGAACCTGATTGATGCAGTGCAGACGGGCCGTGTGAAGCCGGTCAGACGCGCGGTCATCGAAACCACCGGCCTTGCCGATCCGGCTCCCGTCATGCAGGCGATCATGGGCAATCCGATCATTGCGCAGAATTTCGAGCTTGATGGTGTGGTCACCGTCGTCGATGCCGTGAATGGCCTGCAGACGCTCGATAATCACGAAGAGGCGCGCAAGCAGGCGGCTGTCGCCGATCGGCTGATCGTTTCGAAACAGAGCATAGCCGGCGATACGGATACGCTGATGGCACGTCTGCATGGGCTCAATCCGCGCGCCGCCGTCATGGACGCCGACAGCGATGAGGCAGGCTCAGCGCGTATTTTCGTCAACGGGCTTTATGATCCCGGCACAAAAATCGCCGATGTCCGCCGCTGGCTGCATGATGAGGACGAGCATGAGGGCCATCATCATCACGACCATGGCCATGATCACGGTCATCACCATCATCATGGCCACGAGCATCAAGACCCGCACGATATCAACCGTCACGATGCGTCGATCCGCTCCTTCTCGATCATCGAGGAGAAGGCAATCGATCCGATGGCGCTCGAAATGTTCATCGATCTCCTGCGTTCGGCGCATGGGGAGAAGCTTCTGCGCATGAAGGCGATCATCGCCACCTCAGACCGGCCGGAGCGCCCGCTGGTGCTGCACGGCGTCCAGAGCATCTTCCACCCGCCGGTGCGGCTTGCTGCCTGGCCGAATCCTGAGGACCGGCGCACGCGCATGGTGCTGATCACCAAGGATCTGCCTGAGGCTTTCGTGAAAGATCTCTTCGACGCCTTCCTGGGCAAGCCTCGGATCGACACGCCTGACCGGGCTGCGCTCAGCGACAATCCGCTCGCCATTCCRGGCATGCGGATCTAATCAGAAAACGCTCTATCCCTTGCGGATCAGGAAACGGTGGCCGCGCTCGGTCTTTTCCGTGCTAACAAGCTCGTGGCCATCTTCATTGCAGAAATGCGGGATATCGATGACGGCAAGCGGATCGCTGGTGTCGACGAGGATCATCGCACCGCTCGGCATAGCCGCCAGCTTCTTGCGCGTCTTGATGACGGGAAGCGGGCATTTGAGCCCGCGCAGATCGTAGAGAATGGCGTCCAAGCCAATCAGTTCCTGGCCCAGAACTTCCAGAACGGCTTCTTGGTGGCGTCGGCGGTTTCCTGCGGCGCGGGCTCGGGCGCGGCATAGGCCAGCGGGTTCTGCATCGGTACCGGGATGTTTGCCGGCAGTGCTGCGGCAACGGCAGTCACTTGAGCCTGCGTTGTCGGCGTTGCGCCATTGGCAGTCTTGGCGGCAACGCTCTGGGCGGACTGCTTGGCCATCATGTCTTCAAGTTCAGCGACCTTGACCATGCGGCCAGCTTCCAGCGATGTGCCGGTTGGCGCATAGGCCAGTTCACGGCCTTTGCGGAGCTTGGCGACAACGGCCTTGCGCTCGGCCTCCGTCGGGTCGTACCAGGCAAGGCCGTCATATTTCTTCAGGGCCGTCTGATAATCGGCATCATAGGTCTTGCCGTAAGAAGCGAGAGCCACCGTCAGCGCCGGCGGCGTTGACATGGCTGGGCACTTGCCGGCCGGATTGAAGCTGCCGCCATCGGTTGCCTGCTGGTTGAAGACGTATTTCTTCTCGCAGACATTCACTTCCGGCGGGCGCTTGGTGACTTCGAAATTGTCGTAGCCGACCTTCAGCATCTTCCAGAAATCGTAATTCGTATCGAGGCGGTGCTTGACCATGTTCTCGGCGGTCATGCGGAAGGGGAACGCCTGAAGCTGAACGCTTTCCTGGCCGCCCTTGAAGGCGTCACGGGCAAAGGCGTAGATTTCCAGAACCTGCTGGTCGGTCATCGAATAGCAGCCGGACGATGAGCAGGCGCCATGGATCATCAGATCGCTGCCGGAGCGGCCGTTGACGGCATCATACCGGTTCGGGAAACCGGTGTTGATCGCCAGATAATATTTGGAATTGGGGTTCAGGTTGGCGCGGCTCAGGTTGTAGAAACCTTCCGGCGCCTGCCGGTCGCCGGTCTTCACCTTCGGGCCGAGCTTGCCGGACCAGGCGCAGATCTTGTAGCCGGCGATCTTCTCAAACCGATTGTCCGTCTTCGCCTTCCAGACTTCCAGCGCACCTTCTTCCTTGAAGATGCGGATCATGATCGGCGAGTTGCGGTCCATGCCCTTGGCCGATATGTCGGCAAGGATGTGGGCGGGAAGCGGCTGCTCCACCTTGTTCTTGACGGTCGAAAGGTCGATGCCTTGAGCCGATTCCAATGCATCATTGCAGCCGGTCAGAGCCAGCGCCATGAGCGAAACATAGGCAAAATGACGTATGCGCATTCAATCAGCCCATCAATAATGCGACCCAACCCGCTTGCGGAAACCGGGCGTAGCGCGGAATCATAGGCGGCTTATACTTGATAAATCCTTACCAGCCTATGACTTACCCCAAGGTGCCCTGCAAGCGCTGATGTTACAGATAACATTATTGTGGCCAAGATTTGGCCCCAATCAACTGCGCCGACCTGTGGATTTTACAGATTGCGGCCCATGGCGAGGAACTTCTGGCGGCGGTCATTGCGCAGTTGTTCGCCGGAACGGGAGGCCATTTCGGCAAGCGCGTTGGAGATCATATCGCCGGTGGCGGCGATGACGCTGTCGGGATCGCGGTGGGCGCCGCCGAGCGGCTCGGGGATGATGCCGTCGATGACGCCGAGGGCCTTCAAGTCCTCCGCCGTGATCTTCATGTTGGTCGCAGCTTCCTTGGCGCGGGTGGAATCGCGCCAGAGGATCGAGGCAGCACCTTCCGGCGAGATGACGCTGTAGATCGAATGTTCGAGCATGTAGACGCGGTTGCCGGTAGCAATCGCTATCGCGCCGCCCGAGCCGCCTTCGCCGATGACGATCGAGATCAGCGGCACCTTGACGCCGAGGCACATCTCCGTCGAACGGGCGATGGCTTCGGCCTGACCGCGCTCTTCGGCGCCGACACCCGGATAGGCGCCTGCGGTATCGACGAGGGTGATGACCGGAAGCTGAAAACGATCCGCCATTTCGAGGATACGGATCGCCTTGCGGTAACCTTCAGGACGGGCGCTGCCGAAATTGTGCTTCAGGCGGCTCTTGGTGTCGTTGCCCTTCTCCTGGCCGATGACGGCGACCGGCTGGCCGCGGAAGCGGGCAAGACCGGCCTGGATGGCGGCATCCTCGGAAAACTTGCGGTCGCCGGCAAGTGGCGTGAATTCCTGAAAGAGTGTCTTGGCGTAATCGACGAAATGCGGACGCTGCGGATGGCGCGCGACCTGCGTCTTCTGCCAGGCGTTGAGCTTCGAATAGATCTCGACGATCGCCTCGCGGACGCGGACTTCGAGCCTGCCGACTTCGTCGGAGGTGTCGATGCTTTCGTCTTCCGTCGCCAGCTTCTTAAGCTCGATGATCTTACCTTCGAGGTCGGAGATCGGCTTTTCGAAGTCGAGATAGTTGTGCATGAGGTGCGTTTCCGTTCCTTGTGCGCGGGGCAGTTTCCTGGTTCCGCCCCTTGTCGCCGGTCCTATTCGTGCTTTTTCGCCTGTTTTGCAAGGGGGTGGTGCGTATGGACGAGCTGCTGGAGCCGTTCTTCCAGAACATGCGTATAGATTTGTGTCGTCGAAATGTCTGAATGGCCGAGGAGTTCCTGCACGACACGCAGGTCCGCGCCATTGGCCAGAAGGTGGCTCGCGAAGGCGTGTCGCATGACGTGTGGCGAAATCATCGACGGCGTGAGGCCGGCGCGGATTGCCAGATTCTTGAGATCGCGGGCGAAAACCTGGCGCGGCAAGTATCCCTCTTTTGAGGCGGCCGGGAAGAGCCAGGGGCTCTCCTGGGGCTGTTTTGATGCGGCGTTTTCAGACGCCAGCATGCGGCCGTAGGATTTCAGAGCGGCAATGGCCGATTGGGAAAGCGGTACCAGCCGCTCCTTGTTGCCCTTGCCGCGGATCATCAGGAAACGGCCTTCCTGATCGAGAACGCGGGCTGGAAGCGAGACGAGTTCGCTGACACGCATGCCGGTGGCATAGAGCAGTTCCAGCAGCGCCAGCATGCGCATGCGATGAAGCCGGCCGGGGGCAGGGTCAGCGGCCTCGGTTTCTGCCTGAGTAAGCAGCTTGGTCACTTCCTCGACGCCCATCGTCTTCGGCAGGGAGCGGCCCTTCTTCGGCGCATCGAGAATGCCGGTCGGATCGTCGGTGCGCAGGCCCTCGGCATAGAGGAATTTGTAGAACTGCCGCATGGAGGCAAGGCGGCGGGCCTGTGAGGAGGGTTTGAAACCCTGCGCGGATAGCGAGCCGAGATAGGCGCCGAGATCGCCCGAAGCCGCTTCGGTCAGGCGAATGCTGCGGCCGTGAAGGAAGGAGCGCAAGTCGTCCAGATCGCGTTCGTAGGATTGCAGCGTATTGACTGCAGCACCCCGCTCGGCACTCATCATTTCCAGAAATGATTCCACATGGACGCGGCCGAGATCCTTCATCGCGTCACTTCTTCGTGGTGTTGATCGTGCCGGTCGACGGCGGGTTCACCCGCTCGGAGGGGATGCGGATCGTCACATCGCGTTCCTGCGGCTCGACGAAGGTGACGAGCGCCCACATCGCTCCATAGATCAGTCCGGCGATGACCGCCAGGACGGACAGGAAACGGATCAGGCTCGGCATCCGACTACTCCTTAGAACTCTGCTTCTGTTATAAGAAGCATGTTTGCAAGTGCAAGAAGCGGCAGTGAGACCATGATTCCCTTGCCCGCGACTTGACGCTACACCCGCATTTGTCGATACCGTTTGCAAACAAAGTGTGAATGGACCGATGAGTGAACCCCCAGTTTCCGTTGCAGACAGCCTGAGAGATAGAGCTCGCGCCGCGCTTGGTTCACGCAATCTGATCCTCGTCGGCCTCATGGGTGCCGGAAAATCCTCGGTCGGGCGCCTCGTTGCGCAGCAGCTCGGCGTTCCCTTCATCGACAGCGATATAGAGATCGAGCGCGTTTCGCGCATGACGATCACGGAGCTTTTCGCGGCCTATGGAGAAGAAGAGTTCCGGGCGCTCGAAGCGCGGGTGATAAAGCGCCTGCTGAAAGGCGGTCCGCGTGTCGTCTCTACCGGCGGCGGCGCCTTCATCAACGCCCGCACGCGCAGGCATATCAAGAAGGGCGGCCTTTCGGTCTGGCTGAAGGCCGATCTCGACGTGCTCTGGGACCGGGTCAACAAGCGCGATACACGTCCGCTGCTGAAGACCGAAAACCCGAAGCAGACGCTCGAAAATCTGATGAACGCCCGCTACCCCGTTTATGCCGAAGCCGATCTCACGGTGCTTTCGCGCGACGTGCGCAAGGAAGTCATGGCCGATGAAGTGCTGAGAGCCGTGGTCGAGGCCCAGAAGGAAAGTGCAGTATCATGAGCGCGATCACCCCCGCTTCCGCCGTCCGCAAGGTGCATGTACCGCTTGGCGAACGTGCTTATGACATTCTGATCGGGCCAGGGCTGATCGCCAGCGCCGGGGGCGAGATCGGCTCGCGGCTCAAGGGCCGCAAGGCGGCTATCATCACTGACGAGCATGTGGCGCCGCTTTATCTCGATGCCTTGAAGGCGAGCCTCGACGCTGCCGGCATCGTCTCGGCTGATGTCGTGCTGCCGGCCGGAGAGAAGACCAAGAGTTTCGAGCATCTGATCAATGTCTGCGACAAGGTTCTCGAAGCGCGCGTCGAACGCAATGACTATGTCATCGCGCTCGGTGGCGGCGTCATCGGCGACCTCTCGGGTTTTGCGGCTGGCATTGTCAGGCGCGGCGTGCGCTTCGTACAGGTGCCGACCTCGCTGCTCGCCCAAGTGGATTCCTCCGTCGGCGGCAAGACCGGCATCAATAGCCGCCACGGCAAGAACCTCATCGGCGTCTTCCATCAGCCGGATCTGGTTCTCGCCGATACGGATGTCCTGAATTCCCTGAGCGAACGCGAATTCCGCGCCGGTTATGCCGAAGTCGCCAAGTATGGCCTGATCGACAAGCCGGACTTCTTCGCCTGGCTGGAGAACAACTGGCAGGCGGTCTTTGCAGGCGGTTCGGCCCGTATCGAAGCAATTGCGGTCAGCTGCCAGGCGAAGGCGGATGTCGTGGTTGCTGACGAACGGGAAAACGGCCAGCGGGCGCTGCTCAATCTCGGCCACACCTTCGGCCACGCGCTGGAGGCCGCGACCGCCTATGACAGCAGCCGGCTGGTTCATGGTGAAGGTGTTTCGATCGGCATGGTGCTGGCGCATGAATTTTCGGCGCGCATGAACCTTGCAAGCCCCGATGATGCCCGCCGCGTCGAGGCGCATCTAAAGGCTGTCGGCCTGCCGACCCGCATGTCGGAAATCCCGGGCACCCTGCCGCCGGCCGAAGTGCTAATGGATGCGATCGCGCAGGACAAGAAGGTCAAGGGCGGTAAGCTCACCTTCATTCTTACACGCAGCATCGGCCAGTCCTTCGTCGCCGATGACGTGCCGGCTTCCGAAGTGATCAACTTTCTCAAGGAAAAACATCCCTGATGTCAGTCGAAGGCACCCTGGCGTTTTTATCGGTCTACTGGCCGGAGATCGTTTCGATCGTGGCCCTGGTATTGATGTCTGCCTTCTTTTCGGGGTCCGAAACCGCGCTGACCGCCGTTTCGAGAAGCCGGATCCATACATTGGAAGCCAATGGCGATGAGCGCGCCGGTCTCGTCAGAACCCTCATCGAGCGTCGTGACCGGCTGATCGGTGCGCTGCTGATCGGTAACAACCTCGCCAATATTCTCTCCTCGTCGCTGGCGACAAGCGTATTTCTGGGGATCTTCGGCAATTCTGGTGTGGCGCTGGCAACGCTTGCCATGACTATTATCCTTGTCATCTTCGCGGAGGTTCTGCCGAAGAGCTGGGCGATCTCCACGCCGGAGCGTTTTGCGCTCAATGTTGCAATACCGACACGGCTCTTCGTCGCCGTGGTCGGTCCGCTCTCTTCCTTCGTCAATGCGATCGTGCGCCGGATCCTCGGTCTTTTCGGGATCAACTTGTCGCGCGAAGTCTCGATGCTGTCAGCGCATGAAGAGCTGCGCGGCGCCGTCGACCTGCTGCATCGCGAGGGTTCCGTCGTAAAGGCCGACCGTGACCGTCTGGGTGGCGTGCTCGATCTCGGCGAACTCGAGCTTTCCGATATCATGGTCCACCGCATGGCGATGCGGGCGATCAATGCCGACGATCCGCCGGAATCCGTGGTCCGGGCGGTCCTCGAAAGTCCCTATACGCGCATGCCGCTATGGCGCGGTACGATCGACAACATCATCGGCGTCGTACACGCCAAGGATCTGTTGCGGGCGCTCGCCGAGCCGAACATGGAGCCGCAGCAGCTCGACATCGTGAAGATCGCCCAGAAACCCTGGTTCGTGCCCGACAGCACCAATCTCGAAGACCAGCTCAATGCCTTCCTCCGCCGCAAGCAGCATTTCGCCGTCGTCGTCGACGAATATGGCGAGGTGCAGGGCGTCGTGACGCTCGAGGATATTCTCGAAGAGATCGTCGGCGATATCTCAGACGAACACGATATAGACATGCAGGGTGTGCGCCAAGAGGCAGACGGTTCCATCGTCGTCGATGGTGGCGTATCAATCCGCGATCTCAACCGCGCACTCGACTGGAACCTGCCGGACGAGGAGGCGACGACGATTGCCGGTCTCGTCATCCATGAATCGATGACCATTCCCGAAGAGCGACAGGCCTTCACTTTCTACGGCAAGCGCTTCGTCGTCATGAAGCGGGAAAAGAACCGCATCACCAAGCTGCGCATCCGCCCCGCCGAGGAAGACGAGGCCAAGCCCGCCTGACCAAGATTTCCGTTACCGGCGCCATTTCCGTGCGCCGGCTCATCCTACAGGATCTGACATGTTCGACATTCTCTGGCGATCCGTCGCCATCGGCATCGGGGCAACCGTCCTCATGGATATCTGGGCGATCCTGCTCGCAAAGCTCGGCGTGACGCCGTCGCCGAACTGGGCGCCAGCCGGCCGCTGGTTCTGGCATCTCGGCAAGGGCAAGGTCTTTCACGATAATATCGCTGATGCCGCGCCCTATGCCAACGAGCTGGCGCTCGGCTGGATCGGCCACTACGCGGTCGGAATCCTCTACGGCATTCTGCTGGCGATCTTCGTCGGTCCGGCCTGGTTTGCCGCGCCGACTTTCCTGCCGGCCTGGATCCTCGGCATCGTCACCGTCGGTGCGGGCTGGTTCCTGATGCAGCCGGGTCTTGGGCTTGGCTGGGCGGCTTCGAAGACGCCGAATCCCACGAAGGTCCGTGTGCTCAATCTGCTCGCCCATACCGTCTTTGGTTTCGGGCTTTACGCGACGGCGCTGATTATCCGCTAGAGCAATTCACGCAAAAGTGCGCAGCGGTTTGTGTCCGGAATTGCATGAAAGTAGGCTCTACCAGCGCGTCGGTTCGCCCGGCGCAGCCGGCTCGACGGCCAATGCGTGAAGCCCGGCATCCAGCTCGGGCTTCAAGAGGTCGGTGATCGCCCTATGCCGTTGCAGCCGAGACATGCCGACGAATTTTGCAGAGACGATGCGAACGCGCATATGCGTCTCGCCAGTGCCCGTGATGTCCGGCTGGTGGCCGGCATGCAGATGGCTCTCGTTGATGACGGAGAGGCGTTCGGGTGCGAAGGTCGCCTTGAGCTTCTCTTCGATGCTGGTCTGGAGTGTCATCACGGGGTCTTTTGAGTTCATGGAAAAGGTTCCCACCAAGCCAGCAACATTCCCGTTTGTCAATTCTTGTTGTCAGCAGTCAGCAGCCCCATAATTAGCGCCGCCATGAGACTTGATTCCAAATACTTCGATCGCATCCGAACGCGCCGCAGGCGAGAGCAGGAGCCCGAACAGGCGCCTCCAAGCTGTCAGTGGGACGGCTGCGACAAAAAAGGCACGCATCGCGCTCCTGTGGGACGCAATGCGGAAGGCCAGTTCTTTTTGTTCTGTTTCGAGCACGTCAAGGACTACAACAAGGGATACAATTATTTCTCCGGCCTCTCGGACGGCGAAATTGCGCGCTACCAGAAGGAGGCGATCACCGGTCATCGCCCCACCTGGACGGTCGGCGTCAACAAGGATGCCAAGAACAGCCCGCTGCATGCCGAAGTTCGCTCCGGCGCCTATTCGCGCGTGCGTGATCCGTTCGGTTTCGTGAAGGAAGGTAGCGGTAAGGGCAGCGGCCCGCGTTTTCCGCAAGCCCGCAAGCTGAAATCGCTGGAAGCCAAGGCTTTCGATACGATGGGACTTGCGGCGAACGCCACCTCGGCGGAGATCAAGAGCAAGTACAAGGAACTGGTCAAGAAACATCACCCCGATGCGAATGGCGGCGATCGCGGCTCGGAAGAGCGTTTCCGCGCCGTCATCCAGGCCTATCAATTATTGAAGCAGAACGGTTTTTGTTAATTCCCGTCCTTGCTCTTAAGCTTCAATCGGGTATGGTCCACATCGGCTGAGGCCGCAGGCAACCGCGGCATACATTTGTGCGTTTTCCCGACATCGCCTCTGCCGACCTTCCGGACGCGGCGTTTCTTGTCCGGGACTCTTTCAAGAATGCTCGCCAGCGGTCATTATCCCGCCGAGGTTTCGTTTCAGTCCCGGAGAAGTATCGCCGACGTTCCGACCTGACGGGCGCGGAATAAATATCGCGGCGTCATGATTGCGAAATGGCCTGAGACAGTATGGCCGGGTGCCATCACCCGCCTTGGAGACATGATGAGCAAGATCGAACTTGATATTTCCGAACTGCCCGACACCACCGTTTCGGTCCGCGAGGCCTTCGGCATCGATTCCGACATCCGCGTTCCCGCCTACAGCAAGGGCGACGCCTATGTGCCGGATCTCGACACCGATTACCTCTTCGACCGTGAGACGACGCTCGCGATCCTCGCCGGCTTTGCCCATAACCGACGCGTGATGATCTCCGGCTACCACGGCACGGGTAAGTCTTCGCATATCGAGCAGGTTGCCGCGCGCCTCAACTGGCCTTGCGTGCGTATCAACCTCGATAGCCATGTCAGCCGTATCGATCTCGTCGGCAAGGACGCGATCGTCGTCAAGGACGGGCTGCAGGTCACCGAATTCAAGGACGGCATCCTGCCTTGGGCCTACCAGCACAATGTCGCGCTCGTCTTCGACGAATATGATGCCGGCCGCCCGGACGTCATGTTCGTCATCCAGCGCGTGCTGGAATCTTCCGGCCGCCTGACGCTGCTCGACCAGAGCCGTGTCATCCGTCCTCACCCGGCCTTCCGCCTGTTTGCGACCGCCAACACCATCGGTCTTGGGGATACGACGGGTCTCTATCACGGCACGCAGCAGATCAACCAGGCACAGATGGACCGCTGGTCGATCGTCTCGACGCTGAACTATCTGCCGCACGACCACGAAGTGAATATAGTCGCCGCCAAGGTGAAGAGCTTCGGCAAGGACAAGGAMGGCCGTGATACGGTTTCCAAGATGGTCCGCGTTGCGGATCTCACGCGCGCTTCGTTCATGAACGGTGATCTCTCCACGGTCATGAGCCCGCGTACAGTCATCACCTGGGCCGAGAATGCCGAGATCTTCGGCGATATCGCCTTCGCCTTCCGCGTTACCTTCCTCAATAAATGTGATGAGTTGGAGCGTCCTCTGGTGGCCGAGCACTATCAGCGCGCCTTCGGCGTGGAACTGAAGGAAAGCGCGGCCAACATCGTGCTGGGGGCTTAAGGCCAGTCGATCATGGCATCTCGTGGTGACAATTCGAAAGCAAAGCCTGGTGCGCCCGTCGATGTCGAGCCGTTGCGGCGGGCGATAACGGGCTGCGTGCGCGCAATCGCGGGTGATGACCAGGTCGAAGTGGCCTTCGCCAATGAGCGTCCCGGCATGACAGGCGAGCGCATTCGTCTGCCGGAGCTTTCTAAGCGTCCGACGGCGCATGAGTTGGCGGTGACGCGTGGCCTTGGCGATTCCATGGCACTGCGTATCGCCTGCCACGACGAGAAGGTCCATTCCAGCATGGCGCCGCAGGGCTCGGATGCCCGGGCGATCTTCGACGCTGTCGAGCAGGCGCGCGTGGAATCGATCGGTTCGCTGCGGATGGAAGGCATGGCTGCCAATCTGCGTTCCATGACCGAGGAGAAGTACGCCAAGGCGAATTTCACCGGAATCGAACGGCAGGAAGATGCGCCGATCGGCGAAGCCGTTGCGATGATGGTGCGCGAAAAGCTCACCGGCCAGAAGCCGCCGGCTTCGGCCGGAAAAGTTCTCGACCTGTGGCGTTCCTTCATCGAAGACAAGGCTGGCAGCGAGCTCAACAATCTCACCGGTGTCATCAACGACCAGCAGGCCTTCTCGAAGGTCATCCGCAATATGCTTTCGGCCATGGAAATGGCCGAGGAATATGGCGATGACGACAGCGATCCTGACGCCGACGATCAGTCCAACGAGGATGATCAGCCGACCGGCGACGAGCAGAACGAGGATGAGGTCGACGAGGATGCCGGCAGCGATGCCGCACCCGTCGAAGATAGCGAAGTCTCCGACGAGCAGATGGAGGACGGCGAAACCGAAGGTGCCGAAATCTCCGACGACGACATGATGGAAGAGGGCGATGACGATTCCGAGACGCCGGGCGAAACCCGCCGTCCGAACACGCCGTTTGCTGATTTCAATGAAAAGGTCGATTACCACGTCTATACGGAGGAATTCGACGAGATCATTACGGCCGAAGAGCTGTGCGATGCCGCCGAACTGGAGCGCCTGCGCGCCTTCCTCGACAAGCAGCTGGCGCATCTTCAGGGCGCTGTCGGYCGTCTTGCCAACCGCCTGCAGCGCAAGCTGATGGCGCAGCAGAACCGCTCCTGGGATTTCGATCTCGAGGAAGGCTATCTCGATACGGCCCGCCTGCAGCGCATCATCATCGATCCGACACAGCCGCTCTCCTTCAAGATGGAGCGCGACACGCAGTTCCGCGATACGGTCGTGACGCTGCTGATCGACAATTCCGGCTCCATGCGCGGCCGGCCGATCACGGTTGCCGCGACCTGCGCCGATATCCTGGCGCGCACGTTGGAGCGCTGTGGCGTCAAGGTAGAGATCCTCGGCTTCACGACAAAGGCCTGGAAAGGCGGTCAGGCACGCGAGAACTGGCTTGCCAATGGCAAGCCGCAGACGCCCGGTCGTCTCAACGACCTGCGTCACATCGTCTACAAGTCGGCCGATGCCCCGTGGCGGCGCGCACGCACCAATCTCGGCCTGATGATGCGCGAAGGCCTGCTCAAGGAAAACATCGATGGAGAAGCGCTGATCTGGGCGCATAATCGCCTGCTGGCGCGGCGCGAGCAGCGCCGTATCCTGATGATGATTTCGGATGGTGCGCCGGTCGATGATTCCACGCTTTCGGTCAATCCGGGCAATTATCTGGAGCGGCATCTGCGGGCCGTGATCGAACAGATCGAGACGCGTTCTCCGGTCGAGCTTCTGGCAATCGGCATCGGCCATGACGTGACACGTTACTATCGCCGCGCCGTGACGATCGTCGATGCGGACGAGCTTGCCGGCGCTATGACAGAGCAGCTTGCCGAATTGTTCGAGGATCATGCCGCACAGCCGCGTGGTGGCCGCCTGCGCCGCGCTGGCTGATACAGTTTCGGGGAAAACATCCGCATGGCGTTTGAAAACCTGTCCCGCGCGGCTCTGCTTGTCCTTGGCCTCGCGACAGGCTTGTCAGGCGCTCATGCGGGCGAGCCTGCGAAGATCATCAGCCGCAAGATTTCGGATTTCCATATCGGCCGCGACGAAACCCGCTTCGGCCCCGTGGAATTTATCGGCGGGCTGGAGATGGTGTCGAGCAATTCCCTTTTCGGCTCGCTTTCCTCCATCCGCATGCGCCCTGACGGCAACGGTTTCATCGGCGTGCTCGATACCGGGCACTGGCTGACGGGCAGCATCGAGCGCGATGCCAAGGGCAGGCTGTCCGGTCTTTCCGGTGTCGAGATCACGCCAATGCGGGATCGTGTTGGCCGGATCTATGAGGGAAAGGGGCGCATGGATGCCGAAGGGCTCGCGCTCGATGGCGACCGGATTCTCGTTTCCTTCGAGCAGGACCATCGCGTCGACGTCTATCCGGATCCCGGTTTTCTCGACTCGCGATCCTTGTCGACGGTCGGGATCCTCATTCCCCGCGACGAGATGCGGGCAAACCGCGGCATTGAAACCGTTGTCGTAGCCCCCGACTCGAGCCCGCTGAAAGGCGCGCCCGTAATCGTGGCGGAGCGTAGCCTCGACGAGGACGGCAACCGGCTTGCAGCTATTCTGGGCGGGCCTCTGAAGGGGCAGTTCACGGTCGAGAAGGATGGCAGCTTTGATGTGACTGACGGTGCCTTCCTGCCGGGCGGGGACCTGCTGCTGCTGGAGCGGCGCTTCAACATGGCCGAAGGTATCGGCATGCGCATTCGCCGCATCAAGGGAGCAGACATCAAGCCCGGCGCCATCGTGAACGGCGAGCTGCTCGTCGAGGGCAACTTCAATTACGATATCGACAATATGGAAGGACTCGATACCTTCCAGGCAGCCGATGGCACGACGCATGTCATCCTGGTGTCGGACGACAATCACTCCATCCTGCAGCGCAATCTGATGCTGGAATTCCGGCTGGTCGATTGAGCGGCCTTCGAACGGCTGTCATAACTCTGCGCTATGCGGACCATCCCTTTCGATATCAGCCTTTGAGAGTTGTATGATGCGCATCCATATCACGGGAGCCTCGGGCTCCGGCACGACCACGCTTGGCCTGGCGCTGGCCGAGCTGCTCGACATCCGTCATCTCGATACGGATCATTTCTTCTGGATGCCGACCGATCCGCCCTTCACGACGCAGCGCGAGGTTGGAGCGCGTATCGCGATGCTCAGGCAAGAAGCGCTGCCCGATGCCGGCTGGGTGCTTTCCGGCTCGGCGATAAAATGGGGTGCGGAATTCGAGCCACTATACGATCTGGTGGTCTTTCTGAGGATCGATCCCGTCGCGCGTATGGAGCGCATCCGCAAGCGCGAGGAGGAGCACTACGGCGAGAGGATCAGGCCCGGTGGCGACATGGCGGTGAAAAGCCGCGAATTCATGGAATGGGCAGAGAGCTACGATACGGCGGGACCGGAACGCCGAAGTCTCGTTGGGCATGAGGAGTGGCTGAAGACGCTGACGAGGCCGATTTTGCGGCTCGATTCATCACGGCCTGTCGATGAACTCATCGCGGAGGTGCTGAGCCACCCGGCGGTCATTGCAGGGCGCCTTCAGTCGTCGTGAGATCTGCAAATGGCGTTGCCATCGGTTGGCGCGGGCTGGCTGCAGTAAGGTCTGCAG